>JBBTCO010000032.1:0-14986 GCA_038043185.1 Bdellovibrionota bacterium
TCAAAAAGATCAAAAAATTACTTGCTTCTTCGGCGGGGTCCATAGACGGCTTGGCACGCAGGCTTGCCCTTCTTAACTAGTGCAAGCCTGCGTGCCAAACGTCATGTCTGAGCTTTTTCGCAAGGCCTATATATTTAAAATTTTTGAACTCAACGCTAAAACTCCCCAAAAAATCATCTTTAAGAGAAAAAGTTGACTTTCTGAACTTGGAAAGAGATTTTGAGTGCGACTTACAAAAGGACTTGCAAATGTCATTGGTAGCCGAAATCTCTGATGTGAAAAGAAAATTAGCCGAGCTTGATCAGTTTTCAATGGAGCTTAGGGGGTATCTTTGACCTCGATAAAAAGAAAAAGCGCCTGAATGAGTTAGCGATGGCCGCGGAAAATCCTGCTATTTGGGAAAAACCGTCGGAAATGCAAAAAATCAATAAAGAAAAAAGTTTACTCGAAAAAGCAGTTGAAGAGTGGAATGGATTTTCCCAGCGTTTGGATGATGCCAAAGTTTTACTTGAAATGGCCGAGGAAGCTCAGGATGAAGCTACTTTTAAAGATGTGAAATCAGAAATTCAACATGTGGAAAAAATTGGTCAAGAACTTGAGCTGAAGCGAGTTCTTAACGGAGAATTAGATTCAAACAGCACTTATCTGCAAATCAATGCGGGCGCTGGGGGAACCGAGTCCTGCGATTGGGCAGGAATGCTGCTTCGTATGTATATGCGCTATGCTGATAAACATGGCTATCGCAGCGAAATCCTTGAGATGAGTGAAGGGGAAGAGGCGGGAATAAAATCCTGTACCCTTTTGATTGAAGGGTCCTATGCCTATGGTTATTTAAAAGCGGAAAGTGGTGTGCATCGGCTTGTTCGGATTTCGCCCTTTGATTCAAATGCACGAAGACACACCTCTTTTGCCAGTGTCTTCGCTTATGCGGAAGTTGATGATGATATCAATATTGAAATTCGTCCTGATGAGTTGAAAGTGGAAACCTTTCGCTCGAGCGGCGCTGGCGGACAGCACGTCAATAAAACTGATTCCGCGGTCAGAATGTACCATCTTCCTTCGGGAATTATTGTTCAATGCCAGACGCAAAGAAGTCAGATTCAAAATCGCGAAAAGGCTCTGAAAATGCTGAAAGCCGCTCTGTATGAAAAAGAAATTGAAAAACGCAACAAAGCTAAAGATGAATTGAATTCATCTAAAAAAGCGAACGAATGGGGCTCGCAAATTCGATCCTATGTCATGCATCCCTATCAATTAGTCAAAGATCATCGTACTGATCATGAAACCAATCAGATTCAAGATATCATGGACGGTGATTTGGATAATTTCATTATGGCCTACTTAAAGTCCAATTTGACCGAGAAACAAGAGTCAAAAACAAAATGAAATTTAAACTTAAAGACCTAAAAGTAAGTCAATTAGAGTTGTGGTTAGCATGGAAAATGCTTTTTAGTCGCCGCGCTCTTTTCGGAGGATCTGCGCCTCTTGCTTTAGGGGGATTGATTCTTGGAGTGGCTTGTTTATTTGTTTCGATGGCCGTGATGAGCGGGTTTGAATCCACTTTAAGACAAGCGATGGCGGATGTGACGGGGCATGTGCGAGTGGTAAAAACAACTCGCACTCCAGATCCTTGGCTCGAGTTAGAGGAAAAAATCCGTGTCGCTGAGCCCAGTTTGGTGTCGACGACGAGATTCACATCTATCGAAGCGATTTTTGCGTCTCAAGGAGTGATTAGTGGTGTGCTTATACAAGGTGTTGATCAGGATCGTTATCAACAAGTCTTGAATCTGAATTCGCGATTAATTGAAGGAAAAATCCAGTTAGCTCCTGCTCAGGGAAATTCGAAGGCCTTGGCTTTGATCGGTCGAGGTTTAGCGGAAAAATTGAAACTCAAACCGGGCGATAGTTTTCGCGTCGTGGTGCCAATCAGCAATGCGATTAATCCCGGGGTTTTCAAACGTCGAATTGGAGAATTCCAAATTTCTGGGATTCTGGATTTAGGAAAATACGATTGGAATGAAAGATTCATCATGACAGATTTGAAGTCCACTCAAGATCTCGCCGAAATCGGAGATAAATACATGGGACTCATTTTACGTTTTGCGGATATCGAAGAATCTCGCAAAGCGGGATTTCGTTTGAATTACACTTTAGGCAGGGACTATTGGATTCGAGATTGGAGAGATTCAAATGAAAATCTTTTTGATGCGATTAAAATCGAACGTCCCACAATATTTTTTGTCGTATTTATCATTGTGATGGTGGCGGCGTTCAATGTTTCCAGTACCTTGTATGTAAATGTCGTGCAACGTTACGGTGATATTTCTTTGCTGAAATCTTTAGGGGTTCGTTCGCTCGATATTTTAAAAATATTTAGCCTACAGGGTTTATTGATCGGGGCGGTGGGAATCATCTTTGGAAGTTTATTGGGTTTGCTTTTATGTTGGTTTTTTGTCTGGGGACAAGCCAATTTGGGTCTTATTCAGGGATCAGTTTATAAAATTGATGGCATTAATGTCGAAATTCGGTTTATTGATTTTATGGGGATTTGTTTTTCAACTCTATTGATTTGTTTTGTGGCGACGCTAGCCCCGGCGTTAAGAGGCGCTCGGCTTTCGCCAGTAGAAGGATTAAAGTATGGCTAAAAAAGTCCTTTTGTCGGCGACAAATATTTATAAAAGCTATTCTCAAGGAATCGGCGAACTGCAAATTCTTAAGGGCATTAATATGCAGATTCACGAGGGCGAAGCCGTTGGAATTGTTGGCACATCTGGATCAGGCAAGAGTACGCTTCTGCAAATCTTAGGAACCCTTGATCGTCCTCAATCTGGGGACTTAATCTATGAAGATAAAAATTTGCTCTCGATGCCTGACCAAGAATTGTCCCTTTTTCGCAATGAAACTATGGGATTTGTCTTTCAGTTTCATCATTTAATGACAGAATTGACTGCTTTAGAAAATGTCATGCTGCCTTGTCGAATCGGGGGTTTATCTCATGATGAATCTCGGGAACAGGCGGTGGACTTACTGAATCTTTTAGGACTGGCCGAGCGCATGGCCCATTATCCGACTCAGCTTTCCGGAGGAGAGCTTCAGCGGGTGGCTATTGCCCGCGCCCTGGTGCGAAGGCCAAAAATTTTATTTGCGGATGAGCCTACGGGAAATCTAGATTCGACCAACAGCGGCAAAATTCAAGATATCTTTTTTCTGCTTAAAGAAAAATTTAATCTCTCTCTTGTAGTAGTGACTCATGACCTTTCATTTGCGCAAAGATTTCCGCGCGTTCTTCGTTTAAAAGATGGCCAGTGGTTCTCTTGACAGTGCCTGGACCCCAGGCTAGGCTCTTTTATCACACGAGGAAATAGCTGCGTTGATGTATCTTAGCCGAATCATTAAGTTCTTTTTAATTCAATGCTTGCCGATATTGATCGTGCTTAGCTTCTTTTGCCCGTGGACCCCGTTGGCCTATGCTCAAAATAAACCAAATGCTGTATCTCGCGCAAAATCATTAAAATCGACAAAATTACGTTCAACAAAAAAGCTCGTTACGCCAGAGGCTATAGTCTCGGATATTTTAGTATCAGGGCAAAGGAAAATTGAAAAAGATGCCGTTATCGCACGGTTGAAAACAAAATTAAATGAACCCTATGATGACGAAAAAGTACGTGAAGATATCCAAATTTTATTTAAGTTAGGATATTTTTATAATGTCGAAGTTTTACGTACTCTAACGGGCAAAGGTGTTCAGCTCGAGTACAAGGTTTTAGAAAAACCTTCCATGGCTGAAATTACTTACGAAGGGCTCAGCGAGCTAAAAGTTGAAGATATTAGTGGAGCCAGTGGTTTAAAGGCCTACGAGATATTGAACATGGCGAAAATAAAAGAGGCCCAGGATAAAATTCAAAAACTTTATGAAGATAAAGGATTTTTCTTAGCTAAAATTGATGTGAAAGTTGACGATGTTATTAAAGATGAAACCGTCAAAGTGACTTTTAAAATCAAAGAAAATGATAAAGTTAAAGTTAAAAAGATTACTTTTCTTGGTAACAAAAAATTATCGGATGCTAATCTTAAATCTAAATTGATGACTCAAGAAGAAGGTTACTTCACGGGCTTAAGCGGTTCCGGTTCTTACAAACAAGAAATCTTCGAGCGTGACACACAAATTGTTCGATTTGTTTATTATAACCAAGGTTACATTCAAGCAAAAGTGGATCGACCCCAAGTCACCGTGACGCCAGATAAAAAAGGTATTTACATCACCTTTAGAGTTGAAGAGGGTGAGCAGTTTGAGGTTGGTGACCTTGATTTTGCCGGCGATATTTTATTTTCCAGGCAGGAGCTTTTTGATGCGATCAAGCTCGATGAGAATAAAATTTTTGCTTATGATATACTGCAAAAAGATCTCAGTGATTTGCAGGCCAAATATGGCGATTTAGGTTATGCCTATGCCAACGTCATTCCGCGATGGAATGTTCGCGAAAAAGACAAAAAAGTAGATCTGGTTTTTGATTTTGATAAAGGAAATAAAGTTTATTTTGGCCAAATCAATGTGGTCGGAAACTCAAAGACTCGGGACAAAGTTTTACGAAGAGAATTAAAAATCAAAGAAGGCGAGCTCTACAATGAAACCCGTCGCCGGGAATCCGTCGAGAATGTTCAACGTTTGGGATTTTTTGAAGAAGTGAATTTTAAAACATCCTCGGTGCCGGACCATCCTGAATTGATGAACGTGGACATCGTCGTTAAAGAGCGTGGCACAGGACAAATTCAATTTGGCGCTGGCTATGGAACGAGCCAAGGTTTTACTTTGCAGGGCTCGGTTCAGCAGACAAATTTCTTGGGAAAAGGTCAAAACTTAGGGGTTTCTTTACAACATGCAAGCACTGCCACTACTTTTGATGTGAGTTTCACTGAGCCCTATTACAATGACACTTTGTGGTCTGCAGGATTCAGGGCTTTTCGCAGCACGAATTCAGGACGAGATGATTACAACGAAAATAAAACCGGTGGGTCTTTGTTTTTAGGTCATCCTATAGGGGAGTACACTCGTGCTAATCTGAGTTACACTTACACCACGACAGAACTTTTAGATGTTTATGATAGCGCCGGTGCCTTAATTACAGATCATACCTTGTTTCCATTGAAAACTGCAAATGGCGACGCCGGCTTAGTCGGAGCCAGCATTGATTACGATACTCGTAACGATCGATTCCGCCCAACAAAAGGTATTTATGCAAGGGCTGGATACTCGCTGACAGGACCTTTCGGAGGAAACCTTCGCTATTACAAAGCCAACGGTGACTTCCGATATTTCAAAAATATATTTTGGGACGTTGTTATTCGTAATTCATTTTCTTATGCTCGTATTGAATCCACTGATCGTGATCGAGAGATTCCATTCAATGAGTTGTATCTGCTGGGTGGTCCTTATTCTTTGCGGGGTTATCGGGCAGCCCGTGTTGGAAAGATGGTCCAATCTACTTTTTTAAAAAACAAACTGATGGGAACTCCTCTATTTCAAACGCCAGCGCAGGCAGATATCAACTCGCGAAGGTTTTTTGGGGGCAGCCAGCAACTGATGTATCAAGGGGAAATTTTATTTCCATTGATTAATGAAGCTTCCATGTTTGGAGTGGCATTCTATGATGTGGGCCAAGCCGAAGATGTGCTTTCTGATAATAAGTTATTTAGTGACGTGGGATTTGGTATTCGTTGGTTTTCGCCGATTGGCCCATTGCGTTTTGAATGGGGGTTCCCTTTGAACCGCGATGTGGACTATCATGACAGTGTTAATTTTGAATTTTCGATTGGAACGCCATTTTAAGGCATTGAAAGGAATAGTTATGAAATTATTAAATGTTGCAAAGACCTGTGTGGTTTTAGTTTTTATGTTAGTTGCGGTCAGCGCACGCGCCGAACTTAAAATTGGTGTTGTAAATATGCAAAAGGCGATTCAAGGTTCTGCCGCTGGAAAAAAAGCGAAGGCCGAGTTGGAAGGTGATTTTGAAAAGAAAAAGAAAGAATTACAAAAAAAAGAAACTGATCTGAAAAAAATGAGCGAAGATTTGGAAAGAAAAAAATCAGTTATGTCTGAAGAAGCTTTCCAACAAAAGCAAGCCGGCTTTCAAGAAGAGATGATGAAGTTTCGTCAAATCGTTGGCACCAATCAAATGGAAATTCAGAAAAAGGAACAGGACTTAACAGGTCCGATCATCGAAAAAATGCGTAAAGTTATTGCCAAGATTGCTAAAGAAAAAGGTTATAATCTTATTTTAGAAAATACGGCGATGGTTTTGTACCACGAGGCCGCTCTTGATATTACCGATGAAATTCTGAAAGCTTTTGAAAAAGAAAAATAAATATGAAAGTTCATCCTACCAGTGTGTTATCTCCGGATGTGGAACTTGGGGCTGATGTTGAAATCGGTCCTTACTGTTTAATTCAGGGAAAAGTTAAAATTGGTAAGGGCACTTTCGTTGAAGGTCACGCAACCGTCGGATGCCGTTCTGGGATTTTAGAAATTGGCGAAAACAATCACATTTGCCCCGGGGCAGTCATCGGAGGACCTCCTCAAGATATTTCCTATAAAGGGGAACCGACAAAGCTTATTATTGGGAATAACAATGTCTTCCGAGAGTTTTCAACGGTAAATATTGCGACAGCTAAGGCCGAAGGAAAAACGGTCTTGGGAAACAATTCCTATTTCATGGCTTACACTCATGTGGGCCATGATTGTAAGATTGGAAATAATGTGATCATGGCCAATGACACTCATCTGGGTGGGCATTGTGAAATTGAAGATAATGTTGTTATCGGTGGAATCTGCGCCTTTAACCAGTTCACCAAAGTTGGAAAAAATTCTTTTATTGCTGGAAGCAGCGTTATTAATAAAGACATTCTGCCCTTCTCCAGAGCTCAAGGGACCTATGCGATTTGTCGGGCGACAAATAAAGTGGGTTTGCTTCGAAAAGGATTTTCAAAAGATGAAGTTCAAAATATTCACAAGGCTATTCGTATTATTATCATGGGCCGAGGAACTATCGACGAGGCCGTTGCTCGCATTCAACATGAGTGTACAGCAACAGAAAATATAGATTATTTGCTTCATTTCATTCGAAGCTCGAAGCGCGGAATTGCTATTCATCGCGGCGAGCGAAGAATGACTGAACTTGATGAATAAATCGCCGGAGGTTTAGTTGGAAGGCACCCCTATGGAAATTCCTAAAAAAAATGGCGCTCAACTTAAAACGGCGGTGATTGGGGTTGGCTATCTTGGAAATTTTCACGCACAAAAGCACAAAAATAATCCAGATGTCAATTTAGTCGGAGTTTGTGATTTCAGTCCCTCGCAGGCCAATAAAATTGCCATTGAATTGGGAACTAAAGCCTTTAATACTCCAAAAGATTTAGTTGGAAAGATCGATGCGGTAACAATTGCGACGACCACAACGGCGCATTTTGATATTGCAAAACTATTTTTAAGTGCCGGAGTGCACGTTTTCGTCGAAAAGCCGATCACAGCCACTTTGGCTCAGGCTGAAGAGTTGGTTAATTTAGCAGCACAAAAAAATGTTAAATTAGCCGTCGGTCACATTGAAAGATTTAATCCCGCAGTTATTGAGTTTAAAAAACACTTAGAATCGCCACTGAATTTTGAATTTATTCGACAAGGTCCTTTCAAAGCTCGCGGCTCCGATGTCAGTGTACTTCATGATCTGATGATTCATGATTTGGATTTGTTGTTGTGGATGAGTCAGTCTGAAATCCTTGATTTTGAGGTTACTGGAGTGACTCTTCTGTCAAAAAGCACGGATGTTGCAACGGCCTATCTGAAAATGAAAAATGGTATCGAAGCAGCTATTTCGGTGAGTCGTGCGGCACCGCTGGCTCAACGATCGATTCGTAGTATTTGTAAGGGACAGATTTTATTTGCTAATACCGCTACTATGGAACTGCAAAAAATCGAAAAAGGGACTGAAGCAGAGCCAATGAAGATAACAAATTGGACTGTTGATAAAAAAGATGCTCTGCAAATCGAGACTCAATCTTTTTTTGATTGTATTACAAAAAATCAAAAGCCAGAAGTCACTGGCGAAGATGGTTTGAAAGCTCTTATTTGGATTGAAAAAATTCATAAAAAAATTGAGTTAAAATAATGGATTCAGTGCTCATTGTTGCAGCCGAAGCATCAAGCGTAACTTATGCTCAACGATTGCTCGAGCACTGGAAAAAAAATGAAAAAAAAATTCACGGTTTTGGAGTCGGCAGTCCTGAAATGGAAGCCTTGGGATTTGAACGAATTGGAAAATCGGAAGAGATGGCCATTGTTGGTGCCGCGGAAATCATAAGTCATTTTGGTCTATTGAAGTCTGTTTTTGATAAATTGGTTTCTGAATCTGCGAAACGTCGCCCAAAAGTCGCAATCGTTATGGATTATCCGGAATTCAATTTAATGCTTGCAAAAAAATTGCATAAACTTGGTATTCCAGTGGTGTATTATATTTCTCCGCAAGTTTGGGCTTGGCGCCGGGGGCGAGTTAAAACCATCAAAAAGTACTGTAAAAAAGTATTTCTACTTTTTCCATTTGAAATTCCATTTTACCAAGAACATCAGGTGGAAAATCAGTTCGTCGGTCATCCTATACTGGATGAACTTAACGAGAAATACTTGGATCCTGAATGGGTGATGAACGAACGACAAAGATGCGGCATAGCCAAAGATGAAATTGTTTTGGGTTTAATGCCTGGCAGTCGAAGATTAGAGCTTCAACAGCATTTTGAAATTCAATTGGAAGTGGCTCGGCGGCTTTCGACAAAAATAAAAAAATTAAAAATCGTTATTTTGGTGGCGCCTACTTTTGATCGCGAACGATTGATGCCCTATTTGGAAAACTTCCGCTGCCCTTATGTCATTATGAAAAGAGAGCCTTTCGATATGATTTCGCTAACAGATTTTGTTATGGTGGCTTCGGGAACAGCGACCCTGATGGTGGGATTGTTACAGAAGCCAATGGTTATCATGTACCGCATGAAACCGTTAACCGCTCTGATCGCAAAACTTCTGGTTCATGGGACAAAATTTTTTGGATTGGTAAACTTAATATTGGGCCAAGAAGTTGCTCCGGAAAGATTTCAATCCCAGGCTAATCCAGAAGAGTTAACTCGCTTGATGGAAGAGCTAATTTTAAATCCTAAAAAAGCTGAAGAACAAAGAAATAATTTAAAACAGCTTATTAATTGCTTAGGTGAAAAAGGAGCAACGCGAAGAGTGGTGGAAAGTTTAGAGGAGTTTTTTTCTCGATGAATTTTTTTTTAGGAATTCTGAGCCTAATTTATGGTTTTTTTTCGATGACCAGAAACTGGTTGTATGATCGAAAATGGATTCGAGCGACTAAACTCAGTGTGCCAGTCATTAGTGTTGGCAATTTAACTGTCGGTGGAACTGGAAAGACACCCTTTACCGATTTTTTGATTTCCCGATGTTTGAGTAAATCAATGAGAGTTGGAATTGTCAGCCGCGCCTATAAAGCTCAGGCCAAAAAACCAGTTCGAGTTGACGCCAGTTTGCCAAACGCCGCCTATTTCTTTGGTGACGAACCAACTTTGCTTGCTCAAAAGCATTCTGAAGCCCGTGTTTATGTTGGCAGAAAAAAGTATGAAATTGCTTTGGATTTAATTCGTAAAGAAAAAGTTGATGTGATTGTCGTTGATGATGGTTTTCAACACAGAAAATTGGCTAGAACCTTGGACTTTGTTTTGTTGGATGCCACTGATTCTGAGGCAAACTATCGTTGGTTTCCTTTGGGTCGTGGGCGTGAGTCTTTGAAGAATTTAAAAAGAGCCGATGCTTTGGTGGTGACTAAGTCAAATTTGGCCGAAGGAACAATGATTAAGAAATTTCGTCAGGAGTATCCAGAAAAAAAACTATTTAATTTTGATTCTGTGATCGAGTCGATCGTTTCCGTCCACGATGGGTCACCAATCTTATTGGATAATTTACCAAAACGAGTTTTTATGTTTTGTGGCCTGGCTAGACCTGAATCCTTTCGTTCTTTGCTGCTGCTTTACAGAAAAGATCTTCAGGTTGATATAAAATTTTTCCCTGATCATCATCGTTACACTGCGGATGATGTGCAGCTATTGATTGGATTAAAAACTTTGCGGCAGTCCTTATTTATTACCACGGAAAAAGATGCGGTTAAAATTAAAAACATATGGCCGAAAGATGTTCCACTGGCTATTTTGCGAATGGGGTTTGAGATGAAAAATTCTCAACAAGAATTTGATGAATATATTTTTCAAAAATTGTCTTAACTTAATAAGTTTTTTTATTTTTTGCATTCCTAGAAAATTTTTGCGAGGAATTGGCGCCCTATTGGGAGTGCTGTGGTTTGACATTCTACGCTTCCGTCGAAAAATAATAATACAAAATCTGGATATCGCTTTTCCTGAAATGAATCCGCAAGAAAAAGTAAAAATCGGCAGGCAGAGCGTTTACCAACTTGGCTCTAATTTTCTTGAGTTCTTTACACTGCCGATGCTGACAAAGTCCTGGGTTGAAGAAAACGCAGTTTATGAAGGGGTTGAAAATATTCAGGCAGCTTTAAAAAAAAATAAAGGTGTTTATTTATTAAGTATGCACGTGGGAAGCGGTGATATGGGTGCAAGTTTGATTTCCATGTTGGGGATCGATGTGTACCTGATTTCAAAATTTTTTAAAACAGCTTGGTTCAATAATTTGTGGTTTTATATCCGAAAAGGCCAAGGTGTTAAATTTATTGAACCGCATGGGCGGCAAACTCCGTTTGAAATTTTAAAGGCGATTAAGAATAAAGCTTGCGTAATTTTTGTATTGGATCAGTTCATGGGGAAACCTTATGGTGTAGAAACATCATTTTTTGGAAAAAAAACGGGTACGGCCTATGGTCTGGCGCTGTTTTATTTGAAAACAAAATCTCCGGTAGTGCCAGTTTATACATTTGAAGGAAAAGATGGAAAAGTTCATTTGGTTTTTGAACCCGAATTGGAATTAGAAAATCTTATTTCTGAAGGAAAAGACAAGACCATCGCAGATCTAACGCAAAATTTTACTGATCAAATTGAAAAGATTGTGAGACGATATCCCGATCAATGGATGTGGGTCCATCGTCGCTGGAAGGTCTTTGAGTGAAGTTATTTCTTATATTTGGTGTTATATTGTTTCTGACGTCATGTAAGTCGTCGTATTTGAAATACGATAAAATTGAACAATTAAATAAGAACGATGAGTTTGAAAAACAAGTTAAAATTATTCCAGCGGGATTGGCGCCAACGACTTTGCCGGAATCGGGCGTAGCGAAAAAGGCTCCAACTCAAATTCCTTCCGAAGTTAAGTCAAAAGGTAAAAAAAGAAAAACAAAACTGGCAAATAAAAAAAATGAAGTTGCAGCGACTCAAAGAGAACCCGATCTGGAAGACACCGAAGGCTTTGGCTTAGCTCGTCGCCCTCTAGTTGATCCTTTCCGTGTTGGTGAAGAAGTCGTTCATGATGTTCATTACTTCAAGGTATCAGCAGGTGAGTTGGCGTTTAAAGTTGAACCCTTCGTTGAAGTGAATGGTCAGAAATCTTATTCTTTTGCCACCGAAATTCGCAGCGGACGTATGTTTTCTTCTTTTTACAGTGTTGATGATCGCGCTGTAACCTTAATGGATTTTAATCTGATGATTCCCAGAGTATTTACCCTTGACGTGAAAGAATCAGCACAATTACGTCAAGCAAAGTCTTATTTTGATTTTGACCAAATGAAAGCCACTTACTGGGAAAAAAAGGTTACTGAAAAGGACGGGAAGGAAGAAAAAAAACTTCAATGGGACATTCTAAGTTATTCACAGAATGTGTTTAGTACTTTATTTTATATGCGCTTATTCAAATGGGAAGTTGGAAAACAATATTCTTTTCGAGTGGCTCACGATCAGGAAAATTTGACCTTTAAAGGAACTGCATTAAGAAAAGAAAAATTGAAAACCGAAGCGGGTGAGTTTTCGACCATTGTTGTTAAGCCAGAAATGATGGTGAAGGGATTGTTCAAGCCCATGGGTGATATTTATATTTGGTTATCTGACGATGATCGAAAATATATTTTACGTATTGAATGCAGTATTCGTATTGGGACCTTGGTCTCAGAAGTGGTGAAATTGAATCCTGGACAGCCGTGACGAAAGTCTGAATTTAGTGGCTTTTATCGAGTTCCAAATACCTTCAATATAAAATAAAAGAATGGCAGTTATTCAGTGTAGATATTTTTCCGGTTATAAACCCTGTGGATTGAATTCAATTTGTGATGAAAATTGTACGTCACAAAGCAAGGTGCAAAGTCGAATTTTACTTATTCATCTGGGTGCCCTAGGGGCGGTTGTTCGCTCAACAGGATTATTAAAATTGATTCACAAAAAACATCCGCAAGCTCATCTGACTTGGGTGACTCAACGACCAGCACATCATTTGTTAACTCATAATAATTTAATTGATCGCGTGTTGACGACCGAGAATACAGATTTACTAAAACTTAAATCTTTGAAATTTGATGTGGCCTACGTTGTGGATAAGTCTTTAGAAGCCTCGGGAGTTTTATCCTTTACACATGCCCAGAAAATTTATGGTTTTATTGCGGATCCATTGACGGGTGCGATTCTGCCAGCAAACTCTTCGGCCCAGGAACTTTGGCAGATTGGTCTTAACGATGACCTTAAATTTTATAAAAATAAAAAGTCTGAGCTGCAGCTAACGATTGAAGCTTTGGAATTGTCCGATAAGGCAATTGCAGAAGATTATTATTTACCTTTGGCTGCATCGGAGCAAGTTGAAGTTGCCTACCGAAAATCAGTTTGGAGTGGGAATGGAAATAGAAAAATTCTTGGAATCAATACCGGCTGTAGTTCTTTTTTGCCCGCAAAAAAATTAACAGTAGAAAATCATCGCGAATTGATTAAAAAATTTGCTGAACGACAGGATGTGCAAGTCGTCTTACTTGGCGGGGTGGAAGATCGGCAGCGAAATCTTCAAATCGCAGAAGGTCTGCGGGTCGTTCAAAGTGACACTCAATCAGGATTGCGCGACGGCTTAATCAGCGTTGCGGCCTGCGATGTTATTTTCACCGGAGACAGTTTAGGAATGCATATGTCCATTTCACAACAGGTCTCGACAGTGGCGTGGTTTGGACCCAGCTGCGCTCATGAAATTGATTTTTTTGGCCGAGGCGAAGCTATATTGACGACGGCGACATGCAGTCCTTGCTGGAAGAGGTCTTGTCAAAAGACCGTGATGTGTTACGATTTGTTGGATCTTGTAGATGTTCAGCAACGATTAAATCGGAGACTGTCGTCGTGCCAAATCTTACAGACAAAGAAAAGTTCAATGCTCGATCTCTCTTAGTCGTGCAAACGGCCTTTCTGGGCGACCTTTTGCTGGGAGTTCCATTTTTTCGTCATCTTCGTAAAATTTGGCCGCATCATGAAGTGATTTTATTATGTCGCAAAAACCTGGGTGATTTTTTTCTTAAAACAAAACTTGTTGATAAAGTGGTCGAAGTTGTCAAAGGGGATACTTCAAGCTACTCGAGTGCCGTATCACTATTAAATGAAAACTCTATAGAATATATTTTTTCTCCTCATGAATCTTTAAGAACCGCATTTTTGAGCCTAAAAATTAAAGCCGACCATAAAGTTTCTTTCAAAAAATTTTGGAATTCTTTTATTTTTGACCAAAGAATATTGAAACCACAAGGATGGCCGGATCCCTTAAGACAAATGAGTTTGCTTTTCCCTTTGGACAAGGAACTTGAAGTACAAGTCGAGCAACTGGCATTGCAAAATAATTTTTATAAAAAAGATCAAAATGGAAAATTAAGTTTTATACCCGAGTGGTGTTCATTAAATTTAAAGTCCCAATTGCTAGCCGATGATTTTAGCTTTCAGCGTTTGGAAAATCATTTAAACTTAAAATGGACTTCCGAATCAAAATGGATTTTGTTGTTTCCTGGCAGTGTTTGGGCCACAAAAATGTGGACGGAAGAGGGCTTTGTAAATGTCGGTCGGGATCTTCAGCAAAAGGGCTATCAGGTTTTTATTATGGGAGGCCCCGGAGAAGAAGAGCTGGGGAAAAGAATTCATCGACAAATTCCTAACAGTCTTAATCTTGTCGGCAGAACAAGTGTTTATGAATCCGCATTAATTTTGGCGAGATCCCTATTGATGATTGGAAATGACAGTGCTTCGACCCACTTAGCCTGTTGTGCGAACACGCCAACGATTAGTGTGTTCGGACCAACTATTCTTGAATTTGGCTTTCGTCCGTGGTCGAATCATTCCTATGTTGTTGAAAAGGAAGGTCTTTTGTGTCGACCTTGCGGGCCCCATGGGCATCGTAAATGTCCTTTAGGAACACACGAGTGCATGAGGTCGATTGATTCCGAAAGTGTTTTTAAACTGGCGGACTTAGTTGTTGATGGGTTTAAAGTTTCATCAAGGTAGAAAGAGTATTGGCTGGGACTTTGCTATCTGTTGGCTCAAGTGCGTATCAAATGTATCTCTTGCAAAGATAAAAATAATAATTCCGAAAATGAACTGAGTTTTGTTCGGATTGGGAAATACTATCGGACTTCTGATTCAAGTTATGTTCAGCGCTATCGGTGCAAGACTTGTTTGAAGTGTTTTTCTAGTGCGACTTTTCAAGCGTGTTACCGACAAAATAAGCGTCATAAGAACGAAGCTCTAAAGAAACTTCTGTATTCGGGGGTGTCGCAGCGTCAAGCTGCTAGACTTTTATGTTTGGCTCGAAAAACTGTTGTGAGAAAGTTTATTTTCTTAGGCATCCAGGCTCAAGAGGTCCTAAGAAAATCAAACTTGTTATTTCCTCCGAGTAAAACCATCGAGTTTGACGATATGGAAACTTTTGAGCACACCAAATGTAAGCCGCTCTCAATTACGTTAGCAGTTGAGTACAAAG
>JBBTCO010000033.1:0-8693 GCA_038043185.1 Bdellovibrionota bacterium
GGGGAAATATCATGGCAGCCCAGATTTTCACGCCCCCATTGCACCAAGGCCGAATGAAAATCTTGATACAATTTTTTTGGAAAATAATGATAAGCCGGAGTACGAATCAAACGATATTGATCTGGCACATTCCAATAATCCCAAACGAATCTTTTTGGATGAGCTTTAAGTGGACTGGCAAATTGTTTTTCAAAAAAACTTCTTAGGACAGTGGCTTGCTTAGAAAAACCATCGACAAGCAGACGCTGTGATTTCACTTCTTAGCCGACTTTACTTTTTGAAAGATTCGACCAAATATATTTTCACCACTCGCTGATTTCATAGAAATCTCGATCGTATCGTCAATTTTCATAAATGGAGTTTCGATTTTTCCAGTTTTAATTTGTTCAATCATTCTTTTTTCTGCCAAACAACTTGAACCCATTTCTGGATTTTCATTGGAGACAGTACCGCTGCCAATCAAACTTCCAGCCTGAAGATCGCGCGTGCGAGCCGCATGAGCAATCAGTTGTCCAAAATGAAAATGCATTTCGCCCGCATTGGCTTTGCCAAAAAATTTTCCATTGTATTGAATATCTAAGGGTAAATGCAGACGAGCCTCTTTCCAATCCGCACCAAGCTCATCCGGAGTCACTGCAAAAGGCGACAGTGCTGATGCCGGCTTACTTTGAAAAAAACCAAAGCCTTGACCTAATTCTTCAGGAATTAAACCTCGCAACGAAACATCGTTAATTAATACCACCAATTGAATATGCTTTATGGCTTCTTCGGCAGTGGTTCCCATTGGGACAAAATTAACAATCACACCGACTTCACCTTCGAAATCGGTACCATGAGAAAAGTCGACTTGTGGAATATCTTCCAAAGGATCTAAAAAACGACCGCACTCACCTTGATAAATCAAAGGAACAGTCGTCAATGTCTCGGGCAAAGCTGCATTTCTAGATTTGCGAACTAGTTTAATATGATAAATAAAGGAAGATCCATCAGCGAATAACCAAGTTCTGGGCAAAGCTGAATGCAAATCTTTTTCGTTCACATCAAATGCTTGAGCTGCAGTTCCTGCATCCAACTGTGCAGAAATTTTTCTTAATTGTGGTTCAGAATTTTTCCAATTTTCAAGTGCTGCTCGCAAAGATGAAGCAACTGATGTCGCTTTCACGGCTTTTTTCAAATTCCGTGAAACAACAATTAATTCCCCATCAGGATTATTGGATGACTTAAGACTGCCTAATTTCATTTGAAGCTTCCTTTTGGTTTAATCAAAGCTCAACATAAAATTGGCACCGACCGCGCGATAGCTTTTAAGCGTATCCGAAACATCGCCACCAGATTCAAAATAAATATTAACTCCCATGCCCGGAGCAAATTTAAAAGCGGCACCCAAAATAAACGGCGTGATCATGGATTTTGCATTTGTAACTGTTCCACCGGCCAGCGTTCCAGTTCCAGAATAATTTTTATCCAAATTAACAGCAGCAATTATTCCAGCATAAGCTCCGCCATAATCTTCAAACTTGTACATCAAAGTTAAAGGTACATCGAAGTAAGTTAAAGACACCTTAGCTGAAGAGGCCGCACTTGATGTTAGTTCAATGGTGAGTGGTCTTTGCGTGTACAATAATCCCGTTCTGAACATCAATGGACCGTTGATATCAAAATTTCCCGTCATGCCTAACTGATATCCCACTTCTGATTTTGAATTGAAACCCGTTCCACCATCGCCTGATTGCTGTCGAAATCCGACTTCGGCATTAAATTCAGCAGCAATAACAGCCGTTGAAAATGCAGTAACTGCAGTCGCTAATCCAAACAAAACCAATTTCTGAATCCAAGTTTTCATAAAAACTCCTTTGCGAAAAATTAAGATCCTAAAAACGTGACTCATTAGTTTTATTTGATTCAAAGTGAATTGTCTCTTAGTTAACGACGACTAAGGAGCGCCGAGCTAACGATCGTCCTTATTAAAAGACCACTGTGGATTTAAAACTAACTCATTCCATTCCGAATAAGGGCTAATAGAACTATCTTCACGCCTCAAATGGTGAGCTTCTAGTGTGCCACGTGCACAAAAAGCGACAAGAATGAATACGAAAAACAACTGTAGAACTTCTTTACCCAGCCCCCGCGGGTTAAGAGTGAGGTCCTGTGGCGCATTTGCTTGCGAAGCGAACCGGACGCCAACCCGATAAATCTCTAAAAATCCGCGCCAAGTGATCAAAAGAATAAAAATTAAAACCGCTGATTTAAAAAAAAGGTTTCGCCCATCCATCCAATCACTGAATAATTTGAATACATTCAAACTACTCCATTCGGGCTTATTAAGATGTTTTTGGTAAAGTGCAAAATAAGGCAAATTGACAAAATTTATTGCTGAAATAATCAACCAGCAAATAGCAAAATAAATTTGTGTTACAAAAATTCTATTTTTCATCTTCAATTTCAGGAAAATCAGTAAAAAAAGCGGTGCAAAAATTAAAGCCCAAACCAGCAAATCAAATCTGAAGCCCATCAAATAAATCTGTGAATATTCAGTTCCGCTAATGGGGCGTCTTACGTTAAGCCCCGCCACAAGTTCAAAAATCCACCTTTGCACCGACATATATAATAAAATGATGGCTATCGGCCGTAAAAACTTGCTGAAAAGCTGATTCTGTTCTTTGATATTATTTATTAACACAGGAATTATTCTATGTCAGAGCTCGTTCTTTACAACTATTTTAGAAGCTCAACTTCCTATCGTGTGCGAATTGCACTGCACTTTAAAAATTTAGACTTTAAATATGAACCGGTTCACCTGATCAACAATGGCGGCGAACAGCACAAAACAGAATACACAAACCTAAATCCAATGGCGGAAGTTCCGACTCTGGTTCATGACGGGATGACCTTAGCTCAATCCATGGCCATTATTGAATATTTGGATGAAGTTTTCCCTCGCCCTTCACTTTTTCCTGCGGACTCCCAAAAACGCGCCCGCATTCGGCAATTTTGTGAAAACATAAACTCTTTTATGCACCCAGTTTGCAATCTTAAGATTCTACAATATCTGGAAACCAAACATGCTTACACTCAAGCTCAAAAGGAAGAATGGATTTCTATCTGGTCTAAAAAAGGTTTTGAGGCCTGCGAAAATATTCTGAAAAAGACTCATGGCCAATTCTGTTTCGGTGACGAGGTCTCGGCCGCTGATTTATTCCTTATTCCCCAAATTTTCTCGGCGCAACGATTCAAAGTGGACCTCTCGCCATACCCGCTTCTTCTAAAAATCAACGCTCATTGCCTTAGCCTCGACTTCTTTAAAAAAGCCCATCCGTTTTGTCAACCGGACACCCCTGCCGCCGACAAAATATAATTTCACCGTCGTTCCGTTCCCATTCCCCCGCACCCGCTTCCCAAGCCGGAATTAAAACAGCAAAGATCAAGGCCGCAGGTCAAAAACTGACTGAGGGCGTGCTTCCTGCACGTCGAAGGAAGTTTTTGGCCGAGAACGCAGATATTTGCTGTTTTAAACCGGCTAGTTAGTATTGAAGAAGAGAAAGTTCCACTTATCAGCCGCGGGAACGAAAAGATACACGAGGACGCTCACATTAACCCACATAAAATATCGAAACCAACCAGTCTCCCCAGCCGCTTTATGATATTTTCTAAATTCCAATATCAATTTAATCGATAGCGGCACCACACATAAAATGTAAATCCAGCTGGTGCGAACAAAAAATGGTGAAGCTATCGCCACGCCCGCATACAACAAAGTGTACATACCCATTTGATAGAATGTTTTGTCCATACCTAAAGCTACGGGCAGTGTTGGCACTCCGCCATCGGCATAATCATCTTTGAATCTGACTGCTAAAGCCCAAAAGTGTGGCATCTGCCATAAAAATAAAATTAAAAATAAATATATAGATTCGGAATTAAACAAATCTGTATTTACAGCCGCGTAACCAATGGACACAGGAAGAGCTCCAGGAATGGCGCCTGGGACAGCGGCGTAAATCCATTTTGGTTTCCATATGTATGTATAAACGCCGTTGTATAAAATTACAGTTAAAAGCCCAAGACCAGCCGAGGTCAGATTAACCATCGATAATAAATATAATCCAGACACTAAGAATCCTAAAGCAAAACTACCTGCTGCTACCGGCGTGATTTTTCCGGAAGCCACTGGCCGAGTGGAGGTGCGTTTCATTTTTTTATCTAGTTTATATTCTTGAACTTGATTCAAAGCTAAACTGCCTGAACTAAGTAAATAAACTCCCAACAAGGTTAATAATAAGTGAGTCATCTCGAATTTATTTTCGGTTTGATAGCCCGTAATATAGCCTGCCAGCGTAGCAAGCAGAACAAAGATGACAATGCCGATTTTAGTTAATGATGAGTAGAGTTTAAATGCTTTCATCATTATAAGGTGCTTATTTCAGAAATTCTTGTCCAAATATCCAAGGCACAGATAGCAAATAGCAGTAACAAGAAAAAGAAGGCCGTGCCAAAAATAACTCGATTCATTAGGTTGTCATATTTTAAACCCATAAAATAAAGCAAAACTAACGCCGCTTTAACACTGGCGATCAGGAAGGCCACGGGAGCAGCCAAAGATCCTAAGTGCATTTGATGAAAGCCGACTGTTGCAAAAGTCAGGATAAAAAGCGCACCTGCGGTCATCATATAAATTTTAAATGGAACAATATGATGCGTGTGCGTCGTGCCGTGTGAATTATGATTTCCCATTTTTTACTCCTAAAAAAATCAGCCCACCAAATAAAGCAAAGGAAACAAAAAGATCCAAATTAAATCAACGATATGCCAAAAAATTCCAACTCCTTCAACAGGAGTAAAATATTCAGGATTGAAATCGCCTTTTATAGTTTTAATCATAACCCAAGTGATTAATCCCATACCGATCAACACGTGAGTTCCATGAAGACCTGTCATGCAAAAATAAAGTCCAAAATACATTCCCAAATTCTGATGGGTGGCATGGACAACCTCGGGATTTAAAAATCGTCCAGGGAACAAGCCTAAGTGAAACTTGTGAGTGTATTCCAGATATTTAACCACCATAAAAATGGCACCACAAAGAATTGTCAGGGCAAGGCTAACCACTGCTTTTTTCTGCTGCCCTACTTGAATAAAATGAATTCCCAAGGCCATCGTCAAAGATGAAAAAATCAGAACCAGTGTATTTAGAAATCCCATTTTCCAATCCAAATGACTGGCGCCTTCTGCAAACATTTCAGGATAGATTGCATGAAAAATAATGTAGGCAACGAAAAGACCGCCAAACATTAAAATCTCGGTGGCCATAAATAGCCAAATGCCTTGTTTGGCACTATCGAACTGATGTTCGGAATCCCGAAAATGGTGCGCGACGTGCGATGCGTGCGTTGTATTACCTGTACTCATATGGTCCTGCCTTGATTATAGGTTCAACTTCAAAGTTCGTATGAATTGGTGGCGATGGAATTTGCCACTCTAAAGTTTTTGCTCCCCATGGATTTGCGGGGGCTTTAGCTCCATGGCAAAAGGCTTGCCAAAAAATATAAACAGAAAGGAAAAATCCCGAAGCAATCAGCCAAGATCCCACCGTCGAAATTGAATTTAAAGAATGATACGCAGGAATGTAATCAAAATACCGACGAGGCATTCCCATCGAACCTAATATAAATTGAGGGAAAAAAGTGACATTGAATCCGATGAAGATTAAGGCAAAACTTATCTGTGCCAAAGATTCATTAAACATTTTCCCAAACATTTTTGGAAACCAGTAATAAAATCCACCCATTAAAGCCATCAAAGTTCCGCCGACCATCACATAGTGAAAATGGGCAACAACGAAATAAGTATCATGGAAATGCACATCGACACCCATCACCGCTAAAATGATTCCTGTTACTCCGCCAATCGCGAATAAAAACATAAAACCAAGAGCAAATAACATTGGTGACTGAAAACTCACTGATCCTTTATAAAGAGTAGCTAACCAATTAAACATTTTGATTGCGGTAGGAACCCCCACCAGCATGGTCAAAAATGAAAAGAGCACGCCAGCGATTTCGGATTGACCAGAAACAAACATATGATGTCCCCAGACAAAAAATGAAACTGCGGCAATACCAATCGAAGAATAAGCAATTGCGGTGTAACCAAAGATCACTTTGCGAGAAAATGCTGCAATTAACTCACTCACAATTCCCATTGCTGGCAAAATCATGATGTAAACGGCAGGATGAGAATAAAACCAGAAAAAATGTTGGAATAAAACGGGATCACCACCGAGCTCTGGATTAAAAACTCCCACGCCAAAAGCTCTCTCTGCAATCAACAAAAGTAAGGTGATCGCAAGTACAGGTGTTGCCAATACTTGCAAAATTGCTGTTGAATAAAGCGCCCAAACAAACAATGGAATTCGATGCATGGTCATTCCAGGTGCTCGTAATTTATGAACTGTGACGATGAAATTCAGTCCCGTTAAAATTGACGACATTCCCATAATAAAAGCTGCAAAAACCATAGTAATAACAGCGGTGCTGGTTTTAAGGGAATACGGAGTATAAAAAGTCCATCCAGTATCAATTTTAGAAGTAAAAAGAGTTGATACCGCAAGTATAGAACCAATCATAAAAATATACCAGCTCGCTAAGTTCAAGCGAGGAAAGGCGACATCTTTTGCACCAATGTGAATCGGCAAAAAGAAATTTCCTAAAATTGCTGGAATTCCAGGAATAATAACCATGAAGACCATGACGGCCCCATGATATGTCATGACCTGATTGTACTGATCGGCACTCAGGAAATTTGCGCCAGGACTAAAAAGTTCCAAACGAAGAAGCAAAGCCATGATGCCGCCAAAAAGAAAGTAAGTTAGAACGGCCATCATATAAAGTAAGCCAATGCGCTTGTGATCAAGGGAAGTTAACCAAGATTTAATCCCTTTAAATTCCGTGATATAATTTAAATCTGAAGAGGCATTCGTAGTTGCTGCCATAAGGTCTCCTTACTTTAATCCTTTGATGTACTCGAGCAAGGCATTGAGTTCAACTTCACTCAGCTGTCCCGCAAAAGTAGGCATGATTCCAGGGTTAAAGCCTTTTGCAATTTTTGCATTTGGGTTCAAAATTGATTCACGAACATAATTTTCATCGATAACAACATTTTGTCCGTCAGCGACTTCACGAGAAGCGCCAAACTTTTGAAATAATGGCGGCCCCACCTTCACGCTTAAATCGGAAGCGGAATGACAACCTGAGCAGGCCTTAACTTGAAATAATTTTTCTCCACGTTTAGCCAAAGGCAAAGTTCCAACTTTAGATTCTTCCTCAAGCCATTCTTCGTATTCTTTTTGGGTAACAACTTTCAATTTTCCAATCATGCCCGAGTGTTGAGTTCCACAAAACTCGGCACAAAAAATATGAAACTCGCCAAATTTATTGGCTCGAAACCAAAGGCTTGTGTACCGACCCGGGACAACGTCTTGTTTAATTCTAAAAGAAGGAACAAAAAAGCTGTGAAGAACATCAATAGAACTCATAATCAATTTCACATCAGTATCAATAGGAACAACGATTAGATTAGCGGTTTTAACACCGCTTTTGTACTCGATCTCCCAAGCCCACTGTTTGCCTTGGACGTGAATTTCCAGAGCGTTAGCTGGCATTTTTCTCATTTCATGATAAACATGCCAACCCCAACCAAAAACACCCAAGAAAACAACTAATGGAATAAATGACCAAAGAAACTCAAGAAATGAGTTGTGAGTTATATAAGCGGTTTTATCGTTATTACTTTTTCGTTTGTATTTAATGACAAAATAAATCATTCCGCCAATTAAAATTGCGCAAGCAATAAAGCTTGAAATCAGTAGAAAGTTATAAAGGTTATCGACCTCGACAGCAATATCCGTTGCTGGGATCGGCATCATATTTCCTGCATGAGCTACGCTTGTCCAGAACATGAAACTAACTCCTTGCGCTTTCCTTGATCTTTAAACTGCGTCGCCAAATGGGAAGCAGCCAAAGTGCCATTAATAAAACCATCAAACCGCCCCCAAGCTTCATCAAGTTAAAAGCAACCAAAGTGTATTTACTTTGATGAGGGTTGTACTGAAAACAATAAAGAACCAACGAATCAATAAAGTTACCAATTTTACCTTGGGTTGCTTCATTCAAAGCCAATTTTAAATCACGACTTTCGAAAAAAACTCCCGGAAGATACCTCGATAAAACACCTTTAGGTGTAACCACGATCGCTGCCGATGCATGGGACCACTCTTGCTCGGCTTCGACCCATTTGTATTTAAAGCCAATGCTGTTGGTGATTTTTTTGATGCTTTCAGCACTTCCAGTTAAAAAATGCCAGCCCTTTTCAGCTCCAGGCCGATTGTAAACTTTTAAATAATTTTCTTTTTTTGCAGTCGCCATTGTCGCATTTTCTTTGGGATCAAAGCTGATCGCGACCATTTTATAATTTTGTCCCAAACTCCAATCGACGCCTTTTAAGCCTTCGGTCAATCCATTCAAATGAAAATTACACAAACCGGGACAAGAATAATAAACCATACTTAAAATCACTGGTGTTTTGCCATCAAAGTACTGACCCAAATTTACCGTTTGACCGTTTTCATCAATAAATGGGATGTTTAAATCTAACTGAGTCCCCAACTTTTCCTCAATCCCAACATCAGATAACTCTTT
>JBBTCO010000033.1:8793-33301 GCA_038043185.1 Bdellovibrionota bacterium
CCCCCTGCAGAAGGGCCATCGCCTTTACCCTCGGGTCCATGGCATATAGCGCAGTTGGTTTTAAAAATTTTATTTCCATAAGTAACTATTTCTGGCGTGGAAACCCAAGGTTCCTTAACGGTGCTAATATCGAAGACGGGTCCGGCACCTGCAGCAGCCGCTGCTTTTGGATCCACTTCGTTTTGGCCCAAATCAATCCCTTTGTGAAATACGGCAAGGTAAATAATAAAACCGAATACAAAAGTCATAGAGAATATAAATACGGTCATTCCTCGGCGATTATGGGGATCATTGCTGTTTTGCTGATCAATATTAGACATACGCTCCTCAACATGTTGTCGCTCGTTTTTGCCTATGTGCGTGTTTAATTAGATATACCCAAATTAATAACGTAGAAAATAGGCGTGGGCAAGACTCGACTGAGTGTCTCATTTTAAGACATTTCTTGTCGTCTTTTCGGAAGTCTTTTCGTTTTTGCTCGAAGTCCGATATCCTATGAACTCGATGGAAGGGGTCGTCTTATGATCCAAATCAGACAGCTTTTGTTAATAGGCCTGAGCATTTTTGTGCTTTCAGCATGCCAAACCAATATGCTTAAACAATTTTCACGAATTCAAAATGGTATGGACAAGCATGATGTTGTAGAAATAATGGGCAACCCGACCTCGACCAATCGTTTGCACGGCAAAGATCGCTGGCAGTACATTTTTTATGAAGACAATGTTCGGCACAGCAAAGAAATTCATTTTAATGATGGGTCCATTGTCTATATGGGCGACCTTTGGCAGCCTGAAGCCGATAAAAGGGCAGATGCAGTCGATAAAAAGAATGCGGCTCTCAACGTTTCCTTAGATCAAGAAGATAAACAAAAGAAGGAAGCCGCTAGAAAAGCCTTTGCGGATTACGAAAAAAAGGTCCGTTCCGACGAAAAAGTCCAATACATGCCCGAGTTTGTCCCCGTTCAATAAATCTTCTCTATTTCGAAATGACCATTGGTTCGGCCAAGGGATTAACTTCGTTCACTTTTGGAGCTGGCTTACCGACCTGAGTTTCCTTACCTGGCTTAACGCCATACTTTTCTTTGATATTTTTTACCGAGCTTTTTATTTTATTTTCTAAGTTCCATTGGTCTTCGATGGACTCTAAAGATTTTCCTTCTAATCGTTCATATGCACGCTCTTTAACCAGTCCAGCCTCGGGAAACCGATACTGCAAAAGGTTTCGTTTTTCTTCATAATCGCCAATGGCCTTTTGCATTTCCTTATGTTCCTTAACCATTTGGTTCACGATCTTTGAGGCTTCCGACGAGTTTTTGATATGTGCCTTTTCTGAAATTAATTTGTGAATTATATCCTCTTTGGATTTTATCTTAGTTCGAATTATTTGCAGACTATTATTCAACTCCATCCATTCGGGACTTTTTATCTGGGCTGCTGCCTTACCTTCGTCTTTTGCTGCCTCACCCCCACTGCCTTCCGCAGAATTAATGAATAATAAGGGAACTGCGATCCACAGCACAGTCTTATTAATTCGTGAGAACATTTTGCCTCCACTGAATTTCCACAGGTAGATATTTAAGCCGTTGCACCAACACCACTGTTTTTGCTGGTGATAAAGATTCGAGCACCAAGGTCCCGTTTTGAATTTTCGACATCATTTCTGCAACTTGCCAATTGAACTTTGGATCCGACAAAGCCTCTACGATTTGTTCATGCAAATGGGACAAATCTATTCCTTTGATGGTGAGGTTGTAAGTAATAACACCATTGTCCTCGACAGAATTAGCGAACTCAAGGACATCGCTAAAATCTTCTTTTTTAGGCTGATCAAGAATCGGCTCTTCGTTCATTGGCGGCGAATTCAATGGAGTGATAAAATCCATCGCTTGCGGTGTCATTTCTGGTGAAGTTGACGGAGAAAAAGTGACTTCTTGCGAGGCCACTTCGGGCTGGCCATCCCATCCTATAAAAAAAACATTCTGACAATTTGGACATGTAAATAAAGTCCCGAAGTGGAAGTCCTCAATTTTAATACTCTGCGAACAACTCGGGCAATTGGACATTTATCTCTTTTTCTGATTTTTTTCCATTCGGCGCCGATCAGCTCTATTCATTTTTGGAGCCTCACTTGGGCCACTTGAAAAAGTCATCTTTTGAGAGCCGGTATTTTCATTCCCAACAGCTCCCGATCGCGATAGTCCCCCGAAAGAATCCATATCGGCTATATCGGGGGATTTATAATCTAGCTCATCTAAATCAACTCCACTTGGGCGAAAATTTTCAAGAGCTTCTTCCGCCTGTTGAGCAACGATCTGAACCCTCATGACTTTTTCAATAACGTCATTATCAATAGTGTCTTTCAATATACTGAAGGCATTAAAGGCTTCTTTTTTATACTCAATCAAAGGATCTTTTCCCGAATAGCCGCGCAATCCAATTCCTTCTTTGAGTTTATCAATAATCAACAAATGCTCTTTCCATCTTTGATCAATTTGTTGAAGTAAAACCATTTTTTGAATTTGTTCAAAATAGGGCCCCATGCTGTTTTTTTGCTGGTCGTAAATTGTCTTTATGCCTTCTTGCACGGCTTTTTCAATTTTTTCAGAATTAACTTCCGTCGCATCAAAGTGAATCTTCAAACCCATTTGTTGATTCAAAGAATTAACAAGACCCTCGATATTCCATTGGTCTTTTTTTCCTTCACCAGGAACAAAGGTATCTAATGTCCGAGATGTTACATCAGCCAACATATCTAAAATGGTTCTCTCGATATCCTGACCTTCAAGAATACGTCGTCGCATTCCATAGATTTCATTTCTTTGCATATTCATAACATTGTCATAATCAAGCAAACTTTTTCGCACATCAAAGTGATGACCTTCGACTTTTCGTTGCGCTCCCTCGATCGAACTCGTTACCATTTTTGCGGTGATAGGTTCATCTTCAGGAATATTGAGCATGCTCATGACTTTTTGAATTCTTTCGCCATTAAAAATTCTCATTAAATTATCTTCAAGCGAAAGGTAAAATTTAGATTCTCCGGGATCACCTTGACGGCCCGATCGACCCCGCAACTGATTGTCGATCCGACGGGATTCATGTCTTTCTGTTCCGACAATATACAATCCGCCGGCCTCAACTACATGTTTTCTTTCCTCTTCGCACTGTTTTTTAAATAAGGCTAACGAGTCCAAATAAGCGGGACCGGATTCTTCGCCGGTCGCCTTTTTAGCCATGACCTCGGGATTTCCCCCAAGCATGATGTCTGTTCCTCGACCTGCCATATTGGTGGCAATCGTAATTGCTGCTTTTCTTCCCGCTTGAGCGACAATTTCTGCTTCTCTTTCGTGATGTTTGGCATTCAAGACATCATGTCGGATATTCTCTTTTTTAAGCCAAGAGCTCAGTGTTTCTGATTTTTCAATACTGACAGTACCAACCAGAATCGGCTGACCTTTAGGAACTCTTTGTTTGATGTCATCCGTGATCGCTTTGAACTTAGCTTGTTCCGTTTTGTAAACAACATCCTCGTGATCTGCCCGGGAAATAGGTCTATTCGTCGGGATCACTGACACGTCTAAATTATAGATTTTTTTAAATTCGACAGCTTCGGTATCTGCAGTTCCAGTCATTCCCGAAAGTTTTTTGTACATGCGAAAATAATTTTGAAATGTGATTGTCGCTAAAGTTTGGTTTTCATTTTTAACTTCAACGTCTTCTTTGGCTTCGATCGCTTGATGCAATCCATCGCTCCAGCGACGTCCTGGCATAAGTCGTCCGGTGAATTCATCGACAATAACCACTTCGCCGTTATTCACCATGTACTCGACATCGCGGCGATAAAGATAATGTGCTTTTAGTCCTTGGTAAACATGGTGAAGAATTTCGATATTTTCTGCATCAAAAAGATTGGTGATTCCCAAAAGTTTTTCCGCCTGAGCATTTCCTTCTTCGGTCAATGAAGCTGTTTTACTTTTTTCTTCCATTGTGAAATGCACATCGCGTTTCAAATGAGGAATAATTTTATTAATGGCATAATATTTATCGGTGGACGCCTCGGCTGGACCAGAAATAATCAAGGGAGTTCTGGCTTCATCGATCAAAATAGAATCGCACTCATCCACAATGGCAAAGTTGTGCGGTCGTTGCACATAATCTTCTAAAGAAAATTTCATGTTATCACGAAGATAATCAAAACCGAGCTCGTTGTTGGTGGCATAAGTTATGTCAGCACCATAAGAAGCTTTTCTTTCTTGATCATTTAAACCGTGAACAATAATTCCTGTGGTTAAACCCAACCATTCGTAAAGTCTTCCCATCCACTCGGCATCCCGTCGAGCCAAATAATCATTCACCGTTACAACGTGAACGCCTTTTCCCGAGAGCGCATTTAAATAAACAGGTAACGTAGCAACAAGAGTTTTTCCTTCACCGGTTCTCATCTCGGCAATCGTTCCTTTGTGAAGAACATATCCACCGATTAACTGGACATCGTAATGTCTCATCCCCAAAACTCGCAAAGCAGCTTCGCGGCAAACCGCAAAAGCTTCGGGCATCAAATTATCAATGGTTTCGCCTTTTGATAATCGGGATTTGAATTCGGGAGTTTTTGCTTTGAGCTGCTCATCACTCAAGGCCTTAATCGAAGATTCAAATGAGTTAATCTGATTCACGATGGGTTGAATGCGCTTCATCTCGCGATCGTGTTTTGTACCAAAAATTTTTGCTAAAACAGTTGTGACCATAGCCTTTAAGAATAGACACTTACTGGGTAAAACGGCAAGGTGTGCGGAGTTAGATCGATCTAACGCAAAACGTTAATTCGAGCCTAGATCCTAGGAGATCTATTCATCGACGCCAATTTGCCTAATTCCTTCGTAAACAGCGATCGCAGCGGCTGTTGCTAAGTTCAGGCTTCGCACAGACCCCAGTTGTGGGATCCGCAAACATTGTTCTGGATAAGATCTTAAAATTTCGGGGTCCAGTCCCCTAGTCTCGCGCCCAAAAATAAACCAATCACCAGCCTGAAATTTTTGTTTTGTGTAAGATTTTTTCACCTTCGTTGAAAAAAAGAAAACTCGCTCTTTATTTTCTACTTTCTGCCACCATTCTTGGTAGGTGGAGTATTGGTGCCATTGAAGGTGCGGCCAATAATCTAAACCCGCGCGCTTCAAATTTTTGTCGTTGATTTCAAATCCCATCTTACCAACCAAATGTAAAGTTGATCTTGTCGCCACGCAGGTGCGGCCAATGTTTCCGGTATTTTGCGGTATTTCAGGTTCAATCAATACAATATTAAAAAGTGACTTTTCAGAGGTAACGGCAGACCTCTTGACCGAGCTTACTCAAAGCCAAACGTCGACCCTTATCCACAATAAGCTCAAGATTCATTAATTCCCGATATAGTGTCATATCAATCGGAACAATATCCCTTCCGGAACAGGAGCCAAGCTTAGCGACATAAACTCGTTGTTTATCGGTCATTTTTTCAGGAAGAGGAATATGTTGTTTCAATGACTCACGCCAATCCCCTCCTTCAATTTTGCTCATCGTCGAAGTTTTTTTAAGGGGATTTAAAAAATAGACAGTAGCCTCAATGAATTCGCCATCATGTTCCACTGACACCTGTTTTTTAATTGTCAAACTAAGTTCAGGATTCATCGGATTATAACCTTGAAGTTCATCAAAAAAAGATTCGGTAATAATAGAAAGATCTAATCTCATCAGTTGCCCAGGAACTCGATCAGTTCCTTGTTCCATAACCACTGGAAATCCAATTTGTGTACGAAAACAGGTGCCTGTGATCTGAACATCTCTAATGAAATCAACAAGTCCTTGAATCTTGTGAAAATGCGCAAAACCATTACAAAATGATCCATAGATAAAAAAGTCTTTTGATGCCATCAATCCCCCTCGAATCTTGACCCTAAAGCTCTTTGACGTGGAGGGAGGGTTTACCAAAAATGGATAGCTTCCGCAACACTCAGAAGCTTTTATTTTGCGCTGCAGTCTTGTGCTTCGCGGAACAAAGCTTGAATTAATTTGAAAAAAATAGCAGCCTCTGGTGGGAAAGAGGATTTTATGAGTAATGAGCAAAAAAACTTCATGGGTTACATGTGGCTTCAGGAAGAAGACGGAATTATCACCGTGGGCATTAATGAAGAGGGCCTCAGTGATTTTGAAGAAATTTCCTCTGTTGAGCTCCCCAGCGAAGCCGATAAAGTTGAATCTGATGTCGTCATCGGCACCATCGAGACTGATGATGGACCTTTAGATATTTATTCTCCTGTGGACGGCACTATTCTGGAAGTCAACACAAGCGTCATCGAGAACCCCTCACTCATTCAAGAAGATTGTTACGATGAAGGATGGCTGGTTCGAATCGAAGCTGAAAGTTCATCCCCCGATGATGATGACGAAGATGACGACGACGATAAAAATGATGACGAAGATGAGGATACCGACAAAGACGAAGACTAGGGGTTATAATTGAAAAACTTTAAAACTTTTCTAATAAGCTGTCTTTTACTTTTTGTTTCTTTCTCAACTCACGCACAAACTCCGAGTTACTGGAGTTTGGCTTTAGTCGGCGACGCCGGTGTTACAGGATCGGCAATACAAAATCTGCGAAAATCCATTGCTCAACAAAAGGTCAACCAGGTTGTCCTTTTGGGTGATAATTTATACAGTAAATCACAAGATTATCCGCTTGTCTGGGATCCTTGGAAACAGCTGGGTTTTAATTTTTTCGCTGTAGCTATTGGAAATCATGGCAAGGAATACAAAAAAGAAATTGCTTATTTTGGAATGCCTGCCGAATTTTACACTCTGACAAACAATGGCGTCAGATTTATTGTATTAAATTCGGACAACGTTAAAAAAGACAAAGAACAAGCTCTTTTCCTGGATACCACATTAAATCAGGCCACTGAAAAACAAATCTATTTAATTTATCATCATGCCTCGGTAACTGTCTCGGATAATCACAGCTGGCCTGAAAAAGCTCCATTTCAAAATTTAGTTCGGCCTCTGATAGCTAAGTATCATCAAAAAATTACGGCTCTTCTTAATGGCCATGATCATGTTGCCAGCTTGCTTGATGTCAGTGGAATTCCCCTGATCGTCTCGGGCGCGACTTGGGAAACTTTACCACCCAAAGTTATCAATGGTAACGATGGCCTTTTTCAAGTTAAAACCTTGTGGAATTATCCCGGCGGCTCTTATTGGGTGCGAATGAATTTTGCTAACGACGGCACACGCACTTGTGCTCAATTTATTCGCGTAGATCGCCCAGAAATTTCCTTAAATGTGCAACTTTATCCTCGCGGTCAGCGCGGAGTTACCAACTGCAATTGATGACTACGACAGCAGTGCAAATTGCCGAAAAATTGACGCGAACAGGTCTTTGCATTTGGCCGAATTATTTATCCCCACAGCTGCTCTATGATCTGCATCAAGATTTTAATTTGCTTCGTGATGCTAGTGAGTTCTCTCGAGCGGGGGTAGGACAAGGCGATCAAAGAACTATCCGAGACCTCATTCGTCGCGATGAAGTGTGTTGGCTGAACCGAGATAAAGCAACCGCAGTCCAATCTTGTCTATGGAATCAACTTGATCTTTTAAAAACGACTCTGAATCAATCGCATTTTTTAGCAGCGCAAAATTTTGAAGGTCACTACGCCTTTTATCCCGAAGGGGGATTTTACAAACGACATTTAGATTCTTCTTTGCGCAATAACAATCGACTTGTCTCTTTAATCTTGTATCTTAATCCTGATTGGAAGCCGGGCGATGGTGGCTGTCTTCGTGTTTACACTGCTGATTCCTACACGGATATTCAGCCAATTGGCGGGACGTTGGTGTGTTTTGCAAGTCAGGAACTCGAACATGAAGTTTTATCTAGCAACTGCCCGCGCCTGAGTTTTACGGGTTGGTTTAAAAGCTAAGCTCCTCAGCACATTCTCTATTTTTAGAGCGTATTTTTTGATTTTATATAGTGAAGAATTGTTTCGCGCAGGCCTTCGTTAACTTGAATCTGAGGGTTGAAATTCAAATGCTGTTTTGCCAGATCAATGCTTGCTAAAGAATGAAGAATGTCACCTTTACGAATTTCTTTATGCATTAACTTCACATCATTTACTTTATATCCCAGCTCAACAAAAGACTGTTTCATTATTCTAAACAACTCAAGCAAACTTGTTTGTTGTCCTAAAGCTATATTAAAACTCATTCCAAATATTTTGGACTTAACTGCTGTCGCCGCCAACAAATTCGCCTGCACCACATTACTGACAAAACAAAAATCCCGACTTTGCCCACCATCACCATAAACTTCGGGAGATTTTTCATTTATTAATGCTTCAATCCAGCGAGGAATAACTGCTGCATAGGCGCCATTGGGATCTTGTCTCGCCCCGTAGACATTGAAATAACGTAAGCCGATGGTTTCTATTCCATAGAGACGAAAAAAAAGTTCAGCGTATTCTTCTAATGTTTTTTTACTTAAAGCGTATGGGGATAAAGGAAGACCAATATTTTTTTCGAATTTTGGCAAAGTAGGCTGATCTCCGTAAATCGAGCTTGAAGAGGCGTAGACAAATCTCTTCACGCCGTTTTCTTTGCAGCCAACAAGCAAGTTTAAACTTCCATCCACATTGTTTTTGTGAGTACTTAATGGGTCTTCGATCGAGCCGGGAACAGAACCTAAAGCCGCCTGATGAAGAACAATGTCCACACCCTTAGTTATGGTTTTGCAAAGTTCAAAATCACAAATATCACCTTGAATAAATTGAAATTGAGTCGGATCAATATGTGCTAAGTTTTTTTTGTGCCCGGTAATAAAGTTATCGACCGCGCGAACTTTTTGCCCTTGCTTTACCAATTGCTCGACCAAATGGGAGCCAATAAAACCTGCGGCGCCAGTTACTAGCCACAGTCTATTTTTATCTAATTTTACAGTTTCCAACAAAAGCCCCCAGCTGAACTAAGAATCAATAGGATAGACAAAAATGAGCTCACTGACCATAAAATTCACGTTATAGCTTATGTAAAGTGAACGCCTGGCGTTTTTCGTATGGTATAAGTCTTGCTCTACACAGGCTTAACTATTGAACAATTGGAGTTCCTGTGAAAAATAAAAGCTTAACGATTCTGTTAGTTGCAGGTCTTTTAGTTCCTGCCTTTCAGTGTCTTGCCAATGATACTTTGCAAACCCAGGCATCAGCAGCTCAGTTACAGAATGAAATTGATTCAGCATGGAGGAGCCTTGAGATGTACAGGGGCACCCATGGCGTACATTTTGAAAAGTATAAAACTCGATTGATTGAGCTCTATAAGCAGCAGACTTCAGATTATGCGAAGTTGAAACATCAAATATCTCATATAGGTGTCTTTGACGAAAATAAACGCCAAGCCGCCGAACACCAGCTTCGAATAGACGAAAGCCTCGAGACCATCGAGGGCATTAAAGCCGCAATTGAAAATCAAAAGCAGTTAGCTGTTAAAAATCGTAACGATAGTTTACGATTGGGCATTATCTACAACCATTTAATTGAACTGAATGGCAGACTTATTTTCGGACTCCAATAGCTAGTAGAAATATATGAAAAACCGCTTGATAATTACATTTGGTGTTGCCGTTTTGCTTCCGCATCTTGTGCTATCAGAAAATCAATGTAAGAGCGTTTTTGCTGTTCAAACTCAAAACAAATCTCAAAACGAGACATTTCGTTCAGAGCCTAAAAACAAAACTCGTGGATCAATTTATATTCATGAAAAGACTGAAGCCGTCGAAGAGCATTCTCTTCGAGTTAAGAATGTGGCTTCCCACATCTATATGGATTCACTGATTCAACCCTATTTTTTCTTTGCCTTTCCAGAGGGAAACTCGGGCATTGGTCTTTGGTTTAAATCCCCTAGTGGGAAAGCTTTTCTGCAAGCAACATCTAAAGCCCAAGTCATTCAAGGAAGTCAAGGACTGCACGGTGCTGAGATTGAAATGAAATCTGGAGTAAAAACTTTAAACGTCGAAGACTCTGCTTTAGGAAGTATGCGATTTATTCGGGACCGTGAATTAGGTCTTAAAATTCCGGAAGAGGTGCAAACCTCAGATGTTCAGATCAGCGATGGTGCTCTGATCATACGACGCACAAGCTTGAACGGGCTCGCAGAATATTATTTGAAAGTTATTCCTGCCGTTGACACGAAAATAGTAGAAACAGCCTCGGGCATCGAATTTAGATCTTCCACAGAAGTTCGTTTCAAAGTGCAAGCACTTAACAGTGAAAAACTTCTTACTGCAGTTTCGCCTCGTGATATTTTTAAAGCCGAAGTTCTAGCCAAGATGTCACCAGAAAAGCTCCAAGCTTTTTCCTTTCTTTTGTATAAGGAAAAACTGATGGCAGGATCGCCTCGCTATTTAACAAAATTTGGTCGAGATTCAATTTTCACCCTGAGTGTTTTAATGAACGCAATGAAACCAGAAGCGATCGAAAACCTGCTGGATGCCACGATGAGCAGTATGAATTCAAAAACAGGAGCTATTTCCCATGAGCAGCATGAAGGTGATTTCGCTTCTTTTGTGCGATTAAAAGAAGGTAAAAAAGTAAAGGGCGTTAACAAACCAATAGAAGATTACAAAATGATCGACGATGATTTTGCATTCGTTTTGGCTTTGGGTAAGTACGCAAAGCTCTATCCTGAACGAATGAATGCATTTCTTAATGCTAAAGACCAGCGTGGAATTCCACATCATAAATTGACTGAAAAATTATTTGCAAATATTGATAAATCGACCGCGGCCTTTCGAGACAATCCTGTCTTTAGTAATCTTATCAAACTCCATCGTGACGAAAAAACTGGTCAATGGCGTGATAGCGAAAATGGTCTTGGCGGTGGAATTTATCCATTTGATGTGAATGCCGCTTTTGTCCCTGCGGCTTTGAAAGCTTTGACGGAGCTCTATTCTCAACCGAAAAGCCAGCTCTACGATCTACAGAAGGCAGAAAGTCTCAAACATTCTTATGAAGTTTGGAACACGCACGCCGCGCCTCTTTTCGAAGTTCGTATTTCCGCAGCACAAGCGCGCAGCATGGGCGAAACTTACCTGCAAAGTCTAAATATAGATCCTGTGCGTTTATCTGAAGCGCCCAAAGAAGATTTAGCGTTTCCTGCGATTTCTTTAGATAAAAAAGGTCGACCGATTCGAATTATGCATTCTGATGACAGCATAATGATGACATTTGGTTCTCCATCTCTTGATTATCTACGCACAGTCTCTCAACGCATTGATAATTTGTTTCCTTATGGTTTAAAAACTCCTGTTGGAATTCTTGTAGCGAATCCCGCTTTTACCTCAACAGACATGCAAAAAAAATTCGATGAGACTAAATACCATGGTCGAGTGAGCTGGGCCATGCAAGAGGATTTGTTAGTCTATGGTATTAATCGACAACTCGGTCGAAGCGATATTCCTGCAGACTTGCGCACAGCTTTGATACATTCAAAAACGGAAGTAGAAAAAGTGATTCAATCAAAATCTAAAATGGCAGGAACAGAAGTGTTTTCAATTTTTTATCTTGATAACAATTGGGTCGCAATTCCATTCCGTGGAGATGCAAAATCTAATTCCAATCAACTTTGGAGTCACTTGCGCATAGCAAGTCCCCAGCCACAGCCTTGACTTAGGCTTATTTCGAGCGCAAACCCACTAACGGAGGTTTTTATGTCTATGTCATGGACTCAAGCTCTTTCCTTGGCTTTTACGGCTGGTGCAGTCGGTGGCTTAGCCAACGCTTTCGCGGTGTGGTTTTTTGGTAACCGCAACATCAATCAATTACTTGGCGTTAATATTGCGCCGCCATTAACAACAGCTTTCATTTATTCTAAAGTTGTTTGGGGTGGACTTTGGGGTTTTTTGTTTATGATTGGACCTCAACAAGATTTAATTTGTAAAGCCGTCATAATCAGTATTTTTCCAACATTAGTTCAATTATTTTATGTCTTTCCAAAGGATCAAAAGGGTGCTGGCGGTTTAAAATTGGGCAAACTCACCCCACTTCTTGTGGTGTTTTTTAACCTAGCTTGGGCCTTTGCTGCTGCGACATGGATTTCTATGAGCTTGCCCTTGCCTTTATAGCTATCCAAAATTGGTCTTTAACTTGCAACCTACACAGATGAAAACACCTGAGGAGGTTTATTATGTTTAACAAAACCACAACCCATAATCACTCGCGCGTAAAAGGAAAAAAGATGGAATTGTTGGCACAATCTTTAAGTCAATTTTATGAAAAAGATGTCGTTTGTCTGACAATCAATGACACTATCTTTGATGCCGCGAAACTGATGCTTGAAAAGCATATTGGAGACATTGTAATTACCGACGAAAATGCCGATCGATCTCCTATTCCAGTGGGAATCATTACAGATCGCGATATCGTTGTTAACTCTGTCGCAAAAAAATTAGATCCAGCTTCTGTAAAGCTGTCTGCAGTCATGACAGAACAGCTCGTCACTGCAACTGAAGAATCAAGCCTTACGGATTTGGTACAACTTATGACCGACGAGGGCATTAGTCGACTTCCTATTGTAGATTCTGGCGGTGCTCTGGTAGGAATTTTGTCGTCAAAAAGAATCTTTCAATATTTCGCTCAGGGTCTTTGCGAGTTATCATCGCTTACGGTTCGGCAGCAACAACGCGAACAAGACACGCACTGAGTTTTACGATTGCATGCCTGGGGTTTTGGGGGTACCTCCATTGGTTAATTGGGGGATCTATGCTTCACAAAATGCCATTAAATCTATTCATTTTCATTTGTTTGTTTAGTGGAGTCTCGTCTGCGGTTGCGGGACCTAATCATGAGACTCATAACTGGAGCACCGATCACAAAGCCTTTGCCAGCGCTAAAATTGACAGTCGAAGATTTCTAAATAATTTAAATGTTTTTGAAAAATCGCAAAGTTTTGAAATTCTTGCCTCTGATTTTAAATTAAAACTCGAAGAACTCACAGGTGTTCGCGATATTAAGATCAACGGAGCTACCGCTCGAATTAATGAGCGCGGTTCAGATAAAGGGCGTAAATTAGCTCGACAATGGTTGGCACAAGAATATCAAGTCTTAGGATTCGTGGTAACAGAACATAACTATGGAAAAGGCGCTAACTTTATTGCAGAAAAAATCGGGAACAGCGGCAAAGTTTTGATTCTTTCGTCTCATATGGATTCGGTTTCAAATGCCGGAGCAAATGACGATGGCACTGGCACCATTGCAAACTTGTTGATTGCAAAAGCCATAGTCGGTGTTCCACTGAAGCACACTTTGCGAATTATTGCTTTTGATAATGAAGAGCAAGGTCTTGTGGGATCAAATGCCTATGTAAAAACCTTGTCGGATAAATCGCAAATCATCGGCGACATACAAATGGAAATGATGGCCTATAACTCTAAAAAAGATGGAAAATTTCATGTCATCGATTGCAATCGAAAAGATTCTACTTTTATGACAGATGCAATTATGAACGCTATTCAATCCTCGGCCTTACCACTTGTTCGAGTTAAAGCTTGCACAGAGAGAAGCGATCATGGAGCTTTTTGGGAGGCCAACATACCAGCTATTGTTATCTCCGAGAATTTTTTCGGAGGCGATGGGGATGTCTGTTACCATAAAAAATGCGACATCGTTGATGATCGACTTGATTTTAATTACGCCAGTTTAATTGCGAAAGCTGTCGGCATTATGGTTGCGGATATATTGAAGTAGAAGCGTGTGAATAATGCCATCAAAGAATAAGAAGCAGTTAGCACTCTGGTTAGCTTTCAAAATCAGTGTAAGTTAAAGCCCAGACTAAACTCATGAAAGAAATCAAATCTAGTGGTGAGCGCCACCAACTCAGATTTTTCCACCGTTCCACTCGAATCATCAACTCATCTGTCAGGCCCGAATCTAGAGGAACCTTTTGAAACGACAGCATCTCGGGAATAAAATAAGCAAAACTCCAGGCTCTCATAATCCCATAGGACACGATTGCGGCAATAATCAGCGTTCTGCGATGGGATATATGCCAATTAAAGTATAGTGCGGCCAATATGAAGATCGAGATCACTATGTGCGCTGGAATCCAAAATTTTTGAAGGGGTATTCCAGTGCCCTCTTGAATGAGAGCAAATGATTGAGGTGGTGATGCACTCCATTGGGGATTAATAACTAAGCCTTCATAAACTCCCCCACCAATAGAAAGCGCCATGCAAAGAACAGCCAGCAAAAGAAAGATGTTTGCCAAAACCATATGACCTCCTGAATAATATCTTATCAAAATAAGATATTATTCTCAACACAATAGCTATTTTTTTCTGGAGTTTATCTTATTATCTTAATATAATAAGATAATTGGGTTTAGGGGGTTCAAATTGAGAAAAACGTCCAGTTCGTCTAAACGATACGGCGCTAAAGAGGTGCTGAATCTCGGTCCAAAGCTGAGCACAGCCACAATCTTTTTTCATGAAGCAATCGCAACCAAACTGAAGCTCAATGCAACTGATATGAAATGTCTAACTTATATTTCTAACTCGAAAGGTCCGTTGGTCGCAGGCGATATCGCAACTCTTACGGGTTTAACTACAGGCGCGGTAACCGGAGTGTTAAATCGTCTGGAAGAAAAGAAACTCATTTCCAGAGTGAGTGACTCAACTGATCGACGGAAGGTATTTTTACAACTAAACGTCGATGCGTTTCAAAAGATAAAGCCCTTATACTCTTCCATGCGTAAATCAGTTGAGGCACTAGTGAACACCTACCCTGATGCAGAGTTGGACACGATTGCCGCTTTCTTAGAGAAGGTCATCGAAGTCCTCAATCGGGAAACACATAAGCTGAAAGGGTGAATGTGGAACCTTGCGCCAACGGTATCCTGTGTTCCGTACTGAATTCCGAATACGGTTAACAGTATTCTGAATACTGTACGGAATCCTGAATTCTGTATTTTTGAGAATTGGTAGGGAGTACAGGATTCTATGTAGCAATTGTAAGCAGCTGAAAATATTAGATATTTAGGTAAAATTAACAACATAGCTTCGCTCGATATTCACTGATATTTACGAACAGACACCGATTTACACTTTTCCTGGCTGCAAATTGGCTGCAAAAAAAACAGCTAGCCTTAATGTGAAAAGCAAAAGTATTTAATGTGTAATTTGAGCTATCAATATGAAACTACTTTTTAGCCTGTAGTTGTAAATAGTCTTCAATAACAGCTTCGAGAAGACGCGAAACATTGAGGCCGGAAGCTTTAGCAAGCGCCTGCAACTCTTTGCGTGTTTTAGGAGCAATCCTAATCGAAAGTACCGATTTTGGCTGGGCATTTAATTTGATTTCAGATGGCTTTCTGAATTTGGCTTGTCTCATTTTTAAATCGTATACGTTTTATAATACATTTTGTATACGCATTGTGTTATAATAGTTGTAACGGAGGCATTATGACGGGTACCAAGGTTGCAGTCTACGTCCGCGTATCGACAGTAGATAAGCAGTCCACAGAGTCACAAAGGCTCGCCATTGAATCTTACTCCACCGCACGTGGGCTTGGCTCTGCAGCAACATATGAAGACAAAATAAGCGGTATGAAGCGAAATAGGCCTGCGCTAGACAAACTTATTGAAGATTGCAAAAGCGGACAGGTCAAAACGGTCATTGTCTTCTCATTTAGCAGAATGGGAAGAAGCTTAAAGCATCTTATCGAGCTTTTAGAGTTCTTTAATGCGCACAAAATCGCATTCATCTCTGTTTCCGAACAGTTTGATACGTCAACAAGTTCTGGCAGGGTAATGTTTGCTATTATTAGCGCTCTCGGACAATGGGAAAGAGAGCAAATTAGTGAAAGAACAAAAGCTGGCCTTGCAGTTGCTAAGGCCGCGGGAAAACAAATTGGTGCGAAGAAAAAGTATGACAATCCAGAAATGTTTGCTGAGTTTCGGAAGAAAGGCCTTTCTATTCGGACAATAGCTAAAGTGCTAAAATGTTCGCCCGCTACCGTAATTAAAAATTTGAAGCAAAGTGTTCAGTTAACGGGGGCATAGTGAACGCTCGCGAAACGTTCGTTAATTAGCACTGTTAAATTTTATTGAATACGTTTTTATATCTTTACCAATACAAACCATATCTCGAAAGGGATTTGTCTAAAGAATGGACCAAATAGTTCGACAAGACCTAAGTATGAAATTGAAAGACAACTTGAGGATACAGCTAAAGCAAAAGGGTATGACTGCGACGGCCTTGGCAAAGAAGTCGCGGGTGCCGCTACAAACCTTAAACAACTGGCTTGCAGGCTCAAAGCCACGTGATTTTGAGCAGGTCAAAGCTGTTGCGGATATCTTTGGAATAAGTTTGGACTCGCTTGTTTTTGGCGCGGAAGCAAAAGGCACCATTGAAGAGTTAATTCAATTTGGAACTTATGATGTCTATTTAAAAAAGGCGAAAAAATGAAATATGTTTTGGTTTTAATAGCTTCACTAAATTTTGCATCATGCGCAACGCCCTACCAGTCTTCAGAAGGCTCTCTTCTTGGCGGATTCTATGAAACGCCATTGTCTGAAACCAAGTATGTCGTAGGCTTTGAAGGTAACGGTTTTACGTCTAGGCAAAAAGCTTTAAGTTATGCAATAAAAAGAGCGCGCGAAGTTTGCAGCGAAAACGGCTTTCAGAAAGCTAATATTTTGGACCGTAATGACACTTCTACAACCGTTCAAACTAATGCCGGAAACACAAATTGCGCAGCGACAAGTTATGGCTACACAACGAATGTAAATTGCCAAAATAGTCCAGCAACTAATGTAACAAAACCTGGCGCGGAAGTTACAGTTGAATGTGCTAAATAATTAGAGAGCAAGTATGAAAAATATATCTTTACTAGTTTGTTTTTTCTGCCTCGCCGCCTGCACTAAAAAAGTTGAAGATACTGACACTCTGTTAACAAGCACGTCAATGCTCGGTTCAACTATGTGGATAGCGACATTTAACGGCAACTCATACGACAAACAAGGTGATTGCCAGCTGACGGCCAACGTTTTGAATGAAAAATATCCTGCTAGAAAATATTTTTGTGAAAATGCAAAGGAAGTTCTGGAACGAATAAAGAAAGAAAATAAATAAATAGACAGTTTAAGCGAAATTATTTTTTCTACGGGGTAAAAATGTACGAATCAGGTGTCGTGGTAGCATTTTTAGTTGGGGCTGCTAAGTTTATCTGGCTGGCATCATACACAAATTCTAACTTAGTTTTAAATTTCAGCAAAATCGGACAACACTATAATCCCTACACATCAAGCTTTGAAAGTGAACCTAGTAACCATTCTTTTTTTCAACTCGCTGCCTATCTAATGTTAATAGCCCCTATTTTTAGCTGGCTTTCAGTAGCTTCGGCAGTTGGGCTTTACATTTTTCAAAAAGCAAGAGCGCCTACCCCGCATCCTCAAATGCAGCAAATATATGCTCAACTATCACATTTTAGTTTGCCTAAAGAAACTGTAGAAAAAATTTGGTCATCACGTTATGCGCAAACAAATTCGATTGAAAAAAATAATGAAAAGGCTGTCTAAATTTGACCCAAAAGTCTGTTAAAAAAGAAATTTCATTTTCGCGCACCGATAATCTAGCGTGGCCAGACTTCTGGACTGCCTTTGATAAAATTTCGGATAGACTTAAGCTTCCGCGGATTGAAAATGTTGTCATAAAATTTACTGGCTCAGATGTTAGTTTTGAAACTGTTAGGGCAGAAAAAAATGCCACTCAGCAGCTAATTTTACCTTTTCCAGAAGTTCTTATTTACACCAATGCAGAGCTTGAAATTTATATAGCATCCGCTCTTGCGTCATACTACCGGGTAAATACACATTATATTGTAAAAGATGAAGTTCTAGCAGCAATGTATACTCCAGATTCAGTGATGAAAGTTTTTTTGTCCTACATGACGGGTGACTATCATTCACCGATGCGCCTTGTTAAGGATTTTAATAAGCTCTCTAATCGAAATATGCAGCAACTTGCACGGCTCATGCTTGCCGATATGGCGCCGCAAAGAAAAAAGATTATCGATAAAATTCGTGCGCTGTCAAAAATTTCAGAAGAAGATAAGCCGATTTTAAGTGACCTTGTAAATAATACTGCTAACGACTGGTCGCGCACTTTGTTTATGCAAAAACAGTTTCAGAGTCTGATGTTTTCTGTTTTAGACAGCAGTGACAGAATTCCCGAAGATATTTATAAATGCGGTGAATATTTTCAATTTCCAATTGTGGATATTAATAGCATTTCAAGTGTGCCTTCAGAGTTCTTTAAACCGATGCAGGTGGGGCTAAATGAAATATTTAAAAGCTACGGCCTGACAACCGCGGAAGTAATAGTTTATTTCTACTTCGATAGCGTACCAGAATATTATATTTTGTCAAAGACGCGTGGCGAGTTTGTTTTACCTTTCCCGTTGATATTTTTTTATACGGCCGATGAATTAAAAATTCTTTATGAAATGATGGCGCTTAATTTACTTCGATATAATGAGCCAAAGGCATACTTGAAGATTGTTGAAACCCTTTCGAAGAGACATAAATTTGCCTGGACTGCGATGCGGGTAAAAGAAGCTTACTATTCTAAAAAGTTTCGCCTATTTCATGATGCCTGTGAATATGGAAATTTGAATGAGGCAGAGTTTTTAAAACAGCATGAAGAGTTGAAAGCCTGGATGCTGGAACCAAAAGAGCTTATTTTGAAGGACCTCGCCCAAGAATTTTTTCCAAACCTTTCGAACAGTGACTTCAACGCAATAGTCGAGTTAACAATGCAAACTCGTTTATCAAATCAAATTTGTGAAAACTTCAAAATTGTTGAAGACATGTTACTGAAAATCAGCTTTAAAAAATCCATTCTTAAGAAAAGGGTAGCTTAAGCTTTGGACGTTCCGGAAAAGAAAATACTATACAAAAACAGTCAGTTTTTTAGTACCACAATGTCTTCAAATCGAAGATTAACGGATGCCTTTAATTTTTCTAGCGCCTCGTGATTTTTTATTGCAACATCGTAAGTTTTTTCTAAATGCCTTTGTGGAGTCTCGTTCTTCGACTTTGTCGGCGGATTAGTAAGTGCACGAAGTTCTGAAAATCTTTCGGTTGCCATATCAAATAGCTCAATTATGCATTTTTTTTGAACTTGATTTAATTTTATAATATCTGAAATTTCGAAACAGGTAAAATCATAGTCCTTGAAGTACTGAGGAAGTCGGCAGTCGGGGATGTTTTCGTCAACAGCCTCGGCAGGCAGCATTTTAAATTTGATTCTTGCTTGCTCTAACCTAAGTTCATTCTCATCGAAATAATTTCCATCATCTTCAATTACGGAACTTTCAATAATAAAAAACAACGCGCGACCAGAGCTTTTCATTATATAATTTCTATATTGAATTCTTATCCATTCGCGAATTGCATTTGTGGCAGCCTTCGGTGCAGATATTTTTTCACAATAATTGCTATCTATAAATTCACGAAAATACGTTAATGAGTTTGCTTCAATTTTTTGGGTCTTGTGACCTTCATCTTTTCCTTCTTCAGAAAGCATGATGAAGACTTTATCTGCCGCATCTTCGCTGCTGCCAATGGTTTTGAACGCTTTTGACGTTGATTCCTCCTTTTTTGGTCGTCCATGTTTCTTCTTGGCGCTATAATCCCCTGATTTATTGTAAGAATTGGAAATCAAGACTTTGATTTTAGTCTGACTTTTTCGCTTAAAATTGCCCAAAATTAAACCTCCAAATAAAGAGACTTTTATAAGACTTTTTTTGCAATGTTTAACTCCGCTATCTTAGTCATAAGGAGAAAACAAATAATGAATCAATTATACACGCCGTCTGCAAATCAACAAATTCTTAGTCATGGATTCAGGACTTTGAACGGTGTTGGCAGAAGCTTTTACTTCCGCGGATTCGGGCTTGGAGGGGCCGTCCGGGCCGAGCTGAATATAGGGTTTTAAAGATTAATAGAGAACTAACAATATAACCGGAGGAGAAAAGAAGCGAAAAGTGGGTCACCCACCCCGCCATCACCCCCTTCATAACTTTTAAAGGAAAATATTTATGATAGAAATTGAAATTAAAACAGAAGCTACTAGGAAAGCGTACAAACTTTCGACACTGGCGGGCTTAGTTAAAACTGAAATAGCTGACTTGGAAAAGTGGCAAGATATAGCCGCCATCATTACCCAGAGTCGATGGAGCCAAAGCATTTTTAGGGATAGCTATAGAGCCGCTAAAAACTTTTTAAAAGCCGATTTTATTGCCTTAGACTTAGACGACGGCTTCCCAATGGACGATGCCGCCGCCCACTTCGATGCTCTCAACTTGAACTACATCATCGGGACAACTAAATCGCACCAAAAGGAGAAGAGAACAGGCTCAGGAAGCTTTAAGCCGCCGTGTGACCGTTACCGCATCATTTTCCCTTTAGAGTACGCAATTACAGCTGCAGAGGACTTCACCCAAACCTGGTTTAAGTTAACTAAAGACTTTCCGTACTCCGACAAAGCCTGTAAGGACGCCTCACGCTACTATGAGCCCTGCGTAGAAATTTATAAGCTGAAAGACGACGGTCTGTTTTTGGAGCCTACGAAATATTCGCCAGTTGGACCAGCTCAGAAAAAGCTAGGTACCGTTGTAACAAAAGTAGTTAGCGAGCCTGCTACTGAAAAGGCACTTCAGAATTTTAATTTAAAAGGCAACTTATCGATTGCCACATTAAATTTTTTGCACAATGGAGCAGAGCCTGGCACTTGGGACAACATGCTCTTTAAGGCCGCGAAAGACTTTCAACAACAAGGATATGATGTCGATGAAGCAATCGAAAAATTTTCTGGTATGGATAATCAGTACTACTCGGGCAAACTGACATCTAGAGATTTTAAAACTATTGAGTCTGCCTACTCGAAAGTTGCAAAGTACCCCCCACGTATTCAGTTTCCGCAGCAGAAAGAGGAGGGCAAACCTTTGACAAAGCATCCAGATAACATGGCTTATCTATGCACGAATATCTTAGGATTTGAAGTTAAGTTTAATTTGATGAAAAGTAGAGTTTTTTGTAATGGCAAACCAATTGATGATTTCACATTAGCTGAAGTAAGAACTGCGGCTAGGGCGATGAATTTAAGTGACAGTAAAGATTTTGCAGTCGATACACTAAAGACCCTAGCTATGGCGAATTCTTTTCATCCATTTAAAGATTTCGTTGAATCAAAAGTGTACGACGGCGCGGACCACTTAGGGCAGCTATTTGAGACTTTCAAAATTCAAAGTGAGTATCAGGATAAACTGGAGCATTTCAAAAAAATATTCAAAAGATTTTTCATTGGCCTCATTGCTAAAGTTTATAAACCAGGCTCACAAAATCTTGTTCTAGTTTTCAAGGGCGAACAGGGAACTCAAAAAAGTCGCTGGGTTGCCCGCCTCAACCTCGTCGACGGTATGTTTGCCGAGGGTGCGCTTAATCCAGACAGCAGCGATGACCGCGCAAGACACCGCTCGTATGTCTTGCATCACTTTTCTGAACTTGATGCAGTGACTGGCCGAAGAGACGTCGCAGCATTAAAGTCCTTTCTTACGCTTGAAGACGTGTCTGTGCGCTTGCCATATGACATTTACCCAATTGATTCAAAAAGTCGTTTGTCATTTATTGCGTCAGTAAATTCGGATGCGTTTATGCGTGACCCCACAGGTAATCGGCGCTTTCTGACTATTCCGATAGAGAAAATGAACGCGGCTCACACTGTAAATCTTCAGCAAGTATTTGCACAGGCATTGTATCTGTTCAACAGCGGAGAAAAATTTTGGTTTGAAAAAGAAGAAGTTGAAATTATCAACGAAATTAATGATGACTATAGTATCCCGACCTTGGCAAAAGAGGTATTAGCTAAACTTGAAAAAACTAAAGAGGAAATTTGGTTAACTGCACATGAAATTGCGAACCAGTCGTTAAATGGTCAACAGTACCGTGTCGATATTCCTGAATTGAGGCGCCTTCTAAAGGATGCCGGTTTTGAAAAAGAAGTTAAGAAAAAAAACGGCCAGAAGCTCACGTACTACAAAGTAAAGATTGTTGCCGAGAATAATGGGGGTGGCACTTGAAAAATCTAAATACTTGTACTACAAGCCATCTTTTGCTCATTGAAAACTTAATAGACAAAGCGGAACTTTCTAATAAATTAAGCCTATCAGTTTCTTATATAAATAAATTGATGAAGCTTAAAAAAATTCCTGTTAGAAAAATCGGCAGATGTGTTCGATTTAAATATAGTGAAGTCGTGCAAGCTCTCGAACGAAGGAGCACTGCGTGACATCAAGATTTAATCCAAAAATATATCAAGGAAAAGATAGGATTTATACAAAAGTAAGCGGCTACGCAAACATTTCAAAACTTTGGATTTGGTTTGAGAAAGAAAGTGAATATCAGCCCCCCATTCGTGGAAATTCTTATTATGCCCGCAAGCGGGCGACAACTGGTAAGCGGCTTTCTAACACATTCTCGACACTCAACGAAGCCAAGGAATGGCAGCGAAAAGCAGAAGCGTTTGAGAATAAAAAAGTGGCGCCCGATATTCTTTTCAAAGACGTTGTAGAAAAGTTTAAAACAGTTCGGTATTCATTGCTAAAGAAAAGCTCAAAAGATTATTATGAAAAAATATTCAGTCTTTATTTTAGCTCTTTAATGCCGTTACCAATGAGCGATTTTAGCAGTGCTATAGTTGATGATTGGTTAAACGAATTACGGGCCCGTGGCTATAAAAAAACCAGAACGTCATTTCTTAGAGAATTAGAAGTTCTAAAAACGCTTATCGGCTTTTGCCAAGAGCATTTTGAAGGTGTCGTAATTGGAAGTCCGATTAAAAAGCGCCACAGAGAGTCTGCTATTATTAGGTCACCGGATTTCAAAGCCAAAGACATAACGCGTGAAGAGTTTAATCTTTTCGCAGAACAATTGAAATTGCAGAACAATGGGCTGCTGTTTTGTTCGCTAGCAACGGTACAGTATTTTCAAGCACTAAGAATATCTGAAGCCTGTGCAATTAAATGGCAAAATATTCATTTAGATTTATTGAATCCTAGGGAATCATTTGTCGATATAAGGCAGTCAGTTTACTGGCAAAGAAAAAAGGGAGGCGAGACTTCGGTTATCGATGGGTTTAAGAATTCAAAAAAACTTGGCGGGAAAAAAACGTCTAATTTAATGAAGGAAGCCTATCTAGCCTTTAGCGCATTGAAGCCTACTTCAGAATTTGACCTTGTTTTTACTATCAGTGGCGCCCCACTTGAATACAGACAAGTTCAACACGCCTTTGACAGCGCATTTAAAATGGCCAAGCTGCCGTACTCAGGCACACATATCCTACGGCACGGTGGTGCAAGTTTAGCGTACAATATGAGTAATGGAAATATGGCGGTTGCTGCGGCCCAACTTGGCAATACAGTCACCGCTGCACAGACGTACGCGCACCTCGACCGGTCAGCACAAAAAAAATTTGCATCTTCATCATGGGAGAATGAAAGTCAGCCGTAGCTGGCTGCATTTGGCTGCAAATGGATTTCGGGTAAAAAAAATCCCAAGACAATTAAGTACTTGGGAAATTATTGGTAGGGAGTACAGGATTCGAACCTGCGACATCCACCTTGTAAGGGTAGCGCTCTACCAAGTTAGTAATTCTGATTTTTTATAGTGTTAAAGATGACGTGACAACGTCTTAAGGTGGGATGTTGCGTTATTAGTATTATACAAAAAAATCTGAGCTTTCGTTTCAGGGTGGGAAGAAATCTTGCTCTATTGATGCTCCATGAGCCGCTAATTAGCGTTGCGGGTGGAGGTAAACATGGACTTACTAAATAGACTAAATAAACAGGCTGCCGAATTGTGGCAAAAACAGGTGTCTTGTAAAAATCAAGACGAACGAGACCGGCTCTTGAAACAATACAAGGCTGCGTTTAGCCAATATGTGAAGCATAAAGAATGGCTGAAGGCGATGGAAGCCTAAAGATCTCTTGAATATAAAACCTGAGCAGCCACAGATTTCGTCAGACGAGTTTCCCTAATTGGCTTATCATGAGCATTGATTGAAATTTTCTTAGTGTCGGGATCGAGAAATCTAACCCTATATTTATAAAAACCATTTCTCTCATTTGGATTTATACACTCCTCGACAATTCCACATAGAGCATATTTGGCACCTTTTTTTCTGGTGATTGAAACAAAATCGTCCTTCTTAAATTTTGGCCCAATAAAGGACCCCTGGATTAAATGACCAGAAAGAATTTTTCTAACTATTTTCCGTGCCTCAAACTCTGAAACAAGACCAAATTTTTTCAACAAAGCCAAGAGGTCACTTACCCTTGTTCTGACTTCTTTTCTATTGGTTTCCAAAGTAGTTTTACCATCAATGACTGAGAGGTCATACTCTAAATAGAGGTCTTGAGCATCCAGCTCTTGAAGCCAGAAG
>JBBTCO010000034.1:0-17444 GCA_038043185.1 Bdellovibrionota bacterium
TTAAAATATATTGTAGCGGGAGTGTCGTTGATTCTTTCCCAGACTAAAATCCAATGAATAAATGATGCTTGTTGATCATGAATGCTAAGAAATCCAAGCTTGAACCGATCAACCGCGAAATTTAAAGAGAAAGGACATATGGAAGACTAAGTTAACAGCATATCCGATTATTTTGTCGAACTTTCAGACGATATTATGTTCTGATCTCACCTTCTGGGCCGTTTCTGCATTATTCAAAAACTACTCAACTCGTCTTTCGAATAGCCGACAAGTAGCCATCAGTACTTTAGTCAAACGACTTTGGTCGACAATCAAGGAGAGCGAATTATGGCAGAAAAAAAAGAAAAACAGGTCCCAAACAACGTGATTCCTTTGGCCTCAGCAAAATGCGCATCAGACGGATGCAAGGCTAAACCCACTCGTGCCGGCTTCTGCGAAGAACATTTTGAGTGGTTTAAAGCGGGTTTAATCACTAAGGAAGGTCACCGCGCCTTGGACTTTGATAAAAAACATCAGCATTTCATGAACTCGAAGCGAAAAGCGGCTTAAAAAATTTTCAATTCGGCTGACATCACATGGGGGAATAAGCTAAGGTTCCCCCATGATTTCGACACCCCAAAAATCAGTTCTTATTACAGGCGCTGGCACCGGCATCGGAGCCGCCTCTGCAGAGCTTTTTTCTCGAAAGGGCTATTTTGTTTACCTCCTTGGCCGAACCCTTTCCAAATTAGAATCCACCGCAAAATCCCTAGAAAACTACGAAATCCTTCTTTGTGATTTAACTGACCCAGATCAAGTAAAAAAAACTTCACAAAAAATAATTTTGAATTCTTCGCGACAGCTTCAAGTTTTAGTTAATAATGCGGGCGTCTTTCGTCGTCACTCTTTTGAAGAAGGCACTGATGAAACTTGGATGACTCAATGGTGGACCAACATGATTGGCCCCGTTCGTCTGACTCGGGAATTTTTTCCTTACTTCAAGAAAAATCGAATGGGCTCCATCGTGAATGTTTCTTCGACATTGGGATTACGGCCCGTTGCAGGAATGTCAGCTTACTCGGCTACGAAAGCAGCCATGATCAATTGGACCCAAAGCTTAGCACTTGAAGGCGCCAGTTTTAATATCCGCGCCAATTGCGTTTGTCCTGGCCTCGTGGATACGCCAATTCATGACTTTCACTTCCTGCCCACTTCAGAAAAGGAAAACATTTTAAATAACTTAAAAAATATGCAGCCTTTGGGCCGCGTTGGGCAATCGCCAGAAATTGCTCAGAGCATTTACTTTTTAGCAGCTGAAGAGTCGTCCTGGACAACCGGTGCTATTTTATCAGTTGATGGTGGGATAAATATCGCATGAACTCTTTTATCGTTATAAAAACAGAATTTTCGTCGGCCCATCTGTACGAACAAAAAAAATGGGATGAAAAAAAGAACCGTGAAACCTTTGGCGCCTGCTACACCCAGTACGGTCATGGCCACAATTACAAATGGGAAGTCACCTTAGCAGATCCCCCTTATCGTTTCCTTATTTCTCGAAAAATGAACCACGAAGCTTGGGTTAAATACAGCCAAGATATAGTGCATTCCATTGGAAATGTCTTAGACCATCAGCATTTGAACTTTGCAATTCCTGAATTCGCCGACGAAATCCCCACTACAGAGAATATATCTTTGTATTTAAAAGAGAGATTATTGAAATCCGAGATTTCTCCATTTGTTGTTTCTTTTCGATTGTACGAAACGGAGGATCTTTGGACTCAAATTCAAATCCAAAATCCCGCAGAAATAGAGTAAAGCCATCATCGTCTTCTACTTCTTCTGGTAAATCCTTTTCTGCGCCTGGCGAGCCTCTTCGACTTTCAAAACTAATGGCAGAAAAAGGTCTTTGTTCGCGCCGCGAGGCCGATCACTATATTGAGCGCGGCATGGTCTATGTTAACGGACAAAAAGTAACGCTCTTGGGAACAAAAGTAGATCCAGATGTAAGAGTAACTTTGGATACTCGCGCTCTTGAGTCGCAAAAAAGATTAGCCACGATCATCGTCAATAAACCCATTGGCTATGTTTCTGCTCAACCCGAAGACGATTACGAACCCGCAGTAAAACTAATTAAACCAGAAACTCACTATGGCGAACAAGACAGGCAACTTGAAACCCGCGACTTTGATGGCCTGGCCGTCGCTGGGCGATTGGATATCGATTCCCAGGGTTTATTAATATTTACTCAAGATGGTCGTATGGCGAAACTTCTTGTCGGAGAAAATTCCGATATTGAAAAAGAATACCTTGTGCGAGTTCAAGGCAAGTTACCAAAAGAACAACTTGAACTATTACGTTACGGACTTAGTTTAGATGGAAAAAAATTGAAACCCGCCAAAGTCGAATGGCAAAATGCAGATCAACTAAAAATCATTTTGAAAGAAGGCCGCAAACGACAAATTCGCCGCATGTGTGAAGCTGTCGGTCTTCGTGTTGTTGGATTAAAGCGTGTTCGCGTGGGGAATTTAAAGCTCGGCAAACTCCCCGAGGGCATGTGGCGCTACCTCGAGGATGAGGAATCGATTTCTTAATATCTGTATTGGCAGTAGCCCTCTGGAATATAGCATTCGTCTTCGTAATTCCGCCCACCGCAATCATACAGGGCATTGTAGGCCGCTGCATCTTGAGTGGAGGCCGCAGAGGTGTACGGAATTTGATTTTGGTCAAAGGCTGTGCACTGCCATGATCCGCGAGGAGATTGGGCAGCCCAGAGGAAAAGTGGGAAAACAGCTCGTTCATGCCACCATTGGGGACGATGATCATGGCGCCAACGCCAAGCCTCACTCCAACCAGGGCGAGAACCTCCTCCACGCCATCCAGAGCGGTCATTGCGACTTGGATGTCGTTCGGCGAATGGACTCTCTTCTTCGATCATCACCTGACCTGCGGCGATCATCTAAACCAGGTCCGCGATTACGCTCTCCACCACGATCTGGGCGCACCGGACCTCTGACAAGAAACACCTCGGCGATTTGCGCGCTATCTGAAGCTTGAATTTGTGCTTGGGAATTTGTTCCAACAAGCAAACATAATGCTGATAAAAAATAAATTGTTTTCATAACTTCCTTTCTTACTCTCTGGACTTTAACTTTAAAATCCATTTGTTTAGCCACAACAGCGCCCTTGTATTTTTGATTGAAGCTCCTTGCAAGAAGTTTGTCTTTTTTTCATTTGTTGAGGCTAATTTCCTAAGGATGCACTCCCAAATAGCAACGTCTGAAAAAAGCACTACGCATCAAGCCAAGACTGTCCATTTCAGTCAGCTTATTTTAGTTTATCCCCTATGGGAAAATCATGGAAAAATGCAGGAAAAGTAGCTAATGCCCAAAAGAAGGGGCTCGTCTTCACTAAATTTGCGCGGGAAATTCAGGTTGCCACCAAACTGGGTGGGGCAGATCCGGCAATGAATTCTCGACTCCGTTTGGCAATTGATGCGGCCAAAAAACAGGCTGTTCCAAACGACACCATCGATCGCGCCGTTAAAAAGGGCGCAGGCTTACTGGGTGACTCTGCCGCCGTAGAAGAAGTCGCCTATGAAGGTTATGGCCCCCATGGCGTGGGCGTTATTGTTGAGTGCCAGACGGACAATCGCAATCGCACTGCCCCCGAAATAAGAAGTGTCTTTAAGAGTCACGGTGGAAACATCGGCGAGCTTGGTTCGGTCGCTTGGATGTTCAAACGAGTTGGTTTGATAGAAGGTCATAAAGTTGGGTCCTTTGATCCAGAAGAAGAAGCGATCGAAGCCGGTGCCGATGAAGTTGAAAAAACAGAAGATGGCTATTCTTTTATTTGTGGCTTTGAATCCATCGACAGCGTTCGCCAGGCTCTTCACTCCAGAGGCTGGACACTAACGACAAGTGAGCCCTCCTATAAGGCAACGAACCTCACCGAGCTTACTGCTGAACAAATGAAAGATGTTGAGGAGTTCTTAAACGAGATGGATGACCTTGACGACACCCATCGCGTGCACGCAACCATTTAGTTGGTTTACTTTACTCGAGCTTGATTAAGCGCTTCAGCAATGTAGCTGATATTAGTGACATCTTCGCCACGACATTTATCATCCTTACATTGTTTGCTTATTCGGCATTGGAATGCAGAATCATATTCAAAATCTTGTTCGCCGCGAACTAATATCCCCGCTACCGCTAATGTTTTAGCATCAAAAACTGCAGATCCGCTGTTGCCACCATAGGTATCAAGGTTAGCAACAAAGTAGCCGTTTTCTTGTTTTCGGACATTAGCACCATCTGAAACTTTTGTTGGCAAACCCGAAGGATGACCGACAACAAAAACAGCATCATCCACTTTTACCGGCTGCGCGGACAGAGTTAAAACGCGATGCCCTCGAACAGGACGGTCTAATTTAACTAAAGCGTAATCCTGATCTCGTGTAACATCATGGGCTAGGACTTTCGCACATTTATAGACATTATCCGTATGGGCTTCACGAGGAGCCACTGTTGCACTTTCCATTTGATAACCAAAGACAAAGGAGTTGGCATCGCAGGTATCTTCAGAAATACAATGCCCCGCAGTTGCAACTAAATCGTCCCCCACCAGAAAACCTGAACATGAAGCCGCTACTGGCTGAGTAAAAAATGGTTCGTTCTTACAAAGATTCAAATCTTCTCCATAAATTTTTGTTTTAATTTCAAACCAGTCATTTTTCTGAATAAGATTTGAATTTGAAATCATTGCCACCGTTGAATCCGCGATGTCGATGATATCAGATCGATCCGTTTGATAAACGTCCCTACGATTGTCCTCTCCATAGATAACTTTAATGTCAGTGGTCTGTGCATACACCGAGACAGAGACTGATAAAGCCGCAATAGCGGCAACAATTGAAATCCTTTTCACAAGTTCCCCCTCAGGCCGCGTTCGGTTTCCTTCTTCAGGAAAACGCCCCCACCGCAACTCGACCCAAAAACTTCCAAAGTCGTCATTGACCTCAGTTGCACAAGTTCTATGTGCAATATAAAAATTGAATCTGAATTACCACTTGTTCGTCAAAGATTATTTTTTAGAATTTAATATTATTTTGAAGGCAAAAGCATAATTATGGATTTGCTTTAGCATTGCATTCAAGCCGTTGGAACGGCTTGGGGACAAATGAGAACTCAACCCAAGCGTTTTAAGAAACTCCGGAGTCGTTTCCAAGATCTCTTCAGGACTGACCTCAGAGTAAACATTCACCAAAAGCGCAGCTAGACCTTTGACTATCAAAGCGTCGCTATCAGCATGAAATTTCACTTTTTGCTGGGGGCTAAGTTCGGCGTAAAGCCAAACTTGCGACTGACAACCTTTAACTTTATTTTCTTCCTTACGATGAGCTTCGGGAAAGGGCGGAAGTTTTTTTCCAAGCTCAATTATTTTTTTGTATTTTGCATCCCAGTCCTGAAGAGATTCAAAAGTTTTTAGAATATCTTTCTGCTTTTGTTCTGTGCTCATAAATTTTCTTTATTCTTATGGTTAATATTTTCAATTGATCTCAATCTTTTTATTAATTTTCTCTCGAGCTTTTCGCCAAATTCCCCTATTGCTTCTTTGTACATCGTCTTGTCATATCTACAAACGTGCTGGTAACACTTTTTATAAAACTCTTCGATGTTATCATGATAATCTGCCCATAGTTTTTTCGAAAGAGTTTTATCTAAAACCCAAGACTTTAATTCCGCAACGGTAGCAGGATCATCTTTTGGATCGCGCCGAATGTATCTTAAATTATCAGAAAGCTGTCGTGGCGAGTAACCTAGGTGAACCATAGCATCTTCCATTAAAGCCATTTCGACATAAGTTTGAAAATCACTGACTTCGCTCCAAAACTTTTGCCCGGTTTCCCCATAGCTGCTGAAACAATAAAAACTTGTACAGACCGCACCACGGTAATGCCACACTCCACACTGATTCAATTCGTTATCATAAAATGAACAAAGATAGTCTTTATCTTTACCAAAAATTTTTTTCTTATTCTTCATGTACTCTGTTTGGTATCGAACAGAAGCGACCATCCCAATGGGAAGAAGAAATTCTCTTCGTTTTAGTTTTTGCCGTATCGAAGCCTTGGCTTTTTCGTAGCGTTGGCTGGGATCTGAAAGGATCGCGCCAAGAGCAAAATTAGGAATGTAAGGCTGAAAGGTACAACATTTTAAATTATTTTGATAAGCATCAGCTTTTTTATATTGGGGAGCCGCTTTTGCGCAATGATCACAAGTTGCCTTGGTTTCAAAAATTTCAAAATTAAGCAAATCATCAGGAAATAACTTTTGATAGAGTGGCGGCCACAAATATTTCAGTCTCAATTTGAATCATCCTCCTTGCTACTTTAGACACCCATATCCAATTTTTGTCATTTGCTGATTTCTTACAGCTCAGCTCAAAGCGACTCAAAATAAAACACATATTGTCTAGTAAAATCATGTGTTTATGGCGTGTTTCAAAATGATTTAGGCCTAAGCCTTGCAATTCACTAAGGTCAGAAGACAAACAACCCGAAGGGGGAATTATGAAAAAGTATCTTATAGTATTTTTACTGATCTCGGTTTACTTCTCGACGTCATTTGCATTTGTTTCCAATGCACCGATTGAGAAAGACTACAAATTTATTTACCATGTCGCTGGCCATACCCTTGAGTTTAACCAAAAAGCTGGCTCCTACGAGGACGCCATGGAAAAAGTCGCTCTTAAGTGCTTCCAAGAGCTTAAGGGACCAAAAAAAATAAATGAAGAGAAGGGTTTAGATATCATCGACATTTGCGCCAATCCCCGCGCCAGCTAATATTTTTTAAATTGTCCGTCGTACATTGACTTTCCCAATGGCTCTCTTAATATGAACCTCATCAATGAGGAGCACCCATGGGAGTCCTAAAAACAGTAGGCGATTTTTTATTTGGTAAAGATCCTGATATTTTCGATGAAAATGGTAAGGTTCAACACAAACTTCCAAAAAAGAAATGGGACGCTTGGTACCAACGAACTAAGGTTGACCCTAGTCATAACTGGAGAAGCCACACCGGCATTTCGGGCGGCTCCCCTCAGCGCAAGAAGAGCAATTAACTCTATTAACTACTGACCAATAATAATTTTTCGTCCTGAAGAAAGCATTAAGGCTGACTCTTCAGTCATAAACGATGACATTCCGTTTTTAGTTGTGTCCATTGCTGTCCATCGAATAATATTGCCATCCAAGTGTTTACGAAAATTTTCATAAACTTTCTCGCCTCTCAACATCATCCTCAACGGACTCGCTTGCTGCGCATACTGGTCAACTAGACCACTCGGATCGCTCTGGGTGTGATTCAACAAAAAGTAACTTTCTGAACGACTTTCACGAACAACACCAGTGGCGCAATAATATTTTTCGGTCGAAAAACTGTTATTCTCTAGCGCTTTTTTGTAGGTGGCAGAAACTGAAAGTAAAAGACATTTTTGAACTTCCACATCCATATCAAGAACAATTCGTTGAGATATTAATTTCTCTTGAGAAACACCCGTCAAATTAGTGCTGTTATTTTTGGATGTCTCCGTTTTGCCAGACACAAAAATCTTTCCGCCAATTCCATATTTAACAAATGGTATGAAGTATTCGCCAATCTTGCTGATTATACTGGTTGGACTTGGAATTGAATCGCTTGGCTTCTTGGGATCAGGAGAGTTTACTCCGACTCCAAACGACGCTTCACCCTCAGCACCCGACTTATATTCATAGCCTTTATCCATGCTAAATGTCGAAGTCATCGTGAATGTCTCGGACGGCAACAAGTAGACATTCGATATCGACTTCAATGATTTTACATATTCGCGAACTTCAGCAACCAACACACTTTGTGGGCGAGCCAAACAATCCTGATAAGCACTTTCGACTTGTTTATTGCCACTTCCAGTAAATACCACCTTACAAAGCGCTTCTAAATCTAAAACATCCAAAGATTTAATATCAACTAAACCTCGGATGATGCTTGAAAGATCCCGGGTCACAGTGCTTTTATTCGATCGAGTGTAAGTTACTTTTTCGCTTTCAGCAGGCCAGAAACCTTCGAACTTCAAAACTTCATCTAATTTTAAAGTTTCTTTTTGTTTATCGACTTTAGTTGCTAAATAATTTGCATAAAGCTCTCGAGCACTCGAATCGCTACCATTAAATAAAATTTCTAGTCTTTGGTTTGCAGAAACTCCATTAACCACACCTTCAAAAGTTTGATCAGTAAACAAGGCCGGCTGATCTAAAGAGCTTACCGTCATCAACACACTCATTCGGCTAGCCAGAGCGGGAATATTATCAAAGTTGAGCGTGATCGGAACATTGATTACTCCCAGATCCCCACGGGCTTGCCCTTTAAACTCAACTGCAGAGTAAACATCTTGAGCGCGAGCTGTTTTTCCTGGGGATAGCGTTTTCAAAAATACCAGATGGAACATGAATCTTCCCATTCTGATCTTTTCCTCAGCGATTTGATTCAAATTTTGTTTTAAAAGTGAAATACTCATATCCGTTACGTAATTGTATGGAAAAATAAGATTCAGATTTTGATCCACGCTTAAATTTTGGTAATCGATTCCTTTAAAGTTTAAACCCAAGGTGTTGATAACAGTTTGATGGCGATTCAAAGAAGCCGTGCTAGATTTGTTAGATCCAATAATATTAACATAAACGTCATAATCAAAATTTTTCCCAGATTTTTGATTCAGTTCAGCAGTCTGGTAAACAGCTGCTGAAATTTTATCAGCAGCACTGCGGCCTTGACCAATGTAAAGAACAATCTGAGCTTTTGTCAGAGAAGGATTAAATGAAAAATCGAAGTCCACAGAACCAACATGTCTTTCTGTTGCTTGAATACTTCTGGACATAAAAACTGTTCTATCACTTTCAGCTGGGTCGAATTCCACAAGCTCTTTCCAAATGAGACAGCCAAAAGCATCTGTGGTTTTCACGACGCCAATGTCACCAGCAACAACTTTAAAGTCAGTCGAAGCAATGGTCTTTGTTTCGGCAATGTCTTTTAAACAGACTTTTAACGACAAAATCTTTTTATAATTATAGCCATTTGCATTTTGTGAATCGACACCAACAAAATCCTGAACGGCTGTTTCTTTAGGATCAATTAAAAAACTCGCTCCGTGTCCATTTTTTGCTTTCGGAGCTTCTTTTTCCGAGCAAGAGAGCAAGCTCAAAAATCCAAAAGCTAAAAACAAGCTCAGGACTCTTGTAAAGACTGTTTTATTCAAATTATTTAAACAAGTCATAATTGACCTCCAAACCTAAGTTATAAACTTCACGATCAAATAAAAATGGTGTATTTTCAATTTCGATTGATTTCATGTAAGAACCAGAAAAGGCAATTTTTTGTTTAATCAGTTCTAAACTCAAACCTGTTTTAAAACCTTTTCTATTATTTAGTCTATTTGCAAAAATTGAGAAGGCGGCCGGGGTTACGTCGGACTCAACCTCAAATACCATTAGATTCGGAGTGAGTTTTATATTCTTACGTGTCCACTCCACTTCCACTTTTCCAACTTTGCCTTGATTCTCGTTTTGAAAAGCTTGGTCGTTTTTAATGGTTGCAGCCTTCAGAATCGTCTTTAAATTGGATGTCCATTCCGTTTCAAAGACAGCTGCCGACTCGGTCCCCGCAAAACCAATGATAAATTGCATATTTTCACCGACTCCAGAAACAGAGGACAAAGAATTTCCCGCGTAGACAGCACCACCAGATCCGGCAGTACTTCCTGACACATTAGCTGGAAGATTGCCGAACTTAAATTGAGTGGCCGCTAGTTTAATTGTCGAATTAATTGGAGAAAACTTTCCTTCAACCATAGCTGTGCCAGAAAGAAAAAATGGTGTCTTATCTTGGTCAACCACCGTTTTATTAACTCCAAAAGAAGGAATGGCTTCATTTCCAATCAATGAAAACTTAAAAGTTTCCATTTTATTTTGAAGTTCAACTTTTTGTTCCAAGCCAGGACTGGTTCCCGCCGACATTACAGATGATAAAGGATTTATTCTATAGGCAATAACTCCAGCAGTTAAAGTGATTTCATTAATCGGCTTAAGTTCAATTGCTGCTGTGTCTAAGATGATCAAATTGGCTGCGGCACCATCACCATTAAGATAGTTTTGTCCAGCACCTTCACCAAAAATTCCGGTGAGTGCGAAATTAAACTTCAACCACTCAAAATACTGGACACCTATCCCAGCTTCTACAAAGGACCAACCCACCGTCGATTTTAGATTTTCATCTCTCATTAAACGACCTAGTGTCGTAATTTTAATGGTTCCTGTATAAACTGTTGCCCCTTCATCCTCTGTCAAAACCGGTGTATTCATTTTATTTGCATTCGATATAGCTTGCACCATACTGGAAGGACTTCCCCAAACAGCAGTTGAAAATAATAAGCTAAATAAAAATACATTTCTCACGGTCCACCCATTCTTCAAGAAATTGCGCTCGAACAAGCCTGTCCGAGCCCAACAATATAGACTGTTTTGGGCTTTTCCATAAGTGTACAAATTTTTTATAGGTAAAAATTCCCTGTCAAACTTCTAGGCAGTGACGACATTTGCCTAAATGAGAGGTTTTGGACAGCTATTCCTCATGAGCTGCAAACAAATCACTTTTTAGCCGGCACTAACCTAGCACTGTTCAATTCCATTGAAAGACAACACCCTCGCCTTGGAGACGGCTAAATGAATTTTTTAAGATATCTTACATTAGTTACATTAATATCATTTTTGCCTGCGGCCGGCTGGGCCCTAAATTATTACGAGATCCTTGGCGTCACTGAGAATGCTTCAGCTCAAGAAATCACAAATGCTTATCGCAAAAAAGCGAAAGAGCACCACCCCGATATGCACACCTCTTCGCAAGAAAAAATAGAAGGCGAAAAGATATTCAAATTATTAAATGAAGCCCACAAGACTTTGTCAGACCCCGAGAGCAGACAAGAATACAATCTGAAAAATAATATCAAGGCGCAAAACCCCGAAAGTCCAACAGAAACAACCCAAACACTTGAAGAATTAAAAAATCATCTCGAGAACCTTCGCCAAGCTACTAGCGAAGAAAACATTTATGAGAATATTAAGGAGCTCGCAAAGTTTAGAGACCTAATCTATTCTCATAAGGATATCTTCGAGGTGTTTTTCACTTCCATGAAAAAGCTTATAATAAATAACAAATTAAAAAATCTATCGACCTCAAATCTATTTCTTCGTTTAACAGTAGGTTGGAGTGGTTATTATGCACGATCTGGTGATATGTGGGATGTCCTTCAAAATTTAGTTTTTGAACGCCTGCTAATGAACGGTGTTAATCTGCCCACTCTAATAAGAATGATGGACAAACCCATTGATCCTGTAGACGCCGAAATTTTACAGTCAAAATTTGAAAAAACACAGGAATATGAACGCTTTTTAAATATAAATCCTAGCTTGGGTTCGATAGAATCCAATTGGCAATCACGTGGGTTTGTCAAAACTCTTAAGTTTTTCCAGGCCGGCAATCGCGCAGCTGATAGTATCTTCAGAGCGCTTTTCAATTCTAATCAAATTACTAATTATAAGCAGTTTGTCACTGCAGTACGCGTACTAAAAGAGTCCCCTATGTATCTTGGAGAGTCTCTAGATGGACAACTTGGCTATACCTTTACTTTCATCAACGAAATGAACTTTTTAGAACTACTTGATTTGAGCCATATGACGAGTACTTACCCCATAGAGATACTCGCCTTATTGGAAAATATTCTCGAGTCTCAAAGTGTTAATCCGCGTTTTACGTCTGAGGAGCTTACAAAACTAATTATTGCCCTCTCGTCACGAGCTTTTGACAGAAAGGGCACTGGAAAAATAGCCTACTATGGCGATCGCGACTTGAACTCTTATCTTGCTGCCCATAAAGGCTATGATATGCGTAGTCTTGAAAAGCTCGTTCAAAAAACTGAGGCCTATGAAATTAAACATAATCTGTCTTTTAGCACTTACATAGCGCAAACGATTCTTTATCCCATTCTTAAAAAGGATATTGTTGATATTTTGAGGAAAAATAAAAAAGTTATAAACCAGCTTTCAAAAGCCCATCGAGATCAAATTGCCATGACAATTTTTGATCCAAAAGAATCCTATAATCCCAGTGCTATAATAAAAACAGAAACAAGATTACGCGATTCTCTTCACCTAGAAACAGCTCTTCGCTTTCCTCAATTTTCGTCTCCAATAGATTGGACCAACTTAATAAAGCCTGTGAGAAGCGGTAAAATTGGAATGTGTTCCAATGTATTTAGGTAGAGACGTTTTCTAGCGAATATGGCGATTTAAAATCCACCTTGGTGTCTTTAAGTCGCTCTTGCATCTCAAGAACCTTATTCACAACTTGAATCGGAGTCATGTTCGCAAGGTCCATTGAGGCAATTTCTTGGCCCCAAACTTGTTGATCTTCTTCTTCTGGCTGCTGATTTTCTTCCTCAGGAGAACCAAAGCCCATCAAGGAAAGCTGTGGGCTTACCAAGGATTTTTGTGCCTCAAGTCCCTTCAACAAATTTTGCGCTCGATCAATAACTGATTTTGGAACTCCGGCCAGTTTTGCAACGTGAATTCCATAGGATTTTGTTGCTGGTCCGCTCTTCAAGACATGAAGAAAACGAATGTCGCCGGCTTTTTCTGCCACGCTCATGTGTGAATTTTTAACCCCAAAGCCGCAATCTTCCAGTTGAGTCAGTTCATGGTAATGAGTCGCAAACAATGTATAACCTTTTTTCTCGCTCACTAAATGTTCCAACAAGGCCTGTGCTAAAGAAAGTCCATCATAGGTGCTCGTTCCCCGTCCGATCTCGTCCAAAATAACCAGGGAACTTGTTGTCGCTTCGCTCAGCAAGGCTGAAGTTTCTTTCATCTCGACCATAAATGTTGAAAGCCCCTGAGATAAGTGATCACTCGCACCAATTCGCGTAAAGATCGCATCAAAGATAGGTAGCTCTGCCGATGTTGCCGGAACATAGGATCCCATTTGCGCCATCAATGCAATCAAAGCCACTTGTCGAAGCACCGTGCTTTTACCAGCCATATTTGGACCCGTAATTAATGAAGCTTCACCGGGCCGCAAATAAAAATCATTCGGCACAAAATCAGCACCAACCGATTGCTCTACGACAGGATGACGACATGATTTTAGTTTTAAAGATCCTTTTAAATTAAAGACTGGACGGCAGTAATTTCTCTCTAAACTGAGCCAGGCTAGACTTGCAAGCACATCCATTTGGCTGCAAATTTCTGCCAGATTCAAAAATTCGTGGGCTTGTAGCAGTGTTTTTTTCCTGAGGTTTTCGAAAATTTCATACTCTAAATCATTGCGACGGGATTGCGCCGATAAAACTTTTCTTTCTAGTTCGATCAATTCATCAGTATAAAATCTTTCGGCATTCGCTAAAGTTTGTTTTCGTTTGTATCTTTCAGGAACTTTTTCTTTATGAGTATGAGTGATCTCGATATAGTAACCAAAAACATTATTGTAACGAATTTTTAAACTGTTAATCCCCGTTTTTGCTCGCTCATCCGCTTCCATCTTTTCCAACAAATCTTGTGAGTTTGTTGAAAGATGAATTAACTCATCCAAGGTAGAAGAAAATCCTTGTTGTATCAGATGACCCTGCTTAATTGTCAAAGGTGGTTCCGCCACAATGGTGGATTCGATTTCTTTAGCCATTTTTTCAACAGCTCCTAAATTCAATTCGATCGAAAGTTGAAAATGATGAAGTTGAATCCATTCGATCACCCGCAACGCTTGTTGCAAGGATTGCGATAAGGAATTTAAATCCCGACCGTTCACTTGCGACCAAGTTAATCGTGTCAGTCGTCGTTCGATATCGCCAAGTCCCGATAAGATTTTCCTGAGTGCTTGCAGGTCTGCGGGCTTTGCCCTTAACTCAGTAATTTGATTCAAACGAGTTTCAATTTGGGCTTGATCCTGCAAAGGAAAACTTAACCAGTTTCTGAACTTGCGCGCACCAGATGAAGTTTGAGTTCGATTAAGCCCAAGAAAGACACTGCCACTTTCTTCGCCGAAAGAGTTTTGAAAGATTTCAAGATGTTTCATCGCCAAAGTAGAAACATTCAACCTTTGTTTCAAAAATCTTTCCTCGAAATTTTTTATTGTTTTTAAATTTTCTTCTGAGGATAAAGACTGAATATAAGAGCGCAATCGTAAGGCCGATGAAGGTTCATTGTTTAAACTTTCATTAGCATTTTTATGGACTTCTGAGTGGAAGCTCAAGGTTGTTTTCAAGGACCACTTTTGTAACTTTTCAATCCAAAGACTTAAGCTATCCTTCAAAAGGATTTCAGCCACGGGAAGCACTTCTAAAAGATTTTTTATAGTTATATCATTGATATTTAAGAAGTAAAAAGCTTCCCCTGTCGTAGTGTCTACAAAACTAACCGAATCTTGATCGAGACAGACAATATAATGAGGACTGTAGGCTGATAAAGTTTCTGTATCGTAAACCATTCCGGGAGTTAAAATCCGAGTCACCGCTCGTTTAACCAGACCCTTAGCAAATTTAGCATCTTCGATTTGATCGCAAATCGCGACCTTCAGTCCCCGTTGAAGTAATTTGTTTATTGGGCCAGCAATAGAATGATGGGGAACCCCACACATCGGAGTTTCATCCTGTGATTTTTTATTTCTTTGCGTCAGTGCGATCCCAGCAATGGGCGCAGCTAAAACCGCATCATCATGAAACATTTCAAAAAAATCGCCCATTCGAAACAGTAAAACCTTATCTGGATGGAGGCTCTTAATATCCCAATATTGTCTCATCAAAGGTGTTAAATTTTTATTTTCAGTCATCCTATTGAGGTACAATTCCAATCCTGACTAAATCAATCCCAAAAAGAGTTTTGAGTGGAATATTAAAGATTTAAGCCTCCCTTTGTGCGATGCAATAGCTTTTTTATACTAGATCCATCCTGGAACTACAATTTTACACACTGCTTGTTGTTTTTACATCCCTGGATCTTTTTACACTTCGTGATTATTCCCACTTTCGATAAACAAGTTTCAATGTTATAAATCGAACGGAATTTTGTTTAATCCATTTAGAATGTCCTTTTTGGTTCAAACAAAAAATCTAAATCCTGAGGAGGAAAAATGAAATTAACATTATCTTTGGCAACAGTTTCTTTGTTGTCATCAGCTCTGATTGCTCAAGCTGACACTGGTTCTGGTTATGATATTTTACGCGAAGGCGGAAAAACAACAGCACGCTTAGAACATTGTGGTGGATCTGCTCGGTTAGAACAACGCAATCGACGGCCTGTGCTTGTAATCAATGGAGTTAAAGACTGCACAAACCTCTCTGTAGACGGCGAATATCAAGGAAAACTTGAACGACGTGGCTCTACACTTTCTGGTGAAGTTGTTATTCACGAAAGAAAAGGGAAGAATGTTCACACAATCACTTTATCTTCTAACTCACGCAAAACTTCTGATGTTGTTCGCGTTGAATCACAAGGCAGCCAAGGTGGTGGCTCTCAAGGTGGCGGATCATCTCAACGAGCTAACATCGTTTTTGAATTTGGCTGGTTCAGCCACGTTCTTGGCGCTAGTCAATGGAGCCGTTTGCATGAGTGCGGTGGAACTGTTGATGCTGTAGTTCAGGAAAACGACATCACTCTTAAATTCAAAGACGTTGAACGTTGTTCTAAATTTGATATTTTGAGCGCTAATGGTGATTCTTTAAATTATGAGCAAAAACGTTTAAACGACAGCCGTGGCGGTGGATTCAACGGTAGTTTCACTATTCCTCAACGCTACATTAAAGCTGGTGGGAATGCAGTGAAAGTAATTCTTCGATCAAATAGCGGAAAAAATGACGATGTTATTTTGATCCGATTCAAAGGACTGTAAGAATATAGATTTTTATTAGTTCTTTAAAAAACCCCGCTTAAAAAATGCGGGGTTTTTTTATTTTTAAGGACGTTTAGTGAATTAGGAGAACCTTACAATTGACCCAAAACAATTTCTCCAGTAACTGTCCACTAATTTCCTAGGCAAGCATAACAACTTTTGATAACGCGGCTTTCAATATTATGAACCCCTCTATTGTCAATTAGAGTATATTTTATTTGCATATCTTCGACCTGGAAACAATTGTATCCTCTGTTCGAAGCAAATCTGGCACAGTCCTTAACGCCAACTTCATCATTTAGGGCTCCCAACCGATCACAATTACCCTTAGGAACATTTGTTGTTTCTTTATATTCGTGAATTTTAGTAAAGGCACTAATTGGAACAATTCTATTTTCATTTTTGGTTTCAGTTAAGAAATTGCAAGAAGCGATTCCAAAAGACTGTGTTGCAAAAATAGATATAAAGCCAAAGGTCGCTATAAGTAAAAGATTAAACTTAAATTCAATTTTATTTTGTTTATTGTTATTCATTTTTCTCTCCATTTTTTATTTTTTTGGGACAAATATTTTGTTTTATCAAGGACGTTTAGCGAAATCAGCAGAACCCCAAGTGGGATATTCCGGTGCAGTTGAAGTGGCTAGCTCTCGAAGCGATAAAGCTCGGCTCTGAGTTTTTAGAACCATATCAGCAAGAACCACTCTTCCTAAAAAAGTTTGGCTTTCTGAAACACCAATTGTTCGAGTCAGCGGCGACGAACAAATTGTTTCTTCGTAAGCATGTTTCTTTTCTGAATCTGAAAAGCTGAAAGACAGTAAAAAACTTGAAACAGCTATACCCACATCGCTGGATCGATCAGCATAGTTTGTGGTGGTGCATGTAGAAACCTCTTGCACTCCCAAAAAGCTAAACTGTGCTACCCGTTGCGCCGTTTTTTTGACCAAGGGTAAAATTGAATTGAAAGAATCATTGGAAATATTTACTGCCAACTGTAAAGACTTTGCGGCCATGACCTTTGCATAGACAATAGCAAGCTCGTTATCTTTAAAGTAAGAAATCAAATTAGCTTTTAATTCTTTAAAATCTTCAGCTTGACGACGGTTAAATTGAGAAACTTCTGCAGCATTCGTCGTCATAATTTTTGCGACATCCCAATTCCGATGACCAGAACCCGACAGCAAGCCAAACAAGATGCTAAACGCGCCGCTTTGACTGTTATTTTCAGTTACAACCTCTTGTCGCTTTTCATTGAGCGTATTTTCGACAGAGCTGATCATTTTGTCTAAGCCAACGGCGTCGGCAATTTCATTAGCCGCTGCTGCCGCTGTCACCGCAGCAGTTAGATATTTTTTTGCACTTTCTAGAGTTTGAATATCGGCGATCGTTTTTTGGTATTTGTGCAAATCTATTTTTGCTTCGCTAGTTATCACTGTAAAAAATAAAACTATTGTCATTGTAAATTGTTTTTTCATAAAAATCTCCTTAATTATTATTGAATTTTTT
>JBBTCO010000034.1:17544-72245 GCA_038043185.1 Bdellovibrionota bacterium
AAAACACTGTTCTTGCGCTTCGACTCGGGTAACGTAATGACTGATTGAATCGGCAAACCCATAACAGCTTCTAGAGCTTGTAAGTTTGCGAAAAATATTTTTAAAACACTGTTCTTGCGCTTCGACTCGGGTAACGTAATGACTGATTGAATCGGCATCACCAAAACATTTTTGCCCCAGCAAGATTGCAATTTCATTTGAGTCCGGCTTATTCACTTTAACTCCAACAATGGTGATTTTTTTCTTTCCAAGCAGACTGTCAAACTGAGCTTCAGAAATTTTTAAATCTGCATCTTGTATCAGATACATTTTAAGTTCGCGGTTAAACATATATGTATGATCTTCATTGGCTACGTCTTGATCGAAAGCGATAATTTTTTTTCCAGCTTTGTCTTCCACTGGCATTGGCACCAAGGCGGCGCTGATAAGATCATTCACTATTTTAGCTCGATCATCTCCTGTTAAACCGCCTCGTTTCTGAACTTGTGCTTTAAAAGCACGAATGTAGAGCAAGGCCGTTCGTTTAGATAAATTCATGAGGTCCATGTAAAGCCCCCCTCTGAAGTCACTGATTGTTCGTATCACTTGGTCTTTTTCAGTTGCATTAAGATCATTCATAGATCTGGCATTTTCCGGAAAAGTTATGGGCACTAAAAAACTTTCTTGAATGCGAATCTTTGGATCAATGCCCGTCTTAATTCGAACCGTGTCGAGCACTCCCTTGGCTTGGGTCAAGGCTTCCTCTGTTCTATTCGCAGCCAGAAGATCTTCAATGATATTAAATTTTTCGATCATTTGCTTTTCTAAATTTTGCAGCAATTGTCTTGTTTGCGCCGCCTGCTCGGCTGTTTCCTCTGCATTGATATGCAGAGTTTGAGCAGGATTTTGGTCGTTGTCGCAAAAAATCCAACAGGCTTGGCTTGGTTGGGAAATAGCGAAGGTTAATAATGTACCGAAAATCAGCGGTCGTAGCGATCTGCTTAAATTCAAATTTATTCTGGACATGAGGGGCTCCTTTGTATTGTTTTAAATATCTATTTCGTTCTGGAGCAATTTAACGCACTGCATTCTTATGCGCAATATTAAATTTATTAATTTATTTATAAAAAGTTTATTTTATAATAAACTCTATAATCTATGAAGCTAGATCTGTTTGAATACTCTGACTACAAGAATTACCTGCGCGATCGCCTGCGAATTGATAACCTTGAAACTAAGGGGCTCAAGAGCAAACTCTGTGTTCATATTGGTTGCCAACCCTCTTATTTATCGCAGGTGTTAAATGGCAAACCCCATTTTACTTTGGAACAATGCACGCGACTCAATGGGTTTTTTGGCCATACAAAAGATGAATCTAAGTATTTTTTATTTATGCTTGAAGCTGATCGTGCCGGCACCAAAGAACTTCAAAATTTTTTCAATGAGCAGCTGCTGGAAATTCGACAGGATCGTCTTAATCTCAAGAAGCGACTGCATGGCACTGGGGATCTACCGCGAGAGGTTCAGCATACTTACTATAGCACTTGGTATTACGCGGCCATTCATGTGATGCTATCTATCCCTGAATTTCAAGATGTTTCTAAAATTGCAACTAGTCTTCATTTGCCAATGAATATCGTCAGCGGAGTGATTCAATTTTTAGAGGAAATTGGTTTGATTAGTTTCAACAAAGGAACTTACGTTCTGACTAAAAAAAGCTTCTTTTTAGGCCGAGAGTCTGAGTTCATTCAAAGACATCATATCAATTGGCGGAGTCAGGCTCTGCAATCTGTAGAAAAAAATTTAGCAGAAGATTTACATTATTCAAATGTGGTTGCTATTTCAAAATCGGATTTTCATAAAATCAAAGAGATTTTTGCATCAGCAATAGAAGAGTCCAGAAAAGTCATTGGCCCTTCGAAGGAAGAAGCGCTCTATGCTCTCACTCTTGATGCCTTTCGCTTATGGGTATAGAAATTGCTCTTTTAGCGTATGACCCTAAGATGAGAGTTCTTTCCCTTTATATTGATTTTACTCTCTATTATGATTGATAAGGATGGCTTAAAATGGGCTTATGTTCAAAATTTAGTCAGATTATTTTTTGCTTAGCGATCAGCTTCTTACCACGCTTATCTTATTGTGGCACAGAAAGCGGTGGTGGTGGCACATCTGTCGATTACAATGGAAGTCGTATTCTTCTGGATTTTCTTCGAATTGAAAAGGGAACTTATAAAAGCTTTAACGATAATGATTCACTTCAATTAGTCATTAATAATAAAGCCCAGACGTTTCATAAATCTTCTATTTCTGACAAATTTTTTATTAAAAAAAATGAGTCATCGATCTCGATCAGCAGCAAAGAGTTGTCGCTGATACTTAATTCACCTAAAAAAATAACTGAAATTAATCAACCCAGTGACTTGTTTTTTTCAGATCCAATGCAGCTGGTTTTACATGTGCTTTCAACTTGGACAGATAATAATCCTTTGGGCTTTGCCGTCGATAGTCAAATTTTTAATTTATTTGCTCCGGTAACTTGGCAAATTTCTTCACAAAATCTTAAAGGCTCAACAGCTGCCTTGCAAGATTTTCAACGAAAAGGGATTTCAAATCCCCGCCTTGTCGCCTATTATAAGCGTGATTTTCACGCCGAAGATCACAGCAAATCAGAATACAAAATTCTAATTAATGCCCCAGAATGGAATCAGCTCTCGGTTCTGAGCCAAGCGGGAACGATTCTTCACGAAGGAATCCGCCATCACCAATTTTTAAATATGGAAAATGGTCAAGTCGAAGTTCTTTTGGATGAATCTGCATTACAAACAGCAACAGCGATTATACTTTTGTGCAAGCCCCGCCCCATGTTGAGTCAATATCTTAACTATTTATTTCTTGGACGTCAAAACACTGCACCCGCCATTGCCTTATTTGGAACATATGAAAATTTAATCGAAAAATATTGTATCCCCAGTTTTCACAATGGGGTTCTAAATTTAGATGAAGATTGGAACAATCAATGAATCTAAAATATCTTATTCTCACCCCGTTGTTTCTATTCTCATCATTGAGTCTTGGCCAGATGCCTTCAAAAAAGCCTTACTCTACCGCTGATCTCGTGAATATTCTTCAAACAGTGCAGAATGTAATGAATAGCACTTATGAAGCGCTGAGAGGCAATGAAACTGATTCTTGGAGCGCGCAATCTCTTGCTATTGCGATGGGTCCCGAGGCAGAAACCGCAACATCACTTTTTGGTTATGGCAAAACTCCTGAAGAAGCTCAAGCTCGCGCCGGTTTGGTTTGTATAAAATGGAAATGCTCTCAATTACCTGGATTCAAAAATCAAACCATAGAAACTTTTAAATCCTACTCTCCAGAAAAACTCATTGATTTTTTACTTGCCTCTGGACGCCCTGATCTTATTCCGAAGAATGCAAATTTTGACAAACAGGAATTTAAACAAAATTTTCTTGTTAGTCTTGAATCAAAGACGAATTCTTGCAGTGATGACCAGCAGCCTATAGCAAAAATATCTATGTATGTAATGTGCGTTAGCTCAGGTGCTACTCTTAAGAAAAACTTTTAATTATTTTCTGATAGATCCCATCAAAACCTCCATTGCTCATAATCAGAATCAAATCCCCACTTTTTGCTCGGGATTTCAAATTTGTCACAATCTGATCCGCATTATCAAAACAGGCCGCAGATTTATTTTTCTTCTTCAAATCATTCACCAATTCTTCCGTAGAAAAACGATCTTCCTCGTCAATTTTTGTTTGATCAAAAGCTTTGGCCAATAAAATTTCCTGAGCTGATTGAAAAGCTTCTGCATAATCTTTTTGAAAAATTTTTCTTCGAGAGGTGGCCGAGCGAGGTTCGAATACGGCAAATATTTTTCGCCCTTGGTACTGCTTAGCTATCCCCTTCAGAGTTTCTCGGACTGCCGTTGGGTGATGAGCAAAATCTTCAATGACAAGAACTCCGCCTGGCTCGCCAAGAATTTCTTGCCGGCGCTTAACCCCTTCAAAGCTTTGCATAGATTTTTTAACGGACTCGATATCCACTTTTAAAAGATAACATAAAATAATGACTGAAGCTGCGTTCAGCAAATTGTAATCACCAGACATCGTCGTCACAAAAGGCCCCAAAACTTCAGTTCCCTTTTTGATTTGAAAATGAGTTTCAATGGCCGCACCTGGGTTATTTAATTTCTCAATAATAAAATGAGAGTTTTTAAAACCATAAGTAAAAACATTTTTTGTATTACTTTGTTCAAGTAAATCTTTAATATTCGAATCCTCGCCCCAGCAAACTAAATGTCCCTCACGAGGTATCATACGAATTAAACGTGAAAAGGCCGCTTTAACTGCATTCAAATCTTTGTAAATATCAGCATGATCGAATTCAATGGAAGTCAGAATCACATGCTTGGGTTTGTAATGAATAAATTTTGGAACTTTATCAAAATAAGCGGTATCGTACTCGTCCCCTTCAATTACAAAATAATTTCCCTCAGGGTTTCGAAATGACTGTGCGAAATTTTTTGGGATTCCACCAATCATAAATCCGGGCTTCAATCCGGCTTGATCTAAAACCCAAGACATCAAAGAGGTTGTCGTCGTTTTTCCGTGAGTGCCGCTAATGCAAACGCAATTGCGGTTTTCAATAATAAATTCGCCCATCGCTTTCGGCAGCGAAGTAAACGGCAGACCTAATTTTTGCAATTCTTGGGCTTCTTCATTATTTGCAGAGATAACGTTGCCCACGATGACAAAATCAGGGCGCGGATTAAGATTTTCTTTTTTGTAAGGGGTCAAAATTGGAATTTTCAAATTCTCGAGTTGAGTCGACATCGGCGGATAAGAGTTCGAATCACTTCCCGTAACACGGAAACCTCGGTCTTTTAATAAACCTGCTAATGACGCCATGGCTGTTCCGCAAATTCCTATCATATGAATGTGTGACCCTGGTCTTAAATCCATGACTCAGCCTCCGAATGAAGATTTGCGAAGCCCCTCGACAATCCAATTGTGGATTTGCGGACGAAGTTTGGCGAAAGATTTATTTTCGCGTCCATACACCAATCGATTACTTAAAATGGCTACCGCTAAATCAGATTTTGGATCATACCAAACAGATGTGCCTGTAAATCCGGTGTGACCAATCGAGTTTAAAGAAAAATATCCACCACAACTGGCCGATCCTGGTGTCGGCAACATATAGCCCAGCGCCCAATCACCAAGACCTTCGGGTCTTGCCCGTTGTGCAAACAATTGTGCTGTTTTTTGTTTGATTGAATATCTGGCAATTCCTAAAAGTTGCGAACGCAAATGTAAAACATACCAACCAAGATCGTCGATGCTGCCAAACAATCCGGCGTGGGTTGAAACCCCGCCCATGGCCCAACAGTTTTCATCATGAACTTCACCAATTAAAAGTCTTTTTCGCCAAGGACACTCTTCAGTTGGCGCAAACAAACTCATCTTATGTGTGGTTTGATTGCGTGGATGAAATTCAAGAGTTGTCCCCTCGTAAAATCGTCCTTTGATATCATTCCAAATCGCAACCAGATCTTTTTGATAAAAGGCTTCTAAAACAAAACCCAAAATAATAAAATCAATATCGGAATAAACGCTGGCGTCATCCGTTTTTTGTGGAACCAAAGAAGCAATTTCTTGGCGAAGTGACTCGCGCCTTTGTTGCCAAGTTTTATTTATATCGAGTTTTTGATAAAATGGCAGCCACCATTCATAACCAGCACTGTGAGTAAGTAATTGAAACAATCTGATTTCTGAATTTTTTACCCAAGGTAATAGCGATTGCAAAGTTGTATCTAAATTCCATTTTTTTTCTTCAAAAGCCAACATCATGGCTTGAACCGTATAGATAACTTTAGTCAAACTGGCATAGTCATAATAAGCATAGGTATCACCAACGCCGACGTTACAAATTAAGCGCCCATTTTGATAAGCGCGAATCATTACGCCAGGAGTAACATCCCGAATGCGCGGAGCTAGTTGCTCCATTAAACTTTTCTCGAGGACTGAATACTTCATCCTTTAACTCCAGAATCGATGATCAATTTTCCACTTTCCCCACCTTGCAGTACGGCGGGAGTTCCAAAAAACAAGGGTCGCTGAATTTCTCCGTGACCAGTCTCGAGACCCATAAAAACCGGAACCTTAACTTCACTAGAAAATCTTTTCAAAACATCAAGATACAACAAGCTTCCATCTTTTTCTGCACACTGGAAAAATTCGCCAAATAAAATGGATTCAACTTTTTCCAGTACTCCTGATTGTTGCAAATGAACCAAGACCCGGTCAATGCGATACGCCCTCTCGCCAATTTCTTCGACAAAAAGAATCTTTTTATTAAGTTTAATTTTTGTGCGAGTGCCAATGGAGCTTTGCAAGGTCACCAAGTTTCCACCCACCACGCTCGAGTTTATTTTTTTCAGTTTTTGTGCTTGAGGATTAAGAGGCTGAAGACCAGCAAACTCTGTTTTTTGCGAGCGTCCTTCCAATAAATCCTTCAACTCTTGCACCACGTTGGCTGGACTTTTTCTTAAACCCAATCGATCCAGATGAGCTCCATGAAGGCTTGGCCATTTCCAGAACTGATTCACAAAGTGGTGTAGACTGGTGATATCGCTGAGGCCAATGATTATCTTTGCTTGCGCAGGTTTTTTCATTTTAAGTAGCTGCGGCCAAAGACGGTTGCTGCCGTAGCCTCCGCGCAAGCACCAAATAAAACGACTATCTTTGGCAATTAAAGCTTTTTTTAAAAACTGAAATCGTTTTTCATCCGAATTGGCATGAAGAAAATGATCTTCAATTAAATCCCCAGGCATTCGCGGCTGATATCCCCACTCTCGCAATAAACTAAGAGCGCCCTCAACTTCTTCAGGACGAGGAGCAAATCCGGGAGCTACAATGTCAATAATGTCTCCGGGGGCAAGACAGGGAATTTTATTTTGAGGCATCGACAGGGCATCCTACTCTGCGTCGTATAGTTCCGTTGGGTAATGCCCATCAAAACAGGCCGCGCAGTATTTATTCTCCCCTGTTTGCATCGCTTTGAAAAGCCCTTCGATAGATAAATATCCTAAAGTATCGGCACCGATAAATTTTCGAATTTCCTCGACCGTATTTTGTGCGGCAATCAACTGTTTGCGATGAGGAGTATCGACGCCATAATAACAAGGCCCGACTGTTGGCGGGCAAGCGATTCTCATATGGACTTCTTTTGCTCCGGCTTGACGAATGAGATTAATAATTTTTTTACTGGTCGTTCCTCTGACTAGGGAATCATCAATAACAATGACCCGCTTACCTTGAATTACCGCTGTTTGTGGATTGAGTTTAATTTTAACTCCGAAATCACGAATCCCCTGAGTCGGCTGGATGAAAGTCCTTCCGACGTAATGATTTCGAATAATACCAAACTCAAAGGGAATTTTGCTTTGATGACTGTAACCCATAGCTGCAGGAACTCCACTATCTGGAACTGGAACAACCACATCGGCTTCAATTGGATTTTCCAAAGCTAACTGGGCACCGAATTTTTTTCTGGATTCATATACACTTAGCCCAAAAACTTTACTATCTGGACGAGCAAAATAAATATGTTCGAACACGCAATGAGCGGTCCGATTGGATTTTGCAAACTTTTCAGAATGTTCGCCGTTCTCGTCCACCCAAAATATTTCGCCGGGCTCGATTTCCCGTTCAAATTGCGCTTCGATTAAATCAAATGCACAAGTTTCCGAAGCAATGACCCTGGACCAGCTGCCGTCCTCTTTCATTTTTCGCCCAATAACTAAAGGGCGAAAACCAAAAACATCCCGCACCGCAACCATTTTATCCTGAGATAAAACCACCATACTGAAAGCGCCTTCAAGACGTTGCATGGATTCCTTCAAGGCTTGAATGAGGTCATTCGAAGGATTTTTTGAAAGCAAATGCAAAACAATTTCCGTGTCATTGCTGCCTTGAAAAATAGCCCCTTTTGATTGTAATTCTTTTCTCAGAATGGCGTGATTTACAAAATTTCCGTTATGAGCAATAGCCACCGGGCCATTCAAAAGATTTGCAGTCAGGGGTTGCGCATTCGTTAACAGATTTTGTCCTGTGGTCGAGTATCTGACATGACCAATCGCTGCTTTTCCCTTTAATCTTACTAATTCATTTTCCTTAAAGACATCTCCAACAAGGCCCAATCCTTTGTGATTCAGATGATTTTTTTCATCCAACGAAACAATTCCTGCGGATTCTTGTCCACGATGTTGCATGGCATAGAGTCCAAGATAAGTTAAACGAGCACTTTCACTATCGCCCCAAATTCCAAAAACTCCGCACTCGTCTTTCCAACTCATTTTAACTCCAAGTTCTGCGACCAAGAATTATTATGAAACATTTTGATTTCATCTATTGAAATGTCGACTTCCGTACCCCACTTGAAACGCTCGGGAACTGTCCAACCAATTAATGAAAATTCAACCTCAGATTGCGGCTGCAACTGTTGCAATTTCTTTTCAAATTTAGATTTTAAAGAAGGCTCAATCGCAAAGATACTTTCATAAAAACATTCTTGCGTGGCCTTAGTTAAATCCATATTTAATAAATCAGAACTTTGCACTTCAAATCCGATTCCACCTAAAGTCATTCGTCGCAAAGTCTCTAAAAGTCCACCTTGCCCAACAGCACGTGAAGATATTATGTTACTTTGCGAAACCAAATGAGCTAAGGATTTAATCCATTCAGCGCATCGACCTGAATCGATGGCTCCTGTGAAATAATTGTCTTTTTTTTCATTCCCTTTTAAAGAATGAAATCCCGTTACAAATGGACATCTTACCCAATAAACTGCACATCCCAATTGAGTAAAAAAATCATCAGGAATGTTATCAACCTCATGACGAATGCCAATCAATCCCGTCGACGGCGTCGAAGTGATATTTTGTCCTTGGGTTTCATTGTAAAAACTGACGTTTCCCGAAACAACGGGAGCGTCCAAAGCTTTCGAAGCTTCAGCTATACCTTCAACCGCAGCAACGAATTCAGACATGATTTCGATTTTCTCGGGGTTACCAAAATTCAAACAATCTGTAACTGCAAGTGCTGTCGCTCCTTTAACCGCCATTTGCAATGCCGGGAAAAAAACCGCATCTAAACCCCCAAGCCAAGCATCTAACCTCATTACACTAGGACGACAGCCCAAGGTAATGGCCAAAGCACGATCCGAAGGCATTCGTAAAAAACCCACAGCTTGTGAAGCATCTTTTATAGTTCGCACTCCAACACGCTGATCATATTGACGATAAATCCAATTTTTAGATCCAAGCTCGATACTTTGAGAATTTAATTTAAGCTGCTCGGATAAATTTTTATTTTTTCTTTTTTTGATTTCACTTTGATTCTCAGATTTAGCCTGACTCGACTTTGGCCAAACTTTAAATTCACGATCATAACGTGGTGCTTGATCCACAATCAGTCGAGGATCGATATCCGTTAAAATTTCATTTTTCCAATGCAACTTAATTTGAGGTCCTTTTGTGACCTCACCAATTTTTTGCGCATCCAATCCCCAACGGTGAAACACCTCTTGCAGTCTTGGGAACTTCGAAGGCTCGCAAATAAGCAACATGCGTTCTTGGCTTTCAGAAAGTAAAATTTCTTCCGGATTCATCGAAGAATCCCGCAAGGGAACCTGATCTAATTGAATATCCAAACCCACTTCGCCTCTTGCTGCCATTTCAAAACTCGAACTGGTTAAGCCAGCGGCTCCCATATCTTGCATGGCCACCACAAGATTTTCATTCAAAACCTCAAGGCAAGATTCGATCAGAAGTTTTTCATAGAAGGGATCACCGATTTGTACATTTGGTTTTTTAGCATCATTGTTTTCATCAAATGATTCGCTGGCCATACTGGCCCCGTGAACACCATCTTTTCCAGTTTTAGCGCCAACATACACTACCCAGTTTCCTGGACCCATGGCTTTAGATCTAGCCATAGTTTGTCCTTCCGTAATTAATCCTACGGCCATTGCATTCACTAAAATATTATTATTGTAACTTGAGTGAAATTCAGTTTGACCCGTGATGGTCGGAACTCCGACACAATTTCCATAACTTGAAATTCCCGAAACCACGCCCTTAACTAAACTTTTCATTCGTGGCGCCTGGGGTTCACCAAAACAAAGATAATCCGCAAGAGCTATGGGCCTTGCTCCCATCGTAAAAATATCTCTTAAAATTCCTCCAACACCAGTGGCAGCTCCTTGAAAAGGTTCAATAAAACTGGGGTGATTATGACTTTCCATTTTAAAAGCAATTTTTTCGCCGTAGCCAATGTCAACTACCCCGGCGTTTTCACCTTCGCCGTCAACCACCGAAGAGTTGCGATAAGCAAATTTACGCAAATGATTTTTTGAACTTTTGTAGCTACAATGCTCGCTCCATAAGGCAGAAAAAAGTGCCCACTCGATGCCTTGAGGTGGTCGACCAAGCACCTCACAAATTTTGTCATATTCTTTTTGATTTAATCGATAGTGTTTAAGTTTTTCTTTCACAGAAAAAGTCCTCCATCTGTGCCGCCCATCCAAGATTGCATGGCTCTTTCTGGATGAGGCATCAATCCAAAAACATTTTTCTTTTCATTCATAAGGCCAGCAATATCTTTTAGCGATCCATTTGGATTTTTGACATAAGACAACCAAACTTGCCCCTTGTCTTGAATTTTTTTCAGTTCTTCCGGAGGCGCAAAATACCGCCCTTCGCCGTGAGCAATCGGCAAACAAAATCTTTTTTTAACTGGAATTTTTTTCGCAAAATATTCATTGCCATTCTCAACAGAAAGCTCGACCCAATCGTCGATGAATTTTACACTTTCATTTCGCAACAGGACTCCTGGCAAAAGTCCACTCTCGCAAAGAATTTGAAAACCGTTGCAAATTCCCAGAACAGGTCGCCCTTGCTCTGCAAATTCACTCACTGATTTCATAACGGCACTGCGCGAGGCTAAAGCTCCGCAGCGAAGATAATCACCATAGCTAAAGCCACCTGGGATAATTACTGAATCAACCGACTTTACATCGAATCGATCCTGATGCCAAAGCCAAACGGGCTCATGACTGGAATTTTCGACCATTTGAAAAACGTCGGCATCACAGTTGGTACCAGGAAAACGAACGACGCCTATTCTCATTTATCCAACCTTTCGATACTAAAAATTTCGATCAAAGGATTGTATAAAACAAACTGGGTCATTTTTTGAATCTCTTCGCGGGCTTTGTCTTCCGAAGCCTGTGTCGTCGAAATCTCGACGTAGCGACCAACGCGACATTGCTCTAGCTGAAAATGATTTTCTTTTAATAAATTTTCCACCGCCCGCCCCTGTGAATCTAACAATGCGTCTCGTGGCATAATTTTTACACCCCACTTCATGACAGGCCTCCTTCTACTTTTTTCATGCGATTAAGTACCTCGATATAGGACTCTTTAACAGATCCTAAATCTCTGCGAAACCGATCTTTGTCATACTTTTCTTGTGTGGTCTTGTCCCAAAGACGACAACAATCAGGCGTGATCTCATCGGCTAAAATGATTTCATTTTTTTTATTTTTGCCAAACTCAATTTTAAAATCCACCAAAGTTAAATTCATACGTTCAAAAAGCGCAACAAGGTGTCCATTGATTTTCAAGGCAAGTTCTTTCAGCTGAACAATTTCTTCTGATTTAATTAATTCCATCATCAGCATCTGATCATCACTGACAAAAGGATCGGCTAAATCATCATTTTTTAAATAAAATTCAACTAAAGGCTTTTTTAAGATTTTCCCCTCAGCAATTCCTAGTTTTTTTGCCGTTGAACCAGCCAGCCAGTTGCGAACCACCACCTCGAAAGGGATGATCGTCACTTGTTGCACAAGCATCCCGCGTTCGCCAATGCTTTCAAGAAAATGACTCTGTATTCCTTTTTTTTCTAAATACTCGAAAATCAAAACGGCGATATCGCGATTGATTGGACCTTTATTGTCAAAGGAACCTTTTTTTTGAGCATTGAAAGCCGTCAGCGAGTCCTTAAATTCTAAAAAAACTTTTTCAGCATCATCCGAATATTGAAAAACCTTTTTAGCTTTTCCTTCGTAAATCATTTTTCCAATTGATGTATTCATTTGAGCACCCTTTGAACAATAGATTTAATTCCCTTTCGATATTTTTTTCCGCTAAAAATATCGTCGAGCTCTTTTGCCTTAAAAACTTTTTTTAAATCCTGATCTTCCATAATTTTTCTTCTTAGGTGATCATTTTTTCCTAAAGAGTGACAAAGTCTTTGAACATGCGTGTAAGCGTTCTCTCGACTCCAGCCTTTACTGACCAAAGCTAAAAGCACATGCGAACTAAAAAGCTGCCCCTGAGACATGTCGATATTTTCGAGCATTCTTTTTTTATTTACTTCCAAACCTTCAAGCAGCAAAGCCATTCGTTGAATCGAATAATCTGCGATAATAAAGGCATCAGGAAAAATTACTCTTTCTACGGCCGAATGACTGATGTCCCGTTCGTGCCAAAGAGCAACATTTTCAAAACTCGAAAAAGCATAACCTCTTAATAAGCGAGCAGCGCCAGTGATATTCTCGGCACTGATTGGATTTTTTTTATGTGGCATTGCTGAAGAACCTTTTTGTCCTTTAGAAAAACCTTCCGTCACTTCCGACACCTCACTTCTTTGTAAATGGCGAAGTTCAATGGCTAATCTTTCCAGCCCAGCTCCCAAAGAAGCGAGAGAAAAAATCATTTCAGCATGACGGTCTCGAGGCACAACTTGGGTGGCTATAACTTCTGGTTTTAAGCCAAGCTTTCTTGCCACTTTAAGTTCAACTTCTGGCGATTGCGCAGAATAGGTTCCAACGGCCCCACTCAATTTACAAATCATCAATTGATCAAGAGCTTGCCTCACGCGAATATGATTTCGCTTGAGCTCAGCTAAAAACCCAGCCATCTTTAAACCAAAGGTGGTGGGCTCGGCGAACATTCCATGAGTACGTCCAGCGCACAAAGTGTCCACATGAGCACGACATGTTTTTTTCAGTACGGCTTCTAATCGTCCAATGGATTTCAACAGAACAATTCCGGCCTCTTTTACTTGCAAACTAAATGCAGTATCTAAAACATCCGAGCTGGTCATGCCGTAATGGATATATTTTCCATGAGATCCAACATTTTCTGCAACATTCGAGACAAAGGCGATGACATCATGCTTTGTTTGTCGCTCGATTTCATTAATTCTTTTGATATTAAACTTACCTAATTTACGAATGGCTTTCGCTGCAGCTCGAGGAATAATTTTCATTCCAGCTTGAACTTCTGCTACCGCCATTTCAACTTCTAACATTTTGCCAAATTTGTGGTCCAAGTCCCAAAGAATACCCATCTCGGGTCGAGTGTATCTTTCGATCACGCTTCAGCTTCCTTTCTGCGTTTTGTTTCAAGCTCAACAAGCCAATGCAAAATAGACTTCAAGTTTTCCTCGGCAAGTTCTTGTCTTGATTCATGGCTATAAAGGTGCAGACGCTCATGACTTTGACTAAAGAAATTTTTTACACCGTTTGATTTCCATCTTGTCGTCGTTGAGTTTTGTTTGAATATAGGAAATCGAGAGGGACCTAATTGATGATAAGTGTAAGTGTATTCTTGTGGTTGGTTTTGAATTTCAGCATCTAAACCCGAAACTCGACTGCTCATTTTTTTAAGAATTCGTTCACCAATCAAGGATAAATAATTTTTATTAAACCTTTGCACCGTCGGTAGACGCACCCAAGCTTCTAAAAATTCATCCAAAGATGTTTTTTGCCATAGGATCATATTCTCGTGGGTCCATGATGAATCTTTATCCTGAAAAGAACAGAAGTGCAGCGGCCATTGGCGTGTCTGGGCGTTAGGTTTAATTTTTACTCGGTAACGTATCCAAGACCACTCGCTTTCAAGTGGACCTGTCGGAAAAATTTCTTGTCCCAAAACAGAGTTATAAAAATAACTTTCTTCGCTTGTTAGTCCCCAGACAAAAGCTTTGCAACGAACAAGTCCCGAGATTTCACCCTTAAGCTCAACCCCTGTGATTTTTTTCCTGTTCTCGAAAGAAAGATCGATTATATCTGTCTTGTCTGAAAATGAAATTCCCTGTGTCTTGAGCCAGTTTGCTGCCTTTTCATTGGCATTTCGATTAGCCCAACGAACATAGAAGTTTGCGGCCAGCGGCAAGGCCCGCGGCAAATCCACCGAGTTTCTTGCTCCACAATAAGTCGTACTGGCTAGTTGACAAGAAAAAGGAATTAACCAATGCGTATCAAAATTCAAAGTATCTGGATGAAAATTTTTCTGAACTTGTATTCCCGTTTGTCGACCCAGTGTCTCAAATAATTTGGGATCTAAACCTGACATTTCAATTTGATATCGAGTCAATGGACCTTTAAACTCAATTGGACCTGAGTCCAACCAAATTGTAAATCCATTGCCAACTTCATGAAAACTTTCTTCCGCCCACAAACCTTCGAGCAAACTTCCTTTTAGAGTTTCTGTCTTAAACAAACCGAAGGGGCCTTCGATATCTTCCGGAGGCCAAAGTCCCAATTTAGAGCTCAAATCAATAATTAAAACCTTAAGCTTTTGTCTTCGCAGCTCTGAAGCCAGCCAATAACAATTTCTGAAAGCTGATACCAAAACCACATCATATTCATTTACAAGCATCGTTGTCCGCTTTCCCGCACCAGGCGATGTTCTGTTAAGGCCAGAGCTAATCTTTCCTTTTCAAACTCAAGTTCATTTTTATTTTCCTGTGTAGTCGATCGAAATGTATGTTGAAAAAGAATTGGTCCCGCGTCCATTTCAGGAATCACTTCGTGAATAGTTACTCCCAAAGAATTTTTATTTTCAAAACTTTTTTCAAAACCATCTAAGCCTGGATGTAAAGGAAGTAAGGACGGATGAATATTGATCATTCGGCCATGCCACTGCTGACAAAAAAATTCTGGAATGATTTTCATAAAACCTAAGAGATAAATAAGATTAACTCTTCTTAATTTGAGTTCTGTCGACAACTCTTCCCAAGTCATTTGTGAATTAAAAATTAAAACCGGAATTCCCGCGCGTTTTGCCTTAATTAGCGCCGGCGCATTTTTTCTATTGCTAACCACCAGCACAGGATAAAAAATTTCGGGCTGATTCAAAATAGCTTGCAGATTTGAGCCACGACCAGAAACAAAAACCGCAACCCGAGAGTTCTCGAAACTTCCATGGGCTTGCGAAATCTTCATTTCAAGCCCTCCATCGCCCAACTTGACTCGCCAGAAGATTGAACCACGGCGCCCAATTCCCAAGATCGGTGTTTAAGTTTTTTCGCAACTTCATTCACTTTTTCTAAAGAGGACTTTGGCGCCACGATAACGAATCCTAAGCCGCAATTTAAAGTCCCAAGCATTTCTTTCGACGACATTCCTGTTCGTTTTTGCACTTCTTTAAAAGGCATTGGGAAATCCCATAAAGATAGCTTGGCCTGAGTATTCTGAGGCAAAACTCGAGGGAGGTTTTCTAAGCCCCCGCCCGTTATGTGTGCGGCAGCATGAATTTCAATATTTTGATTAAGAAGCTCTAGCATTAAATCAACATAGAGCCGAGTTGGAGTTAACAACACATCTAAAAATTCTTTTTCATTATTTTCAAAAACTTTTCTTAGTAAAGAGTATCCGTTACTATGAAACCCTGAACTTTCGAAGCCAATCAAAACATCGCCAGGCTTTACTTTATGAGAACCAATTGTTCGCTCTTGATCAACAATGCCGACAGCGAAACCAGCACAATCAAAATCAGAATCTTGATAAACACCCGGCATCTCGGCCGTTTCCCCACCGACCAAGGCCATTTGTGAATCTTGACAAGCTTTGCGTACGCTTTGTAAAAAAGCTTGGGCCGCATTTAAGTTTAATTTACCAACAGCGTAATAATCTAAAAACATCAAGGGGCGGCCGCCCGTGCAAATTAAATCGTTCACGCACATAGCGACCAAATCCTGACCAATACCTTCATACCTTTGATATTTCGCTGCCAGTTTTACCTTAGTGCCAACCCCATCTGTGCAAGTCACCAAACAGGGTTTTTTTATTTCAGGAAATTGCATATTAAAAATAGAGGCAAAGCCGCCAATGCCTGACAAAATTCTTTCTGAAAAAATTTGTTTTTGATTATCGCTTTTTTGCAACCAATCGACGAGCGCATCACCTGTGTCGACATCGACTCCGGCCTTCTGATATTGCGAAGAATTGGGCATTAATTCTGTTCTCCGATTATGGGCTTGCCCGCGATCCTAACTTGATCTGCTCACCTCGTCCACTAGAGAGAAAATATTGTTTGCCAACGCGTCGCGTTTTTTCGGCTATTTTAGGATGTATTTAACCGTCGTGTCGAACTCAAGTTTTTGATGATAGCAATCTAACGAAGGATCATTATCCCCGGTGATTACAAACTTAAAAGTTTGATTTTGAGCAACGGCAGCGGTTAAGCGAATAAAAACCTCGGGACTCCAAGATAACAGAATTTTTCCCGCACTTTCTGTCACCGGCCAACTGCAACTGCCCAGGCCAGCCTCACTGCCTAAACAGAAGTCATCGACCACATTTTCAAATGCAGCTGTTCTTAAGGACATCCAATTGTAGTTGTACAAATTGTATCTGACATTTGATTGCAAAGAGTTAATAGAGGTTGGACTCAGTCTTTGCTTTAAAGCTGTTTTGTTATTTGTCGCTAACACGTAATTGTTAAATATAAGAAAGAAAACATCATCATAACGAAAACTTTGTAAGTCATTTGATAATTTAATGTCACAAACGACGGCATTTGCTGGCAACTGTAAGCTTTTTGATTGTTCGTACCTGGCCCGCATCTGGCCATCTTTCATTGAAAGATTTCCCAAAGCATCTTCCTGCGCAGGAAATGAACAAATATTTTGCAAACCAGTTTCTATCCGGGAATCTTCAAAACTGACCTTCTGATTGATTGTTTGCAATTGTCCCGCTGCTGCAGCTTCGTTGCAGGCCTCAATATTCACCAGTACCAAGTCATCGGTTGCTAAAATATTATTTGAAGCAGGGATAACAACCAGCTCTCCATTCTGAGTGCAATTATTAAAAAGGACCGAGAGAACCAAAGAAGTCGCTAATAAACCAAGTATTTTTGCTCGTTCCATTTTGAAACACTTAAAGTGACTTCCCATAATCGCTCCCTCAAATACTTAATATCTATTCACTATTTAAGCCAATCCAAGTCTTAGGAGCTCGAGCTCAGGCCAGGATTCGTTCATATATTAACTCCTTGAAGCTTGTTTTTTTCAAAAGCGCTAGGCTAACCGAATAAAACCCATAAGCTATTCGAAGAATGAATAAAAACTAGACATTTCGCCATACTCTAAACAAGACCTTTCTCGGAATGAGACGTCTCTCTCTGAAATTGATCCTTTTACTTTTCTTTTTACAAAATATTCTTCATTATGAAGCATAGGGGGATCTGTGAGCACCACTTCTTGCTTTATTCTTTTGCGAAAAACACTGCTATTCTCTCTTCTTATACTTCTCCTTACAGCAGCGCCAATATCTTATTCGCTAGCGCAAATGGACCCCGAAGAATCTTACGATCCTTTTACCGATTACAGTGAGTTTGATGAGGCCTCTGATGAAGAAGCCGATATTAACTTCTTTCGCAATGGTCGTTTTTTTACGGTGGGTCTTGCCGCTGGCCCACGACTTTTCACAGAAAATATGGCAAAATCTTACGGACAAGGGCCGGCTTTTGGATTGATGATTTCCTACTTTTTTGACATGCGATTGGCTTTTTCCATGGGGTTAATGACTGGTGACAACTCCGCGACCCTATCCACTATTGTTAAAGATTATTCTGGGAGCGTGTCTTTCACTTCAATGAATTTTAACTTAAAGTATTTTCTTAATACGCAAAATGTAACAAAGGGTCTAGCCGATTTAAATCCTTACGTACTCGGGGGCTTTTCCCAACACTATCGAAGTTATAATTTTCCAGAACTGGATGCCACCAGTCGAGAGAGCACAATGGGCACCGATTTCGGTGCTGGCCTGGAAATTCCTTTGATGCGAAGAAAAGCTTTTTTGGCTCTGCAAGTCACTTATCACTACATTAATTTTGCTGATGAAAATAAAGAATTTCTAAATACTGGACTTGCCCAAGAAAGACTCATCAATAAAATCAATGGCGATTTATATGACTTTCTTATTATTCTTGGGATGAATTTCTAAAAATAGAATAAGCACACCAAATAAAATAGCCATATCTGCGATATTAAAAACGCCAGTTTGAAGCTTACCGTAACCCAACCATAAAAAGTCCGTGACCTCACCTGCAAAGATACGATCAATCAAATTTCCAGTTCCACCGCCCAATACAATCGCATAACACAATTTTTGCTTATATGTGCTTTGCGAACTTGTCATCAATCTCCATAAAAAGAATAAAAATAAAATAACAAAACCGATCAACACAATCCATCTGGCACTTTCAGACCAGTTCGCGCCCATGCTTAAAAAAGCCCCCGAGTTATGAGTCAATTGGAGCTTAATATGACCAGCTCCAATTTCAATGGGATTGTCTACTTGTAAAAAAAGACGAGCTAAATATTTAGTAAGCTGATCAACTACAACAACTAACAGAAGTAAAAAGTAATTAAGATGCTTTTTCATTTCAAACATGGCCCGTCAAGAGACCAAAAAGATGTAAAATCCATCCTAGAATTATCACCACTGGTGCAAACCATTGTACGGCAAAAATCCATTGTGGAAACATCGAATAGCTAACAAATTTTTCTTTATCAATGAACAAACGTTCTTTTTCTTTTAAAGAAAGGCCTTTGAAAAAGATAAAAGACAATCCTAATGCAACCAAGGGCAAAAAACCGTTTATTAAAAGTGAATCAATCAATTCAATCAAACCTTTTTGACCAAGGCGAGTTTCACTAAAAAAGCTTCCTGATAATGCTGGTAACAAAGTTAAAAAAAGTGCCGTAAGACCACTCATCCAACCGGCTCGACTTCGGCTCATGCCTTTAAAGGTGTCCACGATATTAGAAACAATTGTTTCCAAAAGACCGATGCTCGCATTCAAAGCGGCCATGTAAAGACAAACAAAAAATGCTAAACCAAAAAGAAGCCCACCATTCATTTCATTAAAAAATTGTGGAAGAACATCGAACATCAATGCCGGATCTGTAATCACTTGATTCGAGGCTTTAAAGACCAGCGGAAACACGATAAAGAGTCCGCCAAATGAGACTATGGTATCAAAAAAAGCAACACGCAATCCTACCGTTGGTAAATGTTGGTCGTCACGAATATAACTCCCAAAGGTCACCATCGTTCCAAAACCAACTGAAAGCGTAAAAAACACATGCCCTATGGCGTGGTTTAAGGAAGACAGAGTGAGTTTTGAAAAGTCCGGATAGAATAAAAAACGCATAACTTCTGTTGTGGTTGATAAAGACGTTGATCGCCAAATTAAAATGACAACCAAAAATGCAAAAAATGGCATCATCCAACCTATCCATTTTTCAAGACCGTCTTGGATCCCCTTCACCACCACAATCAGAGTGATTAATAAATGGACCGAAGCAAGGCCGAATTGTAAGCCGCCATTTTTTAACAACGACATCATACTTCCAGAACCAATCTGTGAAGATCCAAATAAGCTTAAACTAAATTGCAAAATAAAATGCAAAACCCAGCCGCTGATGACCGAGTAATAGGACAAGACCACCAAACTCATCACCACCGGCATAGCACTTAATAATTTGAATTTCTTGCCACTATTAACCGATATTTTTTTTGCCGCCATCATCACTGATTGACGAGTAAAACGTCCTAACATCAATTCGCCAATAAGAAGTGGCATACCTAAAGTCAAAGCTAAGAATATATAAAGCAAAACAAAAGCACCACCGCCATTTTCGCCAACCACATAAGGGAATCGCCAAAGATTCCCTAAGCCAAAGGCAGAGCCAACAGCCAAAAAATAAAATCCAAATCGAGTATGCCAATTGCGACTAGTCAATCAACTTTGCTCGAATCTCGTCGAGACTTCATGCAAAAAATTCGAACGGTCATTCCCATTAAATTGAATCTTTCTTTCATGCTCTTCACTAAAAACCGCCGATAGGCATTGGTCACCCCATCCGGATGGTTGGCGAAGGCAATAAAAGCCGGTGGTTTTTGATAGGTTTGAGTCAAATAATAAAATTTAACATTTGTTGTCGCATACACTGGTGATGGTGCTTTGCGAATAGTATCAAAAAAGAAGTCATTCAAATCAGAAGTCGTTATGCGAAGATTAATCTGTTTTTTTACCTCTTCAATTTTTTGAAATAAATCATCCAATCCAAATCCCGTTTTTGCACTGGTGAAGACCACATGAACATCCGGAAAAAAATGAAAGTTCTTTTCTACTTGCTCACGAAATTTTTTACGAAACTCAGGAATTTCTTTTGAAGCTGTATCTGTTTTGTTCGCGACTAAAATGACGGCTTTATGGTCCTCTAAAATCGACTGCATAATTTTTGCGTCTTGCTCTGTCGGGCCCATGTTTCCATCAACGATCAACAATATTAAATTCGACTTGCGAATAGCTTCTTGTGATTTGAAAGCAGAGATTATCTCTAAGTCTTCTTCACGCTTCGAAGAGCGTCGCAGTCCTGCTGTATCCACAAGCACGTAAGACTCTCCATTCCATTCGAAAGGAGTATCTACCGCATCCACTGTGGTCCCGGCAATTTCGCTGACCAGCATCCGTGAAGAGCCCAACAAAGCATTGCAAATTGAACTTTTCCCAACATTTGGTTTGCCAACAAGAGTTAAAGTTAAAGCCTCTCGTTCGATATTCTGAGACTCCGGCAAACGATTTGTGATCCACTCGAGTACATCCGAGACTCCCCGTCTTTGCTCGAAAGAAGCCGACACAATATCCACACCAAACTCATAAAAATCGGATTTAGCTATTTCTTCCTCATGAACGCGATCAACTTTGTTGATCACTAACAAAAAATCTTTACCGGTTTGTTTTGCCAAACGAATAATATCTCGATCTTCGGGAAGCATGCCACTTCGCCCATCCATAACGGCAACGATCAAATCAACTGTTTGTAAAAAATCTTTAACTTGTTCGCGGATCAATCGTGAAACTAAATCTGCAGATTCAGTAATTCCACCGGTGTCCATCAGATCAAAACTTTTTCCCCAGATCGTGATGGGCTCGATCATGATATCACGGGTGACACCAGGTTGATCTTTAACTAAAGATTTTCTTGAATCTGTCATGATATTAAACAGCGTTGATTTTCCAACGTTGGGACGACCAATAATCGCCACCTTGGGATTATCTATCCTTTGATTTGGCGACAACATATCCTAGCTCCTTCATTAATCTTTGATTAGAGAACCAATCTTCACGACACGAAACTTTTAAATCCAAAAATATTTTTTCACCCATAATTTTTTCAATCTCTTTACGGGATTCCGAACCAATTTTTTTCAAAACGGCTCCTTCTTTCCCAATCACCATGCCTTTATGACTTTCTTTTGAAACTAAAATTTCTATTGCAAGATGAGGAATAGAACGGCCAACTTCATCGAAAGTTAAAACCCGGACGGCCAAAGAGTAAGGCAGTTCGTGATGCAAAAACTCAAAACATTTTTCACGAACAATCTCTGAAGCCAAAGTTCTGGTGTTTTCCGGAGTAAATAATTCAATATCATACAGAGGAGCAGGACTTTCGGGTAATAAGCTCAAACCTTCGCTTAGTAAATCTTCTCGCAAAAGGGTATTGTCTTCCGATTTTTTTACTGAAGATAATGCAAATGATTTGCCGCCCTTTTTCTTTATCAAATCGGATAAAATTAAAACACGATGTTCTTTTTCTTTCAGATCAGTTTTTGTAATTAAGCCTATCCAAGGTTTTTTTTGCGATGAAACCAAGTCAATGACTTGCTGTGCGTCTTCGGCTTTTTGCTCGTCAACACTGACAATGGCCCACAAAGCATCAGATTGCCTCATGACGTCTTCAGCCTCTTGTGCTAAAAACCCATTCAAACCTCGATCGGCTTGGATTATTCCCGGAGAATCAACAAAGACAATTTGCCCAGGATTCGCACTCCAAATTCCCAAGACACGTCGTCGTGTTGTTTGCGGCTTTGCCGTCACGATAGAAACTTTTTGATTAACTAGAAAATTCATCAAAGTACTTTTCCCAGCATTTGGCTGTCCAATCAGCCCTATAAATCCAGCACGATATCCACTCACGGCAATTCTCCCTCTTCCATTTTTTCTAAAGCTATTTTTGCAGCGCTTTGCTCTGCCGATTTTTTTGTTTTACCTTCGCCCGAGCTTAAGGTTTGTCCTCGAAAAAGAATCTGCACCTGAAACCGACGGTCATGAGGTGGACCTTCTTCTTTTACAAGTTCATAGGTGGGTGTATCACGATGTTCGCCTTGCATTTTCTCTTGCAGTCGAGTTTTGTAATCTTTTTGATAAGATTCTTCGTTAAAATTGAGCAAAGTTGGATAGTACTCTTTTCGAATAAAATCGCGAACCTTTTCCCATGAGCCATCCAGATAAAGCGCGCCAATAAGTGCTTCATAGCAAGAAGAGAGCAATCGAGGTTTTTGTCCCCCATTGCTCATAATTTCACCTTTACCCAATTTAATAAAATCATTTAGGCCTAAACTTTGCGCCCGGATATACAAATAATCTTCATTAACTAGACTGGCTCGTTTTTTTGAAAGACCGCCCTCGTCGTCATTGGGAAAATGCTCATAAAGCAACTCACTTAAGGCCAAATCCAGTACAGCGTCTCCTAAAAACTCTAACTTTTCGTTGTGCTCGGTGGATTGTGCTTCGTTGGCCCAACTTTTATGGGTCAATGATTTTTCCAAAAGTTTTTTGTCGTTAAATTGATAATTTATTTTTTCTTCAAGTCTTTTCATCGGGACATTCCGTTCTCTGACAGAAGTTCGCCTTGAAGAAAAATTTCCTTTGAAAGTTCAGTATTTAAATTAACCTTAAGAACTTTAACTTTAAACTCTTGATTTGATTTTTCTGATTCCGTCAGTTTATCAAAGCCTATCGAGTTTTCAACTTCCACATTCCAGAAATCTCTACTGAGTCCGCGAGTTTTATTTTTTGTGTTTTTTAATAAAATAATATTTTTTGTTGTCCCAACTTGCATTTTTGCTTTTTCACAAAGACGGTAAGAAGATAATTCGCGAAGGCGCGAAGCTCGATGCAGTCTTTCTGGCCAAGGAACAGCATTTAAAAATTGTGCTGCTTTTGTCCCCGGTCTTTCGCTGTAGGGAAAAACATGCAATCGCGTCCACGGAGTTCTTGCTAGGCTTTCGTAAGTGTCTTCAAACTGTTCATGTGTTTCAGTTGGAAAGCCTGCAATAACATCTAAACCAACAAAGGCATTTGGTAGTTTTTTCTCAATTTTATAAAAGGCAGCTTCAACTTCGCTCTGGGTGTATTTTCTTTTCATATTTTTTAAAACGTCCGAGTTTGCACTCTGGATACTCATATGAAAATGGGGACACAGTCGGGGATCCGAATAAAGCTCCAAAAGTCGATTCGTTAACTCAATGGGCTCAAGAGAAGTTAAGCGGAAGCGAGGAACCTTCGTTTTTAACAAAACCGCTTCAACTAAATCTTCCAACTGTTTTTTATTTCCATCAACACTATCTTCATAGTCACCAATATGCACCCCAGTAAGAACAATTTCTTGAAAACCCTTTTGGTGCAGATGATTCACACGATCGATAAGTGCTGAAATCGATAAGCTTCGACTTTTACCCCGAGCATAGGGAATAACACAAAATGTGCAAAAGCTATTGCAGCCATCTTGAATTTTTAAAAAGGATCTGCTGTGACTTGTTTCAAGCCCTCCACCCGATTCTAAATCTTCTTTGTGAAAAATATTTGATTTAAATACTTTCTGTTTAATTTTTCCTTTAAAATAGTCTTGTAGAATTTCAGGAATTTTCATTTTATGTGAATTCGCCACGACCAAATCAGCACCGGGAAGATTTTCAAAAGAGCCTGTGTCCACCTGAGCCGCGCAGCCGGTCACTACAACTGTGCAAAGAGGATCCTTAGACTTCAATCGACGAATTGTTCGTACCGCTTCCTTGGTGGCTTCCGCGGTTACAGCACAGGTATTTAGAATATGAATGCGACTTGGTGTCGAATCCACATTTGATTTTTGGATATTTCTTTCAATGAGTCCAGAATCGTAGGTATTCACTTTGCATCCAAAAGTATGAATTTGAAATTGTGGTTCCGGAGCATCCATCTTTAAATTGTGATCCATCCGCCTCCCACTAACTTTTGTTCTTTATAAATGACCGCCGCTTGGCCCGGAGTAATGGCTCTTTGTTTTTCCAGAAAATCAATGCGGTAACCTTTTTCTGTTTTTCTTATTTTCGCTGGCGTTGATTTGTGTTGATAACGAATTTTAACTTGATAAATTTCGTCTTCATTCCAGGATGTCAACCAATGGGGATCAACAATATCCGCCTGTTGAGAATACAAATACTCTTCGTCACCAACCCATACTGTATTGGTTTCAGCATCAATCTTGACGACAAAAAGTTTTTCATGATGAGTGAGACCAATCCCTTTACTTTGTCCGTAAGTGTAATGATGAATCCCTTCGTGGCGACCCATCACGACACCCGAAGGAAGTCTTTTGATTAACCCCGTTTTTGTTTTTAAAATCATTGGATCCACTTGAGATTCAATAAATTTACTGTATCCCATGTTGCCGACAAAACAAATTCCCGTAGAATCCTTTTTCTTTGCTACTGTTAATCCTTTTTCTTCGGCGATCCTTCGCACTTCTGGCTTTTTCATTCCCCCAATTGGAAATAACAAATGGGGAACAATGGAAGATTCTAAAGTAAATAAAAAATAAGTTTGGTCTTTCCAATCATCAGTGCTGGTGTATATTGCTGCGATTCCATTTTCATCCATTTTCACTTGGGCATAATGTCCAGTTGCTAAAAAATCACAATCCAATTCCCTCATTTTTTGAATCAAATGATCAAACTTAAGATAGGTGTTGCAGTTCACACAAGGTAAGGGTGTTTGTCCTTCAAGATAAGATTTTAAAAATGGATCAATGACTTGGCTTTTAAATTTAGCTTCACAATTGAGAACGTAAAATGGAATTCCCAAACGATCCGCAACGCTGCGGGCATCATCCACATCCAAACTCGAACAACAAGTTCCATTTCCTTCATCAATATCGCAAGAACTGTAATCCCAGACTTGCATGGTTGCACCAATAACCTCATAGCCTTGATCGACAAGCAAAGCCGCAGCCACCGAGCTATCCACACCACCACTCATCGCCACTAAAACGCGAGGTCGACGTTTTGCTGTAGTCATAGCCATTGGATTTGTCATAAGGATTGCTCTCGCATTAACGAAAGTTCTTTCATATTTGTTTTTTGCGATATATTTCTTAAACGCAAAACGACTTCCTTTAAGATATTAATAAAAAAATCGATCTGTCCTAAGTTTGTTTCCCAACCCAAACTGATGCGAAGACTGCTTTGCGCTTCGGCTCGCGATAATCCCATAGCTAAAAGCACTGGACTGGGCTCGGGACTTCCACTGCTGCAAGCGGCTCCAGTACTAACAGCAAAACCTTTTAAATCTAAGCTCATCAATAAAGTTTCGCCATCAATATCTCTTAATACCATACTTGAGGTGTTAGGAAGACGAGCACTTTGATTCCCAGTCAAAGAGACTCCATCAATTTCCAATAAAATACGAGCCTCCATGTGATCGCGCAGCTGCGCCAGTTCCTTTTGACGAAATACAACTTGGTCAAGCAAGTTGGCCATGACTCCAAATGAAGCAATACCTAAAGTGTTTTCTGTGCCACCGCGACGAGAGCGCTCTTGTCCTCCGCCAAAAATAAATTTTTGATATGGTGAATTTTTTCTTACGAACAAAGCGCCCGTTCCTTTAAGCGAATAAAATTTATGAGCGGAAAGAGTGGCGTAATCAACATTCAATTCACTCAGATTCAATGGAATTTTTCCTAAGACTTGCACGCAATCAGAATGAAATAACGCTCCCACTGCGTGAGTCATTTTCACCAACTCTGCAATCGGAAAAATATTTCCTGTTTCATTATTTGCCATCATCACCGAAACCAGCGCAGTATTTGAACTGATGTGTTTCTTGAAAAAATTTAGATCCAACTCACCTTTTCGACTCACTGGAATATAATCAACCCGGGCACCTAATTTTTCTATATGCTGAAAAGCTTTAAGAACGCTGGGATGTTCCACCTGAGAACACATAAAATGATTTTTCGAATTTTTAAAAATTTCATAGATACCAAGAATGACTGCGCTGTTTCCTTCGCTTGCTCCAGAATTAAAAATAATTTCCAAAGGACTGACCTTGAGCGCAGTTGCTAAAACTTGACGAGCATTACGAATTAAATTTTTTGGTTCACGTCCACTCCAATGGATTGAACTTGGGTTCCCCCAAGCTTGTAAAATCGATGGAATTTGATCAATCACTTTTTGCGACAAAGGTGTTGTCGCATTGTGATCGAGATAGATCATCTTTTGCATTTCTATTAATATTTCCTGTCGCCTCCTCTTTACCATAAAAGTCCTTTAGGTTAAAGCTTATCGAAGCTTAAAACCCCTTGAAATAACTTCACTTTTTGTAAGATTTTCAATTTCAGTTAGGACGTATCCATATAAAGCCGCCCAAACCCTCCCTAGGTCCAGGGCTGGTTTTTTGTTTACCCTCAGGTCTTAGTCAAAATTAGCCGATAAATTTCTATAAATGGTTAATCATTCTTGGACTGAATTTTTTAAAAAAAACCTCGAAAAACTTGAAGATAGCTTCAAGAAACAAGGACCTATGGAGTTGAGTCTGTTGGGATTCGCTTTAAAAAATAACTACGTGAGCTCGAAAGAATACATCAACTGGGCACAGGAAGCTTACAGCTTACCCATTTTAAAACCCAGTTTTTTTCAAACCCATACCAGCAGTTATGCCGAATGGTCGAAATGGAAAAATTTATACAAATGGCGTCTAGAAATCCAACCCCTGGCCGATTGGGACGGACATTTGATCGTTGGGTGTTTAGAAATCCCAATGAACTTTCCGCTTGAACTAAAACCTATATTTCTGCTTTGTGAATTCAATAATCTCGAAAGTATCTGGAAATTAAAACATCAACCCTCACTAAATACTGCAGACAATCCTGAATTTATTTTGCTGGATGACAGTGAAGTCACCGTGAATACGAATCCAGATCTTCTTGCCGAAGTAGATCTGGAAATTCCTGAAGGTTTAGCTGATGCAACAACTGCACTTACCGTGGATCTTGCACTAAATAATAAAAATCAAAAACCCAAAGATGATTTAACTAAAACCCAAAGTATTGAAGTCTTAAGAAACCCTTCATCGAATACAAATACGAACTACATATTGAATGTGTTATTCGATCAACACTCCACCGATTTTCGTGCGAAAACAAATGTTCTTTTTGAAAAACTCCGTTCTTACTTTGAAAAATCCATGATCCTGGGTCTTGACCCAGAGGAAAAGAATTTACGTCCTCATATCTGGGATAATCACTTCGTTCCAAGCACAACTACAAATCATACCATTCCATTGGATTCGGCCAGTATTTTTAAAATTGTCAGTGTTTCGCAGAAACCATTTCATGGCCATGTTGTCGTCAACAGCATCAATGAAAAATTTTTTGACGATTGGAATCAAGGGACTATTCCCGCACATGTAACTATAGTTCCATTAATTATTAATAATCGAATTGCAGGAATGATTATTTCTCTTGGTGGAAAATCCAGTGCTACCTTTGGTGTCCTTAAATTTATGGAAAATGCGGTTCAAGAATATAGCCTTCAGCTTTCTACTCTGATTGACTCACAAGCGGCTTAAGGCGCGTGTCCTCGGTGGCCTAAATCTCTCGAATGATTTCCATAGCTTCGTAGGATCGGCGATCATCTTTTTGATGCAAATAAACTTCGATTGTCTTCCAATCCATGGGTAAAATTTCTGGATTCAGTAAATTCGCCCATTCGACAACAATCAATCCTTTTTCTTGTTGAAATAAATCCCAAAATCCCGTGCTTTCCAAGTCATCAAGACTCTTTAAACGATAAAGATCAACATGATCCATCGCAATACCTGCTGCATTTTCATAACGATGATGAATTGCAAACGAAGGCGAGGCTATGTCTTTTAATTTTAATAACTGAGCAAGGGCTCTGACCAAAGTGGTTTTACCAGCCCCAACATCACCGGATAAAAGCAAAACGGTCTTGTCAGAAAGCTGACCGACAATCTTTTGTGCCCAAATTTGCAAATCAAACTCGGTGACATCTTGCCTTGGCAATAAAACTTTAAACTGGGTCATGATTTCCTCGTTGTCAGTGTTTTTTTCATCCTTTGCACAGAGGCAAATAGACCATCTTTTAAAGAATCACAAATTAAAAAATGCCCAATATTAACTTCTCTTAAGAAAGGTAAGAACTTTATTTTTTGTGTGTGCATTAAATCCAGGCCATGCCCGGCGTGGACCCTCATTCCCAACTTATGTCCTAACTTTGCTGCCTCGACTAAACGACGCCACTCGAGTTGTTTACGGCGTCCTTTAAGTAGTACCCATTTGCCCGTATGCAATTCAATCGCATCTGCGCCGACACGATAGGAACTTCGAATTTGTTCCAGATTTGGCTCAATGAACAGAGAGATTTCAATACCAAAACTTTGCAGTTTCTCGGCGTATAACTTTATTTTTTTTTCATTTCGTAGCACATCGAGTCCGCCTTCAGTTGTAAGTTCCTGACGCTTTTCGGGAACAAAACAACACCAGGTGGGCTTATATTTTTTTGCGAGTTTAAGCATCTCTGAACTTGCGGCCATCTCCAAATTCAAGTTCACCGGACAATTTTTTGCTAAAAGCTTAAGATCATTTAATTGAATGTGCCGACGATCTTCCCTTAAATGAATGGTGATTTGATCCGCACCAGCTCGAACAGATTCTTTCACATAAAATAATAAATCTGGATAAGGAGTACTGCCTCCACGGAGTTGTCTGAGGGTCGCGATATGATCTACATTTACTCCGAGACGAATCATTAATTCAATGCCTCATCCAGAAATTGGGCGATTTCATTTGCATAGAGGCTAATTTTTAATTTGTCAGTGCCTTCGACCAGCACACGAATGACTGGCTCTGTGCCAGAAAAGCGCACGAAAACTCGGCCATCATCTTCTAGCTGGGATTCAGTTTTTTTAATTAAAGCCGCATAACCAGGAATTTCTTCAAGTTCCATGCGCTTTTTCACTCGGCAGTTAATTAAAATCTGGGGAACGTCTTCAATGATATTATTTAATTCACTTATTTTCTTGCCCGTTTGTTTCATGACGGCAAGCACACTCAGTGCGGCGACGCAACCATCACCCGTTGTGCTGTGATCAAGAAATATAATATGACCCGATTGTTCGCCACCCAAGTTATAATTATTTTTTCTCATTTCTTCCACGACGAACTTATCACCGACTCCAGTTTTAATAACTTGAATGCCATTTTCTTTCATCTTTTTATGGAGACCAAAATTACTCATCTGAGTTACAACCAAAGTGTTTTTATTCAACATTTTGCGTTCCTTCATAAACAAGGCGCAAATTCCTAAAATATGATCGCCATTAACGATCTCACCTTTTTCGTCCACCATCACCACTCGGTCGGCGTCCCCATCCAAGGCAATCCCTACATCCGCACGATAATGAAGTACATCTTGGGAAAGTTTTGCAGGGTAAAGAGCTCCAACCTTATCATTTATATTTGTACCATTAGGAGTATTACCAATATGAATAACTTCAGCTCCGAGCTCTTCAAAAATAGCTGGAGCTACTTTGTAAGCCGCCCCATTAGCCGTATCTAAAACGATTCTTAAACCATCTAAAGTGTACTCTAACGGAAAGGTACCTTTTGCATAAACAATATAGCGGCCCTGTGAATCTTCAATTCGTTTCGTTCGGCCAACTTCGCGCGAGGCTGGCAAAAATTCAGAAAGATCGCCAGACATAACTAAAGTTTCGATTTCCTTTTCCATTTCTGCCGAAATTTTATAACCATCAGGTCCAAAAATTTTTATTCCATTATCTTGATAGGCATTGTGTGAAGCTGAAATCACAATCCCAGCAGAAGCTCTCATTGTCCGAGTTAAATACCCAATGCCAGGGGTCGGTAAAGGCCCAACCAATTGGACATAGATACCCATCGAATTAAGTCCACTAGATAATGCTTGCTCGATCATATACCCAGATAATCGAGTGTCTTTGCCGATAACTACTTTTTGCGATGGCACAGATGCCCTTGAACTGTTGATGTCTTTTCTTTTTTGATTTTGCAACAAATAACCAATAGCTTGTCCAATTCTAACAACAGTCTCGGGCGTCATGGGATGTAGATTTGCAGTGCCTCGAATTCCATCGGTGCCAAACAAATTAGAGTTCTTTTTTTGTGTCGTTTTGCTATTTGTCGTTTTCTTTTCCATCTATTTTCTCTTTTTTTACAACAGTTGCATGAATAAGCGAAGGTTTCACACTGAGAATCTTTACACCCAGTGGAGTTTCAATTTTTCCCGCAGGAACTTTGATTTCGAATTTTCCTTCTTTCAAACTCGACGTATCAATAAGTAAAGTCTGGGATCCATGATTTTCCATAAATTTCTTCAAGGCCGCCCGGGGGCCTGAAACACGAACGCGCACATGTTCGACATCCTGATCTAAAATTTGATACTGAGCTGAAGTCATTAACTCAATATCCACTTCTTTCGATTGCACAAAATCCCTTCGGCCCAGAATCGTTACCCATAAAATAAAAGAAATAAACAAAGCCACAACTTTTGAACTTAAATTTTCGGTAAATATTTCTTTCACAATACGACTCATGACGAAGCTTCACTTTGTAAATACGATTTATACTTTAAACCAAAATGCTCGTACAAAGCCTGTCGCACTTCACTTGTAGTAACACTCAATTTGAGCTGACCTGATTGCACCAAGCCGACAGTCTTATTTTCTTCACTCACGACAATAACCAAGGCATCACTTTCCTCGGTTAATCCTAAGGCTGCGCGGTGACGGGTTCCTAAATTTTTATCAAGAGCAGGATTTTTACTGAGTGGCAAAAAGCAGCCGGCAGAATGAATCCTTCCCCCCCGAATAAGAATCGCACCATCGTGCATAGGAGCAGCCGGATGAAAAATAGAAGTGATTAGCTCTGAAGTTACAGCCGAATCTAATTCGGTACCCATTTCGATATGATAATCGACCAAAATTTCTTTTTCGACAACCACCAGCGCCCCGTAACCCTGGCCAGCACTGAGGCTAACGCCTTTAACAATCTCTTCAATTATTTGAGTCTCCAGTGCGCCAGAAACTCCTGTTAAAAATGGATTACTGCCAATATGAGCAAGAGCCCTTCGGATCTCTGCCTGAAATAAAACAACAACAATAACAAATAGGTTCGAGAAAAATTTTTCAAGAAGCCAATTAAAAGTAAAAAGCTCCAAAGAGATACTCAGGATATACCCGACGGCAAGGATACCTAACCCAGACAACATCTGGATTGTGCCAGTTCTTCGAATAAGAATTAATATCCTGTAAACAACAATCCATACCAGAACCATATCTAAGATGTCTTGAGCTCTTAGCTGAGAAATCAACACAGTCGCATTATCGATAAGATTCTGAATATTCATTAAATAGTTACGGGATCAGAGTTGCCAATAGGATCTCCCGGAGTCTTTTTTTCCTCTCCGACTACGGATATTCCCAATCCCCCATCCTTTTTGTTCTGTCGAACTTTTTCTATTTCTTTTACGGCAGCACCGTTGACCAGCATTTCAACTTCGGCTCCATCAATCGTCTCGTATTCTAATAAAGCTTGCGCCAAACGGTCTAAGGCATCTCGGTTATCTTTTATAATCTGTATGGCTCTTTGATAACCGATCGAGATAATACTCGAAATCTCGGCATCAATTTCTTTAGCTTTAGAATCCGAATATGTTTTTTGCGTTCCTCCGGCCCCTTGCATTCCCAAGAAGACAGGACCTTCTCGTTTTTCATAAGCTTGTGGACCAAGTTTTTCGCTCATTCCCCACTCGCAAACCATTCGTCGAGCAATTTCTGTGGCACGTTCAATATCATTTCCGGCGCCCGTGGTGACATCTTTAAAAATAATCTCTTCGGCCGCGCGACCGCCAAACAAGAAAGCGATCATATTTTCTGCCTGAGATTTTGAAAAACTCACTGAATCTTTTTCCGGCAATGTTTGGGTCAGACCCAAAGCCATCCCGCGTGGAATAATCGTCACCTTATGAATTGGATCCAGGCCAATAATTTTTTTGCCGACAAGAGTATGACCGCCTTCATGATAAGCCGTCATATTGCGATCCTCTTCGGAAATCACCACAGATTTTCTTTCCGCTCCCATCAAAACTTTGTCTTTTGCTTTTTCAAAATCTTCCATTTCAAGATATTTTTTGTCGGCACGAGCCGCAATCAATGCAGCCTCATTCACTAGATTTTCAAGATCAGCTCCTGAAAAACCAGGAGTCCCTCGAGCAATTTTAGTAATCTCGACGTCAGGACCCATCGGCGTTTTTCGACTATGAACTTTTAAAATTTCTTCGCGTCCACCAAGATCCGGCTTATTAACCACAACACGACGGTCAAAACGACCCGGACGCAATAAGGCTGGATCTAAAACATCAGGCCGATTAGTTGCTGCAATTAAAATCACACCTTCATTTGATTCAAAGCCGTCCATTTCGACCAGCAATTGATTCAGCGTTTGTTCGCGTTCATCATGACCACCGCCCATACCCGCGCCGCGATGTCTTCCAACCGCATCAATTTCATCAATAAAAATTAAGCACGGAGCATTTTTTTTCCCTTGCTCAAAAAGATCTCTCACTCGACTGGCGCCAACACCAACAAACATCTCGACGAAATCAGAACCAGAAATTGTAAAAAATGGCACTCCAGCTTCGCCGGCGACGGCTCTCGCTAAGAGAGTTTTTCCTGTTCCAGGAGCCCCGACCAGTAAAACACCCTTGGGAATTCGCCCACCAAGTCGGGTGAATTTTTTTGAGTCTTTCAAAAAAGCCACGATCTCTTGCAGCTCTTCTTTGGCTTCTTCAACCCCGGCAACTTCTTTGAATGTAACTCGATTTTTATGTTCGGTAAGCAATCTCGCTTTGCTCTTACCAAAACTCATGGCTCGACCACCACCAACTTGGATTTGCCGCATGATCAATAGGGCCAATCCCACAACCACCAACAATGGTAACCAACTGGTTAAAAATACTGTTAAAGCGCTTCCCGAGTCCGCTCTCTCATATCTTGGAGTGATGCCATTCTTACGCAAATCTTCGTAAACTTTGTCTCCAGGATTTCCGACAAATGAAAATTGGGTGCCACCATATTTTTTTTCAAATTCTGGTTTCACTTCGCCAATAAATTCGCCGGTTTCAATTCTTATCGTTAATTTATCAGGTGCAATTTCTTGCCTTTCGATAGCTGACATGAATTTACTAAAGTCAAAATCTTGAATCATTTTTTGATGTTTGGCCTGGTAAAATTGTAAAAAAATGATTGCAAAAATCACCATTGCAAACCAAAACGCAAAAACCTTCTGTGTGGATTTCATGAGTTCCTTTCCGGATAAACTCTCTGTCCTATAGACTCAAATTTTAGAGCTACACTCAGGCTAACACTCTCAGGACTTAATCAAAAGGATTTGCTGCGCGTTAACATTCACCATAAGTGGACCTATTTTCAATATGAGCTCGTTTTGGCTCTTGTCCAGTTGTCTTTGCAATTCTTCAATTTGAGCCCGTGAAAAATTCCGTACACCCTGGGTAAAAAACCAACGAGAAAGCAATTCCCGCTGTTCGTATTGAGAACAGGTCAGATAATAACTTCGTCGCAATTGTTTTCCTTGCGGGACTTGCAGCGAAGAGGCATCAAGACTCTCGGCCAAGTTCTGTAAGGAGCGCGCTAAAGAAGAGCAGGATCCAGGCCGCATCTGCTCCACCTGAGTCAACCACTGGTGTCTTAGCCAATTCCTTAGAATATCAGTATCACTATTGCTAGGATCCTCGAGCCAAGACTCTCCTAAAGACCTCAAGTAATCCTTTAAGTCTTCAGGCTGACAGTTCAAAAAAGGCCTAAACCAGGGTGACTTCCATTCGCTCATCGCCTTCAGGCCTTGGGCACCGGTTCCTCGTAACAGTCGAATCAATCTGGTCTCAAGTAAGTCTAAGTTATGATGGCCAGTGGCGATCACATCTGTTTTTTTGTGAAATTTTGCCAAAGATTCTCGTCTGGCTTTTCGACATTCTGTCTCATTTTTAAGTACAACTTTCGATCTTCCCGAAAGGAAAGGAATTTTTTTTTCCTTAGCGATAGCAGAGACAAAATCAAAGGCTTGATTACGAAATTTTTCATTTTTCCCGGGACCATGATGAAAATGAAAAATGGATAGCAACTCTGGCTTTTGCACTTTCAGCAAAATATTTATTAAGGCCACCGAGTCAGCCCCGCCCGAAACACAGACAATGATTTTTCGTTCGGCGAGATGATTGGTTTTAATTATTTTCCAGACATGATGAGCCAGTGCCGGCCAATGTTTTTTCATCCCGAAATTCCGATGGTCTTCACATTGACAAATTCATAAATACCGAAAGGACCTAGTTCTCGTCCATACCCAGAATTTTTTATTCCGCCAAAAGGAACTCGGGGATCTGATCGAACAAAATCATTTATTGCTACCATACCCGATTGAAGCTCCCGTTCAGCCAGTTCTAAAACCTTGTCGGGCTGCGCAGAAAAAATTCCTCCGCCTAAACCATAAGGAGATTGATTGGCCCAACGAAAGGCCTCTTCCATTTGTTCAAAAGGTGTAATCATTGCCACTGGTCCAAATACTTCTTCAGTAAAAAAACCAGCCGTGGGCTTTTCAAATAATAAAGCACTGGGTCGCATGAAACAGCCATAGGTTGGCAGGCTTTGTGTGGTTTCAGTTCGTTTGACTTTAAGAGCTTCAAATCCATTCATCTGATCTTGCAGATTTTTCAGAAATCGACGATGAGCAATCGGACCTAATTTTGTATTTAGATCGAGCGGATCCCCAATAACATAAGATCCCATTTCTTCTATGAAAATTTCGCTAAACTTTTTAACAATGCTTTTATGAACGATAAATCTTTTCCCGGCGACACAACTTTGCCCATTATTCGTTAATCGGGATTTGACACAGGTTTTTGCGGCCTTTTCAATATCCGCATCTTCGCAAATAATGTAAGGATCGGATCCCCCTAATTCCAACACGATTTTTTTTAAATTGATGGCGGCCGTTTGCGCCACTTGCTTACCGCCACGTGCACTACCCGTAAAGGTGACTCCACAAACTCGACTGTCGGCAATAATACGAGCTGCTTGATCATGTTGTACTCGAAGGTTCTGAAATAAATTGAGCTCTGAATTAACCTCATAAAATAATTTTTCAATTTCATCGGCGCATCCCGAAGTGATATCTGAATGTTTAAGCAGAATCACATTGCCCGCGGCTAAAGCCGGAGCCGCAAAACGAAACACCTGCCAGAATGGAAAATTCCACGGCATAATGGAAAGAATCGGACCTAAAGGCTGAAAAGAAATATAGGTATGTGTGTAGTGAGCTTTAACTTCTCTTCTTTGCAAAAGATCAGGAAGTTGTTCAGCATAATAACGACAAGCTTCTGCGCATTTTTTAACTTCAGCCAGAGCTTCAACAATCGGCTTTCCCATTTCCTTTGAAATCGTCTCGGCTAATTTTTTTTGGTGCAACAAAAGCAAGTCGGCCAAAGAATTTAAAAATGACTGCCGTTCGTCGAATTTGGAATTTTTCCAGATCTGAAAAGCCTCGTGAGCTTTTTGTAGCTTCATCTCGACGTCTTTGTCTTGAATATAATAATAGGTTTTTAAGACTTCGTCGTTGGAAGGATTTACGGTTTGGTAGCCCATGGGGCTGATCTTATATTTGAGTCAAGACTTCGACAAATGAAATGACAAGACTGGAAAGAAAAATAAGTGTCATCATGCCCCAAGAAAAAGTCTTATAATGCTTTTTTAGCCGCAACGCTGACTTTGAGTAAGTCGTCGTATTAAATAAAGGCACGGGACTAAATATAGATTTAAGAAAAAAATAACAGCAACCACAAAAGAGAACGACAGAAAATATGGCTATGAACATTGATAATTCCATAGTTCTCATTTCGGTGCACAAAGCTTAATCCTAAAGACCTTAGCTATTAAACCAGGCTTTAGGTCAGTCCTAGACTGGTTTATCTTTCGAGCTTTCTTTCTTAACTATATCAAATTCGGCTGAAATTTTGAACTTATGGCTTTCTGCAAAACGGGAAATTTCTTTTACCCAGTCGATTTTTTGAAAAATCTGTGTGATCTCTTTTGAAACTCTTTGTGTGACTTCATCTTTGGACTTATTTGCACTTTGAATGATTAAACTCAAAACTTCTTTGGGTAATTTAAGCTCTCCTAAATAAGTTCTGATATTTTCTTCAGTCATGAAAGCGGCACTGACGCCCGTTGCAAAAACTTTTTTCAGCGTTTCGCCAATCAAAGATTTTCCTTCAATAGGCTCGGTGCTTGGGCGCTCGTCTGACTTGTCATCTGTCGTCATAAATCACCCATAGAGTTGTTGAACACGTTTGTGATAACTGCTGACCATATTCGGCAAGTTCACACTCACTAAAGCATTTGCAATGGGGCTTGGAACAAAGACGCCAAAAGTCGCTTCGACCGAATAAGTGGCTCGGCACTTTTCAGCCTCATCTTCTAATTTCCAAAATCCCTTCATCGTCTTAAAAATCGCTCCCGAGTTGAACTCCCAAGATATTGAGTTTTCCGCCTCGGTCATCCACAAGGTGTATTTAAAAGTTTTAATAACCGAGACTTCATACTCCACCAGTTTTTTACTGCCTTCAGTTTTAAGCACTTCGCAGTTTTTAACTTCACTCAAGAATTGGGGGTATTTCTCGTAATCCGAGATGATTTTATAAAATTGATCGACCGTGCACTTGAAGACTTCTGTGGTTGATGCTTTTGCCATACTTAAGCTTTTCGGAAAATAGTGCCGTTGTCAAATTTACTTTTTTTTGAATAATGCTTCGGCGGCCTCACGAAGTTGATCGGCTTTCGAGACTCCCGTCCCCGAGTTATTCCCTGGTGAAAAATAGTCGCAACGATTGGCATGATCCCGATCCTGAACTCTTTCGGCTTGGGGTTCACGGCACTCGTTGTAGGCTTTAGGATCATAAAAACTGCAATTGCGACAAGCATGAACATCGGCCCGACAGGAAGGACATTCTTCACGCAAACTGACCCGATCGGTAAAACTCAATTCTTTACTGCAACTAAAACACTTAAGTGAAATAATCACGGTAAATCCTTAAATATTCATTGGTTTTACATTGAGATTATGCTGAGCCTCGACATTGCGAATGGTGCCCGTTTTTGATCTCATCACAACGGAGTATGTTTTTGCGTAACGACCAGGAAGAGTTTTTACGCCCTTTAAAAAAGGACCATCAGTCACCCCGGTAGCAACAAACATCACCGATCCAGTGGCCAGTTCATTGAGAGTGTATTTTTTATTTAGATCAGTGATTCCCATTTTCTTAGCTCGCGCTTTTTCTTCCTCATTCCTAAATTTCAAACGCCCTTGAAAATCACCACCTAAACACTGCATAGCGGCCGCCGAAATGACTCCCTCGGGGGCTCCACCAACTCCCATCAGCAAATCAATTCCACTTTCTGGCCAAGCAGCGGCAACTGCGGCAGAAACATCACCATCCCCTATCAGATGAATTCGTGCTCCCGTTTTTCTGACTTCGGCAATTAAGTCGGCATGACGTGGACGATCCAATATAACAACTGTTATATCACCGATGGGCTTTCGAAGAGCCGTAGACACTCGTTTGATATTTTCAGTTGGACTTAAATCAATATCAATTTGTCCTTTGGATTCAGGACCGCAAGCAATTTTATCCATGTAAGTGTCCGGTGCATGTAAAAAGTTTCCCCGTTCGGCCACGGCAATAACTGAAATTGAACCCACACCGCCCGTCGCACAAATGGTTGTTCCTTCTAAAGGATCAAGGGCAATATCGATAGCCGGAGAATTTTCCGTCCGGCGCCCTACTTTTTCTCCAATATACAACATCGGAGCCTCGTCTCGCTCGCCTTCCCCGATCACGACAGTTCCATCGATTGATAAGCTATCGAAGGCCTTTCTCATGGCGTCCACGGCGGCTTGATCAGCGGCTTTTTCATCACCACGTCCCATCCATTTGGCTGAGGCTAAAGCTGCGGCCTCGGTGATTCGCACAAACTCTAAAGCCAGATTTCTTTCCATTGAGTGTTCTCCAAAAGATCCATTAATTTTTTTTCTAATCGTATCGGTTTTAAATTTTTATCCAAGGCCACGTGCACCGTTTCCCCCAAAGCCACGATTTCATTATTGCGAAGCAAGCGATACTGAAAAATCACTTTGACACCTTCATTTTTAGCCTGAATATCAATTTCCAGTTGATCGCCAAAATAGGCCGGTTTTTTATGAAGAACTCGGGTTTCCAACACCGCAAAATGACGAGCCGATTCGGGTTTTTGGTAATCGATGAAACCGTGTTTATGAGCCCAGTGAACCCGCGCCTCTTCAAAAAAGCGCAGATAATTTGAGTGGTGAACTATCCCCATCAAGTCGGTTTCATAAAACTGAACAAGGTGTTTTGATCGCATGCCTTCTTTTGCCTTATATTCTTTTTAAGGTCCTTCTTTTTTCATGACATTCGACGCTGATTGTCTTAAATCTTTGGGCGATGGCTGATTGGCGTAAAAAACTCCCCATGCAACTCTCGATGAGCCGGGTCTATATTGTCCCATTCCTGCTCTTATTGATGTGGCCTAAGACATTTATCTTTAATTTTTTTGCCGCGGTTTTGTTCATTTTGGCGTCCATTACTGATTATTACGACGGTTACTTCGCACGTAAATACAATGCCGTCAGCACATTGGGAAAATTTATCGATCCGGTGACGGATAAAATTCTTGTCAGCAGTGCTCTTATCGTTATGGTCGCCCTTGGAAAAGTGGATGCTTATTTAGTTATCATTCTTTTAGCCCGCGACACCTTTATTGGTGGCATCCGTAGCGCTGCCGCCGCGGATCAGGTGGTCATCGATGCCAAAGCTTCTGGAAAATGGAAAACTGGCCTGCAAATGAGCGCAATTCCTGCCCTAATTCTTTCAGATTACCACCTCACAAGTTACTGCTGTTCGAATCTGTCCTGGTATGATTGGCATAGCTATTTAGTGATGATTGGTTGGTTGGCTTACATGATTCTTTGGGGATCTGTTATTTTAAGCTTGATCAGCGGCTATGAATATTTTCAGATATTTAAGCGGGAATCAAAGTCCTCGAAGGAGCTTTTGTGATTCAATATTACACTCCAAGCAGTTGGTTTTGGATTTTTGTAGCTTTTCTTATCTGTTGTGCCTTTGCTTTAAGCAAAGATCGTCGCCAACCGCTGGTCAATGCCGTTCAGCAGGCTTCCACCGAATTGATCAAAGTGATTGATCGCTGAGCTTGTTCTCGTTTTATGATGTCAACTTGAGCAACAATGTAACCCAACATATACATGACAAGCCCTAAGATAATGAGATAAATCCATTTTCTGAGACTTCGAGCAATAATCCGTTTCATATACCCCTAGATTTCCCATTGACTTGAACTTGGGGCAAGATTATTTTCGTTCGTTCGCAAGATAGATTGCGGGAGTAGCTCAGTTGATAGAGCGATGCCTTGCCAAGGCATAGGTCGCGGGTTTGAGTCCCGTCTCCCGCTCCACAGTGATTTGGGTCCGTACCGGACACATAGGTTACAGATTATACCGGACACATGGGTAACATTTTTGAACCAAACGGGTTTTGTCCCGGTTCGACTCGGCAAGTTTCTGTATCAAAAAATCCTAAATCATAATTCATAAAACTCACTAGCCAGATCTTATCATCAACTTGCCTAATTCCAACATCCTGACCTGCAAAAACTCTACTAAAGTTAATCTTTTTTCCTTCATGACATATCCGTCCACAGTAGGTCACCGTGACTGTTCGATCGTGAAGTGGATATCTTAAATCTGGTAACCCTTCGTATTTTCTTTCCGAAGGTTTATAAATTTCTGAAGGTGTTTTCATCTCTAATGCTTGATGTGGTCTTTCAGTGTTGTACTCACTGATAAAGGCATCCTCTCATGTCTTCCATTTTGTTCAGGATGACCTGGCTCGATTCTTTCAAGCTCGATCCCAAGACGCAGCCACCATACCGATAGCCTTGATAAATTAAACATCGAGTGCGCACTGGAAAAAGGAACACCATTATCTGTTCTAATCGCTCTCGGTAATCCATATTCTTTAAACGCAGCTTCGAACACACTTAAGGCATAATCTTCTTTTGTCGTCTCTAAGGCATCACATGTAATTAAATATCTTGAAGCATAGTCTGTGATCGTAAGCGGATAACAATAAATTTGATTTCCCATCAAAAACTGACCTTTGTAATCGGCACACCAAAGAGCATTCGGCTCACTCGTATAACTTAAAACTGTTCCTTCTGATTTCCCTTTTTTGCTTCGCCTTCGAACAGTCACAAGATTATTTCTTGCTAACACTGCATGTACGGTACTCTTTGCAGGGATTTGTAAATGGGAATGTCTTCGCAACAAAAGCTCCCTAATCTTGGGAGCACCCCAATGAGGTTTTTCTTTCTTCAGCTGGATTATTAATTTCTCAATTTGAAAAGGAAGGCGGTTCGCCTGCTTCATTGGCCTACGATCCCGGTCACTGATTCCCATTAGCCCGCACTCTTTGTATCGATCCCAGATCTTGTAGCCGGTTTTTCTTGAAATTCCAAAGTCGCGGCAAAGACCGGTCATATCTTCGCCATCCAATAACCTTGCTACAAATTTTAGCTTCGCATCCATAACGCTACACTCCATCCATGGCATTCCATGCCCTCCTTTTCAGGAGGAAAGTGTAACCTATGTGTCCGGTATAAGGTGTTACCTATGTCTCAGGAAGGACATTTCCGAGTGGCACTGCGCGGTCTGATAGTGATTATGATTTTGTAGTTGTGACATCAGTAAAAAAATTTGAAAAATGGCCAGCTCATACTAAAGCTCGACGTGAAACTTTTGAAAAATTCGGCGCTAGCGCAGATGTCTGGGTGTATTCAATTCAAGAGTTTGAAGACCTTCTTCAAGACTTTGGTTCGATGCCCGAAACCGCGCTAAATACTGGCATCGAGGTCTAATCATGGCCACGAATCGAAATGTTCAGCAATGGTTTAAAAAATCGGCTGAGAATTTACGTTTAGCCAAGTTGATTATAAATTTTGAAGAAAAATTTTATGATCACGTCTGTTTCAATGCGTCAAAGCAGATGAACTTACTGAATTTGCGGTACGCATTCGATATCCCGAAGAATCTGGAGATTCATTAATTGTAGATATGAAATTGGCGAACCGTGCGATCAAACTTGCTGAGGATGTTTTTGAAAATCTAAAACGCGTGTTGGATTGATTGCCGCTTATTAAAAGCCCGTGAGTTAATTGTCACCGGCCAACCAAGGAGTGTTATTATTCAATTTTAAAACTTGCCAATGGGGATTTCTATTTAACCACTAGATTTTTTGGTGCCCTGGGAGCTGTGCTGCTTCCTGTGCCCAGTTCAAGCGCGCCTCGGTCCCATAGGTTGTCGCCGCCTCGTACTACTCCGAGCATGTCTTTATTATATGGAGCTGACAAAGTCATTCCGGCCGGAGTTGCTACCGTAACTCTAAAATCGAGAGCATTGATATTCACAAACGGATTAGCCGTTCCGGTTGATGTGTTTGTACCGCCGGCGACTGTTGAAATGAAGTGATTGTGTGTGACTGTTTGCCAGACGTTGCCCCCACCCACATCGCTGACATTGTAAAAGAGATTATTTCTGGCTTCGTTATTACCATTGCGTATCGGGAGTGTACTGAGGACCTGACTACCGGGAATATTCGCGAATGTGTTGTTGTAAACATGAACGTTGAAGAAGTCTTCTCCACCGGCACCCGTCCATCCTCCGATCACGCCATTTCCATTGTTGTTGTAGCCGCTCAAAGCGGGGTCATTCCAAAAAATATTTCCATAGACGTCAAGTCGCGCGTTGTGGTTACTCGAATTATCCCACATCAAGTAGCCGGTGCCCTGAGCATATCCAAAAATGTTGTAACGGAATGTGGTGGTTGCACTTGGAAAGTCCTTTGCGAATGACCAAATGGAGGCCGCCTCGGAATGTGCGGCTGGAGTAGAAACATAATCCGCAATGTAACCATACTCAGCCAGAAATCCATTTCCTGGAGACATAAAGAACGGGCATCGCCCAATTGCATGTGTGTAAAAAAATGAAATTGTAAACGCGTCCGCACCCCAAAGAGCAACGGCATCTTGTCCAGAGCTTCCACCACCACTGGAATTAGATGTGCCCTGCAACTCAATGTGCCGAATCGTCACGTTCGAAGGAGCCGCCGTTGGCAAGTTGATCAGTGCTGTTGCGCTTGACCAGGATATTTTAAATCCAAACCCTGTCTTCCAACTTCCAGGACCTCCGCCCACTTGTCCGTCGATGAGCCAATAGGGTGAAGAAAATGTAAACTGGCCAAAAACGGCTTGCCCGTTACCAAATGTATCATCCCAACCTGTATTTGTTCCGTGATCTGCAACAATAGCTTTTTTGATAGTAATGAGAGTAGTACCGCTTGCGGGTGTATTAAACGCAACTGCTCCATAAGTTCCACTAGCGATGTAATAGGTATCCCCTCTGAGTAAGGTGGAGGGAATAGCTGTGTAAGCGTTGGTTTAGTCATTTCCGTTGGCACTACCCGAAGCTCCTATGCGAACATAGTGGGTGGCCGCAATGGCATTTTCGCTGCTAAGAAAAAACAGTGTCAGTAAAAAAGTGAAAAAAGAAAAATTTCTCATCTCAAACCCCTCAAGATTTAAGGCAACTCACGTACTTTCATTGTAGCAGTCTTTGGCGTCTTTCGCTTAAAATAATTTGATTTAGTGTTCGTTAAAACCAATGACTTTGGCTAATTATACATTGTCATTACGTTTTCTCAAAATGAGACATTGCCACGCTAAAAAAACAAAAATCACAATTAAGCCTGGCAAAACCAAGGTTTATCCTGAAGCTACCAAGATAGCTATTAACATTCGCTTGGATGCGGTTGTTATTAATGAATGATTTATGACCGTGCACTACCTCGAAAAGCTAACCTTATTCAGAACACTGATTAGTATTCAGCAATCAGTAGATTCTGAAAATCCATTTATTTTGAATAAAGGGCTTTCTCGATTTTCTCGAGGCGAGCTTTGATATCTGCGTTTTCTTGTTTCAAACTTGCGTTCTCGGCTTTCAGTTTGTCAACATCAGATCGGTCTGCTTTTGTCGCCATAAGCTCGGTGATTCTTTGATTGAGTTCTTTAAAGGCCTCAATAAGAGGAGCAACCAAGTGGTCATAGGCGACAGATTTCAGCCCTGATTTGGAATCAGTAACCACAGCTTGCGGATAAACTTTTTCAAGCTCTTGAGCAATCAGACCAATTTGTTGGCTCTGACCATATTTTTCTTTATTTATCCAGTCGTAACTCACGCCTTGAAGTTTCAAAATGTTATCCAAAGAGTTTTCAAGCGGCTGAATATCTTCTTTAAGTCTACGATCTGAAACTGCAGTACATCCGGCGCTGGCACAAACTTGCGTGCCACCGAATCTTAATACACTAGCCGCTGCGATATTTACGTCGCCATTGACGTCGAATTTGTAAGTGGGCGTGAGGCCGATCCCGACGTTGCCTCCTGGTGTAATTCGCATTTTTTCGGTGCGACTTGTTGTGCCGCTAGTTGTAGTTTCAAATTTTATATAGCTACCATGCGCTGTTGAAGTCCAGTTTTCCGAAGCATCAATTTCAATTCCAGCAGAGGAACTGCTAGCCCAACCGGTGTCGTCGCGTCCAGTGCCACGAAAACTGATAATGCGGTCATTGGTTTGAAGAGCCGTAGGCGAGCCAATAGTTCCTCTTGCAGCTCGACCAGTAAACGTACCGACGGTGGTTGCATTAACTCCGTAGCTTGTAACACCTATTTCAGCAGCTGAGGCTGCTGGAGCACTTACTTCAAGAGGATAGGAAACAACATTTGTTGCAATACCTATGTTTCCCGTGCCATCAATTCTCATCCTTTCAACGGGAGCTCCTGCAACGGTAGTCCCCGTAGTTCTAAAAATCATTTCCCCAGCTGCAGCATCAGTTGTAATGTCTTGAGATGCTCGTACTTCTATATCTCCATAAAATTTTTGAGTGGTCAGCTGTGTATCGTTATTCCAAAATTGAATTTTACCAATAGTTTCTGCATTGGTTACTGTTGTATCGTTACGAGAGAACGTTTGAATTGCTCCTGTCGTGCTATAGAGATCCAAAAGACTTGCCGGAGTAGTCGTTCCTATGCCGACGATAGGAACGATAGCTTTCACGCTAGTTTTTTGGAAATTTCTTAACTTATTGGAAGCAATCAAATTTTTAGTGCTTCCAATAAGTTAGGGAATGTCCCCTAAACTGAGACCCCTGTTGGGGAGAGCATTCTATTTTTCTCGATTATGGCCTGTTTTTGCCCATTCTCGGCCAGAAACGGGACACGCACTTGTGCCTAAGCTGCATTTCTTCGGAATGGCGCAAATGAGTATTTCAAACTCACAATATCCATCACAGAAGTATTTGCAGTTTCGGCCATAGGCCACACGGAATATTTTTGAAAGGAGGCTCAAGCAATAAGAGCTTTAGTAAAGAAATTCAAGCCACCCAGGTGACAATGTGTCGCTGGGTGGCTCTATTTTTTTGGTAGCGAATTTAATTTTTCTCGAAGTTTACAACTCGCCTCAAAAAGCTGAGTCTCGACATCAAACCTACTGCCACCATAAAGCATTATAAGTTTGTAGAATAGGCATCCCGCCGGAGAGGTCATCCCGTGCTCAATTTTTTGTAACTCATGCGCTGAAAGGTTGAGTGCCTTTTCAACTTGTGAGGGACTTATCTTTCTTGAGAGTCTTTGGCGTCTCAGTATAGACCCAACCGTTCGATTAAACTCATAAAAATGGCTTTCTCTATTCACTGTCAACACCTAAAACCTCGCAAATAGCGACCAAAAACAGTAACAATATTGTTATCCCATAACAATATTTGCAGGCTTACGTCAATGGAACCGACTAACTACATTGTTATGCAATGGCAAAATTGTTATTAAATCAGATGCTTAAGAAAAAGAAAATGTCCAAGCGGCAGTTTGCTAAAAAGCTCGGCATACATTACTCAGCGGTCTTTCGGTATTTTCGAGAAGGCTACGATCCTAAGCTCTCCACCTTAGAAAATTGGGCCAGAGCATTAGACTGTAAAATTGAAGACCTATTTGAGGGCCACCGCTAGAATACACAATTTCACTCAGAGTGGTCTCTTTGTGACCATTGACCTATATATGATTGTATGGCAGTATGGCATAAAGGTTGGCTATGCTTAAAAAAACAACGATCTATTTGGACGAAAAAGATTTAGAAAAACTCAAGGCTCTTTCATTTGTCTTGAATACCTCGATGACAGACTTGATTCGCAAGGGGGTCCAGAGTCTTCATGACTCAATATCAACACAGCAGAGAAAGACCCTGGAAAATCTTGCGACCGCAAAGAGTGGTTTTTCAGATGAAAAATCAAAGAAAGTTGCTTTAAAAAGCAAAAGGAGTAAATAACATGGAAAAAATTATTGATGGCGTTATGACGGCAATTTACTTGGTTCTTTTTACAGTTGGCGGCGGGTACACACTTAGCAAAGCTTACCACTGGACGAGAAACGCGGCCCTTGAAAAGGCAGCAACGGACTTGGGTAGCCTTGAGGCTTCTACCCGTAAGCTAACTGGCGGTAAGCTCGATTTTTAAGAGCGTGTCCTATTCGGCATAGGAACAAAATCCTTATTAAAATCAGTAAGTTATTGCTGACAAAACCTATGTTATATTGTTATAAAGAAAGTGAGGAAATTTTTATGAGCGCACCTTTAAAGCAAATAAAAAAAGGTTCAGTTGCGAAGTTCAGAGAGTTCTACAACAAAGTTGTTAGAAAGCCACTCTCACCTGAAGATCGTGAGGAATTGCGAGATGTCTTTCGGAAGAAAAATCAATCTGAGCAAACTGAAACAAATAAACCTAAAAAAATTGCCAAGTCCGATCAAGATATGGGACTGACTTAATGGTTGAACAGTTTTCTGGTCTGTCAGCCGCTCTCAGTAGCGGAAATTTTTCGACCTGTTTTGTTGATACAACAGTTTTATTTTCTGCAACCTATCCCCTTGATTCATTCAATGAGGAGTGCGAAAAATCGTTTAATAATCTTGCTGATAAGCAAGTTAAAATTTTAACCAATGTCAACGTGAGAGCTGAATTCTTAGAAAATCATCGTAGAGTATTAATTGCCGAGTGTCTTATTGATTTATTGGAAGATGAGGAGTCAGGCCTTGATGGGATTTTGCTTGAAAAACTGAAAGCTCACCGTACTTCATATCGTCGAAAAACCAAAGAAGAAAAATCTGCAAAGATGGATCTCAATCAAATTAAAATTTTTCGCAGACTACTTTCTGCCTATGACTCTGACAGAGGTAACGGCTGGGAAATATTTTGCAACAAATATTTAGTGGGTCGCCTGACCCCGATATGGTCAGCAGCAGAGCAAATTCATGAAATCAATTTCATCTCTGTTAGATCCAATGATGAAAACGAGTTTTTGAACTCTACCCCGAAGTGGGAGGGCGCTGTGTCGCTCATGGGTCGCTATGGACTTGCCTCGAGTGATGCCATGATTTTGAATATGTTTTTGTGTTCAAATATCCCCGTGCTGCTGACTGCCGATTTAGAAATGGCCGAGGTCGCAGACAAAGAATCCAAGGGATCAAAAAGAATTTTTGTTCCCGACTCGGCTATAACGGTTACACAATAGCAATCGTCGCTGTCAGTGCTACCTCTAGGGCCACTTCGGCCATTAATACAATTTATTGAATAAATTACATGAGGAGTCTCACCATAGAGACTCCATGAGAGTTTGCAGAATCATTGAAATTTAATGATTTCATAAATTTATTAGTGATTCTGAGTATTTGTGCATTGCACAAATTTTGGCATGTATTTCGCTAAGTGGAAGTGCATGGGGCCATACAGAAAAGCTTTAAAATCTCAGATTTTGATCGTCGATGACAATCCGAAATTCGTTTTGGAGATAAAAACCACGCTATCAACCGACCACAACGTGACGACCGCACTCAGCGCCAAAAGCGCAATGGCTCTAATGACCACGCAGGGCTTTGACTTGATCTTGCTTGATTATGAAATGCCCGAGTTTTCGGGATTTGAGTTTTTAAAGCTGCTAAAGCGCAGATACCCAGAAATACCCGTCATCATGCTCACGGGTAAAAGTGACAGTGAAACCATAATCCAAACTATGCAAACCGGAGCAACGGACTTCGTGATTAAGGGATCAGAAGATTTTGAGGCTAACTTAAAATTCAGAATCGCCCAAGCTCTTGATAAAATTGCCATTGTAAAACAGAACCTAAAACTTACTGCAAAAATAGAGGCTCAAACAAAAAATATTGAAATCGTCGGAGCTTCAAGGCTTGCTGCAAAATTGAAATCAGAGATTTTAGCACTCAAAGGAACGTCGGCTTTTGTTCTCATCACAGGCGAAAATGGAACGGGCAAAGAATTGATTGCACGAAATCTCAACGCCCAAGAGGACGACTCAAGCCGCCCATTTATTGCTGTCAACTGTGCCGCCCTAACACCGACACTTTTTGAAAGTGAACTTTTTGGTCACGAAAAAGGTGCTTTCACTGGCGCGATGGATAAAAAGATTGGAAAATTTCAAGCAGCCGAGGGCGGTGATATATTTTTAGATGAGATTGCTGAAATCCCCACAGAGCTACAAGCAAAACTATTACGGGTGTTGCAAGAAAAAATCATTACACCAGTCGGATCAAATAAAGAAATTCCCATAGATGTTAGAGTAATCGCAGCCACTAATAAAAATCTTGAGGAAGAAATTGCTCGGGGTAACTTCCGCGAAGACCTTTACTACCGACTGAATAACTTTACAATCTACTCCCCTTCGCTGCGCGAAAGAAAAGACGACATATTATTGCTTGCAGAGATTTTTTTAAAACGCAAAATGCCCTTGTTCAAATTTTCCGAATCTGCCAAAAAAGCTTTGCTCAGCCACTCATGGTTAGGAAATATTAGAGAACTTGGGAACGCTGTTGAGCGAGCAAGTATTATGGCAAGGGAATCTAGGCGTCCTATTATCACCGCCGAGCACTTGATGCTTAAGACCTCAGAGCCGAGGCCAACAAAAACCTCGCTGTTTGTACCCGCCGCACTGCTGCCCAAATCTGAATGTGAAATCTCAGCAGTGGGACTTCAAGGTTGTATAAATTGGATAGAGCGCAACTACCTGGAGCGAAGTCTTGAGTTGATGAAAAATGATAATCATTCCGTTTACACGAAAATAGAGATGTCTAAGGCACATTATTTTAGGCGTAAGAAAGCTATTGGACTCACACAAGATCAAGAGAAAAATACTGTTTCAGAGGTGCGGGTTTGAAAAACAAATCGGCACTTCTTTTTTATTTGGGGACCCTGATTTCGTCAGTTGGCAGTCTGGCCTTCACCATTTGCCTTTTGGCTTTCATGCTCAAAGACGGAACCGAGCTTTTTTACGCGAGTCTCATTATCGGCCTTTCAAGGTTGATTCCTGTTGTGATCTCCACTCTTTGGGGCCAAGCTGCCGATCAGCTGCCGCCAAAGCTCACGGTCCTTGTAACGGAGTTGCTTGCCGCTACAGCGTCCTTTGGAATTTTGTTAAGCTGGAATCATGGCAAAGGTGCATATTGGCTATTACTTATTTTCTGCGTATTAAAATCGAGCGTCGTAACTTTTCAGGCTGGGAGCAGGGCTAAGCCACTCACTAATCCAATCACTGGCCGGGCAAAGCTTATGAATAACCGTATGCAACCACAAATGAATCGATTTTCAAACTGGTATTCAGAAATTGGGCTCTCCAAAGAGGCCAAAAAACTAAACAAACAACAAAAAGGGAGAAATTAATTTGGAGTTAAAAAATAATGAATCGAGTATTCTTGTCAATCAATGGATAGCGTTGAATCGGTTTTTATTCATTTATAAAGCAGTCGGCGTTGCCATTACAGGATTATGTCTGCTTTTAGGAGTTGTTTGCATCTTTCTTGCAAATAAAAGTCCGGTAGTGATTCTGGCAAGTGAAAATGATTATCTTTACTTCCAAGGTCACAACTCTCAGGTGGCACTCACCGAGATCGACATCAAACGATTTGTCGAAAAATTTGTGACAAGATACTACAATTGGAGCGAGCTGAATCCTGATCTGATTATTAAAAATATTGAACCACTGGCAACAGATGGATTTAAAATAAACACACTAGCAAATCTCAAATTTAGAAAAGAAAAAGAATTTCTCGGTAAAAAGATTCAGCAATCAGTGGCTGGAATTTCTGTACAAATCACAAAAGAGTCTACGGTTGCTATTTTTGATGTGGTTCTAAGGGTTGAGGGCATACCGCTTATTGTAACTACTCAGGTAGCCTTTCAGTTGGTGAAAGGGGCGCAGACAGAATGGAACCCCATGGGTTTATATGTGAATAGTCTCACTATGCACGAAGGGAAATAATATATTTTTAAAAATATGGATGGCCGTTTTCTCTATTGGAATATTTAGTTATACGGACCTACAGGCTGGGACAGTTCGCACGGCTTATAGCGATGGTGTGACCATGCTGCCGGTGAATTTGCGAATGGGTCAGTCTACGATTTTAAGATTTTTTGAAAAGCCAAGAAAGGTCGTACTTGGCAATTCCAACTACTATTCAGTCGAGTTTATAGATAATGATTTGGCAATTCAGCCTTTGGGAGCTGTAACTACAAATTGTTTTGTTTACGGCGTGAAAAATGTTTACGGTTTTATTTTGCGTACTAATCAATAGGTTTTTTAACGGCGCAAGCACACCGACGGTTTATGTGCGGTTGATGCACTTGAAAGTCGGGACGCCGATGTCAGAAAAGAAACACTCTTCAATCTTGAGAAGTACGGAGTATCTGGGTTTTCAAGTGGCATCAAAGCCAAAGACAGTAACGAGTCCTATTATTTGAATCAACCTCGTGAACCAAAATTCGAGCCAAGAGGCGATAGATAATGAATCAATATTTAGTGATGATAGTGATTGCCGCCCTTGGTGTGGTTGCATTTATTAATGCTGATAGTACCAACAGGACAAAGTTCGGTAAAATCGAAACTGAGCTTCTCCTCCCTGGCCCCACGATCACGAATGGAGTCACAATCAAGGATGAAGCCGGGGAATTTACTTTTAAATGCAAAAAAGAAGTTGGCACGGATGAAAAAAGATAAAGTTGCACTCGATGGCAAACGCATTGCTCTCTCTAGCGAAGCTTTTGCGGTCCTTGAGATGGAAGTCAATAAACTAAAACAAAAGGGGGCACACTTCAAACTTAACGAGGCAAAACTTGCAAGCGTTTTGATCGAGATTTTTGGCGCGAAATACTTAGACCGTGAGAGAAAACGAATTGAAGCGATATTTTTTGACAAGAAGTCCTATCTTAAAGTGATGATTGAAAAATCAACATCAGAGACTGACCTGTCAAACTCGCTCAAAGAGTTTTTTATTAAATCAAAGGCTAAGAAAACAGAACGCACTAAGGTCACCGAGGCTGGCTCAGGGGCAACAGTCTCTTGATAAAGCCTCCAGCAGAGGGGCTTGAGCTTTTAACGATTGAAGAGGCAAGCTCGCTTCTTAAGCTTAAAATCTCACGGATAAGAAAAGCGATCTTTAAACGCGAAGTTAAATACATCAAACTCGGTGCTTTAATTCGCTTTAAAAAAGATCACCTAACCGAATGGATTGAAAGCCACACAGTCAGCGCCGCACGGTGACGAACTGATGGAGCTTTGGACGGATAATTAGTTTTAGGTTTGAAGGCCCTGTGGTAGAGTGTTTTCTGTTCTTAAAGTTCTTTGAAAATTAAATAGTATGTAAAAAAGAAGAATAGAAACTCTCTTCCGCAGGGGTCTCTCCAAACAAAAAGGAGAAGATCAAGTGGAAAAGATTAAAAGAAAAGATGGCATCAAATTCAGAGAGAAAATCTATATTGATGGGAAAGAATTTAAAAGTCCCGTCTTTGATAGAAAAGCAGATGCCACAGCTTGGAAGTCAGTAAAGCTTGCAGAAAAAAGACAGTTTCTAGCAACGGGGGTTTTTCCTATTATGCGCCCCGTTCTGGATGAAGTAAAATTTCGCGAGTTTGCTAAGTGGTGGCTTGATATCCGTGTACAAGCGCGGTCGTCAAAACGCACTGTCGAAAGATACGATATGAATTTACGAGTGCATATCTATCCGATGTTTGGCGATTTGTTGCTTACGCAGATCACCCGAGAACATGCTGACCAACTCATTTCAAAACTTAGAGAATCAAATCACAACCCTGTTGGAACCAACTTGGTTGTGGGTGTTTTTAAGCAAGTTATGAGCGAGGCTTTCAAGCTTGAGAAGATTCCTAAATATCCTTTTGCTGACTACGCCAAAGTCAAAGAGTCAAAGCGACCGGATACCTTTATGACCAAAGAAGAAATTGAAAAATTTCTGACTGTGAATAAAGATGATCCGAACTATTGGCTTTTTGTTACGGCGATTAATACTGGCATGAGGCGTGGTGAACTTGCAGGGCTTTTATGGGATCGTGTGAACTTTGAGACGGGATTTATTCAAATCTCAAGACTACGAGATAGAAATGGTCTTGCGGATCGGACTAAAACCCGAAACTCTCAGCGCCGAATCCCGATGAGTGATGTCGTAAGACACGCACTCACGGAGCTTAAAAATAGAAACTACCACCCTGAGTATGTCTTTTGTACGGCCTACGGAAAGCCGTTTGATGAGGGACATATTTATTGGTATTTTCAAAGAGCACAGAAGAAAGCAGGACTTCAAACGCACTATAGATTTCATGATTTGAGGCACACATTTGCCTCTCATTTTGTGATGAATGGTGGAAGTCTCTACGATCTGCAAAAGCTTTTGGGCCATGCAAGATTTGACGAGACTCAAAGGTATGCACATTTGTCGCCAGAGCACTTAGCTAAGGCTATCAATATTGTGGCCTTTGGGGGTCCGAATACTCCTGCGCCAGCTCTAAAGCCAGCTACAACCCCAAAAGTCGAACCGGCGGCAGTCGCCCTAGATGTGGTTTCTCAAGTGGCAAGTCCCGCACCAAGACTTTTGAGACTTGTAGGCCAGCAATTGGATTAAATTGGTTAAAGACGAGGCTGCTCAGGTCATGGTTTTCAAAGACCGTGGCCTGAGTTTTTATGGCCTAACCAGTGTTTTTTCAGAATGGTTTTTTCTGGAGCGGGACACTAATAGGCCACAAACCCCGTTTTTTGATAATTTAGGACACGCGAAACTGATCTGAATTTGTGGCCTAATCTTGTTCTAAAGTGGTTTTTTTGGGGTCAGTTTTTTCGCCAAAACTGGTTGAGAAAACTGACCTCGAAATTGTAGGACATGAAAATCTAGGCCATGCGGAAAAGGCACGATGAAAGCCCTCTTTATTTTGAGTTGAGGGCTTTCTCGATTTTTTCAAGGCGCTGTTCAAGTTCTTTGATTTTTTTGTCTTTGGCGGTGTTCTCAATTTTAAGCTGCTCGACTTCAGTTTTACCGGCTTTAGAAGCTATCTGACGGTCTTGGACTGCCTGATGGTTCTCGACGTCTGTAATGCGGCTGTAGAGCGTTTTAATGGCCTCTGTAATCCAAGGGATGAAGGCGTCATAGTAAACTTGCAACAAGCCGTCTTCGTTTTCACGGACAAACTCAGGGGCAACCTTTTGAACTTCTTGAGCTTTGTAACCAGTTCTGCGGTTATCAGTTGAAGAAGTTTTAAAATTATAAGTCACAGCCTGAAGTTGCAGGATTCGATCAAGCGCGAAAGCACCAGTTACGTCTTGGAAGTTTTCTTTGAGTCTTTCATCTGAAGAACAAGCGATACCAGAGCCAGAAGAAGCTGGTGTGATAGTACAAGTTCCATCGACGTTTTGGAAATTTGCGACAGCGACACCAGTACCAACTGAAGCACTTCCTACATGAAGAAGTTTTGCTGGCGCCGTGTTACCAATACCGACGTTGCCATTGGCAAGAAGAACCATCTCAGAGGCGTCTGAGGCGCCGCTTGCGCCAAAGTGGATCGGTCCGCCAGTTCCCCCATTTTCATTGGCAACGTGAAAAATATCAGTCGCATTATCATAGTACACAAGAGCATTTCGGACAGTGTCTTGTTTGAAAGCAAGTGTGGTTCCCATAGCAGCGTTAGCATTGTTAATTGAAAACCGGGTATTACTTGCCGCCTGATCCTTACGAATTTCCAATAATTCACTAGGAGTGCTGGTTCCGATTCCAATAAAACCCGTGTTCTTAATAACCATTTCTGGTGTTGTTCCTTCCAAGGTTGTACCATTTCCATCGGGCGACGTATGAAATTCAAGACGGCCCGGCATATCATTAGTACCAGGTGTGCCATCAACAATTGCTGACATGTACGCAAGTTGTTTGTCTGTAGTTCCATCATGGCCCATCATATAGTGTTCGAAAGCGGTATCTCCACTTAGTACAACAGCTGGCGAAGCCAAAGTGCCTCTGGATCTATAAGTTATCAACAGCGGATTTAATCCGGCAGGAGTCCCCGAATTATCAGCTGAGCGAAGTCTTATGGTCGGCTCGCCCTCGCCCTCTAGTTTTAGCATTTCTACTGTCGTACCTGCTGTACCCGTTTTTTTAAGGTGCAATAAGCTAGTTGGACCTGCAACACCAATACCTACGTTACCATCCTTAATTCTCATGACCTCTGCAGGACTACGATCGGTTGTTCCTGTTCCTTGACTCGCAGTAACTGAGCTAAACACAATATCAGAACCTCCATTGCCAGTTGCAATACCAGACGACAGATTCAAATTTCCACCATTCTTATTGGTTGAAGAGCCTCCTGTACCACCGGCTTGCACTGTTAGATCATTTCCCGCTGTATTATTCGTTGGATGACGGGTCATTAAAATGGAGCGTGCATTTGCACTATCCATAGCAAGAGTGTTGGCCACGGGAGTAGCATCCCAAAATCCGACCGCGCCAGAACTATTCAAGTTAATGACACCATAATATCCAGAATTATCGCGTGCTGAAAACTTAAGACTGAAAGCTGCGCCGGCATCTTCTGCAATCGACTCAATTTTACTACCGACGCCAACTGCAAGTGATGTGTCATA
>JBBTCO010000035.1:0-77503 GCA_038043185.1 Bdellovibrionota bacterium
TCCTCAATCTTGCAACGTCAATATTCTTAACCTGACAGCATTGACCGATACCCCCCAGAAGCAAGGCAAGAAACAAAAGCTCTGGAAGTATCGACCATTTACAAGAGTCGTTAAAGGCTGGAAAGCTTACAAAACTGTAAAAAACTATATTCAACTTAACGAACAAGAAGCCTTGGGGATCATTCCTTATCGGAAGCTACGATTAAAGGGCTTATCATCCACGGAATGGGCACTACTAGGGACTGCATAAGTCATGTAAGATTTATCAGACTGACTAAACTCTTTGCCCCGATTTTATGACGAAAAAAAGCCTTTGCCACGAAACCTATTGTCTACACAGTCGACAGGAAGAAAATTCACGGCAAAATTTATATCCAAAATTCAAATAGTTGTGCAGCAAAAAACGAAACTCACGTCCATAGAATTTCCACGGGACCCGCAAGGTCATTTTTCGGCACAGGCTTTGAATGTTGAGATTGTTAAGGGGTATTCAAATGCATAATCAACAATTGGACAGTTCGGCTATTGAAAAGCTGCAAAGGCTAATCAAAAACCGTTTTGGCAAAGACATGAAACTGAGACAACTCATAGACGCTCATCTTCAAGAGTCCTTGGATGATCATAATCTTATTGGGGAAGATCTTTATATAGCTCTTAAACAAAACAACCAATTTCTTGGAACTGTAATCATTCCTGAAGCGTCAGATTTAAAAAAAGAATCTCGCGAACAAATAAGTCGAATGATCCGAATGGTCATGGAACCAACTTTATATTCATGGTTCTTGGAAAGAAAAGAAAACAATTTACAGCAAATCAGTAGCTTTAATTTTTCAACACAAAACCTATCTGTATTTGATGATCTCATTCGTGACGAAATAGACTCTATTAGCAAAGAGGAAGAAGAATCTGTTTTTAGTCTTGAAGAAAATTTAGAAATTCAAGATGAAAACAAAAGGCAAAATCGTCTACTTTCAAAAATGATCCACCTTTCTGGAAAAACAGAATCAATTAATCGCAAAGTTGCTTTACAAATTCACGATATGGCTCATCGATGGGCCTTTGTTCCTCTTCAGGACATAGCGAAGTCGATTACCAATGTTGATGATCTTCGTAAATTAGGAGCCTTAACTGTGTATGTAAATAATATTGAAGAGATGGACTACCCTCTGCAACAAATCCTGGTCAATTACCTTAACGAAGAACAAAGTGACGAAGAACCATTGATTATTTCAAGTTCTGCTAAAACCAGCTCCGAGTTAAAGAATTGCGAGTCTTTAGTCGTGAAATTAAAGGAACAAATACTGATAAATAGCTTTGAGGTCGACCATGCTCCTCTTAGTTATTCTAATTTGAAAGATGTTCTAGAGATGTTCTTCTTTAAACCATCGTTAACTTGATTTTTAAATATGAATTTGTCATTCTGAGTTTATGCCAGCAGATGAAATGCAAATTCATAGTTTTTTACAAAGTTATTTCAGTTCAAATGAATTTAAAATATTCCCTTTAGCTGGCGACGCCTCTTCCCGCCGATATTTCCGAATTGTAGCTGACCAAAAGTCTTGGGTTCTCATGAGCTGGGAAACTTTTGTACCAGAAGATTATCCCTTTTTAAGCGTACGCAATCATTTCGAGAACTGTGGAATTCGTGTCCCTGCAGTCGAAACTTTGGATGCCCAGTTAGGTCTAATTCTTCTCGAGGACCTCGGGGATCTGACTCTTGAAAGAAAATTCTGGGAAAGCCAAAGTCAACTTAATTCATTAATTTTTTATCGTATGGCAATTGATGAAATGATTAAAATCCATTTTCAAGCCACGGAAAGAAAATCTTCTATCTGTACGGCATTTAAGATCAAATTTGATACCGAAAAATTCTTATGGGAAATGAATTATGGTAAAGATAACTTGTTTACCGGTGTTTTGAACATTAAACTGTCGGAAAAAGTTTCTACAGAAATTCAAAAATCATTTTTAGATATTTGCGAAAGATTAGATCAACAACCAAAGCGCATAGCTCATCGCGATTATCATTCACGCAATTTAATGATTAAACTTGATGAAATGAGTGTCATTGATTTTCAAGATGCACGACTCGGACCTATTCAATACGATTTGGTTAGCCTTCTTAAAGATTCCTATGTGGATCTGAGTCAAGAAATGAGTGATATTTTATTGCAGGATTATTTAGATAAAATGCAAGAACGCACTAAAACTAAATATTCACGCGACGAATTCAATACGATTTACGAACTACAGAGTGTGCAAAGATGTTTCAAAGCTTGCGGTAGTTTTGCCAGTTTTTTTCATCAGCGTGACGATCGTCGCTACTTAAAATATCTTTCTGGCACCTTAAAAAGGGTTATGAAAAGTCTTGAGTTTTTTCCAGAATATAGCAATTTTACGCAAATTTTAAAAGATTCTGGCGCCCTTGAAAAAAAATACGAGCTTCTATGAAAGTGATGCTGCTCGCGGCTGGCGAAGGCACTCGCTTTAAGCCGCACACACTTAAACTACCAAAACCTTCATTACCTTTATTAAATGTGCCTCTTGCCTTTTATGCACTCGAAGTATTGCAAGAATTTGGATCCATTGACTTGATAGTCAATACTTTTCACTTGCCAGAAAAAATTGTAGAAACTTTTGAAACGACACGAACCTATTTGAATAGCCTTAATTTTTCCCATGAGAAAAAATTACTTGGAAGTGGTGGTGGGCTCTGGCAGGCAAAAAAATATTTTTCTAACGAAGAAGATTTTATTTTAATGAATGCTGACGAAGTCATCTTGTCCCATCATGCTGGACAATTACAAAAAGCTTACGAACAGCATCGCAGCAGCAAAGCTCTTTCCACACTCGTAGTGATGGATCATCCCGAGGTCGGCACAAAATTTGGTGGAGTTTGGCTGAATTCAAAAAATCAAGTCATCGGCTTTGGCAAAACACGTCCCATAGATGCAAAAAATGGTTATCATTTTATAGGCCTACAATTTCTATCCAAAAAAATATTTCAATATCTTCCCGATGGGGAATCTAATATTTTATTGAATGCCGTGATGAATGGAATAAATTCAAATGAAAAGGTACAAATTTTTAAAATGCAGGCGCACTGGTTTGAAACTGGAAACCTACAGGATTATTTACTTGCGACTGATCAGTGTTTACGTTTACTCGGTGAAGAAAAAAATTCTATTTTGTCGAATATAACTAAAAAATTTGCTGCTAATAGTTTATTGGAAAAAACTGCGCAGGGAACATTTTTTATTGATAAAACGGCTCGAGTACAAAAAAATCAACTCAGTGGATTCGCTGTGATCGGCGCAAATGTGAAAATCGATGAATGTGTAAAAATAAAAAATTCTGTAATAGGACCTGGAGCTGTGCTCTCAGGGCAAAAGGAAGTTACTAGCGAATTGATTTTGTGATTTACAAAACATCAAGGAACTTTTTTTATCAACTTGAAAGTCTCTTCAGTCAATATTTCGTGTTGCCAATTTAGGCTGCGCTCACAGTAAACTCCACTTTATAAGTAACGCTTGGCAGATGTACCTCAATGGAGTTGTAATCGAAAGCAAGCCTAGGAACTTTCGTTTTCCGACCATCATCGGTTTCCTCAAATTTGATGAAACCATGTCCTGCCAATAAATCACAATCACGAGCCACGTTTTGTTGAGCACGGCTCAGGATCTTTGCGAGCTGATAAACCGACTGGGGATCGTATTTGTGAATCGCAGCCAAAATAGTGTACTTCTGATCACTCATGAACTGTTGGTAGGATTCAACAGATGCCCAAATCAAAGTATCTTTAGGTTGGGTGATTGACTTTCGGTGTTTAAGATTCGCCAGAAGTTCTTTACGACTGCGCACTTTAAAGTCGTCAATGGATTCGAATGTAATTTTAAGGGGCTTAATTTTCATGTCTTAAAACCTCCGTCACTAATTTCCAAAAATGATCTAACGCTTCCAAATAATCCTGAACCTTAAGCTCTTTCCTATCCTCTGGCGCTTCCGGCAAGTTAGCATGGGCGTGGAAACTAAAGGGAGCATGGTTATCTACCACTAACCGTGGCACTTGCCTTACCACATCAATCAACGCATACCGTGCCTTAACCCCTTCTGGATGCTTTTGGCTCGCGACAACCTCAAAGACCTTTAGCTCTACCCGAAAGCGCTCAGAAATATCCAATGTCTTATCGAGCAGAACCCTAGCCTTGGTCACAATATACCCTTTCAATATACATCAAGTAAATGAATATTTACAGATGTCTATTGTATGTAATATAAATGCAATTGCCTTGCCTCAATGAATTGTAATTATAAGGCAATTAGAGGATTGATCTTGTAATTTTACCCAAAAGCGCCGGACTCTTGGCTCCCGTAGTTTTTGGGTAATTCGAAGGAATTTCCCAAATACGGTAGGCTGCCAATAGCGCGAAGGCCGCGCCCTCAATACTCGAAACAGGCCAACCCAGTTCTGTGCTGGTTTGAATTTTCACATTGGGCAACAGGGCCTGAATTCGTTTTAATAAAAATAAATTATTGGCACCACCACCACAGAAAATAATTTTTTCCGGCATTGGTTTGGCAAAATTTCGATAGGCTTGAACAATTGTGGTCGCAGTAAACGCAGTTAATGTGCAAAGCGCATCTTCTAAGTTTAAATTGACCATTTCAGGTTTAAAGCGATTCAAAAATGATTCGCCAAACTCTTCGCGACCGCAGCTTTTTGGTGGAGAACTTTTTAAATATTCATGCTCTAACATTCGAGACAGCAGTTGTGATTGCACGTGGCCTCTTGAAGCTCTTTCGCCATTATCGTCATAGGCAGTTTGGCCATTGGTGCTGGATTGAATGTATAAATCCAACAGCATGTTTGCAGGACCGGTATCAAACGACAGTAAAACCCCTTTTTTACCAATCAAACTCAGATTGCTGATTCCGCCCAAGTTATGAATGGCAACGCTGGATTTTGTTTTTATTGTGCCGGCTAAAACTTTTTCATGAAATAATGTGGCGATGGGCGCACCTTGCCCACCCAAACTTAAATCAGCGGTTCTAAAATCACTGACCACGGTTTTTCCACTGACTGTTGACAGATAGGAAGATTCGCCAATCTGTAAAGTGGCTCGAGGAGCTTCGTGATAAACAGTTTGACCGTGTAAACCAATTAGATGAGCTTTCTTAAATTTCGCTGGAAGTTTTTTATAGCATTCAGCATAAAATCGCCCAAGATCATGATGAAGACGAGCAAGATCTTTGACTTGCAGTTCATGCCTGGCAGCTTTGATTAACTGAAATTTCATTTCAGAAGAAAATTGAAAAGATTTTTCGGCAATAAATTTGGTTTTGGGATTTTTTTTTGCCGAACTCGGTCGATGGATTTCTGTCAGAACGAAATCAACGCCGTCTAAAGATGTTCCATTCATGATGCCGATCACAAGCTGTTTGCGCATTTGGTGTCCAATTATTTATGCAAGTTTACCGGGACCTCGTCAATAAAGCTATTTTGTTTTTCTTTAAGTTTATATCTTCGAGTCATCATCGAAAAAATCGAATCTGCAGCAACTCCAATGGCCTCACCATTGAAATTTTTTGTAAGACCCGCAATGTTTACTGATGCTGGATCTCTGGCTAAAGGGCGAGGTCCTCCTCCGATCGATGCTCCTGCATTGGCGTCCAAGCCACCTTTAGCTCCTGCAAGGCTTGTTGAAGCTGCTCCACCTGCGTCTTCAGCAAAACCGCCGACTGGCATTCGTGCTACCAATTTTTTTGTCGCATCTTTTTCCAATTTTGCAACCGTTGCCATTGCTTTTCCTACCAGATCTTTTGGCAAACCTGCTGCAATCATCGATTCTGCACTTGAAAAATCAGAGGCCTTAAATTCTTTGCCATTAATCTTAACAGGGCTCTTTCCATCAAAACCAAATTTTTTTGCAGCTGCAAGACCTTCTTTCGCTTTATCAACGTCAAGTATTGCCCTAGCATCCGCATTAGCCAAAAGATCTGAGCCGAGATTTTCTACGCCACTTCCCCAACTTGGAGCAGAAGAGGCAGAGGAGGTTTGATTCGCAGTTCCGCCAGAAGCTTTTGCCGTAGTTAGATTGGTTGCAGACTGGTTAACTGCCATAGCTCCCATGCCAAGAAACATTGCACCTTGTGCTATTAATGGTGGCTTGCAAGCTGCGCCTCCAGCTGGATCTACGCACGACGCTGCCATAACCATGAAGTACGCACCTAAACCCAGCATGGCTAATCCCACTGTTCCGGAAACTAATCCCGCAACAACGTTTCTATCTTTCGATTTATTAGCAGCATTATTCACTGATGATGCACCGTTGTCGCTAGAAGCAACTGCTCCTCTTTGTTGAGGTGAAGTTTCTTGCGAAGGCTGGTTAATTTGAACGGTCGAAGCACCCGACGCTGCCAAAGTCATTTGAGGAAGCGATAGAATCAAACTAATAATATAAACTATAAATTGTTTATAATTACTCATTATTGGCCTACCAAAGTTCGACGGTTATCATTGTAACGCGATTTAATTTTTTCAAAATTCGATCGACCACTTTGTGGACTGACTTCTCTTGACCACGCCTGAGCCGCAACTTTTACCGGATCAATGCCTTTACGATAATTGGCCAAAGCTTTATTTGCGTCTGCATCCGAACGAAATCCACCGCGACCTCCGCCAGAGCCACCGCCACCATCATATCCACCCATAACATTTGTATTATAGCCTCTGCCTCGATGGCCGCCAGGCATTTCTTGACCACCACCCGCACCAGTTCCATCCGTACCGCCAACTCCACCGCCACTGCCACCGACAGGTGCACCGGCTTGGGCTCCACCAGCATTACTAGCAGCAGTACTTTTTTCCGCAACTCCAGCTGGATCGCGACCCACAGTCGTTCCCTCTGGAGGAAGGCCACTGCGTGTTCCCAATAAAGTGGGTGCCGTCGAACCCGAAGCCGTCGCCGTTTCTGGGCCACCGGCTTTAATCAAAGCATTTTGGCAACCCTGTGACCGCGGTGATTTTTTGCAAATACAGTCAGGCACACTACTGTTAGCCGGGTCATCACAATTCATCGCCGCTGCTGCCGCATTTGCAGCCGTTTGTTTCTCGCAAGCAACTGATTGCATGTGTGCTTGTACTAAAGAGGCCGCCGTTGCTAAACCAGCAGCCGCCATACTTTGAAAATCGATTGAACATGTTTTACTCATTCCCGCAGTCACTGGAAGAAGTTCAGGATTAAGTTCCATTTTTAATTGCTCTGACAAATTATTGAGTACACCTTCTAGCATATCTTTACCCGCAAAACACTGTGGAGCATTAGCCAGAGTTGGTATACCACCATCTTTAGTTACAGCTGGTAATTCATTTGCGATAACATCATCCAGAGTACAGGGCGCTAATGCCTTACCCATAGATGTTCCTGTATAAGCGCTAAATTGTTTTAAATTACTTTCAGCAGAACCACAACTTGTTGCACATCCAACTTGAGCCGCAGTACAAACAGCAGTATAAGCTGCCATCCCCACCTGCATTGTTCGTAGAGCTTTCGCAGCTCCACTACAAGTATTTTGAATCGTCATTTGCGATCCAAGTGCTGCAAATGCCTGCGCTCCAGCAAGTATGCTGGTCATAGAAACACTTCTCTCTGCTAAACATGCGTTGGCCGCAACACCGTGTGTGCCCCAACACGCGGCTCGCGCTAATCTAAATTTTTTACAATGTCCATATAAAGTAGACACAAGCAATGATAGTTTTCCATTTTGATTAAAAAAAGTTCCCGTATCTAAGCCCTTGAGTGTATCGCATGCGGCATCAATTTTTATATTATTCTCAGTGCTTGCAGTTGCTGCTTTAGATATTTTCTCTTGCTCAGCTGCAGATCGACCAAGACTAAGATTAGTTATTGCGGAAAAATCCCAACTAGAAGAACTGCTAGATGATGCCGACGCGGGAGCCGGCTCCTTTTGCTTAGGTAATTTATCTGTGGCATTAAAATCCTCAGCTTTTACAAAAATTGATTTTAATAAAAAAACACACATAACCAACACAAACATAGAGTTGAATTTCATAGAAACTCCCCCGAATTCATACTCTAATTATCGCCTTAATCCCTGATTTCCTAAACGAAATTTATACAAAATCTCAATTTGAGACAATGCCGTTTTACCAACTTGGATCTGGTGGATTTATAATCGGTCCCTTTGCGGTGGGGCCGCCCAATTCAAGATCATTGGCTTTTAAATAATCACTGGAAATAAGTTTGACAGAATAGCCGGTTCTTCCACCTAAAATGCAATCACCTGGAAAAGGGATTCGTTTGTCAGAGCTCACTTCGCTGACAGGCTTAATACAACCGCCAAAATATTTTCCTGCTGGAATATTTGTGTAATCCAAAAGATCACGAGATGTCCAACTTGTTAAAAGATGAAATGGATCACGCACAATATGAGTCAGCTTGGAATCATGATCCAAAACAGCCGAAGGTATTTTTGTTTTCACAGTTTCAATTTGATCTTTAACAGAAAATTTTTCAAGCTCGGGGCCGCTCTCGAATCGCGAACCGACATCACCCCGCAGTGGCCAAGTGTAGCCAATTTTTGATAAAAGTTTTCCGTCTCTCATTCGCTTAAAATAATTGTCATAAAAATTAGCGTCGATTGAATAATAGGTGATATCGAATTGATCCGGGGCCACCGCCGAAACTTCAATATCTCTTACATCTGGTTTTTGATTGGTTAACCAACCCCAAGCCATCACATCGCGGATTTTGTTTTCTTGAGGCAACATCAGTTTTTGTGAATTGCGATCAAATATCAAATGATCCCAATCGTTAATTATAATTTTAAAACTTTTATTATGAAGCGCGCGAATGTATTGCCCCAAAGGAAGCATCGACATTAAACCCAAACGATCACCGACAAAGCGCGAATAATTGGCCACACGCTGATCACTTGCGGGATTTCCTATTTGACTGGGGTCCGTTAATCTTGGCGGTGCCAATGGATCCGTTTTTTCATCTAGACTTTCATTGCTTCCCGTCGAGCGCGGTGAACCCGATTGCCAGTTTTTAAAATACCATGGACCAAATCGGCCGCCGAAAGGTTTTGCAAAGGCCCGTGCCGTTAATTCAAAGTCTGCTGGTGAAAACGGAATTTTAGGTTTTGTTTTTGCTTTGACCCCGACATAACCCATACACCAAGGATTTTTTTCATAACCTAAAGTGTATTGATAGGGCGGCGACGGCATTCCCAGAAAGGGTGAAATTTGTGTGACGTTTGCAGTTTCAAAATTATTTCTCATAACATTTGGCGGTTTGTCAGGAGCCAGCAACTTGGCCACAGGCTCTAGGACTTTTTTATCACTGCAATTATTGTCCTGATAAATGAACGCTGGGAAAAAAGCCACTTCACTGAGCCAAGCTGGTGGATCAAATTCACCGGCCGGGCTGCCATAACATCCGCCCTGACGAAAGCCATTAATCATTTCAAACTGAACCGAATCCCGATTGGCCTCTGTTAAATTATTCAGCAGAGTATTTTTGACTCCTTCTTTTCCACTGTCCCCATCAATATCAATAAAATCATCTGTCGCCACACTTAATCCCTTGGCCATCTTTGCGATAAGTAATCTTCGCGACAATTGATCAAAGTTAAAACCCACGACCCATGACCCAAGAGTCATAAAATTAAAATAGCCTGACCATTCACAACGCTTTTGCGCAATATTAATGAGCTGCCTTGTAAAGCTGCTCGTAGCGACAGCCAGCCCAATGAAGGAAGCGCTGATTTTTGGTTCTTCAAATAATTGAATTCGCGTTCCGCCGCTCAATATTCCCCTACATAAATTTTCATTATCATCTGACGAAATGGCTCCGGCACTATCATAAGCTTGTAGAGGTGCATAAGTTCCGCAAAAAACTGGTGTCTTGTAAGCATTCGCAATCGTCGGATGGGGACCTTCTCGATCAAGACCTGGATCGAGCTGTTGCGTATTGCGATTGTAAGGATTAAATCCCGTTTCGTCAGCTCCGCCTGATCCCACAACACGGTATCGCCAAGCCAAGAGTTTCCAGCTTTGACGAATTTGATAATTCACATGCGACATCGCGTTCAGCATTTCCGCTTGTTTCATGGCTCCATAGTAAGCCGCTAAATCCACAGAGTTTTGCAGATTGATTTTGTGATGAACGAGCAGCCCAACATTGATGATCATGGCAAAGAAAAGAAACAGCAGTTGAAAAATAAGTGCTACAAAAATGGCCACCTGGCCTTTTTCATTTCTTCTAAAGCAGTCTGGGAATTTTATTTGAAAGAATTTTTTCTGTTTACTCACTAAAAACACTTTGACTGAGAGCCGAGTCCTCGTCAAAATTTTACAGTCGCTGATCAATACTTCTATCTGACAAAAGTCGAGGTCAAGAATGTCATCTCGAAATATTCTTAAAAATCTTCAGAAATCAGCAGTGGCAACTGTATTTGTCTTTGCTGCTATCCTTCAAGCAAGTCCTTGCGCCTTAGCCGCCAAGGAAAGCGACCTGCTTTTCGAAGGCTATCATAAACTGATGTCAGGCGGAGTCCACATTGGCTATACAATCTCGCGCTATGAATACGACCCAAAATCTAAAAAATTCACCGCAACTATTTTTACTAAAACCGGAGCGCTGGGTTCGGATGTCACCGAAAGCACCCACGCCGTTGCTGATGCAGATTTAAATCCGGTTAGTTACGAATACACGGCCATGGTGGGCAAAGACATTAAAACCATCGACGCCAAATTCAAAAAAAATCACATGTCCGCCGTAGTTAAAGAGAAAGGTAAAATTCAAAAGATTGAGCAAGACATCCCCAAAGGGGTTTTCTTAAGTCAATTTTTAATTTATCTGATGCTGAAAAGTAAAAATGGTTTACAAGCTGATTTAAATTACAAATACAAAGCCATCGCCGAAGAAGACGGTAAGTTTTATGACGGACAAGCTTTAGTAACCAAACAAGAAAAGTACAATGGCTATCCCGCTTTTAAAATTCTTAATAATTATAAAGATCTTAAATTTGTGGCTTATGTGACAGACCGAGGCGAAGTTCTTGGCGTCACCAATCCCGCACAAAACTTGGCCATCGAGTTAAAACCAAAACCCAACGATGCCACCGGGCAGTTTGGCGTGGGCGCTTCGATTTTAAGAAATCTTTTTGGCGATGTTCCACTTGGCACTCACAATGTTTTGTCACGCGCTATGAAAGCGGAAGCTCTTAAACCCGAAGAACCAGAAAATCCCAAACGTTATGGTGTTCCACCTGGCCAAGGAATCATTATCAAACCTCAACCGGCACCACCAGTCCCAGCCCCCGCACAACCACAACCTACAGAAAAAGAGAAAAAAAAGAATGAATAAACTCATCGGCCAGTTGGTGATGATTGGGGTTTCAGGAAAAACTTTAACCTCTGACGAAAAAAAATTCATCGTCGAAAATAATATCAGTGGTGTTACTCTTTTTTCACGAAACATCGAGAGCCCACAACAAGTCAGACAACTTTGCATCGAACTTCAATCGCTTCGTCATCAAATGCCAGATAAAGCTCCCTTATTTATTGCTATTGATATGGAGGGCGGCCGCGTCGCTCGATTGAAAGAACCCTTCACTGTTTGGCCGCCGATGAAAAAATTGGGTGATCTTGATAATCCAACAGTTTCATTTCATTTTACGAATCAAATGGGGCTTGAGTTAAAATCGGTTGGCATCAATTTAGATTTTTCACCTTGTCTTGATGTTTTTACTAATCCAAAAAACACCGTCATCGGCGATCGCGCTGTCAGCACGGATCCTGAAGTCGTTGCTAAACACTCTTCGGCTCTCATTCGTGGTTTTATTAAAGCTGATGTTATCCCTTGCGCCAAACATTTTCCAGGTCACGGCAACACACTTATTGATAGCCACGAGGATCTTCCTGTTGAAAATGCCGATAAAAAACGTTTGGATGAATTTGAACTTGTTCCCTTCAAACGCGCTTTTCGTTCACGCATTGATTTAATCATGACGGCGCACATGAAATTTCCAAATATAGACCCCGACTGGCCTGTTACACTTTCTGAAATATTTTTGAAAAAAATTCTGAGGGAAGAATGTCGTTATCGCGGACTTGTTATCACTGACGATTTAGATATGAAAGCCTTGGCTAAGCATTATGATCCTAAAGTTATTCCTGTTCGCGCTCTTCAAGCTGGCGCTGACATCTTACTTTATTGCAACGAACCCGACTCGCCACCTAAAGCTATTGAAGCTGTAGTTGAAGGAGTTGCACAGGGGCAATTGGATAAAAAATACATCGAGTCCCTGCATTTAAAGATTTTAAACTATAAAAAAGAAAAAATTAAAAATCCCGATCCTTTGCCTTGGGATCAAGCCATGAAGATAATTGGCCATGCAGATCATCTCAAATTATCTGCAGCGATAGCTCAAGGACTTGTGCCACAAGATTTAGTTGTCGAATAGATTTACTTGTTCGATTTTTGCACGTCGATCTAATCTTTTGAAAGCACTTCGTTGACGAGGGCAGGAAATTTTTCTACAAAAAATGGTTTTTCAAGGCAGATAAATTGTTTAAAAAATTCTGGCTTTAGCTCTGGATTTTGTATATCACCCGAAATGATCATGACATTTTTTGGCAATATTTTTTCTGCTTGGCAAATATTTAAAAACTCGGCTCCGGACATCCCTGGCAAGTGCAAATCACAGATCAATAAGTCGAATTTTCGCTCTCGAAGAAGCGGTTGAGCCTTTTCTGCAGTCGACACAGAAATAATTTCATCACTGCGATTGCTCATCATATCTTTAAGAAGCTCAACAAGCTCATCATTGTCTTCAAGGATAAGAATCAATTTACGAACAGAGGAAGGTATTTTTTCGCTCATTTAGTTATCTCCAATTAAACTAAATCACTTTATGAGCTTAAACTCTCAAGCGTTTGTTGGACATAAACAAATTATCTTGACGCGGCGATACTTGGCGTTATATGTTTAGCGCGACTAATTGTCAGTTAGTTCTTAAGCCGAAGGAGTATAGCAATGAAGAAACTGAATGAGGAACTTGGCCTCTTGGTAAAGGAATACCGCAATAAAAAAAATATAACCCAACTGGAACTTTCAGAAAAACTTGGTTACGACACGCCTCAATTTGTTTCTATCATTGAAAGAGGTCTAGCAAGAGTCCCTTTGAATGTAATTGGTCAGCTAATTGTATTGTTGGGTATTCCAGAAAAGAAAATAACAAAACTTTTAACTTTGAATTACCAAGAAAAGATCCAAAAAGAAATTCAGTTTGGTAAAAAGCGGGTTGTTACTTTATAAATGAGTTTTTATTTATATTCTCGCAGAAAGGGAACGTCATGGGCTTAGAGCTTTTAAATTCAGACGATATAAATTTAATTGAAGACTTTAAGACAACGTTGGATAAAATTTCATCCATTTTAAATTCTTTAGGAGTTTCAGCAACTTCTTATCATACGTCTTATTTAAAAGACTATTCCAAATTATCCAGCCATCAAAAAAAATCGGCTCTCAGAGATTCTCAAAAATATCTTGAATGCCTAACTGCCTCTGAACTGGTTGAACCAGCGACGGATGACGACCGCGACACCCCTGACCTCGGTCAATCACTGTGGTTCGCTTTAAGACACTTTGGGCTTCGCCCCACAAGTGATCTGTTTGAACTTCTATCAATGAATGACGCTGTGGAAATATACAATGCCGAGGGAATCCAGGTTTGGCGAAATTTAAAATTTATGGAAGTCTGCAGTTACACGCTTGAAGAAATTTTTTGTTACACTTGGCAAGATCGCTATACACGTAGCGAGGCTGCGACGGTCCAAATTATGGATGTCATTTCAAAGTTTTCAACAATATCGCCAAAATCAATCAAATGTGGAATTAAAAATCTTCTGCATGAAAAATTCAGTGTCAAAAAACTCACTATCGACGTGACCCATGAAATGCTTTCGCCTGTTTTTAACTCGCTCAATGCTGTTGGCGGCTTTGTCGTAACTTCAAAAGTTAAAATTCTACAACCAAACTAAGGGCAGCTGCTAGCTTCCTTTTAGGAAGCAAATCATGCCGCTTGTTTTCCAGAACCTTTTCCTTTGGATATCGATTCAAGAATTTTTATGTACTGTTCAGAATACATTTCCACTGAGTCACAGACAATTTTCATTTCGTGATCATTTAAAAGCGTGGTTATTTCAAAGGCTTTATTCAAGTGATCAGGATCCGCATCTGAGTGGACTTTTAAGAATGTTGCGGCCTTCTGGCCATGATGTTTCACTGCTTGTTCATACAACCACGGACCCGTATGTGCTGCCAGGCCTTCCAAAGACAATATCCAGCCAATAAGCCCAACTGCTTCCCCGGCCGGAGTCATCCAATAATAAAGTGAGCGATAATACACTTTCATTTCACTGCTTACGGGAAGATCATTCAGACTAAACCCAAGGGCTTTTATGTCATTTTCAAGAAGCTTTTCATGACCTTTTTCTTCTGCCGCATGCTGAACAAAACGATTCGAAATTTTAGTTAAATGCAAGGGCATGGTCCCCGATGCCAAGGCCAACAGCCGCGTTGAGTTCAAAGCGTAATGGTATGAGTTTGCAAGCCACATTCCGTAACTTTTCTTGTCTTGCCACTGAAAATCTTTGGCCGTTTTTTTAAGTTGCTCTTGGCAGTCGTTAAAAATTTTTCTTAGTTCGGTACTCATTTTAGTTCTCCCTTAGATATAGAAAATTTAGGCTACTTTTTCATAAACAGATTTTTCTGGAACGAAAACCATTCTGTTATTCCAGTAACTGTCCATTTTCTTTGCTGTCGCCAAAGGCTCTGCAGGCAAATGAAGAGTATCTGGAATGTAAAACATACGAACAAATTGATTGTCGATAATTTCAAGCTGAAATTCGGGCAAAATTTGTTTTCCGCCCAGCCACTCGAAGTAATCATCGATTTTAAATTGTTTTACGCCCGCTGTAAGCCATCTTGAAAACCCAAATTCTTTATGGTGATTACAACAGAACATCGTTACAAAATCCCGAAGCAGCTGCGAAGTTTCTTTGTCCGATTTATAAATGGGATTGATTGTCCATGACGAATCATATGAAATATCGCCGCCATCATTTATAACCGAAATAATTTCCTTATCATTTTGATACTTAGTGGTATTCAACAACGAAAGTCCGCCAAATGGAATTTTAAATTTGTCAGCTTGTGATTTTCGAATCGATTTGTACATAACCATTGGCTCTAATTCGCCATTTTTCTTTTGATCTGCGACAATCAAATGACTTGCAACGAAGTCATCCACGCCAACAGGAAGCACCGAGGACTTATAATGATTGCGATAGCCCAACTCCTTCATCCACAAAGCTTTCTGCCAAAGTTTGCATGCAGTTTCGTCGTGAATATGAATTGGTTCGTCGATAACTATGACTCTAGGATTCATTATGTCTCCTCGGAAAATAAAATTAGGCCGCTTTATAAACAAACTTAATTTATACATGCTGATCGGTTTTTTGAAATGGCTCTGAGTCTAGAAAGTAAAAGAAACTAGGTGGGTTTTTTATAAATTAGACTTAAGTAGGATGGATTTAATGTAATTTTATTAGGCACAAAACTAAATAGCTTCATCACTCTGCCTCCGGTACTAACAACTGCTAGACCTATCGACAAATTACTAAAATTACTTAAATTAATTAAAACAACCTATCCTAATTGTGTCTCATATTTAAAATCGGCCAAAAATTAGACATCCTTGTAAGTATTGCAACTTTTTTTCAAAACAAAGACTTAAGACCGTCCACGATGCCTTATGTCCATAAGTTTTCCGGCCTTCTTTTTGAAGTAGTTCCAGACGCCCGAGGTGCAAAATGTCGATTCGTAATTTCGAATTAGATCAAAAATCAACTCATCGAGAAAAAAACTCGACAGAGCCAACACAATTGAATTTCAGTGACCTTGCTTATCAACTTCCACATGTCGAATTTATCGAGTCTTCCGATACTTCGTCTGTACCCCTCCACGGTGAACTTTCTTATCGAAGAGTCTCGAAGAAATACTTTGGGCTTTCATTCGTAATTCATACGATGATGGCGTCGGCCCTTCTTTTTTTAAGCGTTCCCTTAATTACCGAAACTCCAAAAGAAGTTATCACTATTGAAATCACTGATTCTACGGGTGTTATTGCTGCGCCTTCGCCGGCACCAACTCGCCCAGTGCTTGCAGCCCCTGTCGAAAAGGAAACTCCCGCTGCAACTAAGGTATCCGAAAAATCAATTCCAAAGTCAGCACCGATTGTAAAAGCCGCCGAAATCGATACGAATGAAATCACCGAACCAGTTATCAAGTTAACACCAATTAAACCGACCGAAGTAGAAAAAGCCAAGCCAGTGGCTAAGCCTGCACCCGCAATAAAAACAAAGGCATCACCCAAAGCAGCAGCGGAAACTAAAACTGCAGCAGTTGCAGCTCCAAAAGCAGCAAGCCCACGACCCCAAGTTTTAGCTAAAGAATCCATAGTCGTGGTGCCTGAAACCTTGGATGATATTCATTCTTCAGATTTAGACGAATCCACAGTGAAAGCGGCGACAAATGTAAAACCGTCGGCCGCTACTCTTCATAAAGATGTTGAAAATGATTTTAATAAATTGGACGAGCAGCCTGATGCCCTGATCGAAAAAGAATCTCAACAACTTGGCGCCATCACCAAAAATTTAGAAGATGAAAACAACGAGAATTTAAAGTCGATGGAAGAAAAAAATAAAGCAGAGCAAGCAGCCATCGAAAAAGCAAATGCCAATCGACGTCGCCAAGATGCTGTTGCAATTGCCGCAGCCAAATCTGCTGAAGACGCCGAAGCCAAAGCTGCGGCCGTTCGTGCCGCTGCAGCCGAAGAGGCCGCAGTCGCAAAAATAGCGGCGGCAAAAGCTGCAGCAGAAGCCGATGGAAACGGCAAAGGCACTTCCCAAGTCGCGGCGGGAAATCCCGGAGAAGGCGAAGTTCGATCTCTACAAGACATGCGACAAATGCCAGGAAATCCGAAACCTTCCTATGATTACCAAGAACGCCTTCGCGGTGACGCTGGCGAAGTGGTTTTCTTGGCCTATGTGACTCGCGATGGATCAACCACTCAATTTAAATTATCAAAAAGTACCGGCCACAGAAATTTAGATTTAAAAACATTAGCCGCTTTAAAAAAGTGGAAATTTTATCCTGGCCAAGAAGGTTGGGTTGAATTCCCATTCAATTGGAACTTGCAAGGCGGCGCTACAGAAATGCCAACGCTGTTAAGACGAGCGAAGTAAGCTCGCTCTCATTTGCAAAACTATAAAGAAGTCTAGTTCATCAATATAGAAATATTTCCGATACTCTCTTATTAGAGGGAGTGCCCATGTCGAAATATTTTTTATTATTATTAATTTTATTCCCTAAAATTGGTTTTGGATGTCGTACTATAAATGATGAAGATGTCCGAGAAATTGAAAAATACACTGAACTCTGTACGGAAACTGGGCAGATACCGAAACCAGGTATACAAAAAATCAGAATAACCCTTCAGCTACAAAATACGTTGTAAATGAAATCCATGAGTCGAAATTTTCTTGGGAATGCAAAAATACGGGAATAAAAGAATGGTGTGGCTATGGACTAGCTAAGCAATCAAAGATTTGGCCAACTCCAGCGGCTTCATCACCAGCGAAGGCTTCAAAGAAAAAACCAGGCGGCAAGTAGCAAAGCTTTTCACCCCGGAAAACGATTTTATTTAAACTTTTAAAGAAAAAATTAGTCTTTGAAAAGAACTTTGGCAGACTTAGTCGTCCCCTTATTGCGCAAAGCCGCTTTTCTTTTTGTCCCAGAAGCTGCTCTTTTGTGTTTACGAATAGTTTCTGTTTTTTTCGTTTTTGAAGCCATGACCACTCCCGGGTTCAAGTTGATGTCACGTAGCTATCAAAAGGGCACGGCTAAGTCAATGGAGTGGCGCGAATTCGCCGATTCCTTTGTATCTCCTTCATAGGCATAATTGAGCTTAAAGCGGGGCAAATCAAATCCAAAGCCCACAGTCCCATATTCTTTCTCGGTGGCGTTTTCGTCACGATAGCCAAATCTGAGCAACATCCAACGGCTGAGGTAGTTTTCAAGCCCCAGCATCACAGTGGGCACACTAAAATCATTATTTTGAGCACTCAAAAGATCAAATCTCATACGAAAGAACTCGTGATAAATGTAATTTGTTCCAAGCCCAATCCGTGGATAGGTTTTATAGACTTCAGGAAAATTTTTAGATTCCCCAACCACGTTGTAAAATACCACTCCAAAGCCGTAATTAGGTTTTGGTGCATAAGCAAAACCCACATCGCCATTGATATTGATCACTGGCTTTTCAGGCTGAGAAACTTGATAATAATGAGCGGAAACCCCCACTGTCCATTTGCGTATAATAAAGTCAGCTAAAGAGAGCTTGAAGTCCTGCAGAAGATCCGCTCGATAATACGAAAGCGCAGCAGGGATAGGCGATTCTGGAGTGTTATCGGAAAGGCCCACAGCCATCTCTTTCGAGCCCATCATCGTGTACAAATAATAACCTCGTAGATAGGGCAAAGTCGCCGGATTTAAAAAGACCGAATCCCCCGCAACTACGGCCGCGCGACCGGTACCCCCTGTCGCCGCAGAAACAGACCCACCATAAACTTGTGCTTGGGATTGAAGACTCCACACAACTGGAATAAGCCTAATCATCATCTTTAAGGCCGCTTTCACGCGCAACCCCCTTTTAGGATAAAATAATCCTAGAAGAAGCCGCTAAGGAATGCAATGGTGTATTACCTTTCGCTTCAAGGATGCTGAATTTTCAGAGGTAAAAATTGAGAACTACCACAAAGGATAAAGTATGATTAAAAATCCAAAACCAATGCATCCGGGGCAAGTGCTCAATGAAGTTTATCTTAAAGAACTTGGTTTAGACCAATCTCAATTCGCAGAAAAATGCAAATGTTCGCCTCGAAAAATCAATGAAATCGTCAATGGAAAACGTTCTTTATCTCCCGAGTTTGCTTTAACTCTTGAAAAAGTAATCGGAACAACCGCCGAAATGTGGGTCCGAATACAAGCGGAGTATGATTTGTGGGTGGCGAGAAAGAAAGCCGCTGCCTAAATCAGTTTCGAACGCAAATTGACGCAACCTCGGCACAATAAGGCGTTGGTGGTGCGGCTGGGTAATTGTTGCGAGTTTCATTCGAGTTGTAAAAACAAGGTTGAGTCATATTGTATTGTATTGGAACCATTCCATAAGATGTTCCACCGCTTGCCTGTGGCAATGGTTCATCACGATAGCAGCGAAAGCTAAGGGGAACGACGCAGCGGCTATCGACACTTACATCGTAATCTTTGGCAGGAAAATGTCGACGCAGAATCTCGAATTCTTTTTTATAATTAGCATCAGCCATTCGACCGATTTTATCTTTGGGGCAGATTACGGCTTGATCTTCTCTTCTAACAACCGAATAACGTCGAGCAACGGGACAGCTCCATGTTCGACCAGAATCCTTCCCTGTTTCAAGATTAATTTCGCTCACAGAGGTTAAAGTATTTTTGGGATTCCAGGGGTGCGCTACTCCATTTGGATAAACTGTGGCATTGTGAAAGTCTAAAACCTGTTGGAACAGCAGTTTATATCCAAGACCGTAAGCCATAGTTTTACTACCTGGCGCCGGTGATCTTAGTAACGTTTGTTCAAGATTATCATCATAACCTAATGTTAAAAAGGCATTCGATTCAAATTCATTTCTGAAACTGGTGGCCGTTTCTTCATTCTGATTAAAATAGAGCGCGCCTTCCATCACTCGTTCTTCTGCATCGGCCAATGGAAAGAAATTAACAAAAGCTGGGTCTGTAGCGCTATAGGCGGCATTCATCAGATGAGTTAGCCAACGATCGTCAGACAATATACCCATCAAAGGCACAATGTCGATTCCATATGTTGCGGTTGTCTTCGAATAAACCGCCTTGATATCACGAATTTTTCGCATGCTGAATTGAACTTGAGCCTTTTCATTTTTTTTCGAGGTCGCCAAGTAAACCTTTGCATCGGTCGCGGTTGGAACAACATTCGTAGGATTATTTGGATCATAGTTGGGTTTTACATTTTGTTTGGCCCAATCGATATAAGCCTTAGTAATTCTCGCACCTGACATAACTGTATCCGGTGTTGCTGGGGTCGCTGCCGCCCTCACCTCATAAGCACCAACTTTAAAAGTAAAAGCTTTGCCATTCGAGCCTGGGCTAGAACAAGATAAATACGTCAGTTGATCAATGGCAGTTTCATAAGCAAAAGGAGTCACATCGGATTGAATTTGCTGTTGGTTAAAATCAAGGCTTTGCTGCTCGGTGGCTTCGAAACCAGCTTTTCCACAATTTTGAAATGTTGTAGCCACGATCAATCCAGCCAAAAGCACGACAAATGTGGAAAATCTTAACGGTTTGTTGCGAAAAAATGATGAATAAATGCTCATGACAAGCTTCTCCCCACGCCTTTACAGGCTAACACAATCCGTCTTTAGATAACTCTCAAATCTTTAACTTGTCTTAATATGAAACGTTTGTAATGGATAGGGTATGTCTAAAATTAAGAAGGCCATCATTCCGGCGGCTGGTCTGGGCACCCGATTTCTACCCGCTACAAAGACTGTCCCTAAAGAAATGCTGACTATTGTCGATGCACCGATAATTCTTTATGTGGTTGAAGAAGCGCTTCAAGCGGGAATCGAAGACATTGTTTTGATTGCTGGACGCGGGAAACAAGCTATCGAGGATTTCTTCGACTCTTCTTACGAGCTTGAAGATAAATTAGCGCGCGAAGGACATACCAATTTGTTGGCTCGCCTGACTAAAGTACGGGATCACGCGAACATTATTAGCATACGTCAAAAACAAGCCCTGGGTCTGGGACATGCTGTCCTGTGCGGAGCCCCTGTGATTGGCAATGAGCCTTTCGCCGTTTTGTTGGGTGATGAAATCACTTTGAGTGACGAAAAAAATCTCAATTCAACCTCGCAGCTTTGCCAAGTTTTTGAAAGCAGCGAGAACAGCGTAGTTTCGGTCATGCAAGTTAAAGACGAAGATGTTTCAAAGTACGGTATTGCTGACGTTGAAGAATCCAATGGCCGTTTCCGGGTAAAAAGTTTAGTGGAAAAGCCGAAGCCACAGGATGTAAAAAGCCGTTGGGCTTTGACAGGACGATATGTCTTTGAAAATAAGATTATGTCGTTGCTACGGGATGCTAAGCCAACCGTAAATAAAGAAATACAGCTAACTGATTGCATGAACATCTTGGCTCATAAATCACCGATGTGGGCCTGTTCGTTTAATGGAATTCGGTACGACGCCGGCGACAAATTGGGCTATTTAAAAGCCAATGTCGAAGTCGCTTTGAAAAATTCAGAGATTGGCCCGGCATTTGAAAAATATCTACGTGAAGTGGCGAGTCGTTTCAAAGATTGAGGTTCGTATGTGGAGTTTATTTTTATCTTTTGTGCTCTGGGCCTATATCCCACCAAGCAAAATGATTTTACAAAGAACAGTCGAAAATTCGGGATCCGGAGTTTATGCCATCGATCAAGAAATTGAATTTTCTAATGGTACTGATTCCTTAAGTTGGCGTGAAATTTGGCTCGTTGAAAATGACAAGACAATGAGACTGACCGTCGCTCCACCAAAAGATCAAGCCGACAAAATAAAAATTCAGTATGTTTACGAGAGCGGCCAACGGTGGTCCTTAAATCTAGCTAAAAAAAGAGAGTCGCAAAAAATTTCTGCGGATTTCATCGAACGCTGGTTTCATTTTCGTAACTCTGATGCTCTTCAAAATGCCTTGATTCAAAATCAAATCATTCCAGAAAGCACGTCCATGGCACCAATCCCTAGCGCTAATTCAAAAAAAATAAAACCAACAGAAGAGTTTAAATATGAACCAGAAAATTTTGTTCGTCTGGGTCGTTCTCAAAATGTCGTGACCTATGCTTTAGGAATTCCAACTTCTGTAAGTGAAGAAAAATTGACCCCTGGTTTGTGGATTGAACAGGATCTTTTCCTGATAAGAAAAATACGTTGGACAAATCAGGCCGAAATCACGGCGGATGACCATGCTCCCTACGCCAAAGGCCTTCTCTTTCCAAAAAAACGAATCTTACGTTGGGGCCCAAATACCGTAACCATGAAAGTTCTCAATGTGGTTTCCCGAAGCGGAAAAATGAATAGTTTTTTTCAACCACAGTCCTTGGATTATGCCACAAATTTCGAAGGAATTCAGTCTTCGCCGCTCAAGTCGATGATTGAGGAGTTTTACGCGAGATTCAGATGAGTTCTGTTTCTCAACTATGGAAAATTGCCGTAGATGCTCCAATTAAATTCATTCTTACTTATTCAAATAAAGACTTGGAACAAAAACCTGAGATGGGCCAATGGGTTCAGGTTCCATTAGGACAAAGAAAGGTTCCAGGGCTTTGCCTTGGCCCTGCTGAAGAATCGCAACAAAAAGAAACTTTTGTGGTTAAATCGATTCACTCAATTGATTCAGAATATCCTCCTTGGTCTGATCAGTTCTTAGGATGGCTTGAATGGCTATCCAATTATTATATTCATCCGCCCGGTTTAGTCGCTGCTTTAGCACTGCCCCCTCTGCGAAAAAATCCCAAGTCAAAAACCAGAAAATCCGCAGTCGTCCCCGAGCTTGAACAGGAAAATTCCCTGCAACTAAATGATGAGCAACGGGTTGTGGTCGAAAAAATTTCTAAAGTTTCCGGGTTTTCAACTCACTTGATTTTTGGGGTGACGGGCTCTGGTAAAACAGAAATTTATTTACAATTGTTAGAGAAAATTTTGGCGGAAGGGAAAACCGGACTGGTGTTGGTACCGGAAATTGCGTTGACGCCCCAACTGATTCAAAGATTTGCTCGACGATTTGGTGATCAAATCGCGGTCTTGCATTCGCAATTAACTGAACGCGAAAGAACCAACCAATGGTGGGGTATCGTCGAAGGCCGAAAAAAAATTCTGATCGGTGCTCGTTCGGCTTTGTTTTGTCCCATTCCAAATTTAGGTTTGATCGTTGTCGATGAGGAACACGAACCCAGTTACAAACAAGATGAAAAATTGAAATACCACGGCCGTGATGCGGCAATCATGCTTGGAAAATTTATGGATTGCCCAGTCCTTTTAGGATCCGCAACTCCCAGTTTGGAAAGCTGGAAAAATGCTCTGGAAGGAAAATACCATCTTCACCAACTTAAAAATCGTGTTGCTGATCGTTCCTTGCCTCAATTCACAGTCATTGATTTCAAACAAAAAAATTCCTCGCAAAATGATTCTCAGGCAACTAAAAAAACAACAGCACCCACTTTGCCGTTTTGGATGAGCCTTGAGCTTTACGAAGCCCTTGGTCAGCAACTGGAAAAAGGTGATCAATCTGCTTTATTTCTAAATCGACGAGGTCTGGCCCAAATGGTAGTGTGTCCAGCCTGTGGACACACTCGCGAATGCCCAAACTGCGATATCAGCTTAACTTTACATGCAAACACTCATTTGATTTGTCACTACTGCGACTATCATGAAAATTTCAAAACACTTTGTCCTGATTGTAAAGAGGGCGAGCTTAAGCCTCTGGGTATAGGCACCGAGTTGGTCGAATCCGATTTACAAAAACTTTTTCCCAGCGCGCGAATCGCTAGAGCTGACCGGGATGAAATTCAAAATCGTCAAGAATTAGAAGCTTTGATTTCACAAATGGAAAAAGGCGAAATTGATTTCTTGATTGGCACCCAAATGATTGCCAAAGGTCTGGATTTCCCAAAGTTAAAACTTGTGGCCTTTGTCTTGGCGGATGTGGGTTTTAACTTTCCTGATTTTCGCGCTACGGAACGAAGTTTTCAACTTTTGACTCAAATGAGCGGTCGATCAGGGCGCCATATATTGGCCGGGGAAACACCGGGACAAGTTCTTGTGCAAACTTATAATCGTGAACACGAAAGCTTGGTTCGCGCCCAAAAAACGGATTATGTTGGCTTTGCCGAGCAGGAACTCTTGCATCGGAAGGCGCTTAATTACCCGCCTTATGGGCGTCTTATATGCTTTCGCGTGCAAAGCGCAAAATTAGGAGAAGCCCAAGAATCCATAAAACAACTTGCTCAACGAGCCCAAGCTCTAAAAGCAAAGTACTCGGCCTATGAAAATTTGGAAATTTTAGGTCCTGCGGAAGCCCCACTTTCCCGAATCCGTGGCCAGTTTCGCTTCCATCTTCTTCTTAAGGGCGCTCAGGCACGAATCCTTAACCAGTTTTCTCGGCAGGTCTTGTCGGATGAAAAGTGGTTTTCTTCTTCGGTGAAAGTGCTTGTGGATATTGACCCGATACATCTCCTGTAACAGAATAAATTTATGCCTCAATGTCCAAGATGTGCTTCAGAAGTTGATAAGTTAAACCCTATTTCACCCGACGAAATGATGAAACTCGATGCGGCCGGAGAAAAAGCGGTTACTCAGCTTTGCTCTAATTGCTACGCCGAGATCAGCTCTCCTGCAGCTTCAGGAGGAAGCGTCCTGATGGCCCAAGAAAAAGCCAAAGAACAACATCGATTGTTGCTTTGGAAAAGTCGGGTCAATTTAATAAAAAAGGCGCGGAGTTTGATGGGCGCAAGGATGTATGCCGAAGCTGCCGTTTCCTATGAAAAATATTTAAAAATTCTTGAGCTGGTTTTTAAATTAAAAAAAGGATCAACCCTAACGCCGGAACACTTTAAAGACACCGCACGAACAACCGAACTGACAGTCGTTGCTTCGGTTTATTGGGATCTACTTAGAATTTACGATTCTCATCAAAAATACTATGAGCGGCAACAACAGGCCGCCCGCCAACTTGCGATTTTCATACGCTTTACTCCAATTTTTCCCGATATTATCAAGCGCGCTGAATCTTTCGTCAAAAACGCAAAAAATCCTGCGGTTATTCGAAGTTTTTTAAAGAATGCGGTTGATCAAAGACCTCGATGTTTCATCGCTACGGCCGCCTTTGAAGATCCTTTCAGCATCGAGGTTGTTCATTTAAGAATTTTTCGAGATTTTATTTTGGAGGAATACTTTTTAGGACGAATTTTCATTTCATTTTACTATTTCGTTTCGCCGCGCTTAGCTTCATTTATTGAAAAAGACGAGGGCTTAAAGGCTTTTACTCGATTTGTTTTGCGGCGCTTAATACAAATTTTAAAATAAGCATAAAATACGCTCACGGCAGCATTAAATCTTGCCAATTCAAGCTGTGTTAAGGATTGTTTTAATATGAGTACAAATTTTGATTACATTGTTATCGGTTCGGGGCTTTCAGGACTTTCTATCGCCAGCAGGCTCAGTCAAGAAAATGCCAAAGTGGCCTTAATTGAGTCCCTAGATGTTCCTGGAGGCAGTAATAAAAAAATTTCTTTTCCAAATGGAACTATCAACAACGCACTTCGAATGATGCCAGCCACCGATTCTTCCCTAAATGCTTTGTCTTTTTTAGAAAATTTGCTCGGAGGCTTAAAGATCATTAAAGCTACAGAAGAACGGCCCCCCGTCACTTTTGAGGGAGGCCAAATTAAGCCTTTCCTTGGCTTTGGCGAAAATCCTCCGGCGTTTTACGAAGAACTTCCTTATTTTACATCCGCTTCCGTAATCGAATGGCATTTGGAACCTTTTGAGTGGACACGCTTACTCTTTGAAAAGTTTCAAGGCACTTTCATGCCTCATTCCATCGTCACTCAACTTAAAATCGAAAATAACAAAGTCGAATCCATTTTGATTAATGGCTCAAAAGTTTTGAAAGCTGAAAATTTTATTTTCTGTGCCCCACTTCGTGAGCTCAATACTTTGGTGCCTGAAAAGTTGATGAACTTTCGATTGCGCCAACGACTGGCTAAAAATAATTTTTGGACACTGGTGGGAATTGATTTTTGCCACAATTCGCAAATAACAGATCTGCAAAATATCCATGTGTTGAATGGGGTAACTCAGGATGAAGTTGGCCCTTGTTTGGGTCGCTTTTCTCCTTCGAGCGATGAAAGCCAACAATTTTCTCAATGGATTACCTTTGTTGATGAGGCCGAAGCTGAAGATACGGAAGTCATTGCCATTGCTTTGAAAAAAATGAAAAGACAAATCAAACGCGCTTATCCAACAGCTTTTGAAAACTTAAAAGCCGAGCGCATTTCTATAACCCCTTTATACTCTGGAATCAGCGAAATAAAATTACAAGGCAATCAAACCTTGCCGGGAATTGAAAACCTATGGATTGGTTCTGGCCAGGCCCATGTTCAGAAAAATTTAATTGGCACTTTATTGCAATCTGAATTGGTTATTTCTGCTCTGGGCTTTGCTTCCAGTACAACTCAGCCAGTAATTGAGGAACGAGGTCTTTTATGAAAATGATTAATACTTTTAAATTCATCCTGCTTTCGGTTTTGCTTACGGGCTCAATCGCCTTTTCTAAAGCTACAAAAACTCCTGTAGCAACAGAAATGACTTACACGCTGACTATTGATGCTTTTAAAAAGCTTCCTCTGAAACAAAAAGAAGCTTACATCAAAAATCTGCAAGACTTTATGGTTCGTGCTGATTTTGGCAATGATCCCTCGCTAAAAACCTCGCTCAGAGAGCTTTTGATCGCAAATAGCTACGCGGCTGAAGACAGTTCAAATAGCTGTATTTTTGCGGGTTATATCCAAACGCTGACTCGAGATAAAGGTCGCCGCAGATGTCCTAAGCCAATACACACCCCTACTGAGACCTGCCCAGAATCCATGGTGATGTGTAACCCAATTCTTTTTGGCAAGGATGTTTGTATTTCTGAGCCTTTTAATAACGCCACGGAAAATTGCCAGGATATAATGGCCAAAAAAGAAGGCTCTATTAAAGAAATTGTGTCTGCTGTCAGCACAAGCGAGGCCAGCATGCGCGAGTTTGCAAGACTCCACGGTGACATTGATCTCTATTGTGTAAAACCTTGGGCCTTTAACAAGAAAAACTGTGCTACTTTAAAAAGGCAAACTGATGCGATTGTAGCCGAATACAGACTTCAGCCAAAGCGGCCAGCACCAGCAGCAACTGACCCAGCATCAGTCACCCCCGCAGCTGGCCCCGCGAACACGGATCCTACGCCTGCAGGCAAATAATTCATTTGCCTGCCCTTAGCTAGCGTGTTATCTCTCCGGCAACTATAACTCACTTCCAGATATTTACTGGTCCTCAAAAATGAGGAATTTCTTGCGGGTTTCTCACACCCCCAAGCTCTGTCAGGAAGGTGGCTAACCAGATAAAGGAGAGAACTATGGCTCAAGTGACCATGAAAGAAATGTTAGACGCTGGCGTCCACTTCGGACACCAAACTCAGCGTTGGAATCCAAAAATGAAACCCTATGTTTACACAGCTCGAGGTGGAATTCACATCATCGATCTGCAAAAAACTGTGGTGCGTGCTAATAAAGCTGCCGATTTCGTAAAAGATATCGCTGCTAATGGCGGATCGATGATTTTTGTTGGAACAAAAAAGCAAGCCATCGAACCCGTCCAAGAAGCCGCTCAACGATGCGGTCAATACTATGTCACCAAACGCTGGCTGGGTGGTATGTTGACGAATTTTTCAACGATCAAATCTTCGATTGATCGTCTTCGTCGCATTGATCAAATGCGCGAAAAAGGTGAGCTTAACTTTTTGACTAAAAAAGAACGCGCTCGCATGGAAAAAGAATACATGAAACTTTCTGAGTTCTTAAATGGAATTCGTGAAATGAAAAATTCTCCGTCGGTTATGTTCGTGGTTGATCTTCCCAAAGAACATATTGCCGTAGCGGAAGCAAAACGCTTGGGAATTCCCGTCGTTGCCATCGCCGATACCAATTCTGATCCTGAATCTATCGATTATCCAATTCCTGGAAATGATGATGCCATTCGTTCGATCAAATTGTTTGCAAACTTAGTTGCTGACTCTTACATCGAAGGTGCAAAACTTTGGGATCAAAAAGTTCGTTCAATGTCTGACAAAGAATCGGATGTTGAAAAAGAAGAAAAACCAGTGGCCAAAGAAGAAGCTCCGAAAAGAAGAGCGACTCGTGCTGGTGGCAAAGCTGATGGCGAGAAAAGACCAGAACCAACAGTTGTTAAGGTTCAAAAAGCCCGCAAACTTGTTGCTGCTGGAACTGCCGAAGATGTTGAAATCCAAGCTGAGCTTGAAAATCAAACACCAGAAGAAACGGAAGCCTCTGAATAGTCAGAGGCCTTGCCTTGTCCCCTTTAATAAATTTAATTCTCAACTAAGAGGAGTAAGACCATGTCTATTTCTGCTAGCCTCGTAAAAGAACTTCGCGAAAAAACCAGCGCGGGAATGATGGATTGCAAAAAAGCACTTGAAGAAACGCAAGGAAACTTTGAAGCCGCGATTGAGTGGTTGCGCAAAAAAGGTTTAGCTTCTGCTTCAAAAAAAGCCGGCCGAATCGCTGCTGAAGGTTTAGTTAATGCCACTGTTTTTGGAAAAACAGGCGTTGTTGTCGAAATCAATTCGGAAACTGATTTCGTTTCTCGAAACGATGGCTTTAAAAGTTTCGTAACTGAAATGACATCCCATGTGGCTCAATCTAAAGCGACAGGCGATATTTTAACTCAGCCCTTTCATAAAAATCCTTCCCTTAAAGTGGAAGACCATTTGAAAGAAACCATCGCTAAAATTGGTGAGAATATAGTTATTCGACGAGCTCAAAAATATGAACTCAGCGGCAATGGCATAATTCACACTTATGTTCACGGCGAGGGCAAAATTGGGGTTCTTCTTGAAGTCGGAACCACAACAGCCGAGTCCGCTTCACATCCTGATTTTAAAACGTTGGCTCAAGACATTGCACTACATATTGCCGCGATGAATCCGATGGCGATCACTGGTGCAGAAGTTCCTGCAGAAGTTGTTGCGAAGGAAAAGGAAATTCTTCGTGGTAAAAATATTGAGCAAGGTAAAAAACCTGAAATGATCGACAAAATCGTTGAAGGTCAAATTCGCAAGTTTTTGGCTGAAAACTGTCTTGTAGAGCAATCTTTTGTTAAAAATCCAGATTTGAAAGTTTCCGACTACATGAAGGAAACTGGGAAAAAAGTTGGTGGCGAAATTAGCATCAGACGTTTCACTCGATTTGAATTGGGTGAAGGTATCGAGAAAAAGAAAGATGATTTCGCAGCGGAAGTGGCTGCACAAGTGAAGGGCCACTAATTGAAACGACCAGCTTACAAACGAGTTCTCCTTAAATTAAGCGGCGAGGCCTTGGCTGGCAAACAAGGGACTGGAATCAATACAACGGTCCTTAAGGTCATTGCAAAAGACATCTCCGATGCTCATAAAACCGGTGTTGAGATTGGTATGGTCATCGGTGGCGGCAATATTTTTCGTGGCGTTGCCGCTTCAGCTGAAGGAATGGACCGAGCCAGTTCGGACTATATGGGAATGTTGGCGACGGTGATAAATTCATTGGCTGTCCAAGATGCGCTCGAAAAAGCGGGAGTTCCAACTCGCGTTCAAAGCGCTATCGCCATGGCAGAAGTGGCCGAGCCTTACATTCGCCGGCGAGCCATGAGACATCTCGAGAAGGGGCGTTTGGTTATTTTCGGCGGAGGAACTGGAAACCCTTATTTTACAACAGATACTGCGGCCTCTTTACGCGCGATGGAAATCAATGCAGAGATTATTATGAAGGCTACCAAGGTTGATGGTATTTACGATAAAGATCCGGTTAAACATAGCGATGCCAAAAAGTTTGCCCAAATCAGCTATATTGAGGTTTTAAATAAGGGTCTGCAAGTAATGGATTCGACCGCTATTAGTTTATGTATGGATAATAAGTTGCCAATTTTAACTTTTGATTTAACAATTCCAGGAAATATTCTTAAAGCCGTTATGGGTGAAAAGATTGGAACATTGGTTCAATAGTGAACCTCTCCAAAGGGAGCACATATGATTCAAGCCGTGAAGAAATCCACACAAGATAAAATGGAAAAATCATTGAAAGCTCTTGCCGATGAGCTCAAAAAAGTTCGTACGGGCCGAGCCCAGGCTTCCATGCTGGATGGCGTTCGAGTTAATTATTATGGAAATCTTTCTCCTTTATCCCAGGTCGCTTCAATTTCAACCCCAGACGCAAAATCATTTTTGATTGCACCCTGGGAATCTTCAATTTTAAAAGAAATCGAGCAAGCTATTGTCAAAAGTGATTTAGGCCTAGCACCAATGAATGATGGTAAAGTCATTCGTCTGCGAGTTCCTGATTTGACCGAAGAGCGTCGCAAGGATCTCGCGAAACAAGTAAAGAAAATTGCTGAAGATTCGCGTGTGGCTGTTCGTATGTCCCGTCGGGATGCCAATGATGAAGTGAAAAAAGCTTTAAAAGACAAAGCCATCAGTGAGGATGAAAATAAAAAATTAGAGTCCGACATTCAAAAAATGACTGATGATTATATCAAAAAAATTGATGGACTTGCGGAAGAAAAAGAAAAAAGTATTCTTACAATTTAATTGAGGACGAGAGACAAAGGAAACCGCGGTGAAAATCCCAAAACATCTGGCAATTATCATGGACGGAAATGGACGATGGGCCCAATCACGAGTCCATCCTCGCACCTATGGCCATATTAAGGGAACCCGAGTTGCAAAAACGATCATCACCGAATGTTCTCGACTGGGTGTAAAACATTTAACTCTTTATGCTTTCAGTACCGAAAACTGGTTTCGTCCATCCATAGAAATTCAACTTTTGATGAATCTTTTAAGAAAATATCTTAAAAGAGAAACCAAAAACTTAATAAAAGAAAATATTCGCTTCACTACAATCGGCGATACTGATCGCCTTCCTGCCGATGTCCTTGTGGCCATCGAGTCTGCCAAAACTGCAACAGCTCATTGCACCGGTTTGCATCTGGTGTTTGCCCTGAGCTATGGTTCGCGCCAAGAAGTTACAAGTGCGGTGAAAAATCTGTGCTCGCAAATAGAACACGGTCTGCTGAAAGCGAGTGATATTGATGAAGCTCTTATAAACTCTCATCTTTCAACTGAAGGACCAGATCCAGATCTGATCATTCGCACCAGTGGAGAAAAACGTCTGTCCAACTTTTTATTATGGCAAGCCGCTTATGCAGAACTGTATTTTACAGATATTTTATGGCCTGATTTTAAAGTTCAAGATTTACATCTAGCATTCGAGGATTATTCGCAACGTGAACGTCGCTTCGGAAAAGTGGTCGCACCTAATGAATCCCTTCGTCACTAGATTTATATCATCACTGGCTGCTGTTTTATTGCTGGTGGTTTCCTGGTGGTGGCTTGACGCTTTTGGACTCAAACTTGTGGTTATCGCCGGCGTGCCCATCACCGCTTATGAGTTGCTAAAAATTCTTTTTCTTCCTCATGATTCAAAATCCAATAAATTTGCCTTTTATATTTTTCTTCTATTTATTTTTTCTTTATGCAGCATTTTTCCAACCCATAGTGCGATCATTTTTGCTTTTCTTTCCGTCATCTTTTGTCTCCTCAGCCTTTTGTCTCATGCCAAATTTGAAACTTTAGATCGCTTATTTCATTTTCAGGCTAAAAGTATTTTAGGCTTTTTGTATGGAGGGCTTTTGCCTTCATTCTTGTTACAGCTTCTGGATTTGCCGCATGGAGTAGTTTGGTTTTCGGCCCTCCTTAGTATTGTTTTTTCTGGGGATATCAGCGCTTACATTGTTGGAAGACTCTTTGGTAAAACCAAGCTCATACCTAAGATCTCTCCTAAAAAAACCATCGAAGGTGCCCTGGGTGGTTTGACTGTCTCAATACTCACCGGTTTGGTGGTTCATGCTTATTTGCCGCAAATCCCAATTTATTCAATGCTTCTGCTAAGTTTAGCGGTTTCTGTAGTGGCTCAGTTCGGGGATCTTTTTGAGTCACTGCTTAAACGCGTTGCCGACGTAAAGGACTCTGGAAGTCTTATGCCAGGACACGGCGGCATTTTAGATCGAATCGATGGGGTTTTATTTGCAAGTCCTGTTCTTCTTTTTGGCGCTTTAATTCTTGAAGGCCTTCTGATAAAATAACCGCATGGAAACACTACTTAGTTATCTTCAATCTGGCGCTACAGGAACTCTTTCGTTTGTACTTCTGCTTGGAGTACTTATTTTTGTCCACGAACTCGGCCATTTTCTTGTGGCTCGATGGTGTGGGATTCGTGTCGAAACCTTCAGCCTTGGTTTTGGAAAAAAAATTCTTCAGATGAAACGTGGGCATACCACTTATTGCGTGTCATTAATTCCTCTGGGCGGTTACGTAAAAATGTTTGGCGAACAGCCGTTCTCTGGCGACATGGTTGGCGAAGGTGAAAATCAACGACCAATGACAGCTGAAGAAAAAAATCAGTCCTTTACTCATAAAAATGTTTGGCAAAGAATTGCAGTCGTCATGGCCGGCCCCCTAATGAATTTCTTTTTTGCCGTGCTTATTTTTACTCTTGTCGCGCTGATTGGTGAAAATACCAAAGGACCTCTGCTTGGTGATGTGGCTTCTCCTTCTTTGGCCGAGCAACAAGGCTTTAAATCTGGAGACCTGCTTCTTAAGGTTGAAGATTCTGATATTAATACTTGGGAAGACTTTCAAAAACAGTTGAATAAAAAAATTCATACCAATGAAGCAGATTCACAAATTGCAGTCTTAGTGCAAAGAGAAGGTTTAAGCCATCCATTGGAAATTAAAGCTGTTGTTTCTCGGAGACCAAATACAAATCCCATCAGTTCAGAAAAGTTCGTTGGTGATATTGATGGCTTAAATCCTTATTCAAGATCTTCCCATGTTGGAGTTCCAGCGAATTCCCCAATGACTTTGCTTGGAATGAAAACAGGGGATCGCATTGCCTCTATTAATGATATGAAGGTCACGCACTTTCGTGAACTTGATCCTCTATTAAAAAAAGTAGACCCAAAACAGCCTTTGAATTTGGAAATTGAGCGCCTGGCAAATGATGAAAAGAAAACTGAAAAAATTTCTATCCAGTGGAGCCCTCAAGAAAAAATTAAGGAATACAGCTTAGCTACTTTAAAACTAGAAACCACAGACTTATATTTGGGTCGAATCCTTAAAAAAACACCGGCGGACAGTGCGGGACTGAAGCCATGGGATAAAATTATTTCAATTGATACAAAAGCTGTAACAAAATGGGATGATGTTTTGAACGCGATTAAATCCTACAGCGGAACTCAGCCGATGAGCATTGAAGTCATGCGCGGGGTTGAAAAAAAGATGTTTGAAATCACCCCTCAGATGACTTCCCAAATGCTTCCTACCGGAGCAGAGGATAAGCGCTACACAATTGGGATAAATGCGCTACTGATGTATTCCGATATTGATTTTGTGCGTGTGAAAGCCAAGGGAATGGGTGCTGCCATTGCAAGAGCTTTTACCCGCTCGGTGGATATGAGCGTAATGACTTTGAATGTATTTAAAAAATTAATTTTCGGGGAAATCTCTCACAAAAATATCGGTGGAGTTATTTCTATAGCTCAAGCCGCACATGACTCATTTATCTCTGGGTTATCATCATTCTTGTTAATGATGGGATTTATTTCGATCAATTTATTTGTATTAAATCTTTTGCCAGTACCGGTTTTGGACGGTGGACACATGGTTTTTTACATTATTGAATTGCTGAAGGGCTCTCCATTGAGTTTGAAAAAAATGGAAATGGCGCAACAAGTGGGCATGGTTCTTTTAATGAGCCTTATGGTGTTTGCGCTTTTTAATGACGTCAGCAGAGTTTTCTTTACGTCTCAATGATACTGGCACTTGAAACCAGCACACAGTGGGGAAGCGCAGCCCTTATTGACCAGGGAAAGGTGCTTGCTGAAGTCTCCTCGGATCGACAAAAATCCCATAGCGAGTTGATCAATCCTATGATCGAAGCTTGTTTGACCCGAGCCGCCGTTCAGTTTTCTGATTTAACCTTAGTTGCAACAGGCTTTGGTCCAGGTAGTTTTACAGGGATTCGTGTCGCCGGCAATGTTGCGAAGTCTTTGTCTTACACCTTAAATATTCCGCTTTTTGCCTTAGATTCCCTTTTTCTTTTGGCCGCTCAATCCAAAGTTAAGGCGCAAGCTGATAAACTTCCTGTTTTGTCGATGATCAACGCCTATAAAAATATGGTCTATTACGGTTTATATGACTTGAGCTCAGATATCCCCAGTGTTTTGATTCCTGCTTCAGTAGTTCCTGTTCGAGACCTGGACCAGACCATAAAGCAAGATCAATTTTTAGTCGTCGGAGACGGGTATCAAACATACAAAAATTTCTTTTCTGAACTTTTTTTAAAAAAACTTCGCCGAAATGAAAATGCTCAAGATTACCCTCTGGCTTCAACTCTGGGTCTACTCTCTGAAATGCTTTCACAAACTCAACCAACTTTAGACTGGAAATCGTTTTTGCCACTTTATATTCGTGCCTCTGAAGCCGAAGAGAATCGAAAGGGAATTCTTTTCACCCCATTGAAGTGACAAGGATGGTTCATGGAGCTTATTCAGAAAATTGGTTCTTCAGCTGAAGGTGGTCCAAAAATTTGGACTGTTTCATCTGGAAAAGGTGGAGTCGGAAAAACATTTATTTCGACAAGTTTAGCTTTCACTTTATCAAAGTTGGGACATTCTGTTGTCATTGCCGATCTTGATTTTAGTGGAGCGAATGTACATACCGCTTTGGGACTTAAACCTTCTCACTTGAATATTCGACATTACATCGAGGGCTCTAAAACTCTTAATGAGTTGGTAATTCCAACGCCTTTCCCACATCTTTCTTACATTCAAGGTTACTGGGACACTTGGGCTCCAGCGGATATTAGCTCATTAAACACTCAAGCTTTGATGCATGATTTGAAAAAAATTAAAGCAGATTACGTCATTATTGATACCGGTTATGGTGTTCTTGATAAATATTTAGAAATTTTTAAGTTTTCTGACGAGAAAATTTTGGTTACATCAACAGAGCCAACCAGTATCGAAAAAACCTATCGTTTTATTGAAAATTTCATTTGTTATTCTTTAAAAGACAAAAGCACTCCAGAGTCATTTGCAAAATTAATTAAAACTCTTCGCGACTATCGACAAAAAATTCTAAATAAACCCTTTTCATTTCGCAGTTATTTAAAAGAGTCCGATGGTTTTACTCTAGAACCTTTCTTAGCACTTTCCCGACAACCCATTCGTTTGGTTCTGAATTCTGTCAGAAGCCAGTCTTTAGTAGAGCTCGGTTTTTCGATGAAAAGTGTTTGTTACAAATACTATGACCTTCGTATAGATTACATTGGTGGTTTAGACTACGATAACGCCGTATGGCAGTCGATTAAAAACCGCGAGCCTGTGCTGATCGCACAACCCTTCACTCCTCTTGCTGGCCAATTTTTAGCTATGTGTAAACATCTTATTGATCCAGAGGAACTCCGAGCCGTAGTATAGAAGAGATGACTCCAGAAACGGCTTCGATGAAATATAATTATTATGAAATCCTCGAGTTGAATACCAACTCTGCTCAGCATGAAATTACCATGGCTTATGAAAGAGCTCGCGCCACATATTCAGGAGAAAATCCTGCCATTTATACAATTTTTTCAGAAAAAGAAGCACGCGAACTTTTAGGATTGATTGAAGAAGCTTATTCCATTCTTGGTAACAAAACTCTTCGAAATATTTATGATCAACGTCTTTTAGGTCAAAAAGCTCAATCACTGGATTTGTCTTACGAATCAATACTCCAAGCCAGTCGCCAACTTTTCCCCGAGGTCAAAGGTGGATTAAAAAAATCCACCTACACGGCTGACGAAGATTTCGAGAAAATGATTCAAAAACAAGAAGACTGGAATGGGCCGTTTTTAAAAAAAATTCGAGAATATAAAAACATTACTCTTGAAAAAATGAGCTTAGTCACAAAAATTAATACATATTATATTGTCGCAATTGAAGAAATGAACTCGGCTCATCTTCCTGCCGCCGTTTTTATTCGAGGTTATGTCATTCAAATCGCCAAAGAACTTGGACTCAATGAAAAACTCGTATCCGAGTCTTACATGAAGCTATTCAAAGAAACGCGAAAATAATGTCGCAAAATGTTTTAAAGTTTAGCATTTCATCTGACCTCAGTGGCCTCAGATTAGATAAGGCTCTTTCTGCTCTTGACGAAGTTGGCTCACGTACACGAGCCCAAATGTTAATTGAAAATAATAAAATTAGTTTAAATGGCAACCCAGTCTTAAAAGCCTCCCAGCTAGTGAAAGAGGGTGAGCTTTTTAAAATAGAACTTCCGGAACCACAATCAACAACATTGGTCCCATTGGATTTAAAACTTGATGTTTTATTTGAAGATGACGATTTGCTGGTGATCAATAAGCCTGCAGGTTTGGTTGTTCATCCTGGAGCAGGACATGAAAATGATACTTTAGTTAACGCTTTGATCAATCACACAAAAAATCTTTCCATGAAATTTGGTGAAGATCGCCCAGGAATTGTTCATCGATTAGATAAAGACACAAGCGGAACACTAGTTGTGGCTAAGAATGACCTAGCACATGAAGCTTTATCTTTGCAGTTTCAAGAGCGAAAAGTTCATCGGATCTACTGGGCTGTTAGTCATGGAAGTGCGGCAAAGCCACAGATGAAATTTCAAAGCTTTATTGCCAGACACCCATCTGATCGAAAAAAAATGGCTTCGATCAAAGACAAGCATGGAAGATTTTTGACCGATCCGAAAATTGAAATGAAAACAGGAAAGTGGGCTGTTACACATGCCTGGAAAGCTCATTTTAAAAATAATATGTCTTTGTTTCGTTTGAAACTCGAAACCGGTCGCACTCACCAAATTCGTGTGCACATGTCCGAAGCGGGCTTGCCCATCATCGGCGATATCTTGTATGGCTCGCACAAAATGTTGAAGTCAATTCTCTCGCCAGAAGTTCGCACTGATATTGAAACTTTGGATAGATTTTTACTTCACGCTGCTGAACTGGGATTTGTTCATCCTCGAACCGGGGAAAAGCTTTTTTTCAAATCACCTTGGCCAGAAAAAGAAACCCAGCTCCTTAAAAAATGGGGTTTTATTTTAGAACTTCTTGAACCGCCACCAGAGCCAGTTAAGGCTCCGGTAAAGAATCCATTCAAAGAACCAATCGTGGATTCCGTCGCGGATCAAACCCAAGATCCAATCCAGGACCCAATTGAGGACCCGACTTGAAGGTTCAAGAAAATGCGCTTGGGTTTATTATCGAAACTTCTTCGATAATAATTTTTTTTGGAAAAAAAGAAGCGCAGCTTGAAAAAATTCAACAATTTTTCTCGTCCTATCAATTCACTCTTGTTCATCAAACGCACGGCCGTAAAATCCAACTCAAAGACTCAACAAACTGGACAGAGCGACCTGAAGCTGACGCGCAATGGACTGAACAAAAAAAACTTGGTCTTTGTATATCAACCGCTGATTGTATCCCGGCCTTTGTTTATGATTTGAAGAAAGCAAGAATCGCTGGAGTTCATGCTGGGTGGAAAGGCGTTGCCAATCGCATTGTCCCGCAGACTCTAGAATTATTTTTGAATACGGGCTCTAAACCACAAGATCTGCGCCTAGTTCTTGGCCCCCACATTCAAAAACAAAGTTTTGAAGTAGACCTCGATGTAAAAAACCAGTTGATAGCGGTAGCAAAAAATTTATCAAATTCAAATACCGTTATGATGGATTCTGAGGTCTTTACGCAAAATACTGAAGGTAAATTTCAGGTCGATTTAAGCAAAATTGTAAAATCTCAGGCTCAAGAACATGAAGTTTCTTTAGATCATTTTTTTGATTTAAACTTAGATACAAAATCAGACCATCGCTTTCATTCTCATCGTCGCGATAAAGAAAAAGCGGGTCGACAACTCAGTTTTATTTTACAAAAATAGCGCAGCTTAATAATCTATTTATTTGGAAATATCTTGGCACACAACGCCCGCGCGACAAGTGGTAACAGCATCCAAAATATTAAAGGATTTTTTACGAACTTCGGTATAACAAGCGGCACTAATAAGTCCGCGGCAAGCATTTGCTGCAAGTTTAACTGCATATACTTTTCGTGCATCAAGATAACAAACGTCACTAGTTACATTTCGACAAACATTTGCCGCATTCTGAACAGTAAGAGCTAGCTGACGAGGATCCCGGGCTTCTTTATAACAAGTGTCACTCACCATGCCTTTGCAAATTTGTGAAGCGTCTTGGATGTTATAACCATTTTTTCGAGCATCTGTATAACAGGCATCATAGGTTTCGGCCTGTGAATAAATCGAAATAAATAAGCTGAATATAATCAAACCCGTTTTCATATAGCCTCCGCGAAATGGGATTATACCTCAGAAACGAGCTTTATTATGATAATTTATATTTTAAGGAAAATTTTTCATGCTATTTCGAGCGAAATCCCCGGAAGTTTTTCACCAGTTGAGCTGCTTTGGAGACATTCAACTTTCCACCAGAAACAGTGATTCCTTTTAAAGAAGGTAAGGGATCTGTCCCCTGAAGTAAGGCCTCTTTTAACACGAGCGCGGCTTTGCCGGGATCATTGATGTATTGCTCGTAAAATGCAGGACTGGCAACACTGTGAAGTAAACCAATCGACCCGGCAACATGGGGGGTGGCCATCGATGTACCCGTTAATAATCCAAAAGTAGCACCAGGAAGAGTCGAATAAATATTTGTTCCGGGAGCGCCAAGATCAATAGTTTTGAGCCCATAACCAGCGCTAATATATTTCGTATTATCTCGTTGAGTATTCGTTATGGTCACAATGTATTCGCTCAAGCAGCCTGTCGGAACGTCGCCTACTTCATCGACATTCACATTGTTATTTGCCGTGGCTGTCGCTGAAAGAATTCCAAGCTTCCCCATGTTTTCATAAAGATCATTCCAAATGGGATAGTCGCCAGAGGCACAATTCACATTGTCGATACCAAAACTCGAGTTTGTAGCAACAATGTTGGCACCTTTTTTACCTTTGGATGCAAACCAAAGCTTTTTCTGTTCAATAACATAACCATAGGCTTTCGCAACTGTGGCCGTTGTTCCTGAAGCGCCCATCACAGTCATGACTTTAACATTCCAATTTACGCCAGAAATTCCTAAGCTATTATTTCCCATAGCACCAATGGTTCCCGTCACATGAGTGCCATGCCCATCAGAACTTATATTCCCGTTATTATTAAATGCATTCCAACCATACACATCATCAACAAAACCGTTACCATCATCGTCGATTTGGTTGTCCGGAATTTCCTCTTTATTAATCCAAATATTTTGAATTAAATCCGGGTGTTTCACATCGACTCCGCCATCGACTACGGCAACCACAATATCATTCCCGCCTTGATCTTTGCCACCAACACTGGTGTTCCAAACTAGATTCGCGCTTATACCACCAGTACCTACGGAAGGATCCATCAAGCTCCACATTTGATTCATTAGTGGATCGTTGGGTAGGCCTCGTAAAAGATTATTTGCCAGCAAAGATTGAGCTGCTTCAGAAGAGTTCGTGGTCGGTCCTAAATCACCGCGATATTGGATGTAATGATTGGGTTGCGCATACAGAATGGCCTCATTGAAGCGCAGTTTTTTAATAGCAACAACAGCTGGTTCTTCAACTTCCACTAAATACATATTCAATGTTGGATTAATCACTTCTTTGATTTTGTACTGATTTACATCCAATTTACTCTGAGCCACTGCCTGATTAAATTGACCAGGAAATCGAACAATGATTTCGCCTTCGACAAGACCCTTTGTTTCGGACCTTGCATTTGCATACTGGGATAAAATGATAAGGGCGATGGAAATTAAAAGACGACTCATGGTTCCCCTCCGTGGGTAAGTGCCTTAAAAAGATCGGAGGGGGTTTATGTAAACTTAAGTTTTGCGGGAAGGAGGGAGAAAACTTGGACTATAGTTCCGTCAAAATTTTGAGGGGGGACAAGCGCGAAGGCTTTAGTTAAACAACCAAAGCCCAATCGACATTCTAGTCTTTAAATTGCGTTCATTCAGAATGGCTTCAACGTAGGAACAGTTTTGCAGTCCAGAGTCGAATGAGGTCTCTGAGCAACACCAGCAATCACACGGCCTTCAATAACGTAAAGTTGTTCGCCCAAGAGAATTTGCCCAGGCTCCCAATTACGATTTATTATACCCAGATAAATGCCAGAATTATGATTGCTAGCATAAATTTTTCGACTTCTTGATTTATCGAGTCCTTGATACGCTAAAATGCAATCGGTCTTATTAAGACGATCAATTCTCTTAATTTGATTGTTTTTCACTCGAAGTGTTAGCGGAATATGAAATTGAGTATTAACCACTGGATTCTGATAAGCTGCGACGCAATCAAGAGTTGTATAGCCATAGCTTAAATTCACAAATAATAATACTGCCGACATAGTTACTGATTTTTTCATAAAGCTCTCCAAATAATAAATTCGTTCGTATGTTTAAATTCATCGCAATTATAGCATTGCTCTTATAATTTGAATGATTTTAACAACGTCGTGTAAAAAAGATTTTTACTGTCTAAATGTTTTACGGTTCTGTTTGCCTAAACAGTGACTGACAACGTCCCAAAAGTATTTCCTGTGTCTTGGTATGACTCTTAAGTTTAGTAAGGCGTCGTTGTTCCAGTAATGTTAACTCAGTATGCTTCGAAAGCTGTTGCAAGGAATAATGCTGAAGACGCTCAGCCCTAGTATGTTTTGAAACCTCATGAAGAAAGGCCAATTCAATTTCACGTCGATTGGCTATTTTTGATAAATAATTGTGAAAACGGGTGTCGAAATGACGAGGCGAACGTTTTATTTGTTCCCTTGTGATTTTCCATTCGTTTTGAATGAATTGATCAAGCATCAGAGACGAGCGATCACTCATAATTAATAGCAGCGAGTTCCGCTCTAGAACCCTTGGGTTCAACTCGTTCCACTCAACTCTTTCTCTTTCCTGAGAATAATATTTCATCGCAGCTAGATCACCGGCAATATGAGCCGGTTTAATTTGGACCATCCAGCTGTGTTCTTCTTTTTTAAGCGTCTCTATTTCTTCAGAAAGTTGCTGGAATCTAGAAATTAATTCTGTGTCGGTTTTGTGTTTATTTTTGGGTGCAATTTTTTTATTTCCTTTAGAAACAAGTTTGACGTCTTCCAAAAGATCAGCACCTTTATAGCCTTCACGAGGAACAACTTTCATAGTGAAGATATCAAAGTCGTACATTTGCTGCAGCTCTAAAAGAGTGGATTTTTGTGTAAGGAACTCCCCTTCTGAAATATAGATTGCCCCGACGTCTTCGAGTGTAACTCTACCCCAGATTTGTGCTTCGACATAGTAGTCACCATAATCGTGAGCGCCGTTTTTCCTAATAAGAGGTGTCCCCTGAAGCCCGGGAGCGCTATCTCCACTGGTTGTTGTCGTGCGGTTTAATATTCTTTCCTTTTTAAAAACTAAAATAGCTGTCCCGTATTGACCACGAAATTTGTCATACTTTTTAATTTCGCCCTCTACCAGATAACCAGAGTGGGGATGTAGGCTCGGTGGAAACCAATCAAGCATTGGCAGTCGACCAATAACTCTGTCCGTAGCCAACCGGTCCTCGGGCTCAATAGATGGATGTCGCAAAGATCCGCCAGCCTCAAACAGACTCAGTATTCCGTAATCATTCAGAGTTGAAAGTACTTTTACCGGAATACTCATTGCCACCGACATACCTGGCGCATCCCATAATATATTGGAGTTGTTAGGGGAAGCTGCAAATAATTCCTTTCCATAGAGAGGAGAATCAAACATGGCGTTTATAAGTTGTTCTCCAAATTTTTTTGTATCAACTACCGGAGCGGATTTTAGAATCTGGTCCGAAGCGAACGACGATACGAAGACAAACTGACTAAGAAAAAAGAGCCAGATAAGGGGTCTGATGTCAAAAATTGTAGATCGGGTGTAAAACATTTGTTCACCTTCATTGTCTCAAGTTCATTGCCTAATCCGCAGTTGTTCGAAGAGCGAATCAGACTCTGATAAATCAACTATTGTGCCAAAAACCGGTACTCCCTCTGCAGTTCGTGGAGTCCACGGGTCAGGCCCTTGTGACAGATTAAGGCGAAGCTCTCTTTATTTGTCTCGAGAAAACAGACTCGTTGGAAGAGCCGATAATTCACCCTGTGGCGAATCAATTATTGTCTTTACTTTTCCACCCGCTCCCATTTCTTTATGTACGAAAATCTTCCCAATTTGAGCTCGACTTCCAGATCCAAACTTCTGAAAGGAAAACCGAGTTTGTATGGCTTTACCGGCTGTTACTTTTGAATAGGAAAATTTATTTTCCACGTCCTGTTTTATTGAAGAGCACCTATTATCTTCAGACAAACAGGACCTGGCACCTTATCAAAATACCGGTCAGGAGTTGACTTCTTAAATAGAAAACGAATGTCATAGAGAAAAGCATAACTGGGAGGAATAATGGGATTTATTAGAAACACAATATATGGCCTTATGACAGCATTAATTTTTGTCAGCACCGTTTTAGCAGAAGTGACTTCTGTGAACGACAAGGATCAAAGCTCAAAGTCAATTTATGGCCAAGATAACCGACAAGAACCCTACGAAGTTAAGGATGAACAAATCGAAGCTCTGTCGCGGGCCACGGCCGCTATTTTCCCTGTTTATAGACTTAGACCACATAAAAAGGGCTTTACTAAGGCAAGCATTCAAAGTGTTGGGCAAGTGCGTCGACTTTGTATAGATGAAAAATTTCGTGATCAGCCGGCAGGGCCTTATTGTTCCGGCGTTCTTGTTGGCAAAGATGTTGTATTAACATCTGGCCATTGCGTGAAACTAGGAGCGCTTGCCTGCTGGGGAATAAATATTATTTTTGATTATCGCAAAGATACCCCAGAGCGAAATCCGTGGATTATAGATAATAAAAATATCTATTCCTGCGCTAAGATAATTTCTACTAGCAGTAAGGATGGTCTCGACTATGCCCTCATACGTCTTGATCGACCCGTGCAAAATAGAAAACCCATTGAGGTTGAAGTCTCGCTCCCTGCTGTTCAAAGTGGCGATCGATTAGTAATGTTGGGACACCCATTTGGTTTGCCGCAAAAAATTGTTACAGAAGGGACCGTACGAAGCATTGGCACTGCTAACTTTCTGACCAACCTAGACGCTCTATACAATAGCTCTGGATCGCCAGTGTTTTCTGCACAAAACAAGCTCATCGGGCTGCTTGTTACAAGTAAAAATGATTTAATCTATGACGAAAAGAAACTTTGTAACAATATAAAACGATGCGAAGATAACAACTGTGAAGGAGAAGTAGTACAGTCGATTGAGCCACTTGTTAAACTCATTCACCAGATAAAAACTCAGTAGGATTTTACAGGTACCTTTTGGTGGCCAGGGACGGAATTGAACCGCCGACACAAGGATTTTCAGTCCTCTGCTCTACCGACTGAGCTACCTGGCCTCGGTGTTTTTATGGAAGGATTTAGTTACCTTCCGCTGGTCTGAGTGTCAACTTTTCACTTGGTCAAAGGCGAACTTAAGATCATCCATCAGATCCTCTAAATCTTCCACTCCGACAGAAAGACGAATCAAAGAATCATCTATTCCCAAAAGCTTGCGATTTTCAACGGGAACGCTAGCGTGCGTCATAATGGCAGGATGTTCGACTAAAGATTCAACTCCACCAAGGCTTTCTGCCAAAGAAAAGACATTCACATTTTCAAGAAAGCTTCGTGCAGCTGGAAGTCCGCCTTTAATGTAAAAAGTGATCATTCCACCCATGCCCAACATTTGCTCTTTAGCTAAAGAATGTTGTGGATGAGATTTCAGTCCTGGATAAACAACTTTTTCTACTTTTTTATGTCCTTCTAAGAAATCCGCAATAGCTTCAGCATTTTTTTGGTGAGCTTTCATGCGAAGCGGTAAGGTTTTTAAACTTCGAAGCGCCAAGAAAGAATCGAAGGGCCCAGCAATTCCTCCCATCGAGTTGCTTAAAAATGCTAAGCGCTCAGCTAAATCATCTCGGTTCGTGGCCATAACTCCACCAACCATATCACTGTGACCGCCAATGTATTTAGTTGCCGAGTGAATGACAATATCGGCGCCCAGTTCGATCGGTCTTTGAAAGTAAGGACTTAAAAAAGTATTATCAACTGCAACCACAATTCCCCGCGATTTAGCCATTGCGGAAATTTTTCGAATATCCACCAGCTTAAGGGTTGGATTCGTGGGAGTTTCTAACCATACCAATTTCGTATTGCTCTTAATTGCTTTTTCAAAATTTTCAGGTTTAGTTAAATCGACGTAACTAAATTCAAGGCCGTTATTTTTTAAAACTTTGTCAAACAGTCGAAATGTGCCGCCGTACATATCGTCACCAGCAACAACGTGATCACCTTGTTTTAATAAATGTAAAATTGTCGTCGTTGCAGCACAACCTGAAGCCATAGCAAAACCATGCTGAGCTCCTTCCAGATTTGCCAAACAACTTTCATAGGCTTTTCTGGTTGGGTTGTGGCTTCTGGAATAATCCCATCCCTGATGAACACCCGGTGACTTTTGCACATAAGTTGATGTCAAATACACCGGAGTCATGATCGCGCCAGTCGAAGGATCTGGTTCTTGTCCTGCGTGGATTGCGCGCGTTGAAAATCCCAAGTTCGGTTTCATTTTTTTCATAAGAGTTCCTTGCTTACTCGAATTTCAGACCTTCATTTTTGTAATATTCTTCAGAAGAAACAACCTGAGCAAATCCGGACGAGAGTTCGCGAGCTTGAACAAGATCATTTTCAATAAGCCATTGGTCGTTAAAAGCTTTACTTAAATAGGCCCGACCATTATCTGGAAAAACTACCAGAATTTTTGCAGGTGTTTGCAGTTTTTTTGAAAACTTCAGAGCACCAACAAGAGCCATTCCGCTGGAAGGACCTACGCACATTGCTTCTTCAGAAATCAATCGACGTGTCATCTTAAAAGCTTCTTGATCATTCACTTGTTCAAAACCATCGATGACATTCAAATGAACATTATCTGGAAGCATGTCTTCGCCAACACCTTCAACTTTATAAGGCTTTGGCGGATCAATAACTTTTTTATGGTAATACAAATCGTATAAAATACTGCCAACAGGGTCCGCACAAATAATTTTCACGTTTTTATTTTGTTCTTTCAGATATTTTCCAACACCTGAAATTGTTCCACCCGTTCCCGCGCCAGCAACAAAAACATCTATTTTTTTATCCATTTGCTGCCAAATTTCTGGACCCGTGTTTTGATAGTGGCGATTAGTATTGTCGGGATTGTGATATTGATTCGCATAAAAGCAATTTGGAGTGTGTTTCGCAATTTTATGAGACACACTCAGGTAGCTTCTTGGATCTTCCGGTCCCACCGCTGTTGGGGTGATAACAACTTTCGCTCCGAAAGCTCGCAAAATGGCTCTTTTTTCTTCACTGATTTTGTCAGGCATAACAAAAATACATTTGTAACCTTTAGCCGCTGAAACAAAAACCAAACCTAAACCGGTATTTCCCGAAGTGGCTTCAACAATAGTTCCACCTGGTTTCAGCTCACCACGTTTTTCCGCTGCTTCAATCATCGCAACTGCAATTCGATCTTTAACACTGCCGCCAGGATTAAAAGATTCCATTTTGGCATAAAATTCGTGGGGTGATTGATCTACCACTCTATGCAATCGAACGACTGGAGTTTCGCCAATGGTTTCGAGAAGAGAATTATATATTTTATTTTTCATCTAACTTTCCATTTCAGAATTTTTATGGAGTTGATTTAAAGCATTTCCATAGATTTTATGAACTTCCTGCAACACGGTGCTCATTTGAGTCACCAAATCATCCGAATAGGCGATGTTCAAATTTAAACTCAGTTGTTTAACCAAAGAGGCGTTGGGTTTATCTTTCATAAGTTCTTCAACGAGCACTTCTAAGTCTTCCGCATGAATTGCTTTCATAATCCCCCCATCGAGCTGATTTTTAGAGATTTAACTCGAGTTGAGCCGAGCATCAACTCAATTCATGTTCTCGATGAGCTGAAGCAAAAACGGTCCTAGCAAGAGCAACAGGAAGGCCGGAAATTGAAACAAAAGTAATGGAAGCATGACTTGGTAAGGCAAATCGGTAAGTTTTTTTTGAATTTCTTCTTCGCAAGCCTCGTGAATTTCAGTTTCTAATAAAACCAGAATATTTCCAATAGGCTCTCGTTTTAGTCCACGTTCAAGCACTTCTAAAAGTTGACGGCGATAAGATGACTTAATCTGATTCAAAATAGGATCGGTTTTTTGTCCTTGTTCGAATAAGGACATCCATTTAAATACTTGTTGCGGGAATTCTCCGGTTTCATTCTGCAGAAAGCTCTTAATAGCAAGACTCAGTGGTTTTCCTTGATCCACGGCTCGTCGACACCGCAAAAGTAAATTCAATCCAGGGCTTAAACCTTCCATTTGAGCCTTCTTCCGGCCAGTAGAGTTAAGATCACTCCGGTCAAAAATAAGGCCACTGAAACCAAAAACAATCGTTGGTATTTAAATAAATCAATTTGCGATGAAATAAAAAAAATGAAACTGAGGTATAAAATGCTTAAAACAAGCGCCTGAATGTGCAAATTTCTTAAAACTTGTCCCGACTTACGTCGAAAATTTATCTCTATTTTAAGAATTCGACGCAAAATTTTTAATTGTTCGTTTATTTTTTGACCTGATCTATCAATTTGTGTCAATTCTTGTCTAAATTCACCCAAAAAACCGGTAGAAGAGACATTATTTGCGTTTGAAGTAACCAAATTTTGCACAAGATTTTTAAATTGTCCTGCACACCAATCATTTCTTTGAAAAAAAACCTTTTGAAGGCTACTTCGAAACGAATTTCCAGCAGAAGTAGACAAACAACATTGATCAATAAACTCAAGCGCAGTTTCTTTCAAACGCCTTTCTATCAATGATTTCACGCCGATGACTGCAAGCTCTCCTATCAACCAAAAAGAAAAATTAACACACCAAAGAGAAAACGAACGTTTACCGAGTAAATAAAAAATTAAACTGAATAAAATAAGCTGTGTAACCTGGAAAAAAAGTTTTTTCTGACTCGAAATAGAAAAAAATTGAGACAACTGTTGCAAAAAGCGACTGACGAAATAAAATCCGAAGCTTGTTATCAGTAATGAAAGAATCATAACGGACCTCCAGACCAAAAAATGTATCAAATTTAATGCAAGTGAAATTTTTTGTTGACGTCCGTGGTCGTTATGTGAAGACTTATAGATAAGAGATTGTTCGAAGGAACGAAAGCAACATTAACGCATCCGAGGAGGAGCAATGGCTAAGAAAAAAGCGACAAAAAAAGCAGCTAAGAAAAAAACGACTAGAAAAAAAGCTTCTAAAAAGAAGTAGTTTTCTTCGGTACTGATTTAGTACAAAACCCTCGGTTAACAGCCGAGGGTTTTTTTTATTAGAAGCGCTTCTAGAAGTAATAGATGGCGCCTAGGCCACCAGATGGAATAAGAACAGATTTATTCATTGAACCTAACAAGTTAAACTCGAAATAAAAGCCCGCTCCGGCCCACTCACCCTCAAGTTCATTGTATTGTAGTCCCAACGACCCAACTAAAAAATCTGCGCTAAAAGGACCTTTTTTTAAGGTGCTGTCGCTTAATACCGTCCGCAAGACGTATGAAGCATCTTTCATATCGCGTTCCTGCGTGTTGTACCATCGCGAATAACCTGCAGAAAAATAAGGCGTCAGGTATTGTCCTTCAAAAGAATGTTTCCACTGCAAATGAACTGTGTTGTAACCATCGCCAAAACCGAAACCCATCAGCGTTGCGTTTTCGTCTTCCAGGTTCAATTCAAGATTTACTCCGGTAAAACCAAGTGCTCCACCTGCCCCAACACCAATTCCAACTTTGCGTTCTTCTCGCATCGTCAAATTATTGGCGTAAGATCCACTTGTTATCGATTTTGTTCCAGGTTGTGCTGAAATATTCACTTCTTGAAGCGGATTTGCGGCTTCAACATAAGAAAATGGGAAAAATAAGCAAGATACAAAAAATAAAAACACTTTTTTCATGAGGCTTTCTCCTTAAATGAGGAATTACAGATGTTTTAACACTCCTAATCCCTAGAAAATTTTAGCTCGTATACCTTCTTCTTGAAAGAATTTTTTTATACGTGGGCCATCGACAGGTTCTAAGCGGAAGAGAAGCCGATGTACAAGCTCATATGTGTCTTCGGCCTTTTTTGAACGCAGATTTCCCATTAAATAGGCCGTATCATCACTTATTTTAATCGCATTTTTCAATAATCGAGAAAATTCTGCATTTTGCGCCGTTTTATCGAATAAAACTAAGGTTTTATTAAAATTTGTCGTCAATTTATCCAATTGAGTGATCATATTGGTTACTGAACCCTCATTTTTATTTAACATCTCAATAACTTTTCCAGCTAAGCCATATCCTTGCGAAATCAGCTGATCAATTCGTGGAGGATCTTCCCCTCGCACATAATCACCGGGTTTAAATTCTGGTTTTTCAGTAGAACCTGGGGAAATTTCCAAAAACTTCTCGCCGATAACACCCGCAAGATTAATAAAAAACCGCGAGTCTTGCCGCACCGACGACCAAGCTTTTTTATCGACAGTAATAATGATCCTTAATTTTACTTCTTCGCCGGAAGCCGATTTGTAAGTTGGATCGAATAAGATTTTTTTAACCTTGCCGACTTTGATTCCCATCACTCGAATCGGTGAGCCCTCTTCAATACCGCCAGCATAGTTGTACATAATATTAAGTTCATTGGCGTTTGAAAATGGTGAGATCATTCCCATCATCGATGCAAAAACCAAAATCAGGACCAGTGACAAAACAGCAAGCAAGCCAACCTTGGTTTCAACTTTCATAAACTCTCCTAATAAAAGAATGAAAACGTATAAGATAGAACGAAATCAAGCACAATGATTGTAATTGATGAAAATACCACGCTTTGAGTTGTCGCTTTTCCCACTCCATCAGCACCTGGTTTACAAAAAAAACCAAAATAACAGCTCACTAGTGGAATCACTGTACCAAAAACAACCCCTTTAATCATTGCGAAAATAAGATCTTGAAAACTGACAAATCGCCTCATCGAAGTCAAAAACATCTGTGCGCTATAACCCAGCATGTTTTCGCTCACGAGCATGGCGCAAAATAAACATGTTAAATTTGCAACAATCACCAAAAAAAGCGAACCCAAGATACAGGCAATCAGGCGAGGTGAAACCAAATATTGAACAGGATCTATGCCCAGCATTTTTAGAGCATCGACCTGTTCTGTGACTTGCATCGATCCAACTTCAGCCGCAAAGCCCGCACCCACACGCGAGGTCAGCAAAAGCGCCGTCACGACGACACCTAATTCCCGCAAAATAAGCAGGGCCGCAAAACCGGGAACCATGGAATCGTTCTGAATAACCATTTTCATGTGAAATGAAGACTCTAAAATCGTCACGACAGCGGCGAAACACACACAAAACACAATGATCAGCAAACTGCCATTTCCAACGAAATAAAGTTGCTGTAAAATTTCGTTTTTACGAAATGGTTTCTGGAAAAGACCCTGGACTGCGCCTAAAGACATTTTTAAAAAGAACATCACGCGGACTCCTGAATTGTTCGAATAACAATATCCGCAATATAACTTGTTAACCAATCGAAAACCACGATGCAAATCATCGTTGTCACTGCGGTGGAAACGACAGAACGACCGACGCCTTTGGCTCCACCCGTGGTGGTGTAACCTTTATAAGTACAAATTGTGGCCAGTACGACTGCGAAACAAAAACATTTAACAAGCCCACTGAAAATCGATGGCAGAGCTAAAATAGTTGGAATGTGACGAACATACTCTTCGGGATTTACCCCCGCAAATAGCGAGCCCAAAAACATTCCACCCAGAATAGACATAAGTAAACCTATCCCAAGCAGAAAAAAGGCTGAAATAATAATTCCCAAAAATCGTGGTAAAATAATTTCTTGGATTGGGTTTGCTCCCAAGCAGCGAATGGCATCAATCTGTTCTGTAACCCGCATCGTGCCCAACTCGGCCGAAGTGAAGGCTCCCACTTTTCCACTCAGCATAAATGCGATGAGCAATGGCCCCACTTCGCGAATCGTTCCGCTAGTAGCAAGACCGCCAAGATATCCCAACGCGCCAAATTCATTCATTTGCAAAGTAAATTGCACCGTCATTATGGCGCCAACAAAAAATCCGGCTAAGGCTGTGGTTGCAAAACTTTCCATCGTCACATTCCAAATTTGTTCATAGATCAAATGTGACTTGCAGGGGGTTTTAAATAAAGTGTTTAAAATTTCTTTAAGAAATAAAAGACTGAGTCCAATTTCGTTGATGATCTTATTTAAAAGAGAAATCATGTCTGAGCCTCGAATAAAAATTCTTTAACCAAGGGAACTGTCGATTTTTTCATTTCTTCCGGAGTGCCCAGGGCAATAATATTCCCTTGATCCAAAACAACAATTCGATCAGCTACCGTCATAGCACTATTCATATCGTGACTTACGACCATCGAAGTTGTTTCTAATTTTTTAGAAAGGTTGCGGATCAATTGATTGACCGCCGACGTGGTCACCGGATCTAAACCCGTTGTGGGTTCGTCAAATAAAAGAATTTTTGGATCCAGAGCAACAGCCCGGGCTAAACTCACCCGCTTTTGCATGCCATAGGATATTTGTGCCGGAAATAAATCTTCAATTCCGGCTAAGTTGACTAAATTCAACGCTTTTTTTACTTTTTCAGAAATTTCTTGTTCATTAAGACTAAAATGTTTTCTGAGTCCAAAAGCAATATTATTAAACACCGTTAGCGAATCAAACAGTGCCGGATGTTGAAAAACCATTCCACATTTTTTTCGGACGGATTGAAGTTGGTTTTCGTTAAAACCAGAAATTTCTTCTCCATCTACCCAAACTTCGCCTTGATCGGGTTTTAATAAACCGACGGTGTTCTTCAAAAGTACGGACTTACCCGTACCCGATGTTCCTAGAATAAAAAGGATTTCTCCGGGATTCACTTTTAGACTTAGTCCCTTAAGTATCGTTCGTTCACCAAATTTTTTAACAAGATTTTTATATTCTATCATGCATTTAACCTAAAGCCGTCAGTGGTCCATCGATCGCGCCTCTGATAAATTGCTGCACTCGAGGATCTGGATGTTGTAAGGTTTGCTCTTTCGAACCCGTTATAAGCAACTCTTGATCAACAACAAAACCAATTCGATCGGCAATTTGATAGGCCCGATTCATATCGTTGGTTACTGTTATTGCGGTCGAGTTTGCCTCTGATTTTAATTCCCCAATTGTTTGAATTATTTTTCGTGATGTAATCGGGTCCAGACCTGCGGTTGGATCATCGTAAAAAATAATTTCAGGATTTAAAGCCAAAGCACGCGCAATTCCCAGACGTTTTTGCATTCCACCACTAATTTCATCTGGAAAAAGACTTTTAACCTGAGGTAGGCCAACGCAATTAAGAAAATGGTCGACTATTTTTTGAACTTCTTGTTCCGTCTTTTTTGTAGTTTCTCGCAGTGGAAATGCAATGTTTTCTGCGCAGGTCAAAGAATCGAAGAGAGCATTTTTTTGAAAAAGCATTCCTAATCTCTTGAGTGTGGCCAAACGCTCTGCGCCGCGCAAATTTTGCCAACCTTTTCCAAAAACGCAGGCCTCTCCGGAGCTCGTTTGCTGAAGTCCCGCCAAAATTTTTAGCAAAACCGTCTTTCCATGTCCACTGGGGCCAATCAAAACAAGCGACTCGCCTTTTCGTATTTGTAAATTGATATTCTTTAGAACAAGCTTCCTCGAGAATTCAATTTTTACATTTTTAAGCTCAAGTACCAGTTCGGATGCGTCCATCATATGAAATATGACTCGCCTCAATCGGACTTGTCACTCATTATGATTTAAGATTCAATAACTCGGTCACCAATTAAAAACTCAGGAGATATTCATGGCTCATAAAAGAAAAAAAATCACCGTTATCGGTGCGGGATTCGTTGGATCAACCGCGGCTCACTGGGCTGCTCAAAAAGAACTCGGCGATGTCATTTTATTGGACATCAATGATGGCGTTGCAAAAGGAAAGGCTCTTGATCTTTTTGAATCCTCACCTGTGGAACAGTTCGATTCACGAGTTACTGGAACTGCCGATTACAAAGATATTGCCGGTTCTGACATCGTCATTTTAACCGCGGGTATCCCACGAAAACCAGGCATGAGCCGTGATGATTTACTGGCGACAAATGCAAAAATTGTTAAAGCCTGCTCTGAAGGAATTAAAACCTACGCGCCGAATTCGGTCGTCATCGTGGTTTCAAATCCTTTGGATGCAATGGCTTATGTTTGCAAACAGGTTACTGGTTTTCCTCGAGAACGCGTCATCGGCATGGCCGGAGTATTAGATGGCGCCCGCTTTCGTTCGTTCATCGCAGAAGCCTGCAATGTTTCAGTGAAAGATATTCAAGCTTTTACCTTAGGTGGTCATGGCGATACCATGGTGCCAATGCCAAGACATTGTTCAGTGGGTGGAGTGCCGCTAATGGAAATGTTACCACAAGCCAAAATCGATGAACTCGTAAACCGCGCTGTCAATGGCGGCGCCGAAATTGTTAAACTTTTACAAACAGGTTCCGCATATTACGCGCCTTCTGCTTCAGCTGTGCAAATGGCCGAAGCGATTTTGAAAGATCAAAAACGCATTTTACCTTGTGCCGTAGAATTGAATGGTGAGTATGGCATGAAGGGTCTTTTCATCGGTGTATTGTGCAAATTAGGTGGCCAAGGCATGGAAACTGTCATCGAGCTAAAATTAAACGAAACAGAACGCGCCGGTCTGGAAAAATCTGGAAAAGCCGTTCGTGAACTAGTCGATGCATTAGGAAAACTTTCTTACTAAAGGGCGTTATGAATATTCATGAGTATCAAGCAAAAGAAGTTTTACGAAAATTTGGAGTCGTGACTTTAATTGGTAAAGTCGCGCACTCACCCGAGGAAGCCCTTGCTGCAGCCAAGGAAATCGGCGGATCGCTTTGGGTGGTTAAAGCGCAGATTCATGCTGGCGGCCGCGGCAAAGGTGGCGGCGTTAAAATCGCAAAATCCACCAACGAAGTGCAAGAACTTGCAAAAAAAATGATTGGTATGACATTGATCACTCATCAAACCGGCCCCGAGGGCAAAAAGGTTCAAAAAGTTTTTATCGAGCAGGGCTGTAATATCGAAAAAGAATATTATGTGGCCTGCCTAGTGGACCGAGTTACCGGTCGTGTTGCGATGATGGCTTGTGCTGAAGGCGGCGTTGATATCGAAGAAGTGGCGGCTCATCGGCCAGAGGCAATCAAAAAAGTAGATATTGATCCTGCGGTTGGCTTAGCCGCCTTTCAAGCACGAATTTTAGCCTTCGAAATTGGCATGAAGCCTGAAGTGGTCAATAAAGCCGTCAAATTTTTTATGGGTTTGTATGCCGCTTTTATCGCCGAAGACTGCTCAATTGCCGAAATTAATCCTCTTGTTGTCACTAAAGAAGGTGATGTTTTGGCATTGGATGCAAAACTCAATTTTGATTCCAATGCTTTGTTCAAACATCCTGAAATCGTCGAACTTCGTGACCTGAGCGAGGAAGAGCCAACTGAAATTGAAGCCTCAAAATACGATCTGGCCTTTATCAAGTTGGATGGCAATATTGGCTGCTTAGTGAACGGTGCTGGTTTAGCCATGTCCACTTTAGATATTATCAAATTGCATGGTGGAAATCCGGCAAATTTTTTAGATGTGGGCGGCGGTGCGAATAAAGAAAAAGTAACTGCGGCTTTCAAGATTATTTTACAAGATAAAAACGTAAAAGCCATCATGATCAATATATTCGGTGGAATTATGAAGTGTGATGTGATCGCCGAAGGTGTGATTGCAGCTTCGAAAGAAGTTGGCCTTAAAGTCCCATTGATCGTTCGACTGGAAGGAACAAATGTGGACTTAGGAAAAAAACTTCTGAAAGAAAGCGGACTCAATATTATTCCTGCTGATGATCTCACGGATGCTGCCAAAAAAGCTGTTGCTGCGGCGAAAGGTTAATCGATGTCGATACTAATTGATAAAAATACCAAAGTTATTTGCCAAGGGTTTACTGGCGCACAAGGAACATTTCATTCAGAACAGTGCCTAGCTTACGGAACAAAAATAGTCGGTGGAGTTACACCAGGAAAAGGCGGAAGCAAACATATCGGCTTGCCTGTTTTCAATACGCTTCGCGAAGCTAAATCCAGTACGGGTTGCAATGTTTCGATGATTTTTGTGCCACCTCCATTTGCTGCCGATTCAATAATGGAAGCGGTCGACGCGGATTTAGATCTCGTTGTCTGTATAACCGAAGGAATTCCGGTTTTGGATATGGTTCGAGTGAAGCGCTTCATGGAAGGCCGTCGGACACGCCTGATTGGTCCCAATTGTCCCGGTGTGATCACTCCCGGACAATGTAAAATTGGAATCATGCCTGGGCATATCCATAAACCCGGAAAAATCGGGGTTTTATCTCGATCTGGAACTTTAACTTATGAAGCAGTCCACCAACTGACTCAACTTGGGCTTGGCCAATCCAGCTGCATCGGCATCGGCGGCGATCCGGTGAATGGCACTAATTTCATTGATGTATTGAAGCTTTTTAATGCCGATCCAGGCACGGAAGCCGTCATTATGATTGGTGAAATCGGTGGATCTGCCGAGGAAGAAGCCGCCGCCTACATCAAAAAAGAGTTTAAAAAACCGATTGCTGCTTTTATTGCCGGGGCTTCCGCTCCTGCAGGCAAAAGAATGGGCCATGCCGGGGCTATTATTAGCGGCGGAAAAGGCACGGCGGAAGCAAAGTTTGCGGCGCTTGAATCTGCTGGTTGCAAAATTGCCAGAAGTCCGGCAGACCTTGGTTCGACACTTAAATCACTGCTCAAGTAAGGAGTTTTTATGGCTATGGAACAAACATTTTCAATTATTAAACCCAACGCAATGAAAAAAAATTGCCTCGGAGACATTCTTAGCATTTTTGAAGCTAACGGATTAAAAATCGCAGCAGCGAAAATCGCAGTCATTTCAAAAGACAAATGTGAAGAATTTTATGCTGAACACAAGGCTCGGCCTTTTTTTGGTGAATTGGTCACTTTCATGACCTCTGGGCCAGTGATGTTGATGTGCTTACAAGGTGAAAATGCTGTTTTAAAAAATCGTGAAATTATGGGTGCCACTGATCCTAAAAAAGCGACTGCTGGAACTATTCGCGCCAAGTTTGGCGACAGCATGGGTGAAAATGCCGTACATGGTTCAGACAGTGCCACTTCGGCACAGCGCGAGCTTGCTTTGTTTTTTGAAAAACGCGAAATCTGTAATGTTTAGTATCCTTTTTGAAAATTTCTGAAGGCGATGTTCTAGAGATAAAAATCGAAAAAATGGCGGTGGGAGGCTCTGGTCTTTCCCGTCATCAAGGCGCCGTGATTTTTGTGCCAAGATCTGCGCCAGAAGATCTTTTAAAAGTTAAAATTACTGAAGCCAAAAAAAATTTCTACCTTGCAGAAATCATAAAGATTATTGAACCTTCCCGCTTTCGAAAAGCGCCTCCTTGTCCCTACTTTGATCGTTGTGGAGGCTGCTCGTGGCAACACATCTCTGAAGAGCATCAACGACAATTTAAGCATTTACTCATTCAAGAAACTTTCTCAAAATTTTTGCCGGAAGGCCCTTTGCCGAATTTTGAGGTCATTCCTAGTCCTAAAGATTTTCGCTATCGAAATCGCATTCAGCCTAAAGTGCAAAAATCGCGGGTTGGCTTTTACGAGCAAGGCTCTCATGACCTTGTTGAAATCGAAGACTGTTTAATCACCGAAGAAAAATTAATGTCGGCATGGCCCAAATTGAAAAAAGAAATCTCGGCAAAAAAAATAACCGAAGGACGTTACGAGCTTTTCTTGGATGAAAGCGAAGAGCCTCGTTGGTACGAAATGTCCGAAGAAAAGGACTCTTTAGGTTTTTCGCAAGTGAATCGCTTTCAAAATGAAAATTTAGTAAATATCCTGTTGCAATGGTGTAAAGATTTTCCTGATAAGCCCGGTCGCATAATCGATCTTTATGCTGGTTCTGGAAATCTCAGTTTTCCGCTTTCTGCTACCTTCAAAAAATCTTCCTTGATTATGGTTGAACTGCATCAAAGGTTGGCCCAGGTGGCCAGAAAAAGGGCGCTCGAACAAAATCTTTCACCTAAACAGTTCGAGGTTTTTTGCTCGGATGTGACCCGATTTCTTAAGAAGTTTCAACTTGATCGGAACGATCTTGTCATCCTGGATCCCCCAAGGACTGGGACCGAGGACCTTGTTATGAAATCTTTGGCTTTTGCTCGACTTAAACGATTTATTTATGTGAGTTGTCATCCTGTCACTATGGCCCGAGACCTTAAGGTTTATTTTGATCAAGCGCAGCTACTAGGATTTAAGCCACGTCTAGAAAAGTTTCTAGCTCTAGATATGTTTCCCCAGACTGATCACATTGAGCTTTTAGCCGAAGTCAGGATTGACTCTTAATTCGACAATGATAGCGTGTCGTTATGAAGTTTTTTTTAATTCTAGCGCTGATCCTCACTGCCGGCTGTGCCAGCTTTTCAGAGCGAAAAGAAAAGTCGGCTCTTCATTTACAATTAGGAATATCTTATTTCGACTCAGCTAATTATCCAATGGCGCTTACCGAGTTTTTAAAAGCAGAAGAACTCGACTCAGACAATCCCTCGGTCCAAAATAATCTCGGCTTAACCTATTTCATGCGAGAAAAATATGAGCTTTCTGAAAAACATTTTCGGCGAGCCCTTTGGATTGCACCCCGTTTTACTGATGCCAGAAATAATTTGGCGCGATTGCTTATCGAACGCGAAAATTTTGTTGAAGCTGAAACTGAACTCAAAAAAGTTCTGAACGATTTGACTTATACGGGTATCGAAAAAGCTTACATTAATTTAGGCCTTAGTCAGTTTAATCGAAAAAAGTTTGATCTGGCTAAAAATAGTTTTTTAAAAGCTATCGAACAACAACAGGACAGCTGCGTAGCTAACAATTATTATGGTCGATCACTTTTTGAGGTTGAAGATTACAAGAGGGCCATTGTTGCTCTTAATCGCGCCATTTCATTTTGTCAAAAATCATCTTTTGATGAACCACATTATTACAGCGCTTTAGCCCTCTATAGAATGGGCGATAAAGAAAAGTCTATTTTGCGTTTTCAAGAAGTCGTTAAACTTTATCCTCAGGGACGCTATCCAGATCGTTCCCGTGCCATGATTGATTTAATTCGGAAGGTTCAGTAATGAAAAAAACGGGTGAGCTTTTAAAAAAATCTCGCGAAGAAAAACAACTTTCAATTCATGAAATTGGTCTTTCTTTAAAAATAAACAGCAAGATTCTAAAGGCCATCGAAGAAGGTGATGTTGAAAGTCTTCCGGCAAAAACATTTCTACGTGGTTTCGTGCAAAGCTATGCCCAATATTTAAAATTAAATTCCGATGAGGTTTTAAAGCTTTTTACTTCAGAAATGGGCACAACTAAACCACAAGCTATGCCAGCGACCTTAGGTGCAGAAAATCCCTCAACTATAAGCGCACCTATTGCTAATTTGGTCATTCCTCCTAAAAAGGAAAATCCTAATTCAACAGAATCAAAGCCGATGACCATCACTTCGAGTAAACAATTCCGCAATATGACGTTGCTTGCTTCGGTCATCGTTCTTGTAACTTTAATCTTAGTTACAAAGCGAGTGATTGATCGCTATCAAAATGAAGCGATAACAACGGAAGTCCCTCCTGTGATTTCAACTTCACCTCCTGCGGCCGAAGTTCAAACTTCAGCCCCGACAACACCAACTTCGACAACAAGTCCCACTGAATCAGCTCCACCGTCGACCCCGAGTGATACCTCCGCTTCAGTTTCGTCATCCGACTCGACAACAAGTCCGCAAGCGACAGAGACTTCAGCCGTTTCCACAAATCCAACACCTCCCGCAGCAACAAATGGTTCTCCTAAAACCACGGCCTCAACTCCGTTTGTAAATCCGGCCTCGACAGGTCCAACTCCACGCTCAACTCTTTCGCAAAAAAATTCGCCAAATTCTATCGCTACAGCAACAACTCCGAGCATTGCTGTAAAACCACCGGCACCAGAAATTAAACCAGTTGAAACTAAACCAGTAGTTTCCCCACCACCGACAGCAGCTCCACAAAGCGCTGAAAAACCGGCGGCAAAAGAAATTCCGATCGCTGAAATCAAACCAGCTATTAAAAACATTGAGCTTATCATTGAAGCCCTTGATGGCGTAGATATAGAATATTCAACTTTAGGTGGAAAAAACGAAAAAGTTCGCCTTGAGCCCGAACAGTTTCACACTATTAAAACTAGAGCAGGTGTTAAGGTTAACATCAGCAATGGTGGCGCGATCAATGTCATCGTGAATGGAAAAGACGTTGGAGTTCCCGGAGTTCTTGGTAAACCTATAAAACTCACGTACTAGGGCTTAGTGAAAACTTATTTTCGAATCTGGTCTTTGACCTTATTTTTAAAATTAGCGATTTCAGCGGCGCTTCCCCTTATCCCTGATGAAGCCTATTATTGGGTTTGGTCCCTTTTTCCACAACTCAGTTATTTTGATCATCCTCCTATGAGCGCCTGGCTTTTATGGCTGGGACATTTTTTTGACTATTGGGGATCGATGGTTCGGTGGCCAAGTGTTATTTTAGGTCATTGCATTTGGCTTATTTGGTTTTTTATTTTTCAACAATTAAAACTTGAAAATAAAATCCTCACTTTTTGGTTTTGGCTTACATTGTTGTCACCTCTGCTGGGTTTTGGCTCAATTTTAATTACCCCGGACTTACCCCTTCTTATATTTTGGAGTTTGTCTTTGTTGTTTTTTCTAAAATACTTAGACACTCCTTCATCGAAAAATGCCCTTGGCTTAGGCGTTTCACTCGGTCTGGGTTTTCTTTCCAAATACATGATTGTTTTATTTGTCCCACTGGCTCTTTTTGCTCTTTGGCAGAATAATCTTCTTAAGAAATTTCATTGGCCTCGGTTGTATGTTGTTATCTTGTTTGGATTTGTTTTTTGTCTTCCTGTGCTTATCTGGAATCAACAACATCAGTGGATGTCATTTCAGTTTCAACTTAAACACGGCTTACAACAAAATAATTTCAGTTGGCATTGGCCCGTCGAATACGTTTTAGGACAAATCATCGCCCTTTTCCCTTTAATTTTTTGGTCAGCTATTAAAAATAAGGATCCCCGAGTTCAATTATTAAAAGCTTTTGCCTGGGGTCCTCTTGTTTTCTTTTTTATAACCAGTTTTCGTGCGCCTGTTGAAGGAAACTGGCCCATTATGGCTTATCCAGCCTTTTACGCACTCGCTTTAACTGGTGCCTGGACTTCCCGCAAACAATGGATAACGCTTTCTTCTTGGGGAGCGCTCTATCTTTTTATCGGAATCGCACTGTTTTTTAAATCCGATAAAGTCGTACATGGAAAAATTTTAGAACCATTTATTTATCGGGATTTTTCCTCTTTGGTTAAAAAATATGAGCCCCTGTATGGCATCAACTATCAACTAGCCTCAACTCTCTGGTTTCAATCAAAAATTCCTGTTTATAAGTTAAGCCAAAGCAGTCGATATGATTTTTTTGATACTTTTGAAGAAGGCCTACCAAAAATAAATCATTTTTTTGTTATAAAACAAAAACATCATGACTTACCCCAGTGGATAACGAATGATGGCTGGCAGATAAGGGTGGTCGAGAGTCTAAAAAATGACTACCTAATTCTTGAGGTACAGAAGTGACCCGTGTTTTGATGTTTTTTTCTGGTTTATTAATTTGTTATTTTGTATATGGATTTTACATTTCTCAGATTAATGTGAATGTTATTCCCCTTCGTCTAAAAAAAGATAACTCGATGGAGTTTTTCGACTATCGAGGAGTGATCAATGTCCATTCTGAATTGAGTCTGGGATCAAGCAGTTACTCTAAAATTATTTCTTCCGCACGCGCCGCGGGTTTGGATTTTATTTTTTTTACTGATTTAAATTTATTTGATATTCCTTACAACGAAGAAGGTTACCACGGAAATACGCTCGTTTTCTCTGCGGGAAAATACAGCTATCTTGATTCTCGATTGATCTACTATTCCAACAAAGGTGAAACTTTAGGGCAAACTCTCGGCGATTCCCAAGTTCGACTTTCTGATTTTCTTTCACAAAAAAGAATTTTTAATAGGGATGAGTTTATCGTGTTGGCTCATCCCTATAAACTTGATTTTACTTGGTCCGGTGACATTCCTATCGGTCTTGATGGCGTGGAACTCATTAATTTGAAAAGCCTTTCCTACCGCGCCTGGGAATCTTCGAAACTTTCTGTCATTTGGAGTCTCTTTACTTATCCCTTCAATCCGAAACTGTCTTTGATTCGCTTGTTCCAGGAGCCAACAGAAGAGATCGGTCTTTTTGATGAGGTCTCGTTGCGACAAAGTTTAAATATGTTTGCTGGAGCTGAAGCCTCTGCTCGTGCCATTCCCATAGCCAATTATTTGCTTAAATTTCCAAGCTATCAAAAAAGTTTCGAAATTTTTTCAAACCATGTCTTACTTAAATCCGAACTCACAGGACAAGTTGGCAGTGACAAACAAAAAATCTTTCAAGCTATTAAAAACGGAAATTTTTATTTGGCCTTCGATTTTCTGGGTGAAACAAAAGGATTCCAAGCTTTTGTTCAAGATAACAACAAAACTCATTTGATGGGCAGTTCGATTCGTTTTAATAAAAATTTAATTCTTCGCGCTGAAGTACCAGCTGAACCCTCTGATTTTTATGAAATCGTTGTGTATCGAAATGGCGTTCGTTATGCCACTGGAAATAGTTCAAATATAAATTTGCAAATTATTGAACCGGGCGTTTATCGAATTCAAGTTCGAGTCAGCCCATTTTTGCCTTTACCTGATGCTAAAAAATGGTTCACTTGGATTTATACAAATCCATTTTATATTAATTAGAAGCGGTCTCATAAATAGTCAGTCGAACCCTCCTCGTCGCCTCGGCTGACTATTTATGAGACCGCTTCTAAGACGTTTTATTATTTTACTTTTTTTTCGCGAAGATGTAGTCGCAGTCCCTCGAAAGAAAAATTTTGGCATGCTAAGCGTTCATTGCTATCAAAAGGAATTTCTGTACGCAGTTCTGCTTCAATTTCATTTGGACCAGGCATAAGTTCTATGTTTTCCACACGAACGCGACAAGTTCCGCAAGTGCCATTTCCACCACAACTATGATCGATTTCGATCGCCGCACTCAGTAGACTCTCTAAAATGGTTTGATTATGACTCGCACTGATAGGACGAGCCATTGGTTGTACATAAAAAATATGCTTTTTTTTCATTTCTTTGATTGAAACCCAGCAAGTCCTTCGGTATCAATATTTATATGAACTTTATTGCTTTCGACCTTGAAACTACAGGCACAGTCCCTAGTGTTGATCAGATATGTGAGATTGGTGCTATTAAGTTTGTTAACGGAAGACCCGAGGCTATTTTTTCTACACTTGTTGATCCGATGAAGTCGATTCCCCCAGGGGCCTCGGCTGTAAATAAAATCACCGATGATATGGTTCGTGGAAAACCAAAAATCTACGATCTGCTGCCTTCCTTTGCAGAGTTTTGTGGGGATGAACCCCTTGTGGCTCACAATGCTCCGTTCGACACTCAATTTTTAATGAATGATATCAAAAAACACGAATCACCAGCACCTCGTGGAATTGTTCTAGATACCTTAAGTATTTCGCGGAAAGTTTTTCCTGGTTTACCAAATTATAAATTAGGTACCTTGATACAGTATTTGAAAATCCCTTCGGGAAATTTCCATCGCGCCGAAGAAGACGCCAGCTATTGCGGTTATCTTTTTTTGGAAATGTTAAAAAGAATCTCCGTCGGCGGACAAGCTCCAAAAATCGAAAACCTCATAGCTCTCACAGGCAAACTCGAAATTCGCTTCCCTCAAATCCAACGCCAACCAAAACAACTAGATCTTTTAGGGTTGTAGTCCAGAACTCAGTAGATGATACTTTTTCAACAGGCCACTAAAATGCAGACTTATGAGCAATAGGATATCGCCGGCCGCGGCCGAATGCATGCGCCGAAACTTTCAAAATGGGTGGTGCTTGCCATCTTTTAAACTCAGTATGAATTAATTTAGAAAGTAGCCACTTTTGAATTGGCTTTTTAGCTGACGTGCACTTTTCCACAATATTTTCTACGGCTTGATCTAGCTGGTCATAAGGAGGCAAGCTGTCTTGGTCTTTTTGATTTGGCCTTAGCTCAGCCGTTGGTGGTCGATTAATTATTTGCTGAGGAATGAGTTCGTGTTCACAGTTGTAATATTTTGCAAGTTCATAAACTTGGTGTTTTAGCAAATCACCAATTGGAGCAAGCCCGCCGCACATATCGCCATACAAAGTTGAATAGCCTGTGGCATATTCGCTTTTATTGCCGGTTGCTAGCAATAAGGAATTCGCTTGATTAGAATAGGCCATTAAGAAAAGGCCACGTAAGCGCGATTGAATATTTTCATGGACGACAGATACAGATTCACTAATCTTGAATGCCACATTGATCGATTTCAAGGTGCTTTTATAACTTTCATTAATTGGTACTGATATAAACTCAACGTTCAAATTTTTTGCTAACTTTTCGGCCAAAGTTAAACTCATGTCAGCTGAGTAAGGTCCTGGCATCGCAATCAAACTTACCTTTTGTGGACCAAGGGCATCTACCGCAAGACAGGCAACGACCGCAGAATCAATTCCCCCGCTGATTCCCAAGTGGATTTTTTTTAATCCTGTTTTTGCAACAAAATCGCGAATTCCCAAAACCAACGCCCGATGAAGCAATTCTGTTTCCTTCAAGCTTTCAACTTTTGACCAAGCTTCTCGAGAGTCCGTGTCTATCACATTAAAATCTTCATCAAAAGAATGGCACTGAAGAAGTTTTTTTCCCTTTTGATCAATAATAAAACTGGCGCCATCGAAAATGATTTCGTCCTGTGCTCCAACTAAATTGACATAAATAACTGGCGCCTTAAAGTGTTTTGCCGTTTGTAAGGACATAGCTTCACGTAATTTCATTTTACCTAAATAAAAGGGGCTGGCGCTCATGTTAATAACAAAATCTACTTTTTTCTTTGGTACGGAAAGAAGTGGGTTTTTTGTGTAAGCTGAATTTTTTTTTCCATCAGGCCAGGCCCAAATATCTTCACAGATTGTTAAAAAGAATCTGAGCCCTTTCCATGTAAAATAATTATTTTTTACACTACCTGGTTCAATAAAGCGGGCCTCGTCAAAAACATCCCCTGTTGGCAGAAGTTGTTTGTCAAAAAATTGAGCTTTTTTTCCTTTTTGAATCAATGCAACTGAATTAAAATACGGTCGCCCTTTTTTTGATTTATTGGCACGAATAAAACCGAACAAAACAGCAATACCTTGTGGAATTTTTTTTTCTAGTAACTGAACATATTTGTTTTGCATTTCAACGAGTTCGGCTCTTTCAAGCAAATCAAAAGGATGATAACCAAATAGCGCCGCTTCAGGAAAAATAAGCATTTCACATTTTTTATCTTTTGCTACTTTTATGTTTTCAAAAATTTTTTGGTAGTTCGTTGCAAAATCGCCAAGGGTCGGATTGATCTGGGCAATGCCAATTCTCATGTCTGCGGTCCTAGCTCCATGGGAAATAGATCTTCAATTAATTTTCTTCCAGAAAAACCATCTTGATAACCATGCCAAAAACTAATTTTTGTTTCAGGAAATTTCCAGCAATAGTAACCCGTGCCATTATCAAAGTCGGCCAACCAAAGTCCTTTTGGAACGACTCCTAATTTCTCGAGCTTACTTTGCCATTTTTCGATGATTTCATTAATGGTCTTTTCTATGCCCTGTGCTCGTTCCGATTTTTTATCAGGCAAAGCTTCAATATGCTTCATAAGCAATCTGACTTCACGACTGTATTCTTCAGTTAAACGGTAAACCAAAGGTAAGAGCAGTTCTGCTTCTTCAATGGTGAAGATTTTTTTTCCGTAGATATCAAAGATGTTATTCACGAGTTGTGTATTCAATAATGCAGAGAATGTTTCAAGACAAATCGAACTCTTTTAAAAAGCTTGTATTAATTTTAGGACGCAGCGCGCGGGTCTTTTTTGAAAAAGAACAGTAGAAGCTTCTACTTTTCCCAGCTTTTCGAGAGCTGCAAAGCTTGCCCACCAATCAACAAAACCAACACTAAAATAATCGCCAGTATGAATAAAATTCTAAAAATATTTCCAAATTGAAAAGGGTCCTCTTCTTTTTCCACAAAAACCTTAGCCGGTGGCGGATTAGCCACGACTTTTTTCTTAAGCTTTGAAAAGTTTTCGCCAGACGCCACAATTCTAGGTACTTTTGGTTCATTTTTTCCGATTTTTTTTCTTTCCTCATCACTCATTGATGAAAGGTCCACGATTGTGTTCGGTTTACTTGAAGAATATCCTCCTCTATTTCCTCCTTGAGCACGAAAAAACTTATCTGAGTCCGAACCCTCGCCAAGCGCTATAATCACAGATTTTTTACTATTTGCCGAGGACTCAGCAGAACTCGCTCCCCGTCGAGAAGAGTTAAAGAACGGGCTCTGGCGACTCCGAGACCCGGCATAAAAACCCGAGTTCGAACCATCTGATGATGATGCATCTCCGCTGCTTGATTTTTTATCGCTAGAACCAGCGCCTTCGCCTGAACTTTGAGGGGATAATCCCGAAGCTTGGCGAGATTTTGACCAAGAAGCTTTGCATTCATCATCTTTTATTTTGTTACTTCCGCCCAAAGCTGGAAGTTCACCTGTATCTAAAAGACACTGAACGTAAGTCCCCATGAAGTCTTTTAGAAAAAATTGCATAGGCTTAAATACTTGAACTGTAACGGTTAAAATCAGCGCTAAAGAAACAACCAAAATTAAGATATACTCAACAATCGCCTGGCCCTGGCGGCCCCTGACTAAGTCTTTGAATTCTCTGGACTTCTTTTTCATTCCAAAACGTCCTTAGATTTGAGACATTGTATGAGTGTTTTATATGTCGTCGGGTCAAAATTTGAATTCCTTTACCCTTCCGAGAAAGAATCTCTTTGTTCACACCTGGACAAAGGCTCTTTTTGGGTTTTTTTCAACTTTTCTAGTTTTGTCCCTTAGCTTCCCCGTTCAAGCTAGCCCAAAGTCCAAGCGGGCACTGTCCCAGACAACTTTAGAACAAACACAAACTCGATCACCCGAGAAGCCAACAAGTTCGTTGCTTAAAAAATTAGAAGCTGATCTTAAAGTAAATCCCAAAAGTCGACCCGCTCTTGATGCTCTGGCACAGGAGCATTTTAATCGAGCAGAATACGATCTTTGCACAAAGCTTTTATGGAAACACATTGATAGTCTGGATCGTAAAGAAATGATTCTTCTTTCTAAGGCCCATCTTCAGAAAAAAGAATACTCTGAAGCGATTCGAATAACTCAAATGCTAATTTCTAAAGATGAAAAAGATGAAGAGGCTCACACCTTAATGGGCCAAGCTCATTTAATTGCAGGGCGTGAAAAAGAAGCCTTGAATAGCTTTAAAAGTGCCACTGAAATTAATGGGAGTTATCAGCCCGCTTATGACGGCTTAATTGCTGTTTATGAAAAACGGGGAAACCTTTATGAACTGCGAATTATTTATCAAGATATGATTGAAAAGCTTGGCGAACGCCCCGAGTTTTTAACAAAACTTTGCGATATCAATACAACGGATGCCCTTAACGATCCTGCGGCCGAGTTCTGTCGCAAAGCCATTCAAAAGTCTGACAGCACACCAGAAAATCATGTCAATTTAGGCTTAGTTCATAAAAATCTTGGTGACCTAGTAAAAGCCCAAGAGAAATTAAAAACTACCGCAGAACGATTTACTCAATCTTTATATGCTCAAATAACTTATGCGCGTTTTGTCGAAGAGAAATCTGATTTTATTGAAGCCTTTCGTTTTTATTCAAATTGCCTTCGAATAGCCCCTGACAATGAACAGTGTCTTGTCGGTCACGGTGTCACCGCCGCTCAAATTCAAAAGCTTGATGAAGCCTATCAAAGTTTAAAAAAAGCTTGTTCTAAAGATCGTAAAAATGCGGTTGCTGTTCGAAAAATTGTCATCCAGTTAAAGGGAGCCAAGAAATCTGATTGGCTTCGAAAATTCGAGTCGCTCTCGGAAAACTGTATGCTGCAATAGATTTTTTATTTTTTTTAACTTGGAAATATTTCAAAAAAATTTTTAATTTCAGCCGCCGGGTGTGCTAACAACTGTGGCTGAGACACTCCTGGATATTCCCTTACGCACTCTTTCCTAAAAGATTGTCCTTCAGCTTCCTCGGCACCAGTCAGAATAAGATGGGTGACGCTGTTGCTTGATCGGATAAAACGAAAATCAACAATTTTTAAACCTCGAGACACAGCGTTTTGCGCAGCCATTAAAGCTTCGCCTAAAAAATCAAACTCAAGAAAGAGAAGGAAATTATCTGCATTTGAATTTTCTAGACTCAAATAGGATTTAATCACCTCGGCAGGAAGGTTCTCGATTATAATCTGTTTTTCAAGTTGATCATTAAAATTTCCAAGGAATATTTTGTAGTCAACTGGCGAAAGTTTTTCATTTATTTCAAAAATCAAAAGTCCTTGTTTTCCAAGTGCAGAAATTTCTAAACAACGTGTTCCTTCTTTTTTCAAAAAATAATCTGCGATAATAAAGGCACTTGCATAATGTTTTGTAATCGCCACCAGCCAGTGAGAAGAAGATATTTTTCCGCTCTCCATTAAATTAAATTTTCCGAATGTTGTAACTCTTCAGCTTCCACCATTTCGCCAATAAGATCATATTCCATGCTGTCGGTGATTTTGACTTTAACTAAATCACCAACATGGGCCATTCCAGAATTAATTAACACTGTACCATCAATATCTGGAGCTTGTTGGGAAGTGCGACCCTGTAATAACAAATCAGTTTCTTCGCTGTAGCCTTCAACAAGGACTTCGACAGTGCGGCCAATAAAGTCTCGGTGTTTAGCGCGGGAAATATTCTGCTGAACTTCCATTAAGGCGTCAAAACGTTGCTGTTTAGTTTCATCATCCACGGGATCCGTCATTTTTGCTCCCGGCGTGCTTTCTTCTGGTGAGTATTGAAAGCAACCTACTCGATCAAATTGCTGGGCCGAAATGAACTCAAGAAGCTCTTCGTGATGTTCTTGTGTTTCACCTGGGAAACCAACAATAAATTGCGTTCGAATAACCGCTTCAGGAATTTGTTCACGAATGTTTTGCAGGACTGTTTCGATTTCATTACGAGTCATTTTGCGATTCATTTTCTTTAACATTTCATCATTGATATGTTGAAGCGGCATATCGAAATATTTAACTAGTTTTTTACTGCTTTTCATTAACTCAATCATCTCGGGAGTAATTCCATCCGGATATAGATAAAGCAATCGAATCCACTCGACACCTTCAACTTCAATAAGCGCTCGCAAAAGTTCGATCGGAGATTCTTTTGCAGTTGAATCTTTTCGACGCAAATCCCAACCGTAATCAGTAAAATCATGACTGATGATAATTAACTCTTTCACACCTGAAGCTACCAAAGTCTTGGCTTCACTCACGATATTTTTAATTGTTCGGGATTGAAGGTTGCCTCGAATTAAGGGGATTGCACAAAATGAACATCGCTTCATGCAACCTTCTGAAATTTTTAAATAAGCCCGATGACGAGGTTGAGAGTTTACGCGTGGAGTATTTTCCTGCTGAAGATACGTCGGTAAATTAAAATAAGTTTTTTGCTTATCACCCTCATTATTTTTTCTTAAAATTTGCGCGATGTTTTGAAATTCACCTGAACCGACAAAAAGATCGGCTTCGGGTAAGCCAGAAACTAAGTCGTCTTTATATCTTTGTGTTAAACAGCCCGCGACCACTAATTTTTTAAGACTTCCCTTTTCTTTTAAAGCTGACATTTCTAGAATTTTTTGAATTGATTCTTTTTTTGAGTCCTCGATAAATCCACAGGTGTTGACAATGATGGTTTCAGCTTCGTTCTCATCACCGACAACTTGATAACCCTCTTTCATTAAGGTTCCAGCCATAATTTCTGAGTCCACAAGGTTTTTAGGACATCCCAAACTAACGAAATGAACTTTAGATAAATTTGGATTTTCTTGGTTTAGCTTCATAGATTTGTCACCTGTGCCCCTTTTGGCGGGGTGTATTCAAAAAGTTTACTTTGGGCTTTTTTTAAAAATTCAGTATTGCTAAATTGAATGGCCGTTTGATTCCCTACATCGTCTTTGTAGCTGAGTTCAGAAATATTCTTATGTCGATCTGTTTTGAGCTTCAGTGAAGTCACTCCCAAATCTTTACCTTTAGGCTCAAGATCATAGGTAGTATCACCGCTCTCTTGTGTCGTTTTCATAATTTTAAAATTTTCATTAATTCCATTCTCTGAAAGGATCGTCGAAATTAGGATTTGTTTTTTTGTGCTTTTATCCACTTTTGCTTTTGCAATTTGTAAGGGACCAGGCAGTTCTGGCGGTGGATGTTGAATGTTCCAAACAGTTTTTCCGTCAAATATAATTTGTGTTTTTTCCGGGATGTCGTTGTCCCAACGAAATTTTCCTTGTGCGAGATACATTTGACCCTTGTACAGAGTTTCTTTATCTAACAGCTCAGATTTCACCCGTTTGACAACATTCATTTTAACCAAAACCGTCGTTCGATATTTTTTCAAGACCTCGGATAAGTTTATTTTTTGATTATTTTTTTTCGCATTCTTTGTCGATTTCGCAAAAGCTCCACACGAAAAAATCATCCCTGCTGTTAAAATAATTAAACTTAATGTCGAAGTACTTTGTTTCATCGCGCTCTTATTCCCCAAGCCTGTTCAAAAAGTGTCATCTACAAGGCCGTAGATGATGCTTTTTCAACAGGCCTGCGAAGTTTAACAAATTGCGTGTGGCTTCGCAACCTGAGTGCGATTGCCTAGGGTAATGACCATGAAATTTTTAGGCCTCCCCAAGGCCAAATAAGCCTGAGCAGCGGTCGCTCCTGTTGTAATTACGTCGTCGACGAATATAAGGCTACCTGCGAAATTTTCTAGGCTTAACGGACTCTGACAAAGACTCTGGTTCACCGTAAATTTTACATGTTTTTGGCTTTGGAAACTCCAACGCTCAAGCCATGTTTTCTCTCTTTGATGTTTGTTTTCAGTTTGCTCGGACCAACTTAAAATCGGCGCATAACGCCATGACATGGCTTCGGCTAAAGCGTTTGCCCACTGTTCGGCGTGATCTGGCTTCTTTGATTTTGATGGGCAAGGAACAACGATAGCCTGTTGGAAATCAGCTACGATTTTATTTATGAGGTTCTGCTTCAAGAAAATGAGGGCTAACTCTCTCCATATTTTCTTTTTTGACGGCCCCTTCATTTTCAAAAAAAAATTAGACAGATGATCACTCTCTTTGGGAACCCACTTGATCAAACTAACCACAGGAAAACTAATTTTAAGCTCTTTCGATTTGAATTCGATTCGCATGATTTGAGTTTTTTTTATGATTCTAGTAATACAAACTTCACATAATTCATGTCGCTTAACATTGTAAGATCCGCAAATAAGACATGAACGAAGACCTAACCAGTAAATAAACGATTTGTTCATATGCATAAGGCTTTGTTTTCAAAAACGAGTCCACAAAATTTTACATCAAATTAAGCATTGTGATAGGGCAGCTTATTCAAAATCGTAAAGGCACGATACGTTTGCTCGAGAGCGACCACTTGTGCAACCACGTGGTTCATCGTCATTGGCGAAAGATTGACTGTCAAATTTGCTTTCATAATGACTTCAGCAGAAACGCCGAAGGCGCCGCCAATAATAAATACCATTCGCTTTTTTCCCGAATTTAATGCCAATTGAATTTGTTGCGAATATTCTAATGAAGCCAAACGGCGACCCTTTTCATCAAACAAAATAACAAAATCATCTTTGCTAAGTTCCTGCAAAATTAATTCTGAATCCTGCTCTTTTTTAAGATCGGATTTATCACGGGCATGTTTTCCGGGCTTTAAGGTCTTTATTTCAATTTTGTGGAAATGTTTTAATTTTTCAATGTAAGTTTCACAAGCTAAGTCGGACCACTTATCGTGTGAAGTTTGCACATTAAGAAAAACTATTTTCATTTTTTTCTCATTTTTAAAAATCGAAAAAATTCTATTTTGCAGCCAATGGATCTTTCAATCCCAAATCTTTTCCTTCATGCCAAATTTTCTCGAGCGAGTACTCTTGGCGAACAAAGTCGTAAAAAATATGAATGATTAAAGAACCATAATCAACAACCACCCATCGCGCTTCATCAACGCCTTCCAGACTTTGGGGATGTACATTGTACTGTTCCTTAACTGCAAGAATTAAGTTTTCGGCAAGCGAGGCCGCATGTCGCGTGCTCGTACCCGAAGCTATCAAGGTAAATTCTGAAGGAGCTGACATGTGGCTTAAATCAAAAGCCCGTACTTGAATTGCCTTCTTCTCGAAAAAATGGTTTGCACAAAACTCAGTGAATTTTCGAAAATCACCGATACGATCGCCCATAGGTCGATACAGTTTATTCTCTTTGATAAATCTTTCTACGCCCAATGGTAAAAATTGATCTACAGGTTTTCCCAAACGAAGTTTTCGACGAATTTCACTAGAAGAAGTTTCAACATCTTTCAAAGTCAAAAACTGAATATTTCTTCCAGTAGTTAATTCAATAAAATTAAAATCAAAATCAGCTACCAGTTCCTTTATAAAATCAGGAAGTTCATCTTGATCTGCAGGAACATCAAATCCCGGTCGAGTCGTAATGATTAGATTCGCTTCGGTCAGAATTTTTTTATAATCTTTCCACTCATTAAAGCTCTCGAAGTTGTCCACCCCCATGATGAGATACAAATCTTCGGCCTTTGTGGTTTTACGAAATTGTGAAACCGTATCAATCGTGTAACTTAAACCACCGCGTTTGATTTCTTGATCATCGGGAATAAACTGATGACCGTAGCTTTCTAAAGATTTTTTAACCATTTCCAATCTTTGCTCTGGAGTTGGTCCTTCCACAGGAAGCTTTAATGGATTTTGCACCGCCGGTACGATGTGAATTTTATCTAAGCCGGCTTTTTTCAGTACTGTATTTAAGCTATCAATGTGTCCCATATGGGGCGGGTTGAAGCTCCCACCAAAAATTCCAATTTTCATACCTGATCCTCGTTCGAAAAAATCATTTTGGTCATCACCTGAACTAATTCTTTGGTATTTTTTCCGGTTACTCCAGAAATCATCAGTGGTTCTGATCCGATTCGTTTTTTGAAATCACTTTTAACTTTTTTCATACGCTCTTCTGGTAAAATATCTATTTTATTGAGCACAACGACTTGAGGTCGAGTGGACAGAGGGAAAAATCCATCTTTGTCCCGATTGGCTTCGTCATACAAAGCCAATTCATTATTGATATCTTCATAATCTTGAATGGGATCGCGATCCGACATTCCAGAAACATCGATCAAATGAATAAAAAACTTTGTTCTTTCCACATGCTTTAAAAACTGAATTCCTAAGCCAACACCTTGTGAAGCTCCCTTTACCAAACCAGGGATATCGGCGACCAAAAAAGATTTAAACTCTGCCGCTTTAACCACTCCTAAGTGGGGTGTCAGCGTGGTGAAGGGATAATCGGCGATTTTTGGTTTTGCCGCTGAAATTTTAGAGATCAATGTTGATTTTCCGGCATTGGGAAAACCAATAATACCGACATCAGCAATAAGTTTAAGTTCAAGTTTGATATCTAAACTTGATCCATCTTCACCTGGCTGGGCTTTTTCCGGAGCTTGGTTAACACTTGTTTTAAAGAATGTATTGCCTTTACCGCCACGACCGCCAGTCAACAACACATGTTCAACTTCGCCAGTAAGGTCGACCAGAATTTCCCCAGTACTGGAACGAATTACCGTGCCTTCGGGTACAAGCATAATTAAATCTTGCCCCTGAGCTCCGCTGCAATTTTTCGCAGCACCAGGCTGACCATTTTCAGCGGCATATTTTTTATTAGCGCGGTAATCCATAAGTGAATTGAGATGGCGTGATGTCTTAAGAATAACATTGCCACCACGGCCACCATCCCCGCCGTCAGGTCCACCACGAGGAGCGAATGACTCACGTCGAAAGCTGATTGAACCCGGTCCACCACGACCAGAGGAAACTGTAATACTGACTTCATCAACGAACTTCATATAAAAAAAAAGGGAGCCGAAAGACTCCCTCTCCCATAACTATTAAATTAGCGGACTAGGCGCTCTTTGGATAAACGCTAATTCGAAATTTTAATTTAGATTGTCTTTCAAATTTAACTAAACCTGCAATCACTGAGTAAATTGTGTGATCACGTCCCATTTTCACATTGTTGCCCACGTGAAATTGAGTTCCTCGTTGACGCACAATAATTGTTCCAGGAAGTACGGGTTCTCCGCCAAAGCGTTTTACACCTAAGCGTTTACTCTGTGAATCTCTTCCGTTCTTGGTACTACCACCAGCTTTTTTCGATGCCATAACTTATCCCCGTTAGTGTTTCTCTTTAGGATTTTTTACTTGTTTTTTTAGCGACTTTTTTAGCTCCGCTTTTTTTTGTTTTCTTAGAAGAAGACTTCGCGCCTGCTGCCTTTTTGGCAACTTTCTTTTTGGGAGCTGCTTTTTTCGCAACTTTTTTCACGATTTCTTCAGTAGAGCCATCTGCTGGTCGATTATCCAATCGTTCACGTTTGGCATCAATTTTTGCTTGAATTTTTTCTGCGCGAATAACTGCCATATCCATAACTCGTGCTTTTTCTTCTGATTTCACAACTTGACCTTCTGGTCCGGTGATTGCTTTTACAAAAAGCTCGGTGAATGGTTGACGATGCGTTTTGAATTTACGGAAAGATTGTCTTCGTTTCTTTTTGAAAACGATCACTTTTCGATTTTTGGCTTGTTTTGTAACAACGACAGTCACCTTAGCGTTTTTTACAAGAGGTTGACCAATGTGAGTTTTCTCTCCGCCAATAAGCAACACTTCGTTAATATCAAATTCAGATCCCAACTCATTATCTAGTTTTTCAACATAAACAAGATCGCCAGGTTTTACGGTGTATTGCTTACCACCGGTGCGGAAGATCGCGTACATAAATGCCTCCAAAATTCGCGAATAAGATCCTGGTAAATGCCACCTTGCGGTAGGAGTTGTCAATCTCTATTGATGGGATTGTTTTTTATGCCTTTTGTACTGACTTAAAACCCGACGTTGTTTCGCAAATGGCGGTGGAAAAAGTTGTGGAAAATCCAGGACAGGTGCTTTGGATCTAATATATTGAATTCTATCAGTTTTATTGCCAATAGCGTTAGGCTACAGACTCAAAGAATTTGATCGTGATTTTTAGCTTCGAAGGACAATTTATTCATTTTATTAGCTGACGGATTGGCTTTTGATATTCCCAAAGAGTTCGTATTGATACCCTCTTTCGCCTTGTTTCTGGTTTTATTTAAGCCTCTGTCGTCGCATTTGTAAGCCTTATTTTTATTCTGATTTCCTGCTTCGCTTATCGAATAGCAGCGAGCACTGCTCAACAAAGCAGAGTAATCTTTTTGTTGAACGGCCGCAAACGCTGGCGGCAACAAAATCCCGCTAAAAATTAAAAACAAACAGCTCTTTAAAACCATAGTCCTTCGACCTCCACCAAATTGTCTCTCTTGACTCTCAAAACGACAACTAGGCAAAGAGCCTGAATCTCTCCAAACCTTACTTAGGCCCTTTGAGTCTTAAGGAGCTAACACAGTGGTAAATTTCTTTTTTTTGATCTCGCAAATTGATAAAATACTTTCCAAATTTTGCAAAAGTAGGCTTATTGATTTGCTTCTAGGAATTGCAGCCATATTTGATTTTGCAGTATGAATTCTTTGAAAAAGCTCGGCGACGGTTCCTGGTTTATTTCGCCTTTTCAAAATAAGGATTTCACTTTCTTCTAAAAGAGTGCGCGATTCAGAAAGAGCAATCTCGGTTATTTCATCAAACTCGTCCATACACTCCTAAAAAAATTTTCCACGCACACTCATCATCACTTGATCAGGCGAGGTCTGTAAGAACGCATCGGAGATTTTTTAATTTATGTTAAAGTCGTTTGTCGACAAATTTTTTTGATGTGTTAAAGCCTTCACAACAATGTCTTATTGCATAAATGTTACGGTGATTAAGCAAATCACCGTCTTCAATTACAGAAAGAAAATTTCGTATTGCTCTAAGTGATAATTCGGCTCGATCTTAAATGCCACAGATCTTCCCAACTTCTTCTCAACATGCTCTAGACTTTCACCCTCAACTTCGTAAATCCAATCCACAACTTGAGCATGGCAATGAATGACAATATTTGTTTTTTTATTTTCAATCAGAACTGCGTCGCGCTCTAATTCTCGAAAAATCTCATTAGAAACTGTCGATTTTCTTTTAATATAACCTTTGCCCTCGCAATAACTGCAGGGCTCGCAAAGAGTTTTAATCAAGCTTGGGCGAATTCGTTTTCGGGTCATTTCGACTAAACCCAGTGTCGACATGGACATGACGTTCGTGCGAGCACGATCTCGCTCGACTTCCTCTTTCAGCGCATCTAATACTTTTTCACGATGAGTTTCTTTTTCCATATCAATAAAGTCGATGATGATTATGCCGCCACAATTTCGAATTCGTAACTGATGCGCAATTTCGCGAACAGCTTCCAAGTTCGTCTTTAAAATGGTGTCTTCCAAATCTTTTTTGCCAACAAACCGACCCGTATTAACATCGATGACCACCAAGGCTTCAGCTTCATCAATGACAATATAGCCACCGGATTTAAGCCAAATTTTCCGATCCATCGAGCGTGATATTTCCATATCGATGTCGTACAAATCAAAGAGAGGTTTTTTTTCTTCATAGTAAATTATATTTTGTTTATATTTAGGCATAAGTTGGGATACAAATTTCACAATTTTTTTGTGAACTTCGACATCATCAACCCAAACGGCCGAAACGGTTTCATTCATCATATCTCGAAGGGCGCGAAGCTCGACATCCAATTCGGCATGAACTAATCCCGGTGATTTTCTTTTTTCATAGTTCTTAAAAATTTCTTTTCCTAAACGATCCAAATATTCAATATCCGCATTTAAGCTTTCCGCGCTAGCAGCCTCACCCGCTGTGCGGACAATAACTCCGCCTGAAGGATTGATTTTTTGAACCAGCTGGCGCAAGCGATCCCGTTCAGATTCGTTTTCAATTCGACGCGAAACGCCAAGATGCCTTACGGTTGGCAAATAGACGACAAATCGTCCAGGTAAAGAAATGTGGGTGGTCAAGCGAGCACCTTTTGTTCCCAAGGGGTCTTTGGAAACTTGCACCATGATGGACTGGCCCTCTTTCAAAAGATCCTGAATAGGTGTTTTGCTCGATACACTTTGCGAAGGCAGCTTATCATCATCTAAATCTTCAGTCAGAGGTTCGTCTCGATCGACCTCTCCTAGGACATAGGCGTTGGAATCTAAATCCTCACGAATATCACCAACATACAGAAAGGCTGCTTTTTCTAGGCCTATGTCGACAAAGGCGGCTTGCATTCCAGGCAATACTCTTATGACGGTCCCACGATGAACAGTCCCGACCATCGTCGGGGAGGTTTTTCTTTCGATTTTTAAATCTGTTAAAACGCCGGCTTCAACATAGGCAACGCGAGTTTCTTGCGGCTTCACATTTATTAAAATTTCAGCTGCCATTGGTACCTTCTTGAGAATGGTCTAGTTTTCCTTGTCACATAAAAGCAAGTCTTATCCTACCGTGTTTTTTACCGAAAAGGAAATATCAACAGGAGGCCAAATGGCCGCAATTGACGAGCTGTTCAGGATCATGGTTGAACAGAGCGCATCAGATTTACATGTAACGAGTGGCGCACCACCCTTTTTGCGCTTGCATGGAAATATGGCTCCGTTGAATTACAAAGAACTTTCAAGCCAAGATGTTCAAGGACTTGTTTTTGAAATTTTAACTGAAAAACAAAAAAAAATCTTCGTTGAAAAATGGGAATTAGATTGTGCCTATACCCTACCAGGAATCGGCCGTTTCCGTTGCAATATTTTTATGCAGCGGAAAGGTTTAGGTGGCGTTTTTCGTATTATCCCAGAAAAAATTCGTACGGCAAAAGAACTTAACCTGCCTTCTTATGTGATGGATTTGATTGATTGTGATCGCGGTTTGATTCTTGTCACCGGACCTACGGGTTCAGGAAAATCGACAACACTTGCGTCTTTAATTCATCACATCAATATGACTCGTGAAGCTCATATCATCACCATCGAAGACCCCATCGAGTTCGTCCATCAAAATGTAAAATCCCTGGTCAACCAACGAGAAGTGGGAAGCCATACGAAATCTTTTTCAAACGCGTTGAAGGCGGCCTTGCGGGAAGATCCAGATATTCTGTTGGTCGGAGAGCTGCGAGATTTAGAAACAATTTCATTGGCGCTAACTGCAGCAGAAACAGGTCACGTTGTGTTCGGAACACTTCATACCAATAGCGCCGCAAAAACCGTGGATCGTATCATCGACGTTTTTCCATCTGGCCAACAAGCCCAAATTCGCACTATGTTGGCCGAGAGTTTACGCGGAGTCATCGCCCAAACATTATTTTCGCGCGCTGACGGACAAGGCCGTGTGGCTGCTTACGAAATTCTTAAAAACAATAAAGCTGTCGCAAATCTGATTCGCGAAGGAAAACTTCATCAGATACCATCAGCTATGCAAACTGGTTCTGCAAGCGGCATGATCCTTTTTGAAAAATACATTGATGACCTTGTGAAAAAGGGCAAAGTTTCTCCGAACGATGCCAAAACTTTTCTTGGAAAAGCAGACTCCACGACAAGAGAAACAACCAGCCCAGATGGGATCCCTGTTTTTGGCAGCGGCAAAATCACCGGTGGCAATAAAGCTGGGTAGTTTGTTCTTATTTTATAAGACAAAATGCTGTTAACTTAGTATTCACTTCTCATTATTAAATTTCACGGCTCATCAGTTGAAGGCGTTTGTGCTTGCGATGGGGGTATCGGTCAATGCTGTCAGGTTAGCGGTTATTTTTTCTTTTTAATCCTC
>JBBTCO010000036.1:0-14827 GCA_038043185.1 Bdellovibrionota bacterium
TACCCCTTTGCCACAGTGATGTCGTTTGACGAAACAAAACAGCCATTTTTCAATCACATTCCTCTTGTGACAAAGAAAACCGCTTCAGGCTTTTCGTTCCTTGGTCATGTGGCCAAAGGAAATCCGCAGTGGAAACATTTCAAGAGGAATCCGAAGGTAAAGGTCATTATCAATGGGCCGCATACTTATATCACACCAAAGTGGTATAGCTTGGGTCGAGACGTGCCCACCTGGAATTATGCTGCTATTCACATTGATGGATCTACCAAGCTCATTGACGATTTCAATGGGCTTGTTGGTATTTTGAAAACGCTTACTGAAAAGTTTGAATCGGGCACAACAAACCCATGGGCCTTCGAGTTGCCAGAGGACTTGTTGGCGCCTGAAACTCTTTGTTCCGCCATTGTGGGGTTCGAGATTTCTGTCGAGAAAATAGATGCCAAATTCAAATTAAGTCAGAATAGAACTGATACTGACAAGTTTAGTGTTATTGAGGGCCTTGCAAACAGAGACGACGACATGAGTAAAGCAGTGCTTCAACTTATGAAGAATTAACTTTGCAGCCTTTACTTCAAATAAGTAGTTATCAAATACGAAAAAATTTATTCTACAAGATAGTAATGGAGATACTTAGATGAAGCGCTTAGAATTTAGAACTCAAAGACTTATTTTGCGTCCCTTGAAAAAATCAGATTATCTAGCTTGGTATGATGCTTATACAAAGGGTCTTCCGAAACAATCAAAGTGGGATCGTGGACCTCTTGCTCCGAAGAAATGCACTCAAAGGTGGTTCGACAAGGTCAAGAAAGAGCACGAAGATCTGGCTAAGAAGGACGACTATTATCGCTATTATATTTTTGAAAAGAAAACCGGTGCTCTTATCGGGCAAATTGATTTTGACATTTTTGTTCGCAGCACTCATCAGTTCGCCAACTTCGGTTATCAGATCTACAATCGACATTGGGGCCTCGGGTATGGACAAGAGGCCTCTGCGGCGGGATTAAAGATTGGCTTTAAGCAATTAAAACTTAACCGTTTAGAAGCTGCGATCAATCTAGATAACAGAAAGTCGATTCACCTGGTGAAAGCAATCGGAATGAAGAGAGAAGGAATCAAAAAACGATACTGGTTTGAGCACGGCGAATGGGTCGACCATTTGATCTATGTTGCGAATCCGGAAGACATTGGATTGAAACCTCATAAGCCGTTGTAAAAATCTCAAGAAAACTTTTCGGGTGATTTCGAGTATCGCTCTTTGCATCTCTTCGTACAAAAATAAATTGTCCCTGTGGACTTCTTAATTGTGTTGGAACAACGAGCTGGGTTTTTAATTTCCCAGCTCGGACAAACTTTACAAAATGTTTTTTTCTTTGCGACTGACTTGGCCATTACATGCCTACATTCTTCCACGCAGGCATGGATTTGAGTAAATCTTTTGCCAACTTATTCGCAGCTTGTTCTGTGATGCCTTGCGATTCTTGATAATAATTAGCATTCGCCTTTAAAATTGTTTCATAAGGCAAAAGGCTACCTTGCTTATCGACACAATATTGACAATAACTGCTCGAGGTATCTCCTAAGGCAAAATCTTCTTTTTTTTCTAGCGGCATTCCGCATGAGTTGCATGATTCACATTTTGGTTTCATAATTCTCTCCTTTTTAATTTTTAATAATGTAAAAAAAGTGTTTAAGAAGGTCGTCGCCGACTTCTTTTAAAATTGGTGTCTTTTCTGAAAACAAATCTCTGTTCATAATCTGATAGTGCAGTAGCCCCATCCAAGTGTTGAAAAAATGAACCTGAGTCATTTTTTTTATGTGACCTTTATCCATTTCTACTTTTGCCGCTCGATAAAAGCGATAGGATAGCGAAGCGTTGATCGCATAGACAATACTTCGAATGTGGGCGGGTAAGGACTGAGACTCAGAAATAAGTCTCATATAAAAATCTTCAAATTCCGCGAGCACATCAATATGGGATTTAAGTAGGTCTTTTAATTTAAGATCAGCAGCACATCGTTCGCCGAGAGCCGTAGAAAGTCGCTCGCCAAATTCGTCAACAACAGCTTTGACCAATTCTTCCCGAGTAGGAAAATGCACGAACAAAGTTCCATGAGAAACCTTTAGTGATTTTGCAATTTCGGCCGTTGTCGTTTGCGAAATTCCACGTGAAGAAAAAAGATTCTCTGCACGACCTACCAGACCAGCACGAGTTTTTTCTTTTTGTTCTTTTCGAGTTATTTTTTCCATCTGGATAAGTATATACTCAATAAGTAGTTACTTAGTCAAATGATTTTTTAAATAGGGTTACTTTTGTAAAGTCGAGCACAATTTCCTCATTTGTTTTAAGAAGTTAGGGATTTTTCGCTGGGTGCAGTTGAAGCAGACGCTGTAATGGGCCATCCAGTAACAGTGGTGGTCGGGGAGTTACGACTCTGATAGGATGCGACTGTAAAGGAGATTTGCTATTATGGAACATCTACATCCCACGAAAGAGATACGCCATAAGTTTGTCCCGAAAGTGCAAGACACCCATTATTATAAAAAAATAGATTCGCCTGTTGGTCCACTTATATTGATTGCGAACGAAACCGCTTTGTTAATTTTGAATTGGGGTCATGACATACCAGATTTAAAAAATGATCTGAATCGTATTGAAAGTGGAAAACACCATCCGATTCTTAATACTACAGAAGCCCAACTGAAAGAATATTTTTTGGGTAAAAGAAAAACTTTCGACATTCCTCTTGCATCCAAAGGCACCGAGTTTCAAAAACGAGTGTGGCAGCAGTTACGCAAAATTCCTTACGGACAAACCATCACTTACGGAGAGCAAGCGCGACGTTTGGGGCAGCCAAAATCCGCGCGAGCTGTCGGGGCCGCGAATGGCAAAAATCCCATTGGCATCATTGTCCCTTGTCATCGTGTGATCGGAGCCTCTGGTTGCCTAACGGGATTCGCCGGCGGTCTTGATATAAAAAGAAACCTTCTGATATTAGAAGGCGTTCAATTAAAGTAAAAATTAATTTTTATCGCAAGGAAGAATTGTTGGTTTGCCCATGCCAGCCATTGACCAAGCAGTCACGGAAGCTTTAAGCTCGCTGCCACCAGCAGAAAAAAGTCTAACTTGATATCCAGAGTCGGTCGAAGTAATCACGCTGCAAGTAATCGCGAGTTCGACAGATTGGTCGGGGAAACAAATACCTGAAAGAGTCTTTGCACTGCTTTCACCTGTTGGGACAGATAATTCTATTTTTGCGCCTTCAACTCCAGTATCAAAAAACTTGGCTACGAAGTGAGCATCTTGAATTTTGCGGTCAGTGCAGAGTACATTTTTTCCGGCGCTTGCAGACGTTGCGAAAATACTCATAATTGCCATTACGATTAGATTTTTCATTTCTATTCCTTATTTTAAATATTTTTTAGAGTACGCGTTTCCCGCATAATAACTGACTAATCCAATGCGTCAATAGGGGATGAAGTTTTTATAATTGCTTTTAAGCCAATGCTTTTTCTAAAGCCGATCCAATAACTTGAACCGCCTTTACGTTCCGCATCTCCGCTCGGTAAACCAAGCCAATCTCATCATTAAATGAAGGCGAGTTTTTAATCATTTCCAGTCCACCGGTGCAAAGGGCGACTCTCTTTGGTAGAATACCAATTCCAGATCGTTCGCGAGTTAAAGCTGCAACAACTTCCAAATTAGAAGACGAAATAAATCGTTTAAAATCATATTTTGTTTTGCGAATTTTTTTAAGTAAAGTTTGAGTTTGGATAAGCTCTGGATCACCAATCAGTACATCCGTATTTACTTTTCCTTTAGGTGCTGTCCACAAAGTCACTTGGTCATCGCTTAGTTTTTTTATGATAAGATCAGGATGACGTACTGGATTTACCACAAGTCCGATGTCGATATTTCCAAGGACAACTTCGTCAAGAATTTTTCTGGATAGATCGTGAACAAGTTTAATTTCTAGTTCTGAATTATCGGCAAGTAACTGTGAAAAGATTTGTGGCAAACTGTAAAGAGTCACAGAGGGATGGGCGCCTATTATATATCTGCCTTTGACTTCGCTATGAACAGCTTGAGTTTGATTTTTAACAGCTTCCCAATTTTGGATAAGCTGTCTGCTTTGCAGGACAAAGCTGCGACCAGCAGGGGTCAGCAGAACTCCTTTTTTGCTGCGCAGAAAAAGTCGAGTCCCCAGGCTATGTTCGATTCGACTCAAGGCCACGGATAGAGTAGGCTGAGTCACTCCAAGTCGTAAAGCCGCACGGGAAAGGCTCAGGGCCTGGGCGATTTCTACAAAATAATAAAGGTCAGTTAAGCTAATATTCATAAAAAGAGACTATCACAAGTATAGTTATAATAAATTATTTTTATTTAAAAAAAAGACTTAAATTTGCCAGAAGAAAAGGAGAACTATAAAATGGAAGACAATATCAATAAATCAAGACGTACGGCCTTGCGCACAGGCCTCTTTGGCGCAGGAATGACTGCGGTGACTGTGGCCTTAGGACAAACACGAGAACTTTGTGGACTGACTCCCGCTCAAACGCCGGGGCCATTTTATCCCGTTAAAGACCAGCCGGATAAAGATGCTGACTTAACATTTGTACAAGGACAGGCCGGGAAAGCTGTTGGACAAGAAATACTTGTTCAGGGAATTGTTACGGATCAAAACTGTGCGCCTTTAGCCGGTGCTCTTGTAGAGATCTGGCAGGCTTGCACGACTGGAAAGTACAATCATCCCAATGATCCTAATCCAGCTCCACTTGATCGAAATTTTCAATATTGGGGAAGAGCAGTAACCGATGCGACAGGCCTTTACAGATTTAAAACAATTCTTCCCGGCGCTTATCCAGCAGATACAGGTTGGACAAGACCTCCCCACATCCACTTTAAAATTCAAAAAATGGGTTATGCCGAGATGATTACGCAATTGTACTTTGCAGGGCATGCTTTAAATGCGAAAGATCGAATTCTGATGTCTTTGCCAGTCGCTGATCAAAAGAAAGTGGTTGTTCCCTTGGTGAAGACTACGCAGGCTTATGCAGGAGTAAACCTCGTTGCAACTTTTAATATATCAATTCAAAAAATAGGAGCACTTCGATAAAAAGTTTTGATTTTCGTTCCTACGAGAGTTAGCACTACTATATGCACAAAAAAATACTCTTATTGATTGGATTTATTTATTTTTCGGGTTGCGCTACTTTAGGCGGTGGGTCTGCTCCAAGCGAAGATGAAATCAATGCTGAGTCACTAAAGGCATATAGTGAAGTTAAAGCAAAATCAAAAATTTCAAAAAATCGTGAGTGGAGCGAAATGGTTCAGCGAGTTTCGCAAAGAATTGCTGCGGCTTCCGGAGAGAATTTTCAATGGGAAGCAATCCTGATTGAAGATCCCTCGCCCAATGCATGGTGTATGCCTGGTGGAAAAATAGCTGTTTACACTGGCATTATGCCCGTTCTTAAAACAGAAGGGGCATTAGCTGCTGTTCTGGGACACGAAGTGGCGCATGCGACACAAAGACATGGACAAAAACAATATGCTCGTGCCATTCAGGAAAACCAAACAGGTTTGATTATCGGAATGGCAACAGTTGTTGGAGGACAAATGCTTTGCAAGACGGAGGCGTGTAAAACTTGGACCAATCTTGGCGGTGCAGCGGCGGGCTTAGCAATTACATTCTTTAATCGAAAATATTCTCGGCAAGATGAATCCGAGGCCGATGCTGTTGGGCAAGTTTTTATGGCAAAAAGTGGATATGATCCTGCAGAGTCGATCAATCTTTGGGAAAGAATGGGTGCAGCTTCTGGAGGAAAATCCATACCCGAATGGATGTCGACTCATCCCTCTGATTCAAATCGTCGTGGCCAGCTCTCGCAGAGTTTGCCTCAGGCAAAGGCAGTTTATAATCAGGCTCCGCACAAATATGGGATTGGCGCAGCAATCAAATAATTCAATGTGTGAAATTGCCCCATCAATGGGACAAGCTTAACAAATTAAAAGCGAGAGCTCAGTGTTCTCGCTTTAAGTAACTTTTAAAGTATGGCGCTCTTTTTGCTCTTCCTTTTGTTAACAGATTAAAGAGATTGTTAAAAAAGGAGATACATAATGGCTCATAATAAAAACAAAAAAAATAAAGATGTAAAGCACCCAGCTTCTAATAAGAATTCTTCAAAATCAGAAAAAAATAAAGAAACTGGCGAGAATCAGCAGGACAATAAAAGTTATCAAGGTGAAGATCCGGTCTATACACCTTACCATGACGTTCAAGGGAAAAATTTTAGCAATTAATAAATTAATAAAAGAGAAACATATGGAAAAAACATGTGAAAATTGTGGAAATCAGTACGCTAATGCGTTTCAAGTAATCATGCATGGCAAAGAACATGTGTTTGACAGTTTTGAATGTGCCATCAATGTTCTTTCGCCAAGGTGCGCGTGTTGTGATACTCGAGTCATTGGCCATGGCGTTGAAACTGAAGGCAGAATATATTGTTGTTCCCATTGCGCTGAAAGTTCTGAATTTAAAGATTTTCGAAGCCCTGCTTAAATTAGCATAGATGACATGCAAAACGAGGTAATCTATGTTCCATGACATCGAACAATTCATTAATGACATTAATTCTATTGACGATCTTGATTATGGGGATTTTATGCGGAAGGCCAATCTTTATTTGAATCAATTGAACGAAAATCTGAGGCCATTTAATCAAGACATCAAAAAAAAATTAAGTGAAATGCAGTATTATCTCCAATTTGTTTCGAATTGGGATGTGGAATCAACACGGAAAAGAATCATTAAAGATGCGACTTATATTGATCAATTACTTGCTGCTCATAAGCAAGACTGGGAATCTGTACAGAATATGATTTAAGTTTGCCCTTGGGGCAAATTCGACGATATGGTTTGTCTTCAGGATTCAAGGGATGAAAAAGGGAAAACAATATCGCTGTAAAATTAATTATTCTTATTAACATCTTGGTTTTTATAGCATGGAATTTTTTTAGCTCCACTTATGAGCCCTCTGAATTTATGGCACAAAATTTTTTAGTAAGCTGGAGTGGCCTGGTGGAAGGTCAGTATTGGACATTGATCACTTCTGTTTTTTCACACAACGCATTCTTGCATTTTTTTATGAACATGTTTGTACTCAACAGTTTTGGTCCTATTCTGGAAAAAATATTTGGTTTCTCGCGGTTTTTAAAATTTTATTTTATTGCTGGAGTTGTAAGTTCGTTAACTCATGCTTTGGTTTCGGCTTGGCTGTTGCAGCAACCAGAGCTACCTGCTCTGGGCGCCTCAGGGGCTATTTCTGGTTTAGTCATTCTTTTTTCATTGATGTTTCCACGGCAATTAATTTTATTATTTGGAATAATTCCAATACCCGCCCTTTTGGGCATTTTGTTGTTTATTGGCTTAGACGTATGGGGTCTGGTCGCACAAGCTGAAGGGGGAGGATTTCCGATCGGGCATGGCGCCCATTTGGGTGGCGCTGTGACGGGCATAATTTTTTATTTCGGCTTTATTCGCAAGCGCAAAGTCCCTGATCCTTCTAAATTACAAGAAGTTTTCTGAATTACTTTATATATTTTGTTTGTCTAAGATCCAGATCAAGAATTTTTTCTTCACCATTGAAGTTTGTTAAAGGGATGCAAAGATTAAATAACTTTTGCGCTTTCGATTGAGCTCTTCTCTGAAGAAAATCAGTGGCCACAGACGATGGTTGCCGACTCAAGGACAAATTTATCTTATTCGTAAAATCATGATATGCATATTGTTCGGGATCAATTCCCTGAAGGCACACTTCAGGACCTAATTTTGTTTTTTTAATAACTTGGGCCGCATAACCAATCCAATTTGATTTGCCCGAATTCGAATCCCGTTTGATAACAGGAACTAAACGCAAGGACTGAATTTCATTAGAATGGCCGAAGTTAAATTTTTTATTTTCCTTTGAAACTTTGACAATCAAATCGTTTCCATTTTCTAAGGACAAGGAAAAATCTTTTAAAGTTTCGTCGGATTTTAAGTAAGAATTTAATAATGGAATATTTAAGACTTGAAAATATTCAGTCAAAGCAAATTTTTCGCCAAGTTCATAATAAACGAAATTTTTAGCACTTATTTTGCGTCCCTCTGAAAATTCACCGTCGCGGAAAGAAGTTAAACAATGAACAGACTGAAAACTTTCAGTGCAAAATAATTCCGCATAGAAAGTTCCATAGAAAGTGCCGATATAATAACTCCAATTTCGACCGTGGTCGTCCTTAAGCACATCCACTTTGCTGATGTCAGAAGGAAATGTTTTAAGCTTAAATTCAGATTTTGCTTTTGGTCTCAAAAAAGGAAAAAATTTTAAATTAAGGATAGCGCCCTCTTCGCCAAAAAGAATTTTTTCAAAAGTTTGTAAAACAATTTTTTCTTTGTCTTCGGCAGCTGGAGTGGTTTTTATAAAACTGATTGAAAAATCAGGACTTTCATAGAACATTTTCGAGATATCTAAAGGTTCTTTTGAATCTTTAGCAGAGGAATATACCAAATAACCTTTTTCTGCTGTTCCTGGAATCCTTTGTTCTACTAAGGCTCCGCGAAGAGCCATCATTCCTGGCTGATACTTATAGATTCCGTTTTTTCTTAATTTCTGCAAAGTCTCGTCATAGCCAAAAAAGCCAGAGTGTCCATACAAGCCTAATTCGGCTGGAACAACCATGCCATTATTGATTTTCCTAAATGAAGAATTTGTAACATCGTGAAGGCCAGGAATAATAACGGGTAAATCTTTGGTCGGCTGAGATTTCCAACTAAGGCCTGGTAATTGATTCGCAGTGGCCTCGTTGTCTAAATTTCCGGATAATTTTTTGAAAGCCAATTCAAAATTAGTTTCTAAAATTCGATTATTGGAAGCCAGATCAATGGGCATTGGAATATCGACGATAAAGTTTTTAAATTTTTCAACTAAGTCTGCACGTGAAAGTAAATAATCGGGAAATTTAAGACCAAAAACTCGGTTAGCTAAGGCTGTCAGCGCCGGCAGATCATATTCTGAATATTTGGAATCGTACACCACGTTGCTGTATTTTTTATTATCCACAACTTCAACTTTAGCTTGGTTTAAATCACGAAAATGAATTCCAATATTGTAATTTTCTGATGTGTTTTTACGTGAAACAAGGGCGACGATCTGGCCTTTGGAATTAAGAAGAGGTCCGCCACTATTACCGGGGCTTGCTGCGGCTGAAAAACGAATATGTTTAATTTTTGGATTATTTGCATCTTCTGTTTCTCCAGAGATAATTCCATCTCTTATCGCTAAACCTTCTCCGGAAACGTTACCTATAGTATAAACTTTTTCACCGATTTCGAAATTTTCGGCGAATTCAAAGGAGCGAGAATTATCTAAGCCTTCAACCTCAAGAAACAAATAATCTTGCAAATAATTCATTGCTAATATTTTTGAAGCCTTCACTTCACGTCCGTCAAATGTCTTTAAAACAAAATCTTTAAGGACTTCAAATCCAGGAGGATTCACCACACAATGTTGAGCCGTTAGAATAACATTCTTGGCAACTGCGAATCCCGTGCAAAACCCAAGCGAAGTTTTAAAATCCTCATCAGAAAGTCCTGCGTCGGCTTTTAGTTTTATCAGATGTTCAGATTTAATTTTAAGTTCAAATTTTACGATTCGATCCTCAGAAAATTGCATCAGGTTTTGTGAATTCAAGGAAGGCGTTTTGTTAATTTCGTAGGATAGGCCCATAACCAAAGCTAAAGCAGCGCAGGTTGCGCCTGCGGCAAGCCAGACTTTTGATTTAAACGGGTTTGTGGCGAAAGAGACAAAGGTACTTTCTTGGTCCAAGTAGGTCGCCAATCCAAGTTCTAATCCATAAGGTGTCGACACATGTTCATGATCAGTTAATTTCAAAGGGGCATTTTTTTGTTCTTTATAGAAGAAATGCCAATGATCTTTTTCAAACCGCACTTCGCCAAAATGCCTGGGGACTTCATGAGCAGAAATTTGCACTTCATTGTGACTGCTTCGTCCTACGCGGTAAGTTTTTTCTTTTTCTAGTTCGACTTGTCGCAAAGGTAAACCGCGAAAACGAATAAATAATTTCATTAAGACCTCGCTCTAAAGAGCTATCGTCTTAATTTCTTAAATAATAGAGGTCTGCTGATATTTTTACTGACTAGGGCCGGCCCTATATCCAGCAGCAAAATGCGTTTAAAGAAAATGACGAATCAGTCCTATGACTAGGCCTTGAATTGCCACTTGTTCAGGAGAGTACCAAAGAGATTTCATTTGAGAATTCGCTGGTTTTAGTTCGATAACTCGAGGTCCATAATCTGGTTCGATCGTTTTTTCAGACGAAGGAGATCGTCGCAAGAAATATCGCTTCACGGTAGATTCGTTTTCCACAGAAGCCACAATGATATCCCCATTTTGTACGGAATTTCGTTTTTCGACCAAAATAAGGTCTCCATCAAAAATTCCATCTTCAATCATGGAGTCACCTTCAACTTTAAGCACAAATGTTTTATCAGGATTCTTTACCATTGAGGGAGGAACATCCAAAAATTCGTCATGCAAAAATCTTTCAAGGGGCTGTCCTGCTGCGACACGGCCCATAACAGGTAAGCGCATTAGGGGTGAGGACAGAACCTCCTCGCGGGCTTGGAGGAGCTTTAGGCGAGAAGGCCCTGTCTTCGTCGAAAATTGGTTTAACATTTCTTTTTTAAGAGCTACCGAAGGAAGTAGAATCCGAATGGCTCTCTTTTGATTTTGTGGAATATGGACATAGCCCTTCACTGTGAGCTGCTTTAGATAATTTTGAACAGAATTAATTGAAGCGAAATCGAAGTGCTGCTGTATTTCTTGAAAAGTCGGAGCTATACCTTTGGTTTGGAGTTCCTTTTCGATGAAAACCAGGATCTTCATCTCTTTGGGCGTCAGTGATGGAGGCAATTCAGATGAGGTTTTTGAACTTTTGTTCTTTTTCATACACATAACTTACAATGTATAAAATGTGTAAGTCAAAGGTTTTTTAATTATTCTAGACTCGACTCGTAGCGCTTTGGAGGTTTAGACAAAATTTCCGATTTATGTTCTGATAAATTTTTATGGTCGGGGGTTATGAGCGAAGCTGGACTGCGTGCGCTTTTCGACGGTGATGTTTGAGTCAATTTAGCAGTAGTGGTATCTTGAGTAGAAGTGAAGTTTTGGAATAATATAATGATCAGTGGATTAATGAAAAAAAGACTAATAAAACCAAAAAAACCACCTCGTTTAAGCATTCGATCAACTCCTGTTATTATCTATTTTACGAAGCATTGTCTGATTTACTCGAGAGAAATAATCTTTTTTCTCGTAATGGGACACGAGCTGAGGCCTCGGGCTTCTTGCAGCTCTCAAATTTTTTTATGGGTGATGCTTCTGGTGATGTTTCCGTTTCAAAAACTGACATGGGCGTCCACTGCGCCGGCCTCCACCTTGAGTGCTCAGTGTTTTGAAAGCCTTCGTGCTTTTCCGGGATCTTTGAGTGAAAAAGATCTCAAACTCGCTTGTGAAAAAGTTGTGGTGCGTGATGAATGCATGAGCGTCGAAAAAACTCCGCTATTTCACTATGATCGTGTTGGTGATGCAAAAACTCCAAAGAAAATTTTAGTTTTTAGTTTAATTCACGGTGATGAAACAGGAGCCGGAACCGTGGGTCGCTATTGGATGGAAAGGCTTGAATCAATTACGCCTCGAAATACTTGGCGGGTCGTTCCGATTTTAAATCCTGATGGCGTAAAATTAAAAACTCGCACCAATGCGCACAAGGTTGATCTCAATCGGAACTTTCCAACTCGGGATTGGGATGATCTTGCGCAAAAGTATTGGAAGCTACAATCCAGCGCTAACCCCCGTCGTTTTCCGGGTGACCAGGGTGGAAGCGAGCCCGAAGTTAAGTGTGCTCTTGGGCACATCCAAGATTTCACTCCTGACTTTATCATTTCGATACACACGCCATTGAATGTTTTGGATTTCGATGGTCCCCACGTGCAAGCTCCAAAATTTGATTATCTTCCTTGGAGAAGTTTAGGCCATTTCCCTGGCAGTCTTGGTCGTTACATGTGGTTTGAAAGAAAAACTCCTGTCCTAACGATGGAGCTAAAATCAGACCTTCCTAAAAATATAAAGCCCTTTGATCAACTGCAAGATTTGATCGGCAGTTTAGTTATCTACGATATGAAGTAGTGGCATTTACATTGAATTAAAATTTGAGATTTAGGCCTTGCTTGCGAAAAAGCTCAGACATAACGTTTGGCCTACATGTTTGCAATAGGACGAAGGCCAAACATGTAGGCCAAGCCGAACTCGTTTTTCGCAAGCAAGGCCTAAATCTCAAATTTTAATTCAACGAAAATAGCTTTTGGATGGTGAATGGGCGAATTGTGTCCAATTTAACTCAAGTAACTTTCAAGACAGATGTATAGCAAATCAACATGTACAGTTGAAATCAGTGGCTCTAGCTCAAATATAGGGTCATAGGAGTGGAGCTGCTATTGCTTTGATAATGGGGATGTTCAGAGCTAAGAATATTCTTAATTTTTCAATGGTAATGGTTTTAGTTTGTTTGATTATGTCAGATCTCGTTTTTGCACAGTCCTTATGCCCACAAGTCTTTCAAAATAGCATAAATTCTGTAAAATCTCCCACGGTGCCTTTAAGTCTCGAATGGGTTAAAGAGCAACGCAGCCGAGTCGTTAAATATATTAGAGGCACAAGTCAGTATCGAATTATTCAAGGATTAATTCGACACGAGAACCAAGGGGAAAGGGATACGATTGACCCACTTGAGACACCTGAGTTCACGATTAAAATTATTGATGAAGGTTTGGCGTCACGGAAGGCAGTTAATGTAGTTTTAATTCGAAAGGGAAGCGATAAAAAAGAAATTTTATTATCATCCCTAAAAATGCAAGGGCTTCCAGATGCTCCAACGATTGCTAAATACAAAAATAATAATACGGTAATACCCGTTGAAGCTCAGCTAAGTCCACTGAAAGATTATTTACTTGTTCGAGTTGCAGCTAAAGGAAACATAGATGTATTTACTCTTGTTGTAATAAGATTACAGGACAAAAAAATCTTAAAAGAAATTGAAAATGTCAGTACGTCAGAGACTGTATGGATCAAAGCAAATAAATTTTCATACGCAGAAAGAGAATTAAACCGAAAAAGAAGTGTTGTTCAAATAGACGATCAGGGACAACTAAAGATCGAGGTTAAAGAAAATCTAAATATTTATGGAAGCGATGATCAGCTCTGGGCTTATGAAGCTTCTAGTTCTGGTGAATACACTTTTGTTAGAACTGTAAAAGCAAAAACATTCAAGATCACACCTGGCAAAATTAAAAGTGTATTTAGTACCTCGAATGATCTTGAAACTTTATGGATTAAAACCGAGGGTCGTGGTGGATTTAATGAAATTTTAAAAGTAACTATAACTCCAAATCAAAATGGCAAAAAAACTTTTAAAAAAATTGTTCCTGAAAGTGATATGGTTATTGATGAAGTTAAAGTCAAAGAAAACTATCTAGTAGTCTCAAAATATTTAGGTGCAAAAAGGATTGTGGAGATTAGAAATCTCGATGGAGTGTTGCTAAATAATTTAGAAATACCATCTTGTTGTACTTATGGATCCGTTAAATACAACGAGCAAACTCAAGATATAGAAATGAAATTACAGTCACCCGTGAAACGCTGGACATCTTGGACTTACGACACGGTAACTAAAGAATGGTTTTTATCAGATAAGAAAAATGAAAATCTTAAGCAGCCCAATGAATCTATGATGAATACGGCTGGCGAAGGTGAATACTTAACAGAATATAAATCTTATCGAAGTAAGGATGGCACTGAAATTCCAATCCGAATAACCTATAAAAAAGGAACCATTTTTAATTCTAATGCCCCTGTGTTAATGGAGGGCTATGGTGGATTTGCTTCAAATAATTACTTTCACCCTTTTTACAGTTTCATGACTCATGAATTTATTAAAGCAGGAGGCGTTCATCTAGCTCCGGCAATAAGAGGAAGTTATTTTTTCGGAAAAAAATGGCATGACCAAGGGCGGGCAGAAAATAAACAAAATGTTGTTGATGACGTTATAGCAGCAGCCGAATGGGCGATTCAAGCAAAAGTAACACAACCAAAACGAATCGCAATTTCAGGAGATTCTCATGGTGGTTTGCTGGTCGGAGCAGCAATTACTCAAAGACCTGATCTTTTTGGTTTAGCCTTTCCTCGGTTTGGTCCATTGGCTTTTCACGACAAACCTACGCTAGATCCACTGACCACTCCTTATCAGGTGTATGAGTATGGAAATTTAATTTCCGATCCTGCAGCACAGGCATTAGCTAAAAAGATTTCGCCTGAACTGAATATTGATCGTGAAGAGTATCCCATGACCGTAGTTATTACCGGCCGGAATGATTCTCGTGTAAACCCAGAACATTCCTATCGCTTTGCAGAAAAATTAATTAATAATCAAGCCGGGGATCAGCCCGTTTATTTATATACAAATAGCAATTCAGGCCACTGGATGGGAAGTATCGGTCGACAAGATTTCCTCGGCTGGAGAACAACTTCAGATTATTGGGCAATTATTTTCGATTATTTCAAACTAAAAATTGTAAACTAAATTTTAGTTGAGGGTAGGCGCGACCCCCAACTCGTTTTTTGTCGTTGAGTTAAAGAAAATAGAGAATTTTTAGCTGTCGAAAAACGAGTTCAATGAAATGGACCCCGCCTTAAATTCGATTTGAATCGACGG
>JBBTCO010000037.1:0-10213 GCA_038043185.1 Bdellovibrionota bacterium
AGACATGGCGAAATTCTACTTGGCCCTTTTTTGATCCTGACTGTCAAAAATTGATACACTTTTCATTCTTAAATTTGCTCTTAACCTCGTTAAATAGCTATAAACGCCCAAGATTTTGGCACGAAGTCTGTATTGCTATGGCTTATGGAGGCCTTTCAAAAGCATGAGCTTCAAGGCCTTACAGAGGAGTTTGAGTATGAAAAATGGAATGAGCACCTTTAAAATTTCAATGGGATTTACGGCTATATTAACAGTCGCCAGTATGCTTGTTGCCTGCAACAGAAATAACACTGACAACTCTGGAATTCCCGCTGGCTATAATCCCAATGCCATGGGATGCGCGACTGGAACCTATTATACTGGTGGACAATGCTACAATGCGAATGGCACTGCGATCGGTGCCTATAATGGAATTAACTTTATCAGTGATAATTACCAGTATCGAAACTTTAATATAAAAGATTCCAACGGTTATAGAAACTTTTTGAAAAAAGCGATGGGCGTTTGTGACCGAGCGCAAACAAGCGCAGGCATTTATTCTTGTTCCAGCTGGACAAGTGGTTATGCCCAAGTGGTTTTACAAACTCAAACCGGCACGGCTAATCATTTATATGCGACATTTTCGAGTTATCCTTATTCAAATGGTTATTCGAACTGGGGCGTGCAACTTCCTTCCGTTGGAGATTTCTTCCTGGGTCTGATCGGTTTTCCAGTAATGGATTTGGGTAGTGCCATTAAAAACCCACTCACAGTTGATGCGACTATTTCTGTTATCAATAAAAGCCAAGGCTTTGAGGCTCGAGGTTATGGCGATCTTTACACCACGGCTAATACCAGCTTGATCCAAATTATGATTCCAGTTGGAAAGCTTGAAGATGCTCAATTTGATTATCAATTGGCTTTCGAAGGTGTGATATTTGCCACCGGAAGATTTGTACGGTACTAATTATTTTGAATGAGTACTTTACCAACTCGAAAAATCCGCTGCCCTGAATGTAAAAAAGAGACCATTTATTCTGTGGATAATTCTTATCGTCCATTTTGTTCCGAGCGATGTCGCTTGATTGACCTTGGCCAGTGGGCCGATGAAAGCTTTCGTGTTCCCATCAAAGACGACAACGAAGACTCAACTTGGAACCACCCCGAAGAGGATGAAAAAGAAGATTTAGACTAAAAGTGGTCACCAAAAAGGTTCTTAAGCCCAAAAAATTTAAAAAATCTTAAAAATTTTGTATTGACGACAATTTAATTTTGATTTCTGATTGGGACTATCAAAGGAAGATTAACAACATTGACACAATGAGGAGTCAAAATGAACAAAGCACAATTGATCGAAAGAATCGCTGAAGAGACAAAAACCTCTAAAGCACAAGCTGAAACTATTCTTGACTGTATGGTTGAGAACATCAAAAAAGCCGTTAAAAAAGGTGATGATGTTAAGCTTGTTGGTTTTGGTACTTTTACCAAAGCTAAACGTAAAGCTCGTATGGGACGCAATCCACAAACTGGAAAAGCGATCAAAATCCCATCTTCTTACGCTCCAAAGTTCCGCGCTGGAGCAGAATTCAAATCAATTCTTAACTAATTGATCGAATTCTATTCTCAGTTTTGAAAGCCAGGCTCTGCCTGGCTTTTTTTATGCCTTTCGTCTTGTCATTAGAAAAAAGCAATGAGAGACCTTTCCCATGGCTCAATTTTCAACTCAAATTAAAAAAATTGCGGTTTTCACAAGTGGTGGCGATGCTCCTGGAATGAACGCTGCACTTCGCGCTGTGGTTCGCGTAGCTCATGGCTATAAAATTGAAGTTTTGGGAATACAACAGGGTTATATTGGCTTGCTAGAGGACAATGTTAAGCCTTTGAGTGTGCGGGATATGGCAAACATTATCCAACGTGGTGGAACAATTTTGAAAACCGGTCGTTGTCTTGAGTTTCAAAAGCCTGAATATCGAACAAAAGCCGTTGAAACTTTAAAAAAACATCAAATTGACGCTCTTGTATGTATTGGTGGCGATGGCTCCTTCCGAGGCGCACTTGCACTTTGGAAAGAACATCAAATTCCAATTACAGGGGTACCGGGCACCATCGATAACGATATTGTTGGCTCGGATTTAACCATTGGCTTTGATACCGCGGTAAATACATCGGTGAATGCCATTGATAAAATTCGAGACACTGCTGACAGCCATGATCGTTTATTCATCGTCGAAGTGATGGGCCGAAACTCTGGATTCATTGCCACCGCTGTAGGACTTGCCGGAGGCGCAGAAGAAATTTTCACTCCCGACGGCAATACCACCGTGGATAAGGCTGTTGAACGAATCAAAGAAGCTCAAAAAAATGGCAAACGAAGCAGTATTATCATCACTTCCGAAGGCCAAAAACCGGGTCGCGCTTATGATCTTGCTGAAAGTATCCGAAAAAAATCGGGTCTTGATGCCAAGGTATGCATCCTAGGTCACCAACAAAGAGGTGGTGCTCCAACGGCGAATGATCGGATTTTAGCCAGCCGAATGGGGGCTGCTGCTGTCGATGCCCTGATGAAAGGGACCTGCAATATTATGATTGGAATTGAGGGCAAACAACTTGTTCATGTTCCTTTGGAAATTGCGACTGGTACCGAAAAGAAGAACGATCCCGAGCTCATTTCCTTAAGTTATCGCCTGGCTCGATAACAGTTTCACTTTTTTGCTTTGCATAAGGCCTTTCTGATTGACCCTCAGCACGCGAACAAGCAAATCTCATCTGTCTTTTTAAGGAGGCACATAATGACAAAAATGACTACATTCCTGATGGGCACCGTCTTGGCGCTCGGCATGACTTTTCTTGGCTGCACGAAAAATGATAACATGATCCTGGTGGGCGAGTTTGGCTCGTTGACCGGTGGACAAGCCACTTTTGGTATTTCGACAAATAAAGGCATCAAAATGGCCTTGGATGAAATCAATGAAAAAGGTGGAGTTAAAGGTAAAAAGATTAAACTTATAACTGAGGATAATCAGGGGAAAACCGAAGAAGCCGCGGCCTCGGTTACCCGTTTGATAACTCAAAATAAAGTGATCGCCATTATCGGCGAAGTTGCTTCGGGAAGATCTAAAGCAGCGGCCCCTATTGCTCAAGAACATGGCATTCCGATGATCAGCCCAAGCTCGACAAATCCCGATGTAACAAAAATCGGTGATTATATTTTTCGCGTTTGTTTCATCGATCCCTTTCAAGGTTTTGTCATGGCTAAATTTGCTACTGAAAATTTAAAAGCAAAAAAAGCCGCAATTATGCGTTCCGTAGGAAATGAGTATAGCGTAGGCCTTGCTGATGTTTTTGCAGCTGATTTTAAAAAATTGGGTGGGGAAATCGTCGCTGATCTTTCTTATCAAGATAATGATGTGGATTTCAAAGCGCAGTTGACTCAACTTCGCTCGAAAGCCCCAGATGTAATTTTTGTTCCGGGATATTACACCGAAGTTGGCCTCATTGCACAACAAGCTAAATCCTTGGGAATTAAAGCGCCACTTCTAGGTGGTGATGGTTGGGACAGTCCCAAATTGCACGAGATAGGAAAAGAAGCCATCAATGGTCATTACTTTTCAAATCACTACACCACCGAATCTACGGATCCCGTGGTTGTGGAATTCATCAAAAAATTTCAAGAAAAATATAAAGAAACTCCAGATGGTCTTGCAGCTTTGGGTTATGATGCTGCAAAAGTTTTGGCTCAAGCCATGGAGCGAGCTCCTGAACTGAATTCTAAAGCCATCCGCGATGAAATTGCAAAAACCAAAGACTTTGTCGGAGTAACGGGAAAGATCACTATTAACGCCGAAAGAAACGCTGTAAAAAGCGCCGTTGTTGTTCAGGTTGATGGTCCAAAAAGAAAATATGTGACAACGATAAGTCCTTGATTAACAGTGCCTTTTGGGTGTAGGTAGCTACACCCAAAGGAAATCGATGCAAGATTTTTTACAACACATGATCAATGGCCTCAGTCTGGGCAGTATCTACGCCCTTATCGCACTCGGCTACACAATGGTTTACGGAATATTGCAAATGATTAACTTTGCTCATTCCGATGTTTATATGGTTGGAGCTTTCGCTGCTTTCTATGCCGCTAAATGGTTAGGCATTGAAAACTCACCAGGATTTTCGACTTTAATTATTTTGTTATTAGTTTCCATGATCACCTGCAGTCTTCTGGCTTTAGCGATCGAACGCTTGGCTTATCGGCCTTTGCGAAAAGCGCCAAAACTGAATATTTTAATTACTGCGATTGGTGTCAGCTTGCTTCTTGAATATTCTGGTCAAGTGATCTTTGGTGCGGATCCAAAAGTATTTCCTGAAGTGTTGAATGATTCTATTCTTGCTGAAATTGGCATTGTGCAATTAAAACTTTCAGACGTGACTGTTTTAGGTGTAAGCATTGTTGCTATGCTTGTTTTACACTGGTTGATTCAGTCAACTAAAGTAGGAAAAGCCATGCGTGCGGTGAGTTTAAACGCGAATGTGGCAAGCCTACTTGGCATCAATGTTAATCGCATTATTTCATTTACATTTATCATCGGATCTTCATTGGCCGGAATCGGTAGCGTTTTGGTTGGAATGAAATACCCGAAAATAGAGCCTCTGATGGGCATGATGATTGGCCTAAAAGCTTTCGTTGCTGCAGTCCTTGGCGGCATCGGCAGTGTTCCTGGAGCCGTCTTAGGCGGCATCATGATGGGACTCTCTGAAGAAATGGTGGTCGGTTACCTTTCTTCAACTTATCGAGATGCCTTGGCCTTTGGAATTCTGATTGTCGTTCTTATATTTAAACCCTCTGGACTGTTCGGCAAATCTTCAGTGGAGAAAGTGTAATGAAGTTTTTAAAAAATCCTGCCATTTCATTTTCAGCACTAATGATTTTAGGAATAGTTTTAGATTTTGGATTTAATGCTTACATTCAATTGACGGTGCTTTTCGTTTTAGTCAATTGCATGATGGCGATGAGTTTAAATTTGGTTAATGGTTACACCGGACAATTTTCGCTGGGCCACGCCGGTTTCATGGCTATTGGAGCTTATTTTTCAGCTTATGCTTCACTGAACTTTCCGGTGCTCCCTGGAGTTTTATCTATATTGAGTTTTACAATTTACGCTTTTATCGGTGGAGGCCTGGCCGCTTTATTCGGTTACATTGTTGGTTTGCCCTCACTAAGACTTAAAGGTGATTACTTGGCCATTGTGACCTTGGGTTTCGGCGAAATCATTCGCGTGGCTTTACAAAATTTAAATTTCTTAGGCGGAGCCCGTGGAATTTCAGGAATTCCTTCGCTTCCAGAAATTCGCCTGGGTGGATTTGTATTAGATCGATTTTTTGTGAGTTACTCTTTTGCGATTTTTTGGTGCTTGCTTTGTTTCTTTGTCATTTGGCGACTAATGAAATCCAGTCATGGTCGAAGTTTTTTAAGCGTGCGCGAAGATGAAATCGCCGCTGAAGCCATGGGTATCAACACGACAAAAACTAAAGTGAGGGCGTTTGTCTTATCTAGTTTTTTTGCTGGGGTCGCCGGCGCGATGTTTGCTCATTTTACTAATTATATTTCGCCCTCTTCATTTACATTTTTAATGAGTGTGAACGCCATCATCATGGTTGTGCTTGGCGGAATGGGAAGTATGTCGGGTTCGGTTTGTGCGGCTTTATTTATTACAATTTTGCCAGAGGCTCTTCGCTCGTTGAAAGATTTCACCGGAGTGGATCTGCGCATGGTGATTTATTCTTTATCTTTGATTTTGGTAATGTTGCTGCGACCGCAGGGCATGTTCGGTGAAGAAGAAATTACTGATTTATGGAGACGTTATGTCAAACGCTCTTCTTGAAGTAAAAAATCTGACCATGCAGTTCGGCGGACTTAAAGCCGTCGATGGTCTTTCATTCAAAGTTAACAAAGGTGAATTGGCTGGCTTGATCGGACCCAATGGTGCCGGGAAAACCACTGTCTTCAACATGCTCACCGGAGTTTATCTTCCCACCATGGGATCGGTTCATTTAGAAGGATTAGTTCTTAATGGAAAAAAACCATTTCAAATTTCTCATTTAGGATTGACCCGCACTTTTCAGAATATTCGTTTATTCAAAGGTCTTAGCGTTATTGAAAATGTTTTAATCGCCGGTCACCAGCACGTCACCTATGGCTTATTCAATAGTTTTTTTCTGGGACCAAAATTTCGCGCTGAAGAAAATGAACTATTTAATTCAGCCCGTGAATTATTAAAACTTTTTGATTTAGAGACTAAAGAAAACGAAAAAGCGGGCTCGCTTCCCTATGGCGAACAAAGAAAATTAGAAATTGTTCGAGCCCTGATGACCAAACCAAAAGTCATTTTACTTGATGAACCAGCCGCTGGCATGAATCATTCAGAAACACACAGCTTAATGGATTTAATTGCTCGCATTCGAACAGAATTTAACTTAACCGTTTTGTTGATCGAACATGATATGAAATTGGTTATGGGAATTTGTGAAAATATTATTGTCCTTGATCACGGTTGTAAAATCGAAGAAGGCAATCCTGGAAAAATTCAAAATTCTAAGAAAGTTATTGAAGCTTATCTAGGTGTTGATGAAGATGCTGCTGAAAATGGCAGGGCTCACTGATGAAATCACTTTTAAAAATTGAAAATTTAAATGTTTATTACGGCGCCATTCATGCTCTTAAGGGTGTTAATTTTGAAGTTCATGAAGGTGAAATTGTTGCGTTGATCGGTGCTAATGGTGCGGGGAAAACAACTTCACTGCGAGCCATTTCAGGTCTGATTGAAGCTCAGGGGAAAATCACTTTAAACTCGTGTAAATTCGGCGAAAAAAATTCCTATGAAATTGATTTATTAAAAGTACCCACTCATGAAAGAGTTTTGTACGGAATCGCTCAATCCCCTGAAGGCCGCGGCATATTTCAGCAAATGACGGTACAAGAAAATCTGGAACTGGGTGCCTATGCTCGCACGGACAAAGAACAAATTCAAAAAGACTACGATTATTGTTTGATGCTTTTCCCGCGTATAAAAGAACGATTATGGCAGGTTGCTGGAACTCTTTCTGGTGGCGAACAACAGATGTTGGCCATTTCGCGCGCGCTGATGTGCCGACCAAAATTATTATTACTTGATGAGCCCTCTTTGGGACTCGCTCCTTTGGTTGTATCGCAGATTTTTGAAATTATAAAAAAATTGAATGCCAGTGGCATGACTATTTTGTTGGTGGAGCAGAATGCTCGTATGGCATTGAAGATTTCTCATCGTGCTTATGTGTTGGAAACTGGGCGAATCACTTTGTCTGGTAAGGGAAGTGATTTACTGAGCAATGATGAGGTTAGACGGAGTTATTTGGGGGTTTAGATTTTGAACATTGGGGTACAATAATGACTAAATCCAACAATATCGACACAAAAGTTATTCATTCCGGAGAATTAATTCCACGAATTCTTGGCGCAGTTACGATGCCTATTTTTCAATCCTCAACCTATGAGTACGAATCGCAAATAAATTATCATAGCATAAAATACCTTCGTCTGAACAATACGCCTAACCATGAGGTGCTAAATAAAAAAATAGCGGCACTTGAAAATGGTGAATCAGCGCTGGTCAGCGGCAGTGGGATGGCCGCGATATCTTCAACACTACTTGCCTTCTTAAAAAATGGAGATCATTTATTAACTCAGAGCTGCCTTTATGGTGGGACACACGGACTACTTACGCAGGATTTGTCTCATTTGGGAATTTCATTCGACTTTATTGATGGAAATGAGCCCGATTCTTGGAAAGCAAAAATTAAACCGACGACTAAAATAATTTATGTCGAATCTATATCTAATCCGACTCTTGATGTTCCAAATCTGGAAGCGATCGTTCAATTTGCTAAATCAAATCAACTCATATCAATTATCGACAATACTTTTGCTAGCCCTGTTAACTTTAGACCTCTCGAAATTGGTTTTGATCTGGCTATTCATAGTTGTACAAAGTATCTCAACGGCCATTCTGATATTGTTGCCGGCGCCGTGATTGGAAAAACAAAACATATTGAAGCCATAACACATAAATTGAATCATTTCGGTGGAGCTCTAGATGCTCATGCTTGTTTTCTTTTGCATCGAGGTATTAAAACATTAGCGATTCGAGTTCGACATCAAAATCAAAGCGCTCTTAAAATTGCAAAATTTCTTCAGGGACATCCTGGAATTTTAAACGTTAAATATCCTGGTCTTGAAACGAATCCTCAGTTCTCTCGAACAAAAAAAATATTTGATGGCTTTGGTGGTATGCTTGCCTTTCAGGTAAAAGGTGGAGCTGAAGCCGCAATCCGTTTAATTGAAAAAGTAAAAATTCCAGTACATGCTCCAAGTCTTGGCGGAGTAGAATCCTTGATTACGAGACCGTGGAATACAATCCATGCCAACATGTCTTCTGACGAAAGAGTTCGAATGGGTATCGCAGATGATCTTATTCGTCTCTCGGTGGGTTTGGAATCTGCTGATGATTTAATCGAAGATCTTTCCCAGGCTCTGGGATAGATGAGGACACGCCCTACTCAATAAAAAAAAGTGGTGGAAAAATATCTTCGTTACGGCACTTTGGACATTTGGTTGGCCTAGTGTATCGATCTCTCTTATTAAATTTAAAGCCGCACTCACGACACTCTGCTGAGGTCACCTTGAATGCTGGTCCTACTGATTTAGCAACGTGTTCAAGATGGGCTTCAATGGATTTTGCAGTCGATTTAATTACTTTGGCTAAACCATAGGCGCTGGTTGGTTGCAATTTTAGCTCTTCGATAATTTTTTCTCGCACTGTACCCATCACGAATAATTTACGCCACTAATAAATAAAATGGTAGACTCATCTTTGATATGGATGAAATTGAAAAAAAATTTAAATGCCCTTATTGCCATCAAAGAATTTCGATGCTTCTGGATATTTCTGTCGAAGGCACTCAAACTTATATTGAAGATTGTGAAGTTTGTTGTCGCCCCATCCAAGTTATTTATACGACGGAGAATGCCCAGTTAATTTCGTTTCAGGCTTTGGCGAGCTGACTATGTCATATGAGGAGATCCGGTTTCTTGTCAGCCGCCATTAAAATTATATGCCTTGTGACTATTTAGGGTTGTTGTTTTTCACAAAGTGTAAATATATTTAGCACATTCGTTAGTCTAGGCCTGATATCCATCCTCTCATCTAGCAACTATTTTGACTGAATCCTGATGTAAAAAATGTTAAAATTTATTATAATTTGATATGTGAAAGGAATTAACTCATGAAATTTCTGTTAGCTTCAATTCTAGTATATTCTTCATCCGGGCTTGCCCAAGATGCCCTCGTTAAAGCAGGGGACATGGGCTTATTTTCTTTTGATAAAGGAAAGCTCACGTTGCAAGAGTTAACCAAACACACGAATACCTCTACTTACGAAATTAAACCTGCACCTACGGGAAAGATCGAGATTGATGGTCTTAATAGACAACTTGGTTTGATTTCAGCGAGCAAAACTCCTATTAAAATGTACAAAGGAGAGCAAACAACCTTGAAAGAGATCCAATCTGCTTATAATTGGGCTCTTCAAACTGCTTCTAAAGATGTACTAAGAATGCATATTGATCAACTTATGCGTGATATAAAAAAACTAGAGAATGAGAGCACTTGTAACCCGGCGGCGAAAACTCTCATAGAAAGCGGTTCAAAATAAAGTTAGCATTCCAAAATTCGAAATTTATGTTTTGTAAGTTCCGTTAATCTGACCCAACCGTTTGCATAATGAAACCTTTTAAAGCTTGAAAATCATTAAAGCAAATACACCTGGTCATAATCAATAATCGAGCTTGGCTGATGTTTTTTTCTTAGCGCATTGTAGACATGAAAAGATTCTTTCGCGAATTTAATGACTGGTGTAATACGAAATGTATCGAGGAAATAAATACCGCATTTGTTAACCATACTGCTAGAGCTGGAAAAATGTATGCCTGGGGAAGAGAAGAAGGCAGAAGTACATGCCCTCCTGCTGGCAGAGCTAATCTTAGAGGAGTGCATTAGCCGCTCATTCCGGACAAACCTTAGCTTCTTTCTTCATTAATTCCACATAAGCCTCGCCTTACTTTTGCTTCCCCTTATTTGCATTAAGGGGAGGTACCGGTCAATGCTGTCAGGTTAGCGGTTATTTTTTCTTTTTAATCCTCTTCTAAGGT
>JBBTCO010000038.1:0-34140 GCA_038043185.1 Bdellovibrionota bacterium
AGGATTAAAAAGAAAAAATAACCGCTAACCTGACAGCATTGGGGTATCGGTCACTTTTTTAGAAGTACCTTGATTTAAACTCAAATTCAATAAGTCGTTTTGCTCAAATTTTTGTATTAAGAAATATCTACGATAAGTGCGAAAGCCACCGCGTAAACATTCTTTATTTGCCTTTAGCACTAAGTGAACCGGTGCTTTGCTGGACAGCGGACGAGCACCGCGACCCAAATACCCCCGGAGGCAATCAAAGAAGAAAATTCAGGCAAGTTTGTGAAGGCATCCGAGGAGTCTGGGGCAAGCCCACGTCCGAAGAGGAGATATTGGTGAAGAGATTGATGTAGCGGCAGAAAAAGGTGGCCAGGGAAGCGCACATGAGAAGGCGATCAGGGAGAAATAGGAAAGTCATAAAAAAGACCCCGGTCATCCCAGGGTCTTGTAAGTTCGCAGCAAGTAAATCAAATCAAAAATTACTGAGCGCGAGCGAGTTTTCGTTTGTCGAGGCCATATTTTTCGACCTTCATGATCAAGCCGGCGCGGCTGATGCCCAGCTCTTTTGCAAGTTTGGATTTATTCCAGCCGGTGCGACGAAGACCCTCGCGAATCATGTCGCGCTCAAGTTCTTCAAGGGCGTCTTTGAGCCGACCTTGTAAACGAGAGCCTTGAACTTTATTTTTTTCACCAGCTTCTAAAATTTTTGGTGAAAGATGTTCGGCCATCAGTTTAGTTTCTTCGCCTGACAATACTACGAGACGTTCAATTTCATTTTGTAATTCACGCACATTTCCGGGCCATGCGTAATCATACAATTTTTCCAAAGCACGTTTGGTGAGTACTTTTTTAACGGCGTTCTGCGTTTCAGAATTTTTTTGTAAAAAATAATCCACAAGATAAGGAATATCTTCTTTTCTTTCACGCATAGGGGGAACTCGAATATTGATCACGTTCAAGCGATAATATAAATCTTCCCGGAATGTTCCGGCTTCAACCATTTCTTTAAGGTTGCGATTGGTCGCCGCAATTATACGCACGTCGACTTTTCTCATTTCAGTTGAACCGACAGGTGTGAATGTTCCCTCTTGGAGTACGCGTAAAAGTTTAACTTGCATCGTTGGCGAAGTATCGCCGATTTCATCCAAGAAAAAAGTTCCCTTGTCGGCCATTTCAAAAAGACCTTTTTTATCCTTGATCGCACCGGTAAAAGATCCTTTCATGTGCCCAAAGAGTTCGGATTCCAAAAGGTTATCATTAAATGCAGAGCAGTTTTGAATAACAAAGGGTTTATCTTTTCTATGAGAATTATAGTGAATGGATCTTGCGATCAATTCTTTACCAGTTCCATTTTCCCCTTGCACCATAACTGTGGTATCAGCACCTTTAATTTTATCTAAGAGCGCATACAAAGATTGCATCGGTTTTGATTTGCCAATCATATTGTCATATTTAAATCGATTTCCTAACTCTTTATTGAGTTCGCGAATTCGATTTTCTCGAGAGGAAATTTCAAGATGCAAAGTAACAACTTCTTGTGCAACTAAATCACAAAGTTCACAAAAATGTTGGCGTTCTTGATCATCGAGGAATTTTAATTTTCCAAGACCTTTTTCGATAGATTCAGGAGGAGCAGCTAAGCTTGCTAAGCGTTCACGAATTTCCAACATGCGTTGAGTTTGATCGTGATCTTTTAAAAAGCCCACGCCAACAACACAGCCAACACAGTCGTTTTCGATCATGATTGGAAAAATTCCCATGTCGAATCCAGCCATGTCCCACTTACGAATCGCATATCGATTTTGTGAAGTTCTTAACTCTTCAAGAGTTTTTGAAACAACCTCACCCAAGCTGGATTGGCCAGTTTCTTTATTTACTAAATAGCTTACTACGGGATTGCTAAAGATATTTTTTTCGCCGTCAAAACCTTTTATTACTCCACGTTCATCAGTAAAGACGACGTCGATATTCCACCAGGTACTTAAAATTTCTTTAAGTTTTTTGATTACATGGATATGCTCAAATTCGTCCCAATTAATCATAGACATAAATGTTACTCCTTCAAATTTATTACTTACAAAAAAGTCATCGTCAAAAGTTTGGACAAACTTAACGGCAATCTGTAAAAAAAGTAGACGACGACATGTGGTTTTTGAGAGCAGATTTCGTATCAAAGTGAAACGTTAATTGGGAAAAATTCTAGTTCATTCGATTTTGTTGAAAATAAAATTTCGAATATTCGCCTGATTTTTGTAAAAGATCGTTATGACCGCCCACCTCAACAATTTGCCCGGCTTTCATAACATATATTTTATCAACATTTTGGATAGTTGATAAACGATGGGCAATAACTAAGCTGGTGCGCCCCTTCATCAGCTGATCAATTCCTTTTTGTACTTCCACTTCGCTCGAGCTATCCAACGCACTGGTGGCCTCGTCCAGAATTAAAATTGGCGCATCTTTAAAGAAAGCTCTGGCTAGACTAATGCGTTGTTTTTCGCCTCCCGAAAGCAAATTGCCGCGATCTCCAACTCGACTTTGGTATTGTTGAGGTGTCTTCATGATAAATTCGTGAGCATTGGCTGATTTTGCCACAGAAGTTATGTTGATTTTGTCCTTCTGAAAATCTCCAGACCAGATATTATTTCCAATAGAGTCACTAAACAGAAAAACATCTTGGGAAACAAGCCCAATATTTTTTCGTAAGTCTTTTAAATTAATTTTTTGAAGAGGAATGTCGTCAATAAAAATGGCTCCCTCAGTGGAATCGTAAAAACGTTCAAGTAAATTTACTAAAGTCGATTTACCGCTTCCACTGGATCCAACAAAAGCGATACTCTGTCCGCGCTCAATTTCAAAATTAATATTTTTAAGCACCCACTCGTTGCTGTAACGAAAAGAAACATTTTTATAGATAATTTTTTTCCAATTCGTGGGGAAAGGAACATCAGCAAGGGTCTGAGGGACTTCGCTTTTTTCGTCCAAGACCTGAAACACTCGCTCGCAGGCCACAACGGTTTCTTGAATGCGAACATAACTTTCTTGCAACTTCTTAATAGGCTGATTGATCGCCATCAAAGATGCGATATAAGCCAAAACATCGCCCGTAGAAATAGTTCCTTTTGCAACTTCAACACTAAAATAAAAGAAAATTCCAAGGATAACTACGGTTGCCACAAATTCTGTAACCGGGCCCATAATTTCGATACGAGCATGAACTTTTTTTCGAAGGCCAACGTAATCTTCGGATTCATTTTTTAATTTTTCTTGAAGAACATTCTCGAGATTAAAAGATTGGATAATGCGAACTCCATCCAAACTTTCTTTTATAGTTGAGGTCATTTTTTCAAGATTTTCTTGCCCCCAAAGTACATATTTGCGAAGACTGCGTGAGATTTGTCGAAGAAAATATAAAATGACGGGCAACAAAACCATCATCATTAAAGTGAGCTTCCAGTTAAGATAAAAAAGATTTCCCAACAATAAAACCATTAAGAGGGGCTCTCGAAAAAAATCAGCCACCATTCGCAGACCGTCTTGAATAACACGAATGTCATTTAAAATACGACTGAGCAAACCTCCAGAGCCCGCGCTGTAATTAGCGTGAAAGCTCAGATTTAGGCTCATAAATTTTCTTTGCAGCTGCAAACGATAACTATTGGTTACAAGTTCTGCGACATAGTTCATCAAAAAAATATGAAAGTAACGGCTGATTGAAACAATCAAAGCTAAACCAATTGCGACAAGGGCAATGGAGGCAATCTGATCTTGTTTGCCAGATTCGAAACTATTATTGATATCTTTTAATAAAAGAATAAGTCGTGCATAGCAGGCAGAATAAAACACACCGGTTATAGCGATAATAATTAATTTTTTGCTATGAGGTTTTATTTCTTTAAGGAGTCGGAAAATAATTTGCTTCATTGCCTCTCGATGTATTTTTTTAAGTATTGACCAGTCAAACTTTTCTTCACCTTAATTATTTCTGCTGGCGGACCGCTTGCAACAATTTGTCCGCCCATTTTTCCTGCTTCGGGACCAAGATCAATGATATAATCAGATCCTAAGATAACGTCCAGATTATGTTCAACAACTATTACACTTCCCCCATTGTCGATCAAGCGATGAAGAACCTTCATCAACATTTCGATCTCGCGAAAATGCAAACCGGTCGTAGGCTCATCCAAAATATATAAAGTACTCTTTTGTTGGCCAGCGGCCGACAGTTCTTTAGCGATTTTTAGTCTTTGAGATTCCCCACCACTCAAACTATTTGCCGGTTGGCCAAGTTGGATGTAATCCAAGCCGACTTCTTTAAGAATACTTAGGGGTCGTCGAATATTGGGATGGGCCACAAAAAACCCCATGGCCTCGCTGACCGTCATAGAAAGAATTTCGAATATATTTTTCCCACGGTATTGAACTTCCAAAACTTCAGGTCGATATTTTTTTGAATCGCAGACATCGCAGGGAATAATGACGTTATCCATGAACATCATATCGATTTCTTCAAAGCCTGTACCCCGACAAGCTGGACAGCGTCCTCCGTCAACATTAAGACTAAATGTTCCAGGGGTATAACCGCGAAATTGAGCTTCGGGTGTCCCTGCCATAATTGCGCGTATAAAATCAAAGGCCTTCATGTACGTTATTGGCGAACTTCGTGCTGATTTTCCAATTGGACTTTGATCGATCAATAAAACATTTTTAATGTTGTCGACACCTTCAATTTTTTTGAATGTTTGAGTCGGTAAAAATTCAATTTCCAAAGCCCGAGCCAATGCCGGGTAAAGAGTTTTTGTTACCAGGGTTGATTTGCCAGAGCCACTGACGCCGGTGACAGAGATTAAACGATGTAATGGAAACATAATGTCTAAATTTTTTAAATTATTGCCACTGGCGCCAATTAATTGAATTTTGTACTTATAGCTATCAATATCCACAGGACGGTCTTCATGTGAAGTTATTGAAGCCGAATGATTTCGAAGATATTTTGCGGTCAGTGAATTTTTATCATCATAAAAATTTTCTGAAGGGCCGGAAAAAACAACTTCGCCGCCATGAATGCCAGAGCCTGGCCCCATTTCAATTAGGTTTTGACAGCTGCGAATAACGTCTTGATCGTGTTCAACAATAACAAGGGTATTTCCAAGATCACGCAAATCCTTTAAAATTGAAATTAATCTTTCATTGTCACGGGGATGTAATCCCACAGTTGGTTCATCAAGAACATACAGAGTCTGTGACAAACCCATTCCCAGTTGATTTGCTAAAATCAATCTTTGATATTCACCACCGGAAAGAGTTCGAGTCTCGCGACTCATTGAAAGGTAATGAACTCCTACGCGAATAAGAAATTCAATGCGAGAGCGAATCTGCTTAAAAACTTCGCCGGCCAATTCTTCTTGAAATTTTGACAACTGTATTTGACGAAAAAAAGCAGCCATTTCTTCAATCGTCATTTGCGTAATTTGACTAATATTTTTTCCACCAACTAAAATCGTATCAACCTCAACACGTAATCGCGAGCCTTTGCAGCTGGGACAGAGCGAAGGACTGCGGTAGCGAGCGATGAAAACACGGACATGCATTTTATATTTAATTTCATCAAGGTAAGCAAAAAGCCCTTTAACTCCAAAAAAATTTTCATGACCATTCCAAATCATATCACGAGTTTTTTGGGGAAGACTTTTCCAGGAAGCGCTAGTGCTGATTTTCATTTTTTTACAAAAAACAAGAAGCTGCTTTCGCTCATGAGCCGCGCTGGGCATAGTAAAGGGATGAAGTGCGCCGTCCTTGATTGATAATAAAGGATTAGGAATTACTTTTTTTTCATCCAGCTCAAGGATATTGCCAAAACCTTTGCAGGTAGGGCAGGCGCCAATCGGAGAATTAAAACTAAAAAGTTTTGAGCTAAGCAAAGGTGGCGTGTAGCCACAAGTGGGACAGGAAGCTTCTTCGCTGACCCGAAGTTGTTTTCCTTCGGTGGTCGTAACGGTAGCTCGTCGGGTAATTAAATTTTTATTGTATTTGATCGAAGCTTCATAAGCCTGGGTTAACGAATCGGCCAGTCGTCCACGTTCGTCCTTGGTAAAAGCCATACGATCAATAACAAGAAAAAAATCTTCTTTTGGAAGGCCTTTTTTTATTGAAGCAGGCGAACTTATTTCAATAACGGTGCCGGGCTGATTTTCTTTTTTCGTTGGAATGTAAATTCGTAAATAAGCATCTTGCAAAAGCAGTGCAAGAAGTTTTTTCCCTTCAGCGACGCGTCCGTCGGCACTGATCTGGACCAACACATAACCGCGCTGATCTTGAAAATTTTTTAAAACTTTGTCAGTCGCCTCTGTGACACTTTCTTTTTCTGTCGGACAACCATGAGTCGGACAATGCGGCTGTCCAATTTTTTCATAAAGTAATCGCAAATAATCGATCACCTCGGTGGCTGTGCCCACAGTTGATCGCGAACTTTTAACAGTATTTTTTTGTTCAATGGAAATAGCCGGTGGAATATTATTGATGCCTTCGATGGCTGGCTTTGGAGCTTTATTCAAAAATTGCCGAGCGTAGTTGCTCATGCTCTCGATAAAACGACGTTGGCCTTCGGCGAAAAGTGTCTCGAAGGCGAGGGAACTTTTTCCTGAACCCGAGGGACCACAAATCACCGTCATTTGACCGACGGGAATTTTCACCTCGATATTTTTTAGATTATTCTGTTTCACCCCCCAGAGGTGAATTTCCTTCATTCGTTGAGTTCCTGTTTTAAAAATTCCGTAGCTTCTTCGTTTTTATTCGAAGTGCTTGTTGGCTCGGTTCCCTCGATGAAAGCTTGTCTTAAAACATTTTTGCTTGATGCACTTGCGAGTTGTCCCGAGTCACCATCAATATTGGCAAAAACAATACCCTCAGATACGGGCAAAGTCATCTGCGGAAGTCCTTCATGTGCTGATTTCATATAATCTAACCAAAGTGGCAATGCGGCTCGTCCACCAACTTCGCCTTTTCCCATACTTTTTTCTTTATCAAATCCAACCCAAACGCCGGTAGTAATTTGTGTGGTATATCCGATGAACCATGCGTCAACGTAGCCATTGGTGGTGCCGGTCTTTCCGGCAACTTCTCGGCCTAAGGATTTTGCTCTTCCTCCGGTGCCATTTTTATCTTCGACGACACCCCGTAAAAGTGAGTTCATCACTGAAGCTGTCTGAGGCCGAATGAGTTGATCCGGGTCATCAAAAAATAAAAATTCGTCCGTTGAGTTTTTAGCTAAGTGTTTTTGATTATCAAGTGGAGCATCTGGCTTTGTTGAAGGTGGTGCTGCTGCAGAGGCAGGATCTGCTGCCGGCTTATTTTCAAGAAAAACTTTCCTTCGCTCGTCGAATTCTTGATCCAGAGTTTCAATTTCTTTTTTGAAACGTTCATCCAATGAGATTTTTTCAAGAAGAACTTTTCCTGAAGGATCCGTAACTTTGTGAATAAGAAGGGGACGAATTCTTTTTCCCAAGCGTCCAAATTCAGAAAAAACTTTAGTCATTTCGTAAAGAGTAACTCCGCTAGAACCTAAAGCCATGGTGAAATCTGGATTCAATGGAGAAAAAATTCCCAAGCGGCGTGCATAATCCGTGGACCACTTAACGCCGATGTCTTCCACTATTTTTACGGTGGGAACATTTAGGGATTGAACCAAAGCATTGCGAAAAATAATTTCTCCACCAAATGTTTTACCATGATTGGCCGGTTTCCAAGTTTTAACTTCTTCTTGTCCTTCGTTATCTTGCTGTGTTTCTTCATAGACAATTGGCGCGTCCATGATTGGTGTTCCTGGGGTATACTTTTTATCTAAGGCGGAAGCATAAACGATGGTTTTAAATGAAGAACCAGTTTGTCTTGCTGCTTGCAACGTACGATTAAATTCATTTTTGTTGCGGATAAAATTTGAACCTCCGACCATGGCTAAAACATCTTGTGTTTGCTGATCAAAACTAAGCAAAGCGCCTTCAACAATAGGTTCTTGATCCAACTCGGCCGCTAGAATTCCTTTAAGATCAGGCGCTTTCCTTGGAGGATCGCCTTTTTTTAAAGGTTTCAATTGTGATAAACGAGCAATTGAAGTTGAAGTCGCAATTATTTTTACTAAAACGACATCACCCACATGCAGTGCTTCCGAAGGTTTTTTGATTTGATCCAGATCAAAACGTTTATTAGCATCAGGCTTGCGGGCCCATTTCATTGAATCAAAATCAATGATTGCTTGAGACTCTGGTAATTTTAAATACACCAGACCCAAGTCATCATTCACTTCCGTTACGAGAGCCTCGTAAGTTTCATTGAGTTTAAAATAGGTTGGCATCGGAATATCTGGATTTAGTTTTTTCAAAGAAACGATTTCTTCAAATTCTCCATTAGGTAAAATCGTTCGGTCTGGCGTTGAGTTTGAGATTAATTTTTTTTGCTGCTCGGTTAGAAATTTTTCGATGTCTTCTTTAGTTTCAAGTTTGCGAAGCGCGCCTCGGTAGCCTTGCCGCTTATCCAGTTGTTTTAAACCAGCCAATACTGACTCTTGTGCCGCTTTTTGTTTATCAATATCAAGTCCGGTGTAGATTCGAATGCCTTTATCAAGAACAGTTTCTTCACCGAGCTGTTGTACTAAAATTTGACGAATTGTTTCTAAATAGTAGGGTGCAAACTCTTCATAATTTTCACGCACATAAACTTTCACTGGATTTTGAATGGCCTTTGCAGCTTCGTCCTTACTGATAAAACCGACATCAGCCATGCGATTCAACACATAAGTTTGTCGCTCTTTCGCGGATTTAGGATTTTTAACTGGTGAATATCGACTAGGAGCCTGTGGTAAGCCGGCCAAGATAGCGCCTTCTTCCAGAGTTAATTTATCAACAGATTTTCGAAAATAAGTTTGTGCGGCATTTTCTATTCCATATGCGGTGTTACCAAAAAAGATTTGATTTAAATAAAGATAAAGAATTTCTTCTTTAGAAAGATTATCTTCCAACTGCATAGCCAACATGGCTTCACGAATTTTTCGAAAAATTGTTTTTTCTGGGGATAGAAAAAAAGTTTTAGCCACCTGCTGAGTGATTGTGGATCCCCCTTGGACATTTTTACCGGCGCGGATATTAGCAATGCCCGCCCGAAGGATTGCCAAATAGTTGATCCCGCCATGTTTAAAAAACTGATCATCTTCGGCGGCTAAGAAAGCATTGATGATTTGTTTTGGAATTTTGTCATAGTCGACAAGGGTTCGTCGTTCACGAAAAAATTCACCAATCTTTTTTTCGTTGCGATCATAAACTTGACTGACCAACAGAGGTTCGTAATCTTTTATTTCCATGATTTTTGGCAAGCCTGCCTTAATGGAAAATAAAGCGATCACAATCGTTAAAAAACCAACAACAATGGCGATGGCGCCGCCAACAATAGCTTTTTTCAGAATCACAATAACCTCCGCAGGAGGCTTAGAATGTATCAAGACTCTGCGGGGGGGTCATCATAGAGTATGTAAGTTACACCCAGGTCTGGGCAGCGCACTGGGCTAAGGGCGGGGGAGAAAGCAAGAAAAAAAATGAGGTATTAATTGCTACTTACCGGTTTTTACTTTCCGCCAGTTGTAGTCTTATTTTTTTTTGTAGAAGTATCTTTGCAGAGTTCAGAGCTCGTATTCCCTTTACAACAATTGTACCTTTCAGCATCACGTCTGTACTCTGCTTGACTCGATATTTCACCAATGGCATCGCTTCCGCTCAGATCTTTACCAATACGCCTTGGCCTTGTTCCGACTGTATTTGCAGCACTGCTGGTCATCGCTAAACGACCATTAAGCTCTGTTTGTAATCTTAAATTTTCCATCTGTTTTGTTCCGTAGGTAGTTTGTTCTTCACGTCGTTGATTTTCTAATTCTTGATATTCTTGAGCTATTCTTTGTCCATCTGCGGTTTGGTCAACTCTCATTTGCTCAAGTTCCTGCATCAAGAAATCTTCATTCTTTTTTTGTGCCTCTTGAACCGTTGCAAGTTCTTCATTTTTACTATTGATTTGAGCTTGCATATTTTTTAAATCATCAGAAGCCTCATCAATTTTTTGTGAATATTCCAGCACGGTATTTTTAACACAAGAATCAAAATCAGCATTTCGATCTGCCGTTCTTGTTCCTCCTGAAGTGAATGCTGATCCTAAAGCGTTATTGACAATTTTTTGACAAGCTCCAGGATCTTTTTTACATTCTTCGGCACGTCCCTTTAAGATTTGACCACGACAGGCTCGAGAAATGCTATTTAGGTCATAATTAGCTAACATTTTTTTCTTATTATTAGTCATTTTACTCAACTGACTTCGTAAATTTCCAATGACTAAATAGGATTGTCTGACTTGGTCATTGAGTTTAAGCTGCGTATCAGAGAGCTCTTTAAATTTTTCTCGTGATTTAGCCTTATTTTCTTTAATTAAATCATTAAGTTCTTTTTTTAATGCAGTCTGCGCCTTTGCGATCTCCCGAACAGCTTTTTGATACTCAGTTAGATCTTCTATCGCCTTTTTTTTCGCAGTAGCAATTTCTTTTTGAACAGCTTCACGATCAGTTCGAGCTTCTCTTCGTTCTGCTCTATGGTCACTGTAATTGATGTCACAATTAGTAATACCATTATTGCTGGGATTTAAATTGAACCCTGTTGTTTGCGTAATGAGAGCATTAACCATCGAATTAGAGTCATCGGTCATCCCTGTGTCGCCTGTACATAAATCGACAACTTCTTGGCAAGTGGTAGGAGGGCATTTTGCTAAGGACGCAGTCATTTTATCTCGAAGACTAGTGCACTGAACATCTTTATTATTATTACTATTTGGACAATTAAGAGCAGCAGTCTCTTCGCTAATGCAATCTCTACGGTCTTTGTCGTTAGATTTTTCTGTCGGAGAAAATCTTCCGTTACAAAGATTTTTTATTTCCAGTTGCTGTTCAGCTGAGGGGCATGTCGGAGGATAGAATTGTGCAGGAGCAGGCTGACTAAAACCTACGCCGCTCATCCCTGTCATAAAAAACATGACAAGTGTCAGAATTTTAGTCTTTGAAAACGAACCCATGCGTCCTCCCCGAATAACTTCTAAATGTGCAAATCACGGACCTAATCGGTTGATTTTATTAGAAGTTGAAGGTCTTGTTTCACAATGAGAATTCTCAAAATGAGACGGGTGTATTCGAGCTAAACAATTATACTAGTTCACTGGTGCAGTGGGCGCATTTTTTTGCCTTCAAAGGAATTATGGACAGACACTGAATACATTCTTTTGTGGTTGGCGAAACTGTGGCTGGGCGTTGGGCTTTATTTGCTGCTTTAACGACAAGAAAAATAGCAAAGCCGATAATAATAAAATCAAGAATGGATTGAAGAAAATTGCCGTACATGAGCAAAGGAGCTCCGGCTTTTTTTGCTGCCTCAATAGTTTCATAGGAAGCAAAATCAAGAGCTACAAACAAACCCGAGAAATTAACTTTCCCGGCAAATAAACCAAGGATGGGCATCAATATATCCCCTACCAAAGAGGACACAATTTTTCCGAAGGCGGCACCTATTATGATACCGACCGACAAGTCCAAGACATTTCCCTTAGAGATAAACAGCTTAAATTCATTCAACATAAAAATCTCCTATGCAAAAGTAGGAGATTTAGATATTCTCTGCTTCGGGAACAGTCAAAGACAAATCGGTAAATGAATATGCAAAAAGGCTTCAATTCAGACGTTAATTACAAAGGCAGCACTTATCATGTGCAAACCGAGGACTGGGGTATAAAAAATCCCTTTATTGTCAGCCGCGTTTTTAAAAATGGTGCCGTTGTTGTAACGCTGAAAAAACCCTATTCTGAAATTCCCGAAATCGCCGATAAAAAAGGTGACCTGGTTATCAAACAAGCTCTTCGCCGTCAACACGGGGACATCGTTGATCAATTGGTTTCTGGACGGTTGGTTTAAGCCTCGACGAGCTGAAAGTCGCGATCTGAAAAAAAGAATAATCAGCCCCCTGTTGAGCATCTAAAATAAAAGCATGATTGAATTTTCACATGTCTATAAAACATATCCTGGACCTGTTCATGCTCTTCGCAATGTTGATCTTAAAATCAATCAAGGCGAATTCGTTTTTTTAACCGGTCCCAGCGGCGCGGGCAAATCCACACTTTTTAAAATGATGTCGGCTTTTGATGTTTGCACGTCGGGACAAATTGCTGTTGCTGGTTACAATTTGAATGATATGAAAGCTAAAGAGTTACCCTATTTTCGTCGGCAAATTGGTATGGTCTTCCAGGATTTTAAATTACTTCCAGAAAAAACAGTTGCAGAAAATGTTGGCCTTTCTCTTTGGGTAAGAAATGAAAAAAGTTCTCTCATTGAAAAAAAAGTCAGCGAAGTTCTGGACCAAGTGAATCTGTCTCATCGCGCTGATCACTATCCCGAAATGTTGTCGGGTGGGGAGCAACAAAGAGTTGCTATCGCTCGCGCCATAATTCACCAACCCAGCTTACTTATCGCCGATGAACCAACCGGAAATTTGGATCCAAAAATGAGTGAAGAAATCATGGATTTGTTAGAGCATGTTTGTCTTCAAGGCACGACGATTTTTGTCGCTACCCATGATCATTCCATGGTCGAGCGTCGAAAGAAAAAAACTCTAGAAATTCGTGATGGAATTTTAAGCGGAGACTTAAAGTGAAAAAAAGTTCTCTGGCTCTAAAAATGACAACGTTTGTGGTTTTAACTATGTGTTTTCTTTTTCTAATTGGCGGTTCCTTAGTTCTTAAAAACGTGAATCATGTTCTGACATCTTGGGGGCAGGATTTACAAATGACGATATATTTAGATCAAGCTCAAACCGAAGAGCAGCGAAATCAAATAATACAAAAATTATCTCGTTATCCTGATGTTGAATCCACACGTTATGTTCCTCAAGAAAAAGCTTTAGAGCAATTTCGTGTACAAATGGCAGAATATGCACCTGACTTACTAAATGACCCGGAACTCATTCAAATGATTCCCTCAAGTTTGTTAGTTAAGTTTAAATCCGAAGTGCAAGGGAATGAACAACTACAAATAATGAAAACAATTCATCAAGATTTAAAAAATGAAAAAATTGTAGATGAAGTAAGTTATGGCCAAGAATGGGTGCAAAAGTACACTCAAATTAATGGATTTTTTAGTGATCTAGTGATCATCTTGGGAGTTTCATTAAGTGCAGCGGCGTTGTTTGTGATTTCCAATGTCATTCAAACGTCGATTCGACAAAGAAGAGCAGAGATCGAAGTTTTGGAACTTCTTGGCGCAACAGCTTCTACAATTCGTCGTCCGTTCCTTGTCGAAGGTGTTAAAATAGGACTTTTATCGATTGCTCTGGCTTTATTTTTAAATTGGTCAGTGTTGCAATTTATTCTTACTCAATATGCCGGAACTTTGGCTTTGCTTAAAATAACGGATGCGATTCAATTTTTAGATTTTAAAAACATTTTGTTTTTTTTAGCAATGGGACCACTGCTTGGAGCATTAGCGTCTTATATTTGTCTAAGAAAAATTAATACAGGTTGGGCCGCCGCAGGAAGGCGTGTTTAATGAGTTTTTTGTTCTTACCGGCCTTCATCCTGTTAAGCCTATTTAAAACCGAAAGTCTTGCTTATGAAAAAAAGGACTCTTTGACCTCTTCCCAATCAGTTGTCGAAGAATTAGGAAAAAAGAAAAAAAATTTAGAACAAAATGAAATCAAACAGAAAAAAGCCCTGCGTATTTTATATCAATTAAATTTTAAAATTAAAAAAATCGTCAAAGAAAAATCAAAGATGCAGAATGCAATTAATGAACTTGAAGCACACTTGAATGAAACCAATCGAAACATTTCTGACCTTGAAGTGCTTATTCAAAAGCAAAAATTGTCCTTGGCAGAAAGATTAAAAATCATTTCTAAACTGGGCGCTTCGCAACTCTTGGGATTTTTAGTCAAATCGACAAGTTCAGCGGAACTTGAACGTAATTTAAAAATACTTGGTTTGGTGATACAGAAGGATGGAAAAAGTATAAAAGAATTTCAAAATAACAGTCGACAACTTTTCGTAGAAAAAGAAAAATTAGCTGAGCGATTAAACATGCTACAAGTAAAGAATTACGAACTTGGTAAGCAAGAAGAAAAATTTGGTCGTGAACAAAATTTTAAACAAAACATAGTTAATAGCCTGAAAAAAAGCCATTTATTCAATTTGCAGAAAATCAGTGAACTTCGAAAGCAGGATCACAACATGAGCGCAGAAGACAAAGGTCTTTTGGAGGCGCTTCTAAAACCTTCATTTTATGAACAAAAAGGTAATTTATTTAAACCTATCGAAGGAAAGTTGACTGGCTCCTTTGGTCTGGAAAAAGATCCAATTCACTCTATTCAAATTCAAAACCATGGAGTGCGCTTTACCGCTCCCGAGGGCACTGCGGTAAAATCAGTTTTTGAAGGTGAAGTGAGTTTTGCAGGAAATCTGCCTGGCTTTGGTCTAACTGTTATTGTGGATCATGGCGATCACTTCTACACTGTCTATGCAAACAATAAAAAAATTGATGTCGGAGAGGGGCAGCAGATCACTCAACATCAAATGATTGCACAAAGTGGAATTGACACAAAAACAAACCTACCAGGAATTTACTTTGAGATTCGACATTTTTCAGAACCAGACGACCCGCAAAAGTGGATGAAAGGACAAATTGAATGAAAAAACTCACCGCGACAATTTTGATCGGAGCGCTCCTCCTCTTTCAATTTTCAGACACGGTCAAAGCCGGTAATGACGACAGATATTCTGAACTGCAGAATTTCAGCAAAGTTTTGAATTTAATTCAACAGTTCTATGTGGAAGAGGTCGACACAAAAAAATTAATTTACGGTGCAATTAAAGGAATGCTTCGCGAGCTTGATCCTCATACTAACTTTATGCAACCCGAACTTTTTAAAGACTTTGAATCAGAAACCAGTGGAGAATTTGGTGGATTAGGAATTGAAATCTCTATTCAAAATGGAGTTTTAACTATTATCTCACCGATCGAAGACACTCCAGCTTGGGAAGCAGGAATCAAACCGGGTGATAAAGTTATTTCGGTCGATGGGGTTTCAACAAAAAACTTGAGCCTAGTCGAAGCCTCACAATTAATGCGTGGCAAGCGTGGATCGAAAATAGTTTTGCGTATTGTTCGCGAAACTGAAGATGACCCTCGAGACATTACAATCACCCGTGGCAGTGTTAAAATTAAATCAGTGAAATACACTGATCTTGATGACGGTTATGCCTATGCTAAGGTAACAGCCTTTAATGAAACCACTGCTCGAGACCTAGAAAAGGCTTTGGATAATCACATGTCTAAAAATAAAAAAATCGAAGGCTTGTTGATTGATTTGCGAAGAAATCCCGGAGGTCTTTTAGATCAAGCAATTAAAGCAAGCGATCTCTTCTTAAAAGAAGGAATCATTGTTAGCACTATAGGACGAAATAAAAAAGACAAAGAAGTCACTATGGCGACAAAAAAAGGGCGCTTCACTGGCTTTCCCTTGATCGTGCTTGTAAATGAATATTCCGCCAGTGCCAGCGAAATTTTAGCGGGTGCTCTTCAAGATAACAAGCGGGCTCTTATTGTTGGCGAGAGAACCTTCGGCAAAGGATCTGTTCAATCTGTTGTAAAATTACCTGACGGCAGCGGTTTGAAGATGACGGTCGCGCGATACTACACACCTAGCGGTATTTCAATTCAATCAGAAGGAATAAAACCAGATATTGAATTAGAAGATGTCGATGCGGAAGGTTTTGCTAAAGCGATAGTTAAAAGCAAAGGGCCAAGAGAAAAAGATATTCAAGGGCATTTGCGTGGTGATCGGGAAAAGATAGCCAAAGAAAATAAAGAAACCGCATTAAGAGATAAAGAGAAAGACAAGGATACCAATAATAATAAACAAGAAATTGGTGCCTTGGCTTGGTGGAAAGATTTAGGTAGTAAGAAAAATGATAATTTAAGTCCGAAGGAAAAACTATTTAAGTCGGATTATCAGGTTTACCAAGCTTTCAGCTATCTCAAAACCTGGAAGACTTTAAAAACTATTCAGCGGTAGTTATCTTTAAAATTCCAATAGCCGGCGTTCGCACACACACAAAAGTCTAGGATTCTCCTCTGAGAATTCATTTCACCAAGACTATCGTCTTAGTCTTTTGCTATTTTCGTTTTGTTTTGAACGTCTCGATCAAAGACTCGGCAAATATTTCTTGTTTTTGAAAAGAACTGGCCTGATGTCGCGTTAATCCCAGCCCAACATCACCCGTACTAAGGGGCACGGACGCAATCAAAGTCGAGCGAGGTCCTGAGAAAACCTGGCCGGACGTCCGCAACAACAAACGGGAGAATGAAAAATGGGAATGCGCGTATCAACAAATGTGGCGGCAATCAACGCACAGAGAAGCTTGGTTACTAGCCAAAGGGCTATCGGTAAATCGATGGCACAGTTATCTTCAGGTAGCAGGATCAACATCGCGGCAGACGATGCCGCAGGTCTAGCAATATCCGAGAATTTGAAAGCTCAAATTCGTTCGGCTAGACAAGCTAATCGCAATGCGAATGACGGTGTTTCGTTAATTCAAACTGCAGAGGGTGGATTAAACGAGATTTCAAATATCGTGGTTCGATTGCGCGAACTAGGAATCCAAGCATCATCTGACACTGTCGGAGATGTTGAGCGTGGATTCTTGAATAAAGAGGTCTACCAGCTTAAATCAGAGGTAGATCGTATTGCCAATGTGACAACTTGGGGTACAACAAAACTTTTAGACGGAACTTCACCAAAGTTCGATTTCCAAATCGGTATCTTTGCTGATGCAGAGGCGAATCAAATTTCATTTGAAGCCGGTGAAAACATAGCGACTTTGAATGCCCTTGGACTTGATGGCATTGACTTCGCTTCAAAAGAAGGCGCACAAGAGGCACTTACTTTACTGGATAAATCACAAGAAAATATCAATGGTATGCGTTCGAATTTAGGAGCTTTGCAAAACAGGCTAGTTTCAACATCTGATAACTTGGGTGTTACAGAAGAAAACTTGTCTGCAGCAAACTCTCGAATTCGTGACACTGATGTGGCGATGGCTTCATCTGAAATGACAAGAAATAATATCTTGCTTCAGGCGAGTACATCAACATTAGCTCAGGCTAACCAAACTAATGCTTTAGCACTCAAACTCATCGGATAAATTTTTAACGAAAAATATTCGATGTTTCTTCCGTTAGGCCCCGAGGTGAACACGCATTCCTCTCGGGGTCATTTAGAGCGGAAGATATTATTCAGTTTCGTGTTTCAAGGACTCTTTGGATACTTCATTGATTTTAAGAGTCTTCATCAGATGGGCAATAACTTTTTCTTCGGTGATCATGTAAGTTAATCGGCTGACTTGTTCGGGTTTGGTGTAGAATTCTTTGATGCGGTTCAATTCAATGCCGGTTTGTTTTGAATACTCTTCTAACTTAGCTTGAACATCTTCGTTGTTGCAAACCAACTCATGTTTTCGAGCAATAGCATCCACCAGAAAACTAGCTTGAATCATTTCCTTAGCAGTTTTTGTAAAATCACTATCCCATTTCTGAGTGTAAGTTATTAAGTCAGCTTCATTCATACCTTGTTGTTTCATTCGTTCAGCAAAATCTTTAACCAAGGTTTCTTTTTGTTCTCTGAGAAGTGAAGGCGGAGTTTCAACGGGGTTAGCCTCAACAAGTTTTTTTAACAAACGATTTTTGAAAGCGTCTTCAATTCTTTTTTTCTCGGTGCCTTCCAGATCCTCTTGAATGCTTTTTCGCAATTCTTCGACAGTCGGAGGAGCGCCAACGGATTTAAGAACTTCTTCTGTTAATTCGGGAAGAACTTTTATTTTAATCCCTTTCAAAGTGACTTTGAATTGCACAGGTTTTCCTGCCAATTCAGTCGATTGATAAGGATCTGGAAATTTCAAAGACAAAGTGCGGGTTTCATTAATATTCATCCCGACAACGCCCTCTTCAAAGCCATCGATAAATTGTTTGGCGCCGAGCTCGAGACGATGATCTGTGCCTGTGCCGCCTTCAAGTGGTTTGTCATCAACGAAACCCTCGAAATCGATCATCGCAACATCACCCAGTTGAGCTGGTCGCAAGATGACAAGGTCTTCAAATGTCGCCCGAGAAGTGCGGATATTTTCAAGAACTTGGTCCACTTTTTTAGGATCAAAATCCAAAATTTCTTTTTCAACTTCCAGGTTTTCATATTTTTTGAGTTGTACTTCCGGTTGAATATCGAAAAGAGCGCTGAAAGAAAAATTTTGATTATCTGTCGGTTCACTGAACTCAAATTCTGGATAAGAGATCGGGTTTAATTTGTGTTCGGATAAGGCTAACGGATAGTGACTTTGAATTAAATCTTGAATGACATCTTGTTTTACGCGATCAGCATAAAGACTTTTAATTTGAGCAAGCGGAGCTTTGCCTTTGCGAAAACCTTTGATGGTAACGTCACGTTGGATGCCAGAAAAAATTTTATTGAATGTTTTTTCGACAATATCAGAAGGAATCTCGATATTGAGTTTTAATTGAAGTGGGGAAAGTTTTTCGACTTTAGATTTAATCTCTGATTTCACGCTTAACTCCATAAAATGACCTCGTGCGATAATTTTGGCGAATTTAGGAGAGAAGCTGCTGAAAAGCAAGAGAATTTTGCATTGCGAAATGCCTCTGCAGAGGGGCTCTGTGAGACTCATTAACTGAATGAATCAACAAATCGTTTTTGTGACCGGTAAAGGTGGGGTGGGCAAATCTACAATTGCCGCAGCCATCGCATTCAAAAAAGCAAATGAGGGTTTTAAAACGCTGTTGGTTGAGCTTGGAGATCAGAGTTTTTATAGGGAATTTTTTGAACTTCCCGGCGTCAATTATCAAGCAAGAAGTCTACGAAAAAATTTAGATGTGGTCTTGTGGTCAGGCCCAGAGTGTTTAAAAGAATATGCCATGCATTTGCTTAAGATCGAGAGCCTTTATCGCTTATTTTTTGAAAATAAAGTCTCAAGAACACTGATTAACGTCGCACCCGGTTTACCCGAGCTATCTGTTTTGGGAAAAATTACAAGTGGGCCAAGGAAGCATGGTCCAACTGAGCCTTATGACTTTATTATTGTGGATGCCTATGCAACGGGGCATTTTATTTCATTACTTCGGGCGCCAAGAGGCATGGCTAAGGCTATTCAATATGGCCCCATGGGTGAACAAAGTCGTTCGATTGACCAAACAATAGTGGATCCAAACATTTGTAAATTCTACTATGTTACCTTACCAGAAGAATTGCCGATGAAAGAAACACAAGAGCTACATGAGACTCTTAAAAATGAATTTAAGATAGAAGGTCAATGGATCCTGAATCGTATTTTGGAAACGAATCTTAAAGCTAAGGATCTTGAAAAATCAAATTTAGGACAAAAAACAAAAATTAATTTCGAAACTTATCTGAGTTCAGTTTTGGATCGACAAGAAAAAGTTATTCAGAAGTTGAAAGACACGAGCGTATCTTGGCAGGAGTTGCCTTTTTTAGTCGAAACGGATCCTTATAAATTGGTGCAAACTTTGTCCGAAAGATTAAAATAATGTTACAAAAGAATTTATTCTCAGATGTAAAAATTTTAGTTTGCGTGGGCAGTGGAGGCGTTGGAAAAACGACTTTAGCTGCGGCCTTGGGCGTGATGGCCGCACAGCAAGGTCTTAAGGTCTTAGTGTTAACGATTGATCCGTCAAAACGGCTGGCCCAAACACTTGGCATTGAAGGCACACAAGAAATAACTGAAGTGCCAGGACAAAAATTTAAGGGTCAACTTTGGGCCTCTGTGATTAATCATCAGAAGGTCTTTGATGATTTTGTTAGAAAAGCAGCGTCCAGCGCAAATAAAACGGGAGTTTCAGTTTCTGCCGAGCGCATTTTAAAAAATAAATTATACCGTCAGCTTTCAACAAGCCTCAGTGGTTCGCAGGAATTTACCGCATTAGAGATGCTCTGTAGCTGTCATGAATCAGGTCGTTTTGATTTAATTATTCTTGATACGCCGCCAGCCAAACATGCCATGGATTTTCTAAAAGCACCGCAGAAATTGGCCGCCCTATTTAATGAGGGGATTGCTCAATGGTTCCGCACTCCACAAGAAGGAGCTGGTTTTTTTGCAAACCTATTGCATTCAGGCACACGGCAAGTCTTGAAAACTTTGGAAAACTTAACGGGCGCTGATTTCGTCCGTGAACTTGCTGACTTTTTCTTGAATATTGAAAAATGGCAAAACAAGTTAGAGCAAAGAATTTTACAAGTGCACGAGATGCTGGTTCATCCTCAGACTCAATTCTGCCTTGTGACCAGTTTTGATTTGGCAAAATTGAAAGAGGCCGAGTCCTTTGCAAAGGAAATTCGCAAGAATGGCTATCATTTGACTTCAGTCCTGCTGAATCGTGTTTTCCCCGATTGGATACTTCCCGAGGCTGCAGAAACCTCCGAAGATCCAAAAAAAATCGAAATCTATCGCTTAGCACAACTATTGCGTTTTTATTATGAGCATAGACTTGAACTCTATGCCCAATTCGAGAGAAAATTATCTGGTGATGTTTTGGTCATGAAGTTACCAGATTATGTTGAACCCGTTTCTGATTTAGATGGTTTGATGTTGATCGGAAGTCAGCTGGAGTTTTAAAATGACAATGATTAAAAAAATCCTAAAATTTTTTTTATTAACGGCGATTATCGTCGGCTGTACGACGACAAATAAATCACAAAAAAAAATAAACGCCGGCGATCTGGATGAAGCCTCTTCCGAGCCCCAGGCCGCGCAATTAAGAAATTTATTTGAAATGAATGAAAATGGCTTAGGAAATAAATCATTGCCACTTTTTCGCGAGTTCCAAGCAAAAAACCCCACTTCCATTTATTTTCAAGCTGCTCGTTATGGCGAGGCTTGGTCTTTAGAACAAACCGAGGCCTTAAGTGAAGCTTTGCAGGTTTATCAATCGGTTATGGATCTTGCAAAATCGCAATGGCCCCGACTTTATGCACGATCCTTGTATCGCAGCAGCTTTGTCTACGAAACTTTGGGCGAAGACGTAAAATTAGTTGCGACGTTGATGGAAGCGCGGGGATTAAGAGAAGATTTACCTCCGGAAGTGGCCTTAGCTGAAGTGCCTTCTCGTCTTTCTATGATTTATGCAAAAATTAATCGGCCCGAAGAAGCGCAAAAGTATTTGAAAGAAGCTGATCAAGGCTTGCGCCGTCTGTTGGCGACCCAAAAAATTTCCAACGAATGGTTAGCCCAAATGTATTTTCAAATGGGAAGTCTTAAGTTGAGTTCAATGAATGCAGATAATTTAACTTACTTTGTGCAAAGTCAGAAAACAGTTCAGCGCTATTTATTAAGCTCACTATCCCTGAATGACTCCGTTTGGTCCGAAAAATCTTTTAAGAAAATTACTGAAAATTATTCTCTGCTTTGGAATCAAATTGAAAGTTATAAAGAAAATTCCAATACGGATTCCTTTGATCGCATTGAAAGCCGTCGACAACAATTTCTGATTTTAGGCGAGTACTTGAAAATGGTCAGCGAGGCCTTGCAGCTAAAACCCCTCGATGAACAGCGAATGAATATTTATCAGACGAAAACATTTAATTTTTTTGAAGAAGCTGAAAAAAAAACCTACGATCTTCTTTATTCTAAATTTGATCGCATGTCGTTGACCGAAGAGGCGCTTCGCTTGAACGACATCAGAAGACCAGGGAAAGTTCTTGTAAACGATTTTTTTCCAAACGAAAAGGAATAGGCGTGGTTCAAAAAATACTGCATCAACAAACACTTAAAAATTACGCAAAAATTTGTGATTGGTACGCTCAAAAAACAGAATCCTTGCCATCGACAATTTATTCTAGCTATGACATTCGTGATTCAGGTTATAAAGTAACAAATGTAGATGCGAATATATTTCCAGCAGGTTTTAACAATATTTGTCCCGCAGATAAAGACACTTCTGTCGATGTTTTTGACCGTTATTTAATCAAGCATTACTTAAAGCCAATTAAGAATATTCTTTTGGTCACAGAAGAACACACCAATAATCCATATTATTGGGAAAACATTTCCACGATTCAAAAAATCGTTACGGAGTCGGGACGAAATATCAAAATTGCGTTTGCAAAAAAAATGGATCAACCCCTTGTGTTGGAATCAACGACGGGAAAAAAAATCACCGTTGAATCGGCAGAATTTGGCAGTCCCTTATTTGATACTTTTAAGCCAGATTTGATCGTGAACAATAATGATTTTGCCGAAGCTCACGAAGAGTGGGCCATGAAGATTGATCTGCCAATGAATCCACCGCGGGAATTGGGATGGTACCAAAGAAAGAAAAGTCGCTATTTTAAATATTACAATCAAATGGTTAATGAGTTCAGTGAAGCTGCGGGTATTGATCCTTTTATTATGCGAGTAGAGACAGATATCTTTGAACACTTTGATATTAATGAAGATAAAAGTCGTAATGAACTAGCAGATAAGGTCGATAGCTTTATCGCTAAGCTAGAAGTCGAATACAAACGACGTAAAATTGATCAAAAACCTTTTGTTTTTGTAAAGAACAATGCGGGAACCTATGGTTTGGCTGTTATACGTGTTGGTTCTGGGCAAGAAGTGCGTGAATGGAGTTATAAATCACGCAAAAAAATGAAAGCCGCAAAAGGTGGACGTGAAGTTGAAGAAGTGATTATCCAAGAAGGGGTACCATCCATAGTGCAAGCGGACGAAGCCAGTGCTGAACCTGTTATTTATATGATTGGTTGTGAGCTCGCCGGTGGGTTTTTGCGTAGTCATGCTGAAAAATCTTCAACGGAAAGTTTAAACAGCCCCGGTGCTATTTATAAAAAACTTTGTGTTTCGGATTTAACTGATCGAGCCGAAGGTTGCCCAATGGAAAATGTCTATGGTTGGACAGCTAAGCTTGGACTATTGGCTATTGGGTTGGAAGCGCAGGAAATGAAGGTTGATTTTAAAGGTTTCAAAAACGCCGCCTGCGGATAGACTAAGGTCTAACTGGATTTTATTGCTCAGTTAATTTTTTCGTAATTTTGCAAATTGTGAAAAATTGTTCTAGAATAAATAAGGACTCTATCTGCCGAGCTGCCAAGGAGGCTTTGTTTGAAACAAATTTGGTCCCCAGTGGGACTTATTGTTTTTTCGTTTCTTATCGGTCTTGGCCTAATTCATCTTTCTGAGAAAAAATTTGCACGACAAAGGGATCCTGCAGCGATTCGACAAGTTTTTGATTTTTCAAGACTGCGCGGTTCTGCATTAGAAATTGCCGTCAAAGAAAGATTAATTTCAGGTTTAGATATTTACAAAAGCGAAGAAGGTTTTGGATTATCCTTAGGACATTTTGCTTTTCAAAAAGAAAACGGTGAAAAAACTTTAGGCTGTCAGCATTTTTCAAAAGTAATTATGAACTTTGAAGCAGAAGGCTATGCGGTCAGTGGAAACAAAACTTCGATGGAAATTGAAGGGCATTGTGAATACTCGACAGATTTGGCCCGAATCAATCCCTTGGTCGTTCCCATGCTAAAAATCTTAGCGGAAAAGCCTGGTGATGGAGATTTCAATTTCCAACAAGGTAAAGCGATTAGTCTTAAGTTTCTGAATGTCCCCGAAGAATGGCCCCGCAAATGGGTATTGATCGGAGTGAGGATCGAAGGATCAGGACAAAGTATTTCCGTGGATCGCAATGAAGTGGCTCAGATCTTGGGTCATCCTTTGATCGTCAGCTACTAAATCTGGCGTACTAAAAGTACCACGTAAAATTCCACACACAGTTGGACATTTTTGCTCCTCACAAAGTTGTCAATATATATGTTGTCAACTTTGTGAGGAGCAGTTTAGGAATTGCTTACCCTTGAAGTTCGAAGCAAAGCAGATGCGTTCACTACTTAACAGATTTTTCAAAAATACAAATGGCGTCGACAACAGTTCCATTGAGCAGATCTAGATTAACTTTCTCTAAACCGACAAGGATTAGTTGTCTCATTCTTGCCGAATCTTCGCAAAGCTCAACTAAAGCTGCTGCAGCTTGTGCTTTTGACATATTAGGTGTTTTGGTTGTTCCAAAATATTGTTTAATCTGTTCATCGGCAAAAGCATTTGAATTGGCGCCAAGAACTAAACAAAATAATGTAGCAAAAAGTGTTTTCATAATATCTCCTCGTATTAAGTAATTAATTCTTTGCACAAGATTCATTCATTGTTGTTACCTCATACATAATATTACTATCCATAACGCTTTTAGGTTGAAAAAGTCCCACTCCAGTCGCTTCGTGGTCTACGTCTAATTCTACTATCTTAATCTTAGATTTTAAACAGTTCTTGTATAACTCACTATAGGTAGTTGCTGCCGATGAGCCTTCAGAAAGTACATCTTCAAATTTTACATAATAGCCCTTTTGGAAATATTGATGCCCACAATAAGCAAAACAAGACCACGTTGGAGGAGAAAACTGCACTTTACTGGAAAGTTTATTGTGTTCGTCATCAAAACCTAAAAGTGATATCAGTTCGTGATAAACAGTAATGTAGACGACTTCGTCATTAGATAAAATTTTGTCCCACGATGGTCCATACAGTACCAATTTTTTTTGTTTTGGAAAATTAAGGGCATCAACTGGTTCGCCATTTTTATCATTTAATGGCTTTAAGGTTACCGAAAGATCAATACCTTCTAAAAGTATGTCCAACTTTGTCAGGTTTATGTCATGAATATTTTTACCAGGTATACGGAGCTGCTTTGCAATCGTTTGTGCCTTACTCATGAACTTAGCTTTAACGAAGGCTCCGCCACCGCTGTCACTTGGTCCTGCGAATGCTGAGATGTAAGCAAAAAATGACAGCAAAATGACTAGGGTTTTGACACTTTTTACCCCTAGGGTCTTAGTAAATTTCATATGGTTCTCCTTGTTAATTGATTAGCAAACTTTCGACCATAATGACACGGCGAATAAAATAGATATAGAGTATTTTTGTAAAAAATGCTTAAATATATTTATAATAAATAAATTTTAACTAATTGATTTTATATGAATATTTTTGAATTTAAGAGCTACAAACAGTTCACTAAAGAAAAAATCGGGTCCATGCCACGAAATGGTCGGGGGCAGTGGATGAAAATGGCGCGGCATCTTAGGCTTCATACTTCGCTTGTAAGCCAAGTGTTTAATGGCGAGAAACATCTTTCAACTGATCAAGCCTGCTTGTGTGCCGAGTTTTTGGGTCTGATAAATTTAGAGTTACAATACTATGTTTGTTTAGTTCAGCGTGAACGAGCAGGAAATAACGGTACAAAAAAACTCTTTGATGATCAGCTAGAGGAACTATTAGAAAAATCTCGAAAAATTTCAAATCGAATTTCGAAAGTTAAACTTTTGGATGAAAGTTCTAAATCAATTTTTTATTCAAATTGGTTTTATAGTGGAGTTCGTTTGTCGACATCAATACCAAGTTGTAACTCGTTGGAAGCGATTTCCGAGAAATTAAATTTATCTAAAAAACTAGTTTCCCAGATTTTGGAATTTCTTTTGTTAAATAGTTTAGTGATCGAAAAAAATGGAAAACTTGATTATGGTCCACTAAAAACTCATATCCCTGCGGATTCTCCTCTCGTTGGAAGACATCATACAAATTGGCGCCTTAAAACAATTGAAAGAGCTTCGAACCTTACAGAGCAAGAGCTCATGTTTACCTGTCCTGTTACAATCTCTAAAGAAGATTTTACAAAATTAAAATCATTGATTTTGGAATTTATTGGAAATGCCGAAAAGGTATATTCGCCGTCAGCACCAGAAATTTTAGCTTGTTTGAATATTGATTTAGTCAAACTTAACAATGATCCATAAATCGCAGACTTAAACCTGCGACTTCGCCAGCTCAACAAAAGTTCGAATCATCACACCGCTGGCGCCTTTTTTGGGGCAGTAGTTTACGCGACCGCCAGTAGCCCAGCCGGTTCCAGCAATATCAAAGTGAGCCCAAGGAATATTCTCACCAACGAATTGTTCAAGAAAAGCTGCCGCCGTAGCCGAGCCTGCACCTTTTCCTGAGGACATATTAGAAAGATCGGCAAAGGTCCCCTTCATGTCTTTGACGTGATGATCAACCAAAGGAAGGTTCCACACCAATTCGCCTGAAGCATCAGCGGCTTTTTCGATTTTCTTTTTTAAGTCTTGGTTGCGGGTAAAATATCCAGTGTGGATATTTCCAAGAGCCACAACCATTGCTCCGGTCAATGTCGCAGCATCGACAATCAGTTCGGGATCTTGTTCGCTGGCATAACTAAGAGCATCGGCCAATATCAAACGACCTTCAGCATCCGTATTATTTATTTCAAAAGTTTTTCCGTTGCGGGCAGTATGAATATCCCCAGGTTTTGTGGCCGATGGACCTGGCATATTTTCGCTCGAAGAAACTAAGACCATGGCGTTTATTTTTAATTTCAATTTCGCTATGGCGAGTAGAGCTCCGATAACATTGGCTCCGCCGCACATATCATATTTCATTTCTTCCATACCTGCGGAGGGCTTAATGCTAATTCCACCAGAATCAAAAGTTAAACCTTTGCCAACAAAAACTAACGGTTTTTTGTTTTTAGCAGCACCATGATATTCCATGATAATAAATCGTGGTTCTTGATCTGAACCCATGGAGACACCCAGCAAACCACCCATTTTTTCTTTTTTAATGCGAGCTTTGTCCCAAACAGTAACTTTAATGCCAGTTCCGCGAGCCGCTTCGGTCGCTTTTTTTGCCAAAACTTCTGGAGTCATTAAATTTCCTGGCATGTCGCCAAGATAACGAGAGAAATTCACACATTGAGAAACTAAAAGTCCTTCTTCAAATGCGCGTTTAAAAGCGGCTTCTTTGGCTTTTGTTGAGACAACATGAAACTCGACTTCTTTTTCATCTTCTTTTTTCTTTGATTTAAGTTCTTCAAATGCATAGGAAGCTAAAACAAGTCCTTCAGCGGCCGCTTTTGCATAAGATTCAAGATCGCGTTTTCCCGCACCCACAGAATCAAAATCAATAAAGACTTCCTTCGATTGCAAGCTTCGAGTTGCATCGAAAGCTGCGGCAAAAGCTTGGCGAAGAATTTCGTGAGTGAGTTCTGCATTTGAGCCCAGACCCACCACGACGACATGTCTGAAACCATTTGCATTGAGTTCACGGTAAATTGAAGTTTCAAGTGCTTTACCGGTGAGACTTTTTTCCTCAATTGCGAGAGCCAGACCATCAGCTAGACCTGGAAAAGTTAATTGAGGAGGTTTCTCTTTTTGAGAAGCTGTTTTTGCAAAAGTGACTAAAGATGAACCACTTAATGATTTAATGTCTTTATTTAAGAGATGAAAGGCCATTTTAACTCCGTGCAAAAGTCTGGAAATTGGTGAGAATTAATTCACTATCATAGATCTTTTTTTCTTCAAGTGGTTTTTATTAAGCTTTAAAGTTCTGAGCCGATAAGAAACCAAACATATTGAACCAGGAGAACCTCAGTGGCCCTTATCCCCTATGTTATTGAACAAACTTCTAAAGGTGAAAGATCATATGATATCTATTCACGCTTACTCAAAGATCGAATTGTCATCCTTGGAACAGCAGTAACTGATGAAGTAGCGAATAGCATGATTGCACAGTTTCTGTTTCTTGAGGTTGATAACCCTGAAAAGGATATTAGTCTTTATATTAACTCGCCAGGGGGAAGCGTTTCTGCGGGAATGGCTATTTACGATATTATGCAATTCGTAAAATGCGACGTAGCAACTTTTTGTATGGGCATGGCAGCAAGCATGGGTTCGTTGTTGCTCACAGCTGGGACCAAAGGTAAAAGATATTCCTTGCCGAACACGAGAATCATGATCCATCAGCCTCATCTTGGTGGTGGCGGGATCGGTGGACAAGTGACTGATATTGAAATTCAAGCTCGGGAATTAGTAAAAACGAAAGAAAGACTCACTCGAATTTATGAAACGCATACGGGTGTGAAGTATGAAAAGCTTGTGCCGATGATGGAGCGTGATAATTTTATGAGCGCAAATGATGCGAAAGAGTTGGGATTGATAGATCACATTGTTGAATCTCGAAAAAGTTCGAAAAAAGGATAATTCTGAATGAGCACATCGAACGGAACATTACGTTGTAGTTTTTGCGGTAAAGGCCAAAAAGAAGTTAAGAAGCTGATTGCTGGCCCTGGTGTTTATATATGTGATGAGTGCATTGATCTTTGCAATGACATCATTGACGAGGAAAAAGAGAGAGAGACAGCGGTTAAGGGAACCTTTAAAGTCCCGAAACCAATGGATATTAAATCTCACCTTGATGATTATGTGATCGGTCAAGTTACTGCAAAAAAATCTTTGTCAGTAGCAGTTCATAATCATTACAAAAGGATTAACAATATCAATCCTGGAAAAAAATCCAGTGAAGTTGAGTTACAAAAATCAAATATTTTGCTGATTGGTCCAACGGGATCGGGAAAAACATTGTTGGCTCAGACGATTGCAAAAGTTTTGAATGTTCCATTTGCAATGGCTGATGCGACAACTTTAACTGAGGCTGGTTATGTGGGCGAAGATGTGGAAAACGTCGTGCTCAATTTGCTTCAAGCCGCAGACTATGATGTAGAAAAATGTCAAAAGGGCGTCATTTACATTGATGAAATCGATAAAATTTCTCGTAAGTCCGAGAACCCTTCGATCACTCGAGATGTGAGTGGCGAAGGCGTTCAGCAAGCCCTGTTAAAAATTCTTGAGGGCACTGTGGCCAATTTGCCCCCGAAGGGCGGCCGTAAGCACCCTCAACAAGAATTTATTCAAGTGGACACTTCGAATATTTTATTCATCGTGGGCGGAGCATTTGTTGGTTTAGATAAGACAATTGAAAACCGCACGACTAATAAAATGATGGGTATCGGTGCTGATATTAAGACAACTGCGGAAAAAGATTCCAGTGCAAATATTCTTCAACAAGTTGAACCTGATGATTTAGTTCGATTTGGTTTGATCCCTGAGTTTGTTGGTCGATTGCCGGTGGTTGCAGTTTTAGATCCATTGGACGAGTCAGCTTTAATGGATATTTTAGTGCGCCCAAAAAATGCAATTACCAAACAGTATCAAAAGCTTTTCAGCTATGAAGGCGTTGATTTAAAGTTTACAGACAAAGCTTTAAAAGCAATTGCACAAACAGCTCTTAAACGAAAAACGGGAGCTCGGGGACTGCGCGGTGTAATTGAAGCCGCCATGCTTGATGTCATGTTCGATATTCCTTCAAAAACGAATGTGAAGGAAGTTGTGATTGACGATAAAGTTATCCTTGAAAAGGCCACTCCAAAATTGGTCTTAAAAACTGAAGAAGAAATGAAAGAATCCAAAAATAAAGAAAGCGATCCCGCTGAAAGTGCCTAGACTTTAGGCCTTCTAAACTAACGCGATCGCTCGACATAATACCGCTTAACTTCGCCCCTTGAAGTCTTTATAATTAATCTAGTTGAACTGGATTAACCGAATATAGGTTTCAACAGTCTTAAAACTGCAAGGAGGGGAGAGGTTATGAGTGACACTAAAGTCCAACAATTACCACTTTTACCGCTGAGGGATTTAATCATCTTCCCTCACATGATGATGCCTCTATTCGTCGGCCGTGAAAAAAGTATAAACGCTCTTGAAGATGCCATGAGCAAACAGACGGATATCGTTCTGGCGGCTCAAAAAGACGCTAAAACAAATAGTCCTGAAGCCAGAGATATTTATTCGGTCGGGACGATCGGAACCATCATCCAACTTCTTCGTTTGCCTGATGGCACGGTCAAGGTTTTGGTCGAGGGAAAAAAACGCGCTCGAATTAAAAACTTTGTAGGTAATGATAATTTTTTCATTGTTCAATGCGAGGAAATTGTCGAGGACGTCGAAAACCCAGTCGAGGCTCAAGCCCTAGTTCGTTCTGTTAAAACAACTTTTGAAACTTACGTGAAGTTGAACAAAAGAATTCCCCCAGAAATTTTGATGAGAGTTTCATCAATCGAAAGCGCTAGTGAATTGGCCGACATTATTGTCGCTCAACTGAATTTGAAACTGGAAGATAAACAAAAAGTTTTAGAGATCTTTGATCCCGTTTCCCGCTTAGAACATTTACTCAATTTGATGACCGGGGAAATTGAAATTCTTGAAGTGGAAAAGAAAATCCGCAGTCGTGTGAAAAAACAAATGGAGCGTTCACAAAAAGAATATTATTTGAACGAGCAAATGCAGGCCATCCAAAAAGAACTTGGTGAAAAGGATGACTATCAAGCTGAGCTTCAAGATCTTGAAGCTAAGTGCAAAGCTAAAAAGATGACCCAAGAAGCAAAAGATAAAGTCCTGAAAGAAGTTAAAAAACTCAAAATGATGTCGCCGATGTCGGCGGAAGCCACTGTCGTCAGAAATTATATTGATTGGATTTTATCTCTACCTTGGCAGGAATACTCAGTCGAAAGTCATGACATTAAGAATGCTCAGAAAATTTTAGATGACGATCATTGGGGCTTAGAAAAAGTTAAAGAAAGAATTCTGGAGTATCTGGCGGTTCTTTCCATTGCCGATAAAATGAAGGGTCCAATTATTTGTTTGGTTGGCCCTCCGGGCGTGGGTAAAACTTCATTAGCACGATCGATTGCGACTTCATTGAATCGTCCTTTTGCGCGAATTTCCTTGGGTGGAGTTCGTGACGAAGCTGAAATTCGTGGCCATAGAAAAACGTATGTTGGAGCAATGCCTGGAAAAATCCTTCAAGCCTTACGTAAGGTCGACAAAGGAAATCCAATCATGCTTTTAGATGAAATCGATAAAATGGCTTCTGATTTTCGCGGCGATCCTTCGGCAGCAATGCTTGAAGTTTTAGATCCTGAGCAAAATTTCAGTTTCCAAGATCATTATTTAGAAGTGGAATATGATTTATCCAAGGTGATGTTTATCGCGACGGCGAATTCACTTCACACTGTTCCAAGGCCTTTATTGGATCGTATGGAGATCATTAGCATTGAAGGTTACATTGAGCAGGAAAAATTTAATATTGCAAAAAACTATCTGGTGCCAAAACAAATTGAAAACCATGGTTTAAAAAACTTTAAAGTTTCTATTCAAGATGCGACAATCAGAAATGTTATCCGCTTTTACACTCGGGAAGCTGGAGTTAGAAATCTTGAACGACAATTGGCAAATGTTTGCCGAAAAGTTGCAAAAGAAATCGTCATGGGCTTAGCCATTGCAGATCTAAAAAAGACGACAAAAAAGGCAGCGGCACCTGTGAAAAGCAAAAAAGCCGCTCCAGTTAAGCCGTATGTAGTAACTCCGAAAAAATTAATTGATCTGTTGGGGCCAGCCAAATTCAAGTTTGGAAAAATTGAAGATCAAAATGAAATTGGATTAACAAATGGTATGGCATGGACTGAAGTTGGTGGCGACTTGTTGGTTGTCGAGGTCAGCGTAGTTCCCGGCAAAGGAAAATTCACTGTCACCGGACAATTGGGTGACGTGATGAAAGAGTCTTGTTCTGCAGCCATGAGCTACGTGCGATCACGAGGCCCACTTTTTGGCTTTGATAAAGAATATTTTTCTAATGTCGACGTTCATATTCATTTACCTGAAGGCGCAGTGCCTAAAGACGGTCCTTCCGCAGGAATAGCGCTAACAACAAGTATTGTTTCAGCGATCACAAAGATTCCGGTGAAACGAACGGTGGCAATGACCGGAGAAATTTCCTTAAGAGGTCGAGTGATGCCAATCGGGGGATTAAAAGAAAAAATCCTTGCGGCCCATCGTGGTGGCATCAAGTTGATCATTTGTCCTAAAGAGAACGAAAAGGATTTAAAAGATATTCCAAAAGAAGTTTTAAAAGAGCTGAAGGTGATCTTAGTTGATCACGTTGATCAGGTTCTGATTAATGCGCTCGATATTAAAAATCCCAAAGAACTCTTTAAAGTACAAAAAGAAACAGTTATGGGAATTAAGGCCCAATACACTGGTCAAGAACATCATCATCATTGATAACTATTGAGTAATAATCAGTAAACCTTAAAAAAGGCCCTCCAAAAAGAGGGCTTTTGCTTGTTTTGCGGGCATTCGTTCCTGCCCATTTCACTTTTAATCCGGCAAATTGCTGTTTTTGCGGGCTTTCGTTTGACCCGCACCGCAGAATCTGTCAAAACCTTAGCTCAATTTGGAACTCTTTTTTTGGAGAATTCATGTCCACAATGGACGAGTATTTCGAGCTAGGTAAACTCTATTGCGATCGAGGGGACTTCGATAAGGCTATTGAAAATCTGAAGCCAGCTTCAGATGAGTACTTTAAGGCGAAGGATTTTACCTCCTATCTTAAGACCATGAATTTAATGCTTCGAATTTATGCCGAGAGAGAGCAGTTTGAAGAAATAAATAATACCAAAGAATTACTTCAAGATCTTGTTTTAAAGGAAGGTTTCGAGCTCAATTCTCGGACCTATTACACTCTTCACATTTGCTCTCTTTACAAAGGGCAAGTGGATTTGGCTTTGGATTATGCGCAAAAAGCTTTGGCTTTGGCCTTAGCTCAAGACAATAAAGAAGACATTTGCAATGCGATTTTTTCAATTGCCAATACTTATGCCCAACCTCAATTGGGAAAATATGCGGACGCTTTAAAGGAAATTTATAATCTTCAGGTGTTTTTTCAAGTTTATAACTTTCCTGATCTTCGTGTTGCCACTTTGCTTTTAAACGCCAGTATTTTAAAAAGTCTTAAAAAATACGATGAAGCCATCGAGGTTGTTTGGAAAGCTTATGATGATTTAAAAATTACTAAGAATATGGTCGTCTCAACTTATTTGATGGGAATGTTAGGTTCAATTTATTTTGAATCGGACGACAAAGATATGGCCCGACTTTATCTTTCGATGGCTGCTAAGTCGGTGGACATGAAAAATCAAATCCGGCTTTCAAAAATGATTAAATCTTACATCGACCGCTTGGGTGGCGATTCTCAGCAGACCTATGATTTGATCTTCAGCGAAGACAATCACGCGGTATTCGAGAAAAAGTTAGGCAAGATTGATTTTAAAAATCAATTCATCCTTTTAGATCTGCTCCGTTTGTTCGTACAAAACCAGGGAACGGTTTATTCGAAAGAATATTTAGTGGAAAATGTTTGGAAGCAACCTTACGATCCGATTGTACATGATAATAAAATTTATGTGACGATTAAGCGATTAAGAAAATTAATTGAACCTGATTACGAGAAACCAAAATATATTTTTAGAGCTAAAAATGGTTATTACATGAACAAATCCGCACGTGTGTTGTTGGAGCATTGATAGGACTGAGGGGGACTTCGATGAGAAGAAATGTATGTTTTTTAATCCTAAGCTTTTTTTTAGCTTCGGTGAGTTTTGCAGATTTATGCAAAAGCGGAATGAGTTTTAACTCTCATACTGTGCACAAGGCGGAACAAGTGGATGATTTTGTTCCTTATCCTTGGGGCGCGGAACTATCTATTCCTTGGATGCATGTTCAAGGTTTATGGGTGATTGACGTCAATGGTGCTCCAAACTATTACACTTTTGAAGTAGTAGGGCGGACTTATTCACCTGATAGACAACTTTTGATTAAGCAGTATGATTCTAAATCCTGCGAGATAGTCGCCATTGGGGTTGGTATCGAAAATGATCAGAAAACAATTTGGGCTCTTATGAAACCAATGTTTTTACCTAAAGCTTATCGATTGGGCCTAAGGAACTTTAGTGCGCAGTCGTTGCCAAAACACCTACCCAGTAAGAGTGGTCGTGTAATGGTGATGTCCGTAAGCACCAGTGGGTCATTGAAGTCCTCGTACTATCCAGTACAGAAGGTAGTAGACCCAGCGAATATACAGATGTTTAACAACTGTAAATGTACCCGCTAAAAGACGAAAAAAAACTCGACACAGAATGGAATGCTTGTTATTCAAAGTTTCCATTCTTTCAAAAAGAGAATAGGGAGTTAGCTCAGTTGGTAGAGCGCCACCCTTACAAGG
>JBBTCO010000039.1:0-10253 GCA_038043185.1 Bdellovibrionota bacterium
AATTCTTCTGACTAAATTTGACGCTCGCGAAAAATTCAGTCATGAAATTTTGCAAAAGTGTGTCAGTGAATATGGGGATGACCTTATTAAGTCCTATATTCGCAGTTCTTCGGAAGCGAAGAACACCATTCGTTCGAATAAAACTTTATTTCACGGACGTTCCACTGCAAAAGAAGATTATGATATTGTGACTCGCGAGATGATAGGTCTAAATCGATAAAGGAGAATTTTATGAGTTCAGATAAAACACATACGCATTCAGACACACATAAACCTAAGAAAGCTCGACGTCGACCAGGAAGAGATCCTATTGAAACTGATCATCACGACGAGCCGGAAACGACACATGAAGAATCGTCGACGGCGCCTGATCGAAAAAAAGTTAAGTTGGAATTTTATGGTTCAGACATTCTTAAGCAAAAAGCTCCCACCGCATTTGAACTGGCTGAAAATGTTGCGGAAGAGTGGGTGAATGATGGTCGCTTCGAAGATATTCCAGTGGAATCTCCCCTAGCAAAAGCTTTCGCCACTTATAGTTTGCGAAAAGCTAAAAAAATTGAAAAAAAATTAGAAGAAAAAGGTGTGATTGCATTAGTGAAAATTGGCATTGATTATGCCCAATCTAAAATGCGTCGCTAGACTTTTTTAAACTATGAAAATCGAAAAAATTATCCGTCAAAAAATTGAATCGGCATTTAATCCGGATTATTACGAGCTCGAGAATGAAAGTTCAAAACATTCGGTACCTCCGGGGTCCGAGACCCATTTTCGTTTGCTATTGGTCTCTGAAAAATTTTCCGGAATCTCCCGTGTGGATCGCCAACGCCAAGTGAATCAAATTTTGGCAGATGAGATGTCTGGCGGTGTGCATGCTTTATCTCAGCGGGCTTTAACTCCAGATGAGTGGGAAAAGATGCGGGATCAATTTCCCATGGTCTCGCCCGAATGTCAGGGCGGGAAGAAGAACCGGTAATTCGTTTGGGGTTGCTGGGTCTCGTTTATAGGTTTATTTTTGCTACTCACAAAGTTGTATACATATACATTGACAACTTTGTGAGTAGCAAAAACAAACACCTAAGGTTGTGTTGGATCTGAAAATGTCTATACTTTAGACGCTTATAAAATAAATACATATTCTTCAGAATTTTAGAATAGCTCAAGGAAATGATGTTATAAGATTCCTCTTCAAAAGGGGAAAATCATTATGAATACGACCAAGCTATTTTCATTTGTTTTAGTTGGAGCGCTTGGTTTCACGGGATGTTCCACTAAAAATCCAAATGATGCGACTAAAGAATTGGAAAAAATCAAAGCTGATATAGATGCGAAAAATAAGGATGATATCCAGCTAACTCCTGAAATTAGAGCCAAAATTGCAAAGCTAGCAAGACAAACTCTTTTCTGAAATAAAAATAAATACGAATAGACTTGTCCTTAGTGGAAGAAACCTCTGGCAGTTGCAAGGGTCTCAAGGACTGGCAGTCTGGCCTTTCGCTTCATCTCTTGAGCTGAATGTAGCTAAAGAAATTTCGGCTGAGAATGGGATGTTAAGAGTCACCGCGATTGGTGTAGACTATAAATAAACCTATTTAAACTCGTTAATTCGGCTCTGCAAATCCTTCAAAATTTTCTTAATTTCCCTTAATTGTTCCTCGTCGGGGGAAAGTTGGGAATTCTGCGATAAACTAAGTTCATCCCAGGTTTTCAGGGCCGTGCTTAGGTTTTGGTTTAACTGTGACCAGTTTGATTTTGGTGTGTTAACCGGCGCTAGAATAGGAGAGTCTTTGCTGTTTTTACTCATGAATGAAGAAATATTAAATGCATTCCTGGGCTTTTTGACAAGGGAATCTTCGCTTGTGACTAAAGTTTTTTTGATCTATAAAGATGATCCGTCATTGACATTTTCATGGAGTTTACATGTCTCAAGAAATTATTTATACGATGAAGGGTGTTTCGAAAGTTTACCCTCCCAATCGGTATGTTTTAAAAAATATTTATTTATCCTATTTCTATGGAGCAAAAATTGGCGTTTTGGGCCTGAATGGCTCTGGGAAATCCAGTTTGCTGAAAATCATGGCAGGCTTAGATAAGGATTTTTTAGGAGAAGCTTTTCCCGCAAGGCAAATGCGAGTGGGTTTTCTTGAGCAAGAACCGCAACTAGATTCAACAATGACTGTAAAAGAAAATATCTTTTCTGGGATGGGTGAGCTGCCCAAGCTGATGAAAGATTTTAATGCTATTTCTGAGAAATTTAATAATCCGGATTTAGACCCGGATGAAATGAATAAACTCATCGAAAAACAGGGTGAGATTCAGGAAAAACTAGAAGCCTTAGGCGGTTGGGAAGTGGACCAAAAAATTGAAATGGCCATGGATGCTCTTCGTTGTCCCGACGGAGATTCGCCAGTGGCCCCTCTTTCAGGAGGGGAAAAACGCCGTGTTGCTTTGTGCCGCTTGTTAATGAGCAATCCGGATATCTTATTATTAGATGAACCAACGAATCACTTGGACGCAGAATCGGTAGGTTGGCTCGAACAATTTCTAGCCAGATTTCCTGGAACAGTCATCGCGGTTACCCATGATCGCTACTTTTTAGATAATGTGGCCGGTTGGATTCTTGAGCTTGATCGTGGAGAGGGAATTCCTTGGAAAGGAAATTACACCTCGTGGCTGGAACAAAAGGAAGCCCGCGTTTCCCAAGAGCAAAAAGAGCAGGGCCGAAAACAACGCACGCTCGAGAGAGAACTTGAGTGGGTCCGGATGAGTCCCAAAGGGCGCCAGGTCAAATCAAAAGCCAGGATTTCAGCTTACGAAAATCTACTCAAAGAACCTACTCCTGAAAAAATGAGTGAAATGCAGATTTACATTCCTCCGGGGCCTCGCCTTGGGGATATTGTGATTGAAGCTCAAAATGTAACTAAAGGTTTTGGCTCGAAACTCTTATTTGATGACGTGAGTTTCACGATTCCTCGCGGGGCTATTGTGGGAGTCATTGGGCCTAATGGAGCTGGTAAGACAACGCTGTTTAAAATGATCACCGGACAAGACAAGCCTGACAGTGGCACTTTTAAAGTCGGCCAATCGGTGAAGATGGCCTATGTCGACCAATCTCGAGAGACTTTGGGCGCGGATCGAACCGTATTTGATGAGATCAGCGAAGGGCGGGACCTGATTAATCTGGGACTGCGTGAAGTGCCGGCGCGGGCTTATGTCTCTTGGTTTAATTTTTCAGGAACCGATCAGCAGAAAAAAGTGGGAACATTGTCTGGTGGAGAGCGAAATCGCGTGAATATGGCGAAAATCCTTAAGCAGGGCGCAAATTTGCTTTTATTAGATGAGCCAACCAATGATCTGGATGTCAATACCATGAGAGCGCTCGAAGAAGCTCTTCTGGATTTTGGCGGCTCAGCCATTGTTATTTCCCATGATCGTTGGTTTTTAGATCGTATTTGCACTCACATATTGGCTTTCGAAGGCGATTCAAAAGTTTCACTTTTTAACGGGAATTTCACCGAGTACGAAGAGGATCGGAAGAAACGCTTGGGAGATGATGCAGCTCCCAAAAGAATCCGATTTCGCAATATTCAATAGTGCTAGGGTGCGAGGACGCGTCTTAAATAAATAATTTTTTTAAATTTTCATAGTGGCTCTTCAGTTCAATGAAGAGCTGAGCCGTTCCTTCGGGGCGATCGGGATGAAGCCTCAGGGCCAGTAACCGATAAGCGCGTTTAAGCTCGGCCTGAGTAAAGTCCGGCAATAAATTGATTTGTCGCGAATTAAAAAAATCCAGACCCGAGTGCTGCAACGAGCTGAATTTATGAGGCGCCCCCGCCCTTCGGGGAGTGCTTCGATAAAGTTTGAACAGAGGATTTTGACGAGTTTTATTTAAAGTAAATTTGGGAGTGAAGGACCCTAATAGGTAAGACAAGTTTTTGGGCTCTACGCCTGTCGTAAGATCTTTTCTTATGTTTTCAGAGGGAGGAAGTGGTTTGGCAGAGATCTTAGACTGCAAAATTTGATGGAAGCTTTCCGCCGTTTTCATAGGTATTTCATCGGAAAAATATAATATTCAAAGAGTCGAGAACGAACATTTATGTGCTTTTGACCAGGTCGATTTGCCTTTTCCCTAGGGGAAATCCAGCTTTGTACGGCTGTTTCCCTCGAGAAATCGGGTAAAATCCGCTGTTTCCCTATGAAAAACAGCAAAAAATGAAAAAAAAGTGAATTCAATGCATTTTTTTTTGGACAAACAGAGAGAAGTAGCTACACTATGTCTCATTGGCAATTCAAACAACGTTACCGATGGAGGAAACGAAAATATGGCTAAAGCTAAAAAAGCAAAAAAGAAAGCCGCGAAAACAACAAAAAAAGCAGCTCCAAAAAGAGCAACTGCTAAAAAAGCTCCAGCTAAAAAAGCTGGCGGCAAAAGAAAACCAAATGCAGCATTCATGAAAGCGCTTACACCAAGTGCTACATTGGCAGCTGTTATTGGATCTTCTCCAGTTCCAAGAACTGAAGTTGTTAAGAAGCTTTGGGCTTACATCAAGAAAAACAATCTTCAAGATAAAGCTAACCGACGCAACATCAATGCGGACGACAAGTTGAAACCAATCTTTGGTAAAGCAACTGTTAATATGTTTGAAATGACTAAACTCATTAGCAAACACTTGAAATAGTTTGATCTAAAAATAATCTGTTTTCTAAAGGCCCGCTCTTGAGTGGGCCTTTTTTTTCTGTTAAGACTATGAGTTCGGGAGCTCCTATGTCTATAAAGCCTCTGACTGCAGAGGAAATCATTAAAATGCGAAAAGCCTGTCGATTAGCGGCAGAAACTTTGGCTTATATTGAAAAATTTATTAAACCTGGCATTTCAACCAACGAAATAGACAAAATTGTTCATGATTACACTCTCTCGAAGGGGGCGGTGCCCGCTCCACTTGGATATCATGGCTTTCCAAAATCTGTTTGCACCTCGGTAAACCAGGTTGTTTGTCATGGCCTTCCTGATTCGACGATTTTAAAGGAAGGCGATATTATCAACGTGGATGTCACGCCTAAGCTCGACGGCTTTCATGGGGACTCCTCAAAAACCTTTATGGTGGGACAAGTGTCCGAGCGCGCTAAAAATATTGTCCAGGCCGCCTTTGAAGCAATGATGATTGGTATTGAATCGATTAAGCCCAAAGGATTTACGGGTGATATTGGCTTTGAAATCAATAAATACGTGACCCGCAAGGGTTACCAGACTGTTAAAGAAATTGGTGGGCATGGGATAGGGCGGATTTTTCATGATGAGCCTTTTGTCCCGTCTATTGGCAAAAAAGGAAAAGGTGATCGCTTAATTCCTAATCATTGCATAACAGTCGAGCCCATGGTTAACGAAGGTACAGATGAGGTAAAAGAGTTTGCAATTCCAGGCTCAAACATTAAGTATTACGAAACCGGCGATGGGAAACTTTCTGCTCAATTCGAGCACACGGTTTTACTCACTGAAACTGGTTATGAAATTTTAACATTAATATAGATAAATAAATGGTCTAATAACCCGAGGTAAAAATGTCACAGACAACTACAAGTAACGGAAAGCAAAGTATGAAAATGAATCCAGGAAAACAAGCGATGAAAACTGAAAATAAAAATACCAGTAAAGGTACCCAAAAAAATACAAACTTAAAAATGGATTATCGTGTTTGTAAAGAAGCTATGGAAAATCCAAAGGTTTTTGCAGATATGGCCCGATGGGGTCGTGAAGAAATTAAAATGGCCGAAGTGGAAATGCCAGGTTTGATGGCGCTTCGTAAAGAGTTTGGTAAACAACAACCTTTGAAAGGTGCTCGCATTGCGGGTTGTTTACATATGACTATTCAAACAGCGGTGCTGATTGAAACTTTAACTCATCTTGGTGCAAAAATTCGTTGGTCTTCGTGCAATATTTTTTCGACTCAAGATCATGCGGCTGTGGCGATGGCAGCGGCGGGAATTCCAGTTTATGCTTGGAAGGGCGAAACTGAAGAAGAATTCAATTGGTGCATAGAGCAGACAATCACAGGTTGGGGACAAGAAGGTTATAATCTTATTTTAGATGACGGTGGTGATTTGACGAACATGATGCATTTGCCGCGTTTTGCTAAAGAAATTAAAAAGATCATTGGTTTATCTGAAGAGACAACCACTGGTGTTCACAACTTGATGACTCTTTTGGAACAAGGAAAATTAAAAGTTCCAGCAATCAATATCAATGATTCGGTAACAAAATCAAAATTTGATAATTTGTATGGATGCCGTGAATCTTTGGCAGATGGAATTAAACGAGCTACAGACATTATGATTGCAGGTAAAGCTGTTGTTGTAGCTGGCTACGGGGATGTTGGAAAAGGTTGTGCTTTTTCGATGAAAGGCCTTGGGGCTCGAGTCTTAGTTACGGAAATCGATCCTATTTGTGCGCTTCAAGCGGCAATGGAAGGTTTTGAAGTTACGACGATGGAAGAGGCTGCTGCAGTTGGTGATATTTTTGTTACTGCCACAGGATGTTGCGATATCATTACCGACAAACATTTCTCGAAAATGAAAAATAATGCCATTGTTTGCAATATTGGACACTTTGATATCGAGATCGATATGGCTTGGCTTAACAAAAATTCTAAAACTCGTGAAGTTAAACCACAAGTTGATATTCATACGATGAAAAACGGCAACCAAGTTATTGTTTTAGCAAAAGGTCGTTTGGTGAATTTAGGATGTGGTACCGGTCACCCGAGTTTTGTAATGTCGAACTCATTCACAAACCAAGTGTTAGCTCAAATGGAGCTTTTCACTAATCGAAGTAAATATCAAAAAATTGATGTTTATCGTTTGCCAAAACATTTAGACGAAAAAGTGGCTTGGTTGCATTTGGAAAAATTGGGCGTGAAGTTGACAAAACTGAGTTCCAAACAATCTAAATACTTGGGACTAGCTTCTGAAGGACCATTTAAGCCTGAACATTATCGATATTAATAAAACTAGTGTAATATTGTAGCTCCTGGATGCTTTCACGAATGTCATCCAGGGCGCGATGTTGGTTTGTTTTTTTGGTTTCTCGGCCAAATTTTTCTCGAAAAATAATTTTCCAAGAAGTGACATCCAGGGCACGATAATGAAGTCGTTTGGAAAAATTCTTGAAATATTTATCAATAAATAAACGATCCTGGGCAATGGAATTTCCCGCAAGTATCGGGCGGTTTTTTGGATCGGGAAAATAACGATCGACAAGCTCGATTAGTTTTCCCTCAACATAACTGGGCTCGGCGCCCATCGGGACTTTAGCTGTTAAGCCTGATTTGCCGTGGTGTTCGGTATTCCAAGGATCCATTCTGTCCAGATACTCTTGGGGTTGTCGGACAATCGATTCAAAAGTGGCGAGTTCGGCAAAGTTCATATCTGTGATTATTGCTGCAGCTTCAATAATCACTTCTTTTTCTATATCAAGTCCGGTCATTTCAAGATCAATCCAAAAAAGTTTCATATTATTGATTTACGGCTGTCTTCGATACTTTTGTCAAGACCGATAGCTTGCGCGAGTTATTTTTCTTGAAAGTAATCATGTTGTTCTCGATTTGATCTTTTTCAATCTTTAAAGTCGGAGTGATTTGTTCTGCTTCCAAGGTAGCTAAGGCCTTTTTTTCACTGGAAGAAGCAACCTTTTCGTCATAAATGTTAATTGAATTTAAATCTACGGCGACAAAATAAGCGGCACTTTCATCACCGGGAAGGTTGATCGAAAACATTTCAGTAAGGTCTTTCTTCGAGAAAATCTTTTGATTAATTTTTTCCGTGATAAGGTAGCTCTCGGCTTCGATCTTTTCACTTGGATCGACATCGATATCTAATCTTTCATGGGATACATCAGTGATCTGTACGTGAGTAGAGACTTCCCATTCTGATTTTTTTAATTTTAAAACGGAAGTCTCTTCCTTAAGTTCATTTCTGACACTTTGAAGAACGCCATGAGATTGGATTTTAAACTTAAATATGGGGACGAGCATTTGAGAGCTATTTTTGTGTGAAATGGCAAGCGATTTTTCAAGAGTGGTCAGTTCGTTGGTATTTGCTATTTTGTAAGCGGTTAAATAAAGGCGATCGACACGGAAAACAACTGTCAAGTCAGCGCCTTTTTTCCCTACCAACTCAAGATTTCTAAACATAAATAAAAATCTTTCGGGAATATCTTTTGTATCGATAAGAATGGTGTTTCTTTCGCTGGAAAGTAGGTTTTTATTTTTTGTGACGGATGATTTGCCTTCAGTTGTTTTCAGAGTGAGTTGGGTATCTTTAAGCTCACTGATGACAAAGGTATTATCAATTTGGTCGTCGGGTAGTGCGGCCTCACGTTTTTTTGCACAGCTCACGGTCAATGCAATTGCCATTATGGTGGTCAAGGCGATCACAGTAAAAGTTCGCGTGTATTTTAAAATAGCTTTCATAAGATATCCTTTCAAAAATTCACAGTTGTTGATGCGTACACAACCGAAGAATTTTCGTTAATTAATAATATATTTGAATCTTGTCCATTTGGTTTCAGGGCTGATCCCGTATTCGCATGTCCAACGGCGACACTAAAGCGAGAATTAAAATCGTAACCAATTTCTTCGAAGTGTATAAAGGATTCGCGAATTTCATTTTGAAAACTGAGGGTATTAAGATGAAGAAAAATCAATGATGTAGTGAGTTTTTTGTATGCATGAGAAGCAACAAATTTTTGCACAGAAGAGTATTCTGAATTGGGTTTGCCATCGAGCGTTGTCTCATACTTAAAGGCATTCTTAATCAACGAAAGAGAAAATTTAAAATCTAAGCCACCGACAAAAGTTCGAGGTTCAAAGGAAAATTTTGCCACTCCGCCGATTCCACCCTGATATTCTTTGCGAATATAGGAACTTTTTGCCATTGGAATCACACCCAAAATTCCGGGTGCAAAAAGCAGCCGCGAAAATAATGGAGCGGGCTTCTTTACCAAACTCAAATCAAGATCATCCCAATCGCCCTTTTGAGTATTGAGGTTTTGATTGTAATAAAATATTGAGTTCAATTTATATTTTTCGGCAAATAAATAACTTAGTGAAGCTGTCGAGTCGATAGTGTCCGTTTTCGTTCCATCTTGATTATCGACGAGACTTCCAACTCGGGCAACATTGATAGATCCTGTAAAATTACTTTCTGCCGGTTTTATTTTGGTGTTTAGTATTTTAGTATTTTGAGTTGTCACAGAGTGGGCGGCTGATAAACCAAGGAAGTAAGGGCTTACACAAAGCATCGCCAAGAGTTTGGAAAAACTCAATAAAAGATTTTTTTGTTTAGTCGCTACTGCTGTAGACAATGAGATTCTCCTTCAGTTCCTTATATCTTCAAGATCAAAGCCACTAAGTCATTGAAAATACAGCATTAGGATGGAGTTGGGAGGCTTTGGCCAAATGTATTTGTTGAACTCTTAGTCAGGAGTGACAATTTCAAGCTGTGCGTTTATTTTTCAGTTATTTTGTTGTAGGCATTTTGTTGCCAGCTCTGCACATCCATAAATCGCAATCGGAGCTAAAATAATTGTAAGAGACGTAGCTGCCCCTAATGGGCAAAATATCATTGCCTCTTCACAAGAGTTTGGGTCTTTCATAAGTTTAAGGTTTGATTTTTTAAGTAGCAGTCTGACATAATACGCTGCATCGCTAAAGATTGGAGTTGTGTCCTCTGCTATATGCCCAGTTGCAGGATTTATAATGACATGTGGATTCACTTCTACAGTAGGTTTTTCGGAGATGAGTTCGAATTTTATATGGTCCTTTTCATTTAATTTTACTATAGAAAGTTTCATTTTTTCAATTTGTAGACCTGAGATCAGTTTAAAAAGTGAATATGTATTTTTCCCTGTGTTGGATATAGTAATGTCACAAGATATTTCTTCTGCAGTTAATTCTTGCAAATTTTTTACACAAATTTTTTCAGAATGACTTGCAAATGCATTATTATAAAAGTTGAGTAGTACTATGATGTTTAATGCTAAGATTTTTAAAAATTTCATTTGAGTAGCGCCTTTCCGATTCCTATGAGTAGATCGTCATGCGAAATCTGCGCCGTAGGACTCGGTTAATTTAATCGTTTTAAGGAAAAAAAAGTGTCTAAGCACTTTACAGGAGCCGTGATATTTCATTGAATTTTTTCATATACACTGTAAATAACTTAGGGACATCGGCGGTTGTTTTTGAATATCTGCTAGCAAGCAC
>JBBTCO010000040.1:0-7155 GCA_038043185.1 Bdellovibrionota bacterium
CTCGAACCCGCGGCCTTCCGCGTGACAGGCGGACGTTATAACCAACTTAACTACCACCCCGCATCACATGGAAGTGAAATTTATACCGATCCAGGTTCTGAAGTTCAACTTATTTTTATTAGGCTGGAAACGCAAACAAATGCCCAATCCCTAAGCAATTAGCTAACCTCGGGCATCCTTGGCTTGTCCGCGGTGTGCGCCAAATCTCTTGCGGCGACCGCCACTTCCGCCTCCGGGGCGTCGGCGATGCTGACTTTTGCCTTCGATGGCGGCCTTGGCCTTACCCGAAGACATTGGCCGGCTTTGCTCAACATTAACAGAGTGATGGGGATGAGTCTGATTCACTGGAATTCGTTGTCCAATAAGCTTCTCGATATCGCGGATAAAGGCTTTTTCTTCCAGATCGCAAAAGGAAATAGCGATTCCCGAAGACCCGGCGCGAGCCGTTCGGCCAATGCGATGAACATAACTTTCAGCGATGTTGGGAATTTCGTAATTGATCACATGAGTAATCCCATCGATATCGATGCCCCGAGCGGCGATATCGGTGGCAACTAATACTCGTACTCGGCCAGCGCGAAAACTTTCCAGCGCTTTTTGGCGGGCGCCCTGGGATTTGTTGCCGTGAATGGCGGCCGAAGAAATTTGATTTTTTTCCAAAGTTTCGACCACACGATTGGCGCCATGTTTGGTGCGAGTGAAAACAATTACTCGATGCAGGGCTTTATCTTTCAGTAAGTAGCGAAGCAAATCACTTTTTTTACTTCGCTCAACAAACATCACCGATTGAGCAATCAGTTCCACTGTTGTTGCCGGCGGAGTCACTTCTACTTTGACTGGATCTTTTAAAATTGCGTTAGCAAGCTTTACGATTTCCGGGGGCATTGTTGCCGAGAAAAATAAATTCTGACGTCTCAAAGGTAAAAGTTTTAAAACCTTATTGATGTCATTGATAAATCCCATATCCAGCATGCGATCGGCTTCATCTAAAACAAAAACTTCGACTCCAGCTAAATTCAGATATCGTTGTTGAATCAAATCCAGCAATCGCCCTGGAGTCGCGATCAACACGTCCACTCCGTTTGCTAAGGCTTTTACTTGCGGAGTTTGTCCAACACCACCAAAGACAACGGTGTGTTTAAGGCGTAAATATTTTCCGTAAGTGCGAAAACTTTCTTCGATTTGAATGGCTAACTCGCGAGTCGGAGTCAGAACCAAAACACGAGGTTGTTTTGGTGTCAGCTTTCGGTCCCAAGCAATCATCAAGTTATTTAAAATAGGTAAGGCGAACGCCGCGGTTTTTCCTGTTCCAGTTTGGGCGCAACCCAAAAGATCGCGGCCTTCTAACAAATGCGGAATTGCCGCAGCTTGAATCGGAGTGGGGTGAGTGTAGTTTTGTTCGCTCAAAGCTTTTTGCAAAGCCTCGAGTAGTCCTAGTTCTGCGAATGATTTTGTCATGCAGATGTTCTACAGGCCTTAGCCCATGAACACAATGGGCTTATAAAATGTGGAAATTTTTACTTTTAAAGTAGGTCTTTTAAAGCTCAGTAGCCTTGGGCTGAGTCGAGAGCAGGTCACTAAGTAAGCCCGAGTTTTTAGGAATCAGGACAAGTTCACCTTCAGAATCGATAATTCTTTGCATTTCAAGAGTTTCAAACAGGGCATCGGCCACTTCAGGGTCTTTACTGACTTCACGAAGGGCGTCGCCGACGATTTGTGGTCGTACGGCCTGAGCTTTTGCAAACTCTACGGAAGCTACTCTTTGTGCCGAATTGGTGATGATGTGAACTTGATTTTCGCCATCCTGTTTTATGGAAGCGGTCACTTGACGAAGGCGATTAACCACTTTGCTTTCGATTTCACGAATCATATTGACATCACGAAAGTGAACTTTGCGAATATAAACAGATCCCAGTTTATAACCCCATTCTTGGGATTTTTGTGTCACTTCATTTCTAACGGTTTGACTTAAGGAATGGCGATCCACTAAAAGTTTCGCTAAAGGCAAGTTGCTTAAGGATCGGACTGTCGCGTTGCTGACGTTGGCGGATAAAGATCCACTGGGATCGGTATTTTTAAATAAGAAAGACAAAGGATTGCTGATAAACATTTCGTACCAAATGCCGATACCCATCGGCGCGCCCTCTTCAGAGTTAACCGGTTGGCTTCGCAGATAGAGCTGATCCATTCTTAAATCTAAAGTGTAGACTCGGCCAAAAGAATTGATAATCAAAGCTTTCCATGTCAGCTGTGGCCACAAAAAGTGAAAGCCAGGCCGATCGATAACAGCTTCGACTTTTCCGAACAATGTATAAACTTGGCAGGTTGATTCCTTAACGGTCGTGTAGAAAAGAAAAAACTTAAGTAGGCTCAAAGTAAAAACTTCAAAAATTAATGCAGCGATAATTCCTAAAATGTATTCCATGCTAGTTCTCCGTCGGCAGAATGATTTTTTCTGCCTTCTTCAACAAATTAAGTCGCACGTTACGAAGAAAGTTTTTTAAAACATGCTGGCCACTGGCCTTCAAGGTTCGCAGTTGAGCAGCTAAGGCAATCAAAGGCTCGACTTCAGCCTGGGCCTTTAAGGTTTCAATTTCAACAGCTCGCCGCGATTGAACAATGGTTTGATCCGCAGAAGCTTTTGCCAAACTGATTTCAGAAGAGACATTGTTGTAAGCGGTATTGATCGCAGCTAAAGCCAATTCGACTTCATGAGGGGGCTCTATTCCCGTGATCAAAGACGCTTCCAAAAGAATTCCGTAGCGGGCAGACGAGGTCTGGCATTCTTTCACCATAATGTCGTTAATGTCTTTCAAATTTTTTCGCAAATCATTTACTGAAATGGTTTCAGCAATGGAAAGATCCGCTTCCAGCGCAGCTGTTTTATGTTCTGGTGCAAAGTTGGCAATCTTTTCACGAAGAATAGAAACAAAATAACCCATAACATGAACGACGGGATTTTTAATTCCAAAGACATAAGCGTACAGATTTTGTTCGGACACTTTATAACGAATTTGTCCTTTAAGGGCGATGTTCAATTGATCTTTGGTAACGGCTTCAAGCGCCGTACCACCATTGTTGGCCAGGTGATTTTCTGGATCATAAGCCATGTTCATGGTCTCGGTAGCGATGGAAACTTTGTAGATTTTTTCCCAGGGAAATTTAAAGTGAAGACCTGGACCAATGGATGCGATGACAGGAAAATTGTAACGCTTCTTTTCGTCTTCATCTAGGAATTCCGCAATGGGCGTGCTTGTCGTCGTCTGAGTCCCGAAGCGCTGGGCGCGACCAAAAACAGTCTTTACCGCTCGTTCATTTTGATCAACGGTGTAAAAGCCAAAGAGAATGCAACGAAAAAAGAAATAAATGAAGAGGCCAATGATAATTTCCATCGCTCAAGCATATGCTGAAATAGAACGAAGTCAACTTAGGTCTTAAGACAAATAGCGAGTCTAGAAAATGTCGATTTAATAAATAAAGCTCGTTGAAAGCCGCCACTATGGCCAAAATAAATGAATGTCATTAAAACAAAATAAATATAAAAACGAACTTGGTGTTGTGGTTTGTACAATTATGGCTGGGCTTTTGGTAGCTTGTGAGGGAACTTACACGACTCCTTATGTAGACCGCAAGGGCAATCTACAAGATCAAGAGGACTCGGTGGCTGTTCCTAATCCCGACGAGACGGGCGCCCTTGAACAGCCAAGCCAACCAAACGAGCCAAACATTCCCGAAAGCGAAGATCAATTTCAGCTGAGCATTTGCTCGACTATTAATTTCAATGCTCTTTCTTGGCCAGCAACATTAAATGATATGCAAGTAAATGGATTGGCTTTAGCGCTGAATATCACCGGAAGTTTCGAAGGACATTTAGCTTGGTCGACCATAGCCAACAATTCGGATGGTATGGGGATGAGCTTAGGATTACTTCAGCAAAATTTTGGCAGTGGAACGCTTCAACCTTTATTGATTGAAATGAAAAAAATAGAACCTGCACTTTTTGCAGCCACGTTTAGCGTGAGCCACAAGAATTCCCTCGTGGGAATGCTCAATCAATGGCAATCTGGTGTTACCGCTAAAGAATTAGATAGTGAAAACAGATTTAAAGAAGATGATCTATTTCCTCCGGCTGATGTGTCGATATCAGATCTGGACGAACCTTCAGGTGAAGGTCAGGTTACTACCCAAGCGGTTTCAAAAAACCAGATCAGTGTAAATTGGGCGAAGAGCAATGTGCTTAGTGGCAGTCAATTTAATCAGGTTTGGAAAAAGGAGTTTACAACTCTGGCATCTACTTTGCCTTATCGAAATCTTCAGTTGCGAGAATCACTGACTTATCATAATAGAGCAGAAAAATATTTGGCTCAATTCGATTTCAGTCAGTTAAGATTTTATTTAATGCTTTATGATTTTGTCGTGCAAAACGGCGGCTTCAATGAATCACATTGGAATCAATATCAAACTTATCGCAAACAAAATCCGAAGGCCAGCGAAGAGCAAAGAGCTCTTAAACTTCTCCAAATCCGTCTTCAAAGCGTAAAACAACAGTACAAATCGATTGTCCAAGCTAGAAAAATGACCATCCTTACAGGAACAGGCACAGTCAATAGAACGAATCGCGTGTTGCCGAAAGAATATTGTTATGAGCCCGCTCTTAATTTCCGACTACCGCCACTTCCATAATTAGAAGCGGCCTCATAAACAGTGATCCTTCGGCTTCTAGCTTTTTTTGCAACCGTAGATTTGTAAGGGCGTTCGTCGAATATTATTTTTTTTATTTAACTGATAGGCGATTTGTTCAAGGTAGTTCACCGAAAAACTTTTAATAAATTCAAAACGCAGTAGTTCTTTTTTAAAAAGATCTTCGAAATGGGAATTGACGACCAAAATTTGACTGCAATCAGAAGGATTTAAATTTCCCATCATTTCAGCAGTGATTGGAATAATTTGTGGACGGGATTTTTCAATAAAAATTTCTGGAATCCAGCTTAATGTTTCATTGATGTTATAAACGCGAATGATTTTTGGATTCTCGTCCAAAAACCTCGCCAATCCCAAAATATTTTTTTGCGCCGGTGAAAAACTTGCGGGTATAAATAAAAATAAATTGAGTAGGCAAAGGCTTCGCCAGCGCCAAGGGCGTTTGGATCTTTCAGAATAGAGCAGTTGAACAAGCCGAGCCATAAAAAACACCAGCAGTGGAATAATAGAAATTAAAAAACGCTCGAATTTTTGCGGAAATAAAGAGTGAAGAAAAACAAACAAAGTTATGAAAATAATGTTAAGTCGTTGGGTCTTCAAATGAGACTTCCAAAAATCGACGGGGTATTTCATAATAAAAAAGGGCGCAAATGTTATAGCCAAAATCATCAGGGGATAATAAGTCCAAGGTTCATTGCCGTACTCTTGGCCATGTTCAAAATTATAAGTTGTTACAGCCAGCAATGAGTAATGAAACTGACCGCGCAAAAAATAATCTGGAATTCCGCTAAGAATTAAAAAAGCAAATCCTAAGCCAGCGCTGGCAAAAAAATGTTTTGGCTTTCGTTTTAAAAGGCTCAGAATCAATAATCCTAAGGCACATATTCCCACTTGCTGCCGTAAAATAAAAGCAATGGATACCCAGATCGTTGCCAAAAGCAAATCCTTGAGTCGTTCGTTTTGGTCATAGCGAATTCCGTAAGCAACGGCCAGCGCCAACCAAGGTGCCGCCAGGGATTCATACATAGGCCGTGTTAAAATAAAAGGAATTGCAAAATAAAACCCAAATAAAAGCCAATACATTTTTTTTTCATTCAAAGTAACGCTGGATAAAATATGGATCGACCAGACCATTACCGCCAAATTGAGCAAGCCAAGAATCAAGATAACACAACGGTATTGTGAGTAAGCAGATTCGAAACCGATTTGTTGAGCGACTTGGGCGACGGCATGCATGGGCAGTATTTGTAAAGGCGATTTGACATCATCACTTTGCACAAGAGTCTTAACTGAGGAAGTTTGCGCTGGTAAATAGCGGATCATTGCCGTCCAATATTCATCGGAAGCCATAAAGCCATCATTGATCAGGAAAACAAGAAAATACACAAGGCCAACGGAAAGACAAATTTTTTTCATTCCCAAAGCATCGCTAATAAATTTTCACAGGTCAAAAAGATAAGAACTTTATTTTAATTTTTTAAGATTTTCGATGATCCATGGGGAATAATCAACGGCGTTGTCATAGGCAAGTACCGAGTTTTCACAGTTGGTTTTCACGCTATGATATTCCGCTAAAAATCCAACAACCCCTGCAACTTTATATGAATTATTTACTTTAATTAAGAGGGGACCACCAGAGTCACCAACACATCCACCGCGACTATTTCTTTGGTTAACGACAAGATAACCGCTTTGGTTCAAAACCTGAATGTCAGATAGAGTTCTAAATGTTTCGCGAAGTTCAGGAAGTTTTTTTTCAATGGTTTTAGTACGGCCGTAACCAATTTGCACGATTTCCGTGCTTGATTGCAACTCGCCGGCTTGAGCCAACTGAACGGGTTGGTAGGGCGGAGGTGCATTTGCTTCTAGTTTTACTAAAGCTAAATCATTGTTCGCGCGATCAGTGAACTTCCCTGATGGCCCAGGAGTATTGTCTGCCCAGCCTGGATGCGTGATAATCTGTTCGGCCTTATAAATAAGCTTGTTATTCATGCCCCCGCTGCAAAGAACAGTATTGTGAAAAAACACTTCCACAGAAGTGTTTTCGCCATCCACACAATGTGCTGCTGTCAAAAACACTCGTCGCGATATTAATGTGCCGGTGCAAACAGAAATGCCTTTATCAGAAGTAACCCAAAGCAAAGCGACGTGTTTTTTTCTGGGATTATTAAATTCGACTTTTTCCCCGCCAACAATGCCGTCACGAAAACAACCGCGCTCGACATCATAGAGTTTTCGCAGTTCTTCAGAAGTAAAGCCTGAATCGTCTTCTTCGGGGTGATAGCGAACTTCAGTTCTATCTGCTTTATGACAACAAGCTAATGCAAGGAAAGTCACAAATAAGATAAATTTCATTTTTCCCCCATTTAGGTCAGAGCTGGTTTTAACAAAAGTTTGGATTATTCTCTAGTAAGACTGTAAAAATCGATAAAATCAGACAAAAAAAGGGATTTT
>JBBTCO010000041.1:0-60227 GCA_038043185.1 Bdellovibrionota bacterium
GCATTCCCATTCCAGGCATTGCCATTCCCATAGCTCCGCCCATCATTGGCATTCCCATTCCAGGCATTGCCATTCCCATAGCTCCGCCCATCATTGGCATTCCGATTCCGCCGCCCGCTGCATAGCCATATCCCGGAAATCCCATAGCGCCGCCCATTTGAAATCCCATTCCCGGAATTCCCATCGCTCCGCCCATCATTGGATAAGGACCGCCAAAACCAGGAGTCATCCATGGATAAGCGCCTCCGTAACCAGGCATTTGAAATCCGAAACCACCAGCTACAGCTGCGCCGGCTCCTGGAAACATTCCCATTCCCATAGGATTTAATCCCCAAGGACCGTTCATTCCCCAAGGACCCATTCCAGGCATATACATGCCGCCGCCCATACCCGCGCCGACCATTCCTTGAGGATATCCCCAAGGTCCCATTGCTGCTCCGGGATTATAAAGACCACCCATTCCAAATGGGCCGGCCATTCCGTAAGGACCGTTCCAGTTTCCACCACCGCCAACAGTTCCACCGCAACCAAAAGCACCGGAACCTACTCCGCCGCCAAGTGCGCCATAAACTCCATTTAATAAGTATGGAAATCCCATGGCCATAGAGGAAATATTTGGTTGAGAAGCAAATCCAATCGAAGAATTATAGTCCGACACCATCTGATTGGTTTTGTAACCCATGTAAAGACCGGCAAGACCGGTGAATACATTCGCTGCTACACCTGGCCAATCGGTTTCACGCTTTTGGTATGTCGCCGAACTGCTCGTAAGACATTCTAAACAAATTCCACCTTCAGTGCGTTCCCGAAGAGCATCTTTAATATCTTCAACAGCAACTTTACGAGCGTCTGTCATTTGTTTTTTCAAAAGTTTTACAGATTCATTGAGCGCTTCAATTTGTGCTGTCAGAACTTTAACTTCACGAACAGATTTGGGATAATTATTAACCGCAGCTGAACAGGCCGATTTATCTATTTTAATGGATTCAGCGATGAAAAGAGTTTTAACGTTACAAAGTTTATTTCCAACTAAATTTGTTTTATCAGCGGGACAAATACTTTTTAAAGTTTCAAGATTGATGACTTTATTGGGTTCAATATTTCCAATGTCATTTTGTTTAACATCCGCACCGTTGACAGCACCGGTTGTCGATCCGGATTCAGCAACCTTATCCCCAATTCCTTTGTATGATCGGCAAGAGTAACCTTCATCAACGTGAGTGTTGATGATATCCATACCATCAGCATTAAAACTTCGTTCCATGGTTGCTTTGTATTTTATAATTTCTTTTTCAGACTCTCTTTTTTCTTTTTTCAAAGTACGAATTTTCTCTTGCACTTCTTTGATTTGATCAGCAATTTCCCTTAATTCATCGATGTAGCTCGAAGCTCCGTCGGCGTCGGCAGTTGGATAACCACAAGATTGCATTCCGCCGTACATTCCCGTGCCCCACTGCGCTTGCGCCAGATTGACAACAAAAAATGCACTGAGCGCAAGAACGATCGCAAAATTTCGAAAATACATAAATAAGTCTCCTGAAAGAGATTCTTAAAGATCAAAATTACTATCGTCATGGGAGATTAAAGACTTGACTCAAAATCGACCAGAACTGATTGGGACCCAGCTTTCTAGACCTAAAAACTAACTTCTGGCTGGACCAACTCTTGGGTTACCTGGACTTCCTGACAGTGTCTGTTCATCTTCCATGATGATCAATTGCTTCCTTACTCTTTGATATCTTACACTAATTTTGATGACTAAGCCTACAATTCTTTGCGTTGATGATGAAAAAGATAATGTTGATGCATTGGAAAGACTCTTTCGCAAAAAATATAATGTATTAAAAGCGACTTCGGGAAAAGAAGCCCTGCTTTTACTAGACCAACATCCCCAGCCAGTCGCGGTCATCATCACAGACCAACGAATGCCAGAAATGGCGGGCGTCGAATTTTTAGAAAAAACTCTTCTGAAACATCCACAAACACTTCGTATGTTATTAACGGGCTACACCGATCTTGAATCGGTCATAGCGGCGGTTAACAAAGGACAAATTTACCGTTATCTAACTAAACCGTGGGATCCAATTGATCTTGTCAACACCGTCGATCAAGCGGCTGAAAGATATTTTTTAGGAATAGAACTTAAAGAAAAAAACGAACAGTTGAGTAAAGCGCTTGAAGATTTAAAATCACTCGATAAAACCAAAAGTAATTTTATGATTTTAATCAATCACGAATTAAAAACTCCCCTGACTTCAATTTTAAATTTTGCCGCCCTACTTAAAGAAACGACTCTGGATACAGATCAGAATCAATATTTACAAAGAATCATCAGCTCGACGGATCGTCTTAAAAATCTTATCGAAGACGTTTTGATGATCATGAAAGCCGAGACAGGGCAACTGCGTTTGAGCAAACAAAACATGTCATGTAAAACTTTTGAGTCTTGGCTCACTCCTGAATTACAAAAATTGATGGTTCAAAAATCAATAACTTTGAGTGAAAACTTAATCGCTACAGAATTTTTAGCAGATCGAAGAATTTTTACGCAAATTATTCAAAGATTAATCCACAATGCAATTAAATATGGAAATCCCGGAAAACCCATTATTGTTTCAAGTGAAGAGTCAAATCATGGAGTGCTTTTTAAGGTCATCAATCAAGGGCCACAGATTCCCAGTCAAGTTATAGAAAAAATATTTCAACCTTTTTTTATCGATGAAAACATCATGAATCATTCAAGTGGATTTGGTTTAGGCTTAACCATTTGTGAATCTTTGCTTAAATTGCATGGCGCAGTGCTGAGCGTGCAAAATCAAATGGATGGAGTTTGCGTTTCTTTTACGCTTTCTGGCGTGTGAATTGTACTGTCGCTGTCCATGAAAAACTTATTATTGTTATTGCTGTTGCTTAAAACTTTGTCCGCCGATGCACAAACTCTTTTGATCTCTCTCGGACAAAGTGAAAAAATCAAATCCAGTACATCGGCGCTGTGGATTGAAAACAAAAAAATCTTGCGAGGAGAGTTTTCTGGTGGCGCGTGGTCTCTGCAAGGGGTTCATGAAGGCAGCACTTATGTGCAAGCAGGAAATCAGCTCTATCATGTCCATGTTCTGCATCCTAAAAAAAGAAAAATCTGGGATGATCTGAATAAAGAAATTAAGAATTATGTGGGTCTGCGCCCCGAAGTTAAAGAAGGGCAATTGACAATTCAAGGCCGACTTTACCGATGGCAAGAGTGGTTAAGTTTATCACATTTTTTCAAGAATAAAGGGACGTCTTATCTTTTTGAAGCCGAAATTCCAGAATTTTTAAAAGAAAAGGCACAAAATTATTTCGAAGAAAAAATGAACGCTCTTGGAGTCGTCCCGATGAAACTTAAATTTTCACAACCTCCCGAACTTAAACTTGCGGAAAATCAGGAATTTTTTGAAAAATATGAAAACCTTTTGCGTCCGTTTGGGATCAGCATCACCAAAGACAAATTAGCTATAGAAATGCTTCCTGTTGTTAAACTTGAAATGACGATTATGGAAATCAATAAAAATTTGAAGCGAAAATATGGCTTATCCTGGCCTGAAAGTTTTTCAGCACAAATTTTTCCTGATTTTAGCTGGAGTGCTTTTTCTGCAGAACTTGACAATCTTGAACAAAATGGTCAGGGAAAAATATTAGCGAGCCCAAATTTACTCTGTCGAAGCGGACAAGAAGCTTCATTTTTGGTGGGCGGCGAGTTCCCCATAAAGATATCCACAAAATCCGTTAAGCAAGTGGTATGGAAAAATTATGGAATATCACTGAAATTTAAGCCACGCGCCGATTCCTCGGGAAGGATGAGTATCGCGATTGACAGTGAAGTTTCCTCGTTGGATCCAAGCTTAATGATCGATGGAGTCCCTGCGCTTAAAACTCATAAAGTTTCGAGCCATTTTGACTTAGCTAAATCAGAGCTTGTTGCTCTTTCCGGTCTTCTTAAAGACGAACAAGGTCAACACTCACAAGGATTGGCAGGGCTGGCTCGTTTGCCAATTTTGGGAGCTCTTTTTGGTAGCCAAGATTTTCAGAATAATAAAACGGAGTTAGTTATTTTTGTACGTCCAAGTCTTGTTAAACATGGTCCTCGCGAAAAAATAAACCCAAGTCTGCAACATCTTTCCGAAACCGGCCAGAATGTGAATCAGCCATGAACGTGGAATTAACTGAAATTTACGATAAAATTCAAAATCGACTTGACCAGTTTGACACCCACGAAGTTCACACCCAAGATAACCAATCGCAAATTGTGGTGCTTGATCAAGTCGTGCGGGAACTAACACAAAAATTAAGTTCTGAAAGACAACAACGTATATTTGATGAATTTTTTGGTTTCGGACCTCTTGAGGTTCTTATTAAAGATGAAGAGATTTCAGAAATTTTAGTTAACTCTTACCACGAGATTCATTTTGAAAAGCAAGGTCATCTGTATGCTTTGCAGGATTCTTTTTTTTCACGACTTTCTTACCGCAATTGCATTCACCGCATTCTAGAAAAAACAAATTCTATTTTATCTCTTGAAAAACCTTTTTGTGATATGAAATACGAAGACTTTCGTGTCAGTTTAGTGGATGAAAGTATCAGTCAAAATGGCACTTTACTTTCCTTTCGTCGCCATCCAAAAAAAAAGTGGACCTTGGATCTTTTGCAAAAGGCGGGATGGTGTGACACCCGTGAACGCGAGGTCCTTGAAAAGATCATCCAACTTAAGAAAAATTTTTTAGTAGTTGGCAGCACCGGCGCAGGTAAGACATCGGTGATCAACGCCTTACTTGAGCTGACCTCGGTCAACGAAAGAAGTTTAATCATCGAAGACACTCAAGAAATTCAGCTGCCAAATTCCTTAAGTTTAAGACTGCTGACTCGTGACGAAACTAATTTTGGTCTGTGTGCTATTGATCAAAGTCAGTTAGTTAAACGCGCCCTTCGCCTGAGACCAGATCGCATTGTGATGGGTGAAATACGTGGTCACGAAGCTAAGGATTTTTTAATGGCGTTATCCACGGGCCATAAAGGCAGTTTTGGAACTTTGCATTCCCAAGACCCTCAACAAGCATTATTGAGATTAGAAATGCTCATCCAAATGGGAGCGCCTCACTGGAAACTTTCGGCTATTCGAAGGTTGATGAGTCTGAGCTTAGAAGTAATTATCGTTACTGAAAAAACTGCTGATGGAAAAAGAAAACTTGAGGGAATTTACCTGATAAATTCCCTCGAAGAAAATGGCTTTTTAATTGAAAGGCTTGAATCGACTGGTCCGCTAAACTTGTTTTAAAAAAACTTAACTTTTAACGGAATCCTCGGGTTCAATTTTCGGATTAAGCGCAAATTCGTTTTCTAAAACACGATTTTGTGCTTGCTCAGAAAGAGTTTCGTCGCTATCCCGTGCAAGATTTTTTGCATTCGGTGCAAAGAATTTTTTCGACAACTCTTCCACCACTTGAGCTTTTGCAACCTGGCCGCGAGAATTGTAGGTCGTTTGTTGAATGGGATTTTCAAATTCCGATTTTGATGGCGAATCCATCCGTGAAAAAGAAACTTTCTCGAGAGGATCTGGCATTGTATTTCGAGTCACTTTTCCGTTGGGACGCCCCCAAGTTGGAGCTCCGGGACGAACGGGCTGAGAATTTGATACGTCGACAGCCTTAGTCCTGTTATTTGCTGGAATAATTCCACTGATCTTTTCCATGCCCCACCTCCTGTGTGACGAGTCGATCTGCTTTCTTATCGGCAGATCCTGTCTCAACTTGAGATAAAGGGTTGAAAACTAGACTTTGTGCGAGTGAGTTTTTTTAGATTCTTCAACAAATTTTTCTGCTTGAGGGCTCAGCCTTAATCCCACTTCCACTAATTGATCGCGATGAACTTCACTTGGACAATCAGACATCAAGCAAGTGGCTTTTGCTGTTTTCGGAAAAGCGATAACTTCGCGAATCGCATCGGTTTCAGAAAGCAACATGACCAAACGATCCATGCCCCAGGCGATTCCCCCATGTGGTGGCGTGCCGTATTTTAAAGCTTCAAGAAAAAAACCAAATTTATGCTGAGTCTCTTCTTCACTCATCCCAAGTAAACGAAACATCGCCTGCTGAATTTCATTGCGATAGATTCGAATACTGCCGCCAGCGATTTCATAACCATTACAAACTAAATCGTAGGCCTTCGCCAACATTGAACCATAAGCTTTATCGTTATTATTGACTAGATCTGCAAAAGATTCATCTTTAGGCGAAGTGAAAGGATGATGTCGAGCTACCCAGCGTTTGTCGTCCGGAGAGTATTCGAGCAATGGAAAATCCACCACCCAAAGAAATTGGTATTTGCTATGATCAATTTGTTTTAATTCTTTGCCTAAATGCAATCTCAAGGTTGAAAGCGCAGCGCAGGCTGTATCGAAATTATCGGCAACGATCAAAGCACAATCCCCTTTTTTGGCGCCACATTTTTCAAAAATTTTCTGCAATTTTTCTGGCGGAAAAAATTTTGAAACAGGCGACGAGAAACTGCCATCGGCTTCGGACTTGATCCAAACTAATCCTTTGGCCCCTGCCTTCTTTGCAATTTCGGTGAGTTTATCGAATTGGCCGCGTGAAAATGTTCCCCCTTGAGGAACAGGAATCCCACGAACAATTCCTCCTCTGGCGAGAGCATCGTCAAAAACTTTAAAACCTGAGTTTGTTACTTCATTGGCCAGATCTTTAATCTCCATACCAAATCGGGTGTCAGGTTTATCAATGCCATAGCGATCCATGGCCTCTTGGTAGGTCATACGAGGAATTGCTTGGACATCAACCCCTTTAACTTCTTTCCAGATTTTTTTCAGTAATTTTTCATTGATCTCAATGATATCTTCCACATCAATAAAAGACATTTCCATATCGATTTGTGAAAATTCAGGCTGACGATCAGCGCGCAAATCTTCGTCGCGAAAGCAGCGAGCAATTTGAAAATATCGATCATATCCTGAAATCATTAATAATTGTTTAAGTGTCTGAGGCGATTGGGGAAGAGCATAAAAATGACCTGGGTTAACCCGCGATGGAACAAGATAATCCCGGGCACCTTCAGGCGTACTTTTGTAAAGAATGGGTGTTTCAATTTCTAGAAAACCATTTTCGGATAAAAACTGCCTTACCAATTGGGCCACACGATGACGCATTTTCAAATTGTTTTGTAAGCGGGGTGAACGCAAATCCAAGAAGCGGTATTTGAGTCTTAAAACTTCATTTACATTTTCGTCATCATTTCGAAATGGCGGAGTCGCGGACTCATTCAAAATTTCACAACGAAGCGCCTCGAGTTCAACTTCGCCCGTTTTTAATTTTGAATTTTTCATACCTTCGGGACGAGCCCGAACTGTAGCTTCAATTGCCAATACGTATTCATTTCGCAGATCTTTACTGCTCGCTGTAAGGGGATTTTTTGGATCAAGAACAACTTGAACCAGACCTTCACGATCTCGTAAATCGATGAAAACAAGACTTCCGTGATCGCGGCGAGTATCGACCCAACCCATGACCACCACTTTTTGGCCAATCTGCTGTTTATTTATTTGCCCACAGAGGTGAGTTCGCTTCAGTTTTCTAACAAATGGCTCTGGAAGAGAGGTCGAATTCATGGCTGGCCTTTATGTAGGGTTACGGTTGCAAGTTAGTACGAGTAATTTTCCATTTGTGACACGGTGAAAATCCGCAGTCAAAATCCAATTTTTAATATATCTTATCAGAAATCCTTGGGGGACTTAATGCCAAAATTCACTATTGACCACAAAACCTCACACGCTGCGCCAGAAGCCTACAAGAAAATGAAAGAAGTCCTTGGTAGTGGCGAAATGAACAAATTTGATTCTAAAATTCAGTGTGAATTTAATGATAGCCAACACCTTTGTCAGGTTAAAGGCTCACAATTCAAAGCAGATCTTCAAGTAAAAGCCCTGGAGCAAGGATCACAGGTTAGCATAACAGTGGATTTGCCTTTTTTACTGACACCTTTCAAGGGCAAAGTCCAAGAAGGCTTGGTTAAAATGCTGAATAAACATCTTTCTTAGAAATTCCCCTTAAGTATGGCAAAAAAAGTAGCTTCGAAAATGACTAAAAAAAGAACAGCGAAATCCGTTGTCGCCGAAATTGTTGATACGGATGATTCGCAGGAACAATCATTGGCCTTGCCTGAGGCCGAAAAGGCTTATGTTGCGGAAAATAAGCTTGATGAAAATTTTGCGGAAGATTCCATTAAAGCACTTGTCCCACAAACTCATCGGGAAATTACTAGCACCGATCCACTCACGACTTATTTGAATGAACTTCGGAAATACCCTGTGCTGACGAAAGAGCAAGAGTTTGAAATCGCAAGAAAATATCATGACACTAAAGACCCTCAATCGGCGGAAATATTAGTGCGTTCAAATTTACGATTCGTTGTTAAGGTTGCCGCCGAATATTCTAAATTTGGCGCTAAAATGATTGATTTGATCCAAGAAGGCAATGTGGGACTTATGCACGCCGTGCGGGAATTCAATCCTTACAAAGGCGCAAGAGTTATCACTTATGCCGTTTGGTGGATTCGCGGCTATATCCAAGAATATCTAATGCGCCAATATTCTATGGTCAGAATCGGTACCACTCAAAATCAACGCAAATTATTTTATCAATTACAAAAAGAAAAAGAAATTCTTGAATCCGTAGGTCGCCGAGACAGTTTAGCATTGATTAGTAGTCGATTAGGTATCCCCGAAGATGAAGTTCAGTCTATGGCTCAGCGATTATCAGGGCGAGATATTAGTTTGGATCGTCCAATGGATGATGATTCCAAAGGCAGTCTTTTGGACCTACAGAAATCAGATTCCAGTGAAAATCTAGAAGATCAGTTAGTTAAACAAGAGCAGCTGCAAATTTTGAAAGAAAAAATTGAAGAGATTCGCCCTGAGCTTTCAGCTCGTGAAAAAATCATTTTAGACGAAAGAATATTAAATGATGAACCTTTGACCTTGCAAGAGATCGGCGAAAAACACGGCATTACCCGCGAAGCCGTTCGCCAGATGGAGAGCCGGGTTATGAAAAAAATTCGTGACCGCATGGATGTGTCGTGAATTTCTTCGAAGAAATGCCTTTTGTTTCTTTAAACGCTAACAATTTTGATGAGCAGGTTCTTGCAAAATCGACGGATTTAACTTGTGTTTTTTTCTGGGGACATAATTGTCCCAATTGTGATGTAGCTAAAGCTTCTCTGCTTGAAGAAAAACAAGCTGTTTTGTCTTGGCCTTTGCGTTGGTTTCACGTCAATGCCTATGAAGAAAGTGATTTAGCGACAAGATTTGGTTTATATGGAATTCCCGTATTTATTTTTTTTCGCAACGGAAAAAATTTGGGCCGAGTTACTTCTTATCCTGGTTTTGAGGAATTTGAAAAAGTAGTAAGGAAGTTACTGACACCTGTTGCTTAATATCGAACGTCGTTCGAATGCGTTTAAACCATTTCGATTTCGCTAGTACCTAAAACCACCGCCAATTTCGCGCGTAACCGTTGCACTGCTTGCGCATGAAGCTGTGATACTCGACTTTCTGTGACTCGCAAAACTTGACCGATCTCTTTCAAGTTCAAATCTTCATAATAATACAAAGATAAAACTAATCTTTGTCTTTCAGGAAGTTCCTCAATGGCGTGAGCAATAACATCTTTAATCGTTTTCAGATTCAGTTGATTATAGGGGTTATTGATCTTTGCGCCTTCAAGTAAATTCAGAATCGATTTTTTGTCGACGTTGCTGAAGGTTTGCGCATCATCAATAGAAAGCAAACTTACTGGTCGTACTTGATTTACCAACTCATGGAATTCTTCCATCGTGATGTGCAAAGCTCCTGAAATCTCTTCGTCGGTAGGGCCTCTGCCAAGTTCGGCTTCAAGTTGAACCATAGTCTTATCTAAAAGCTTAGCTTTATCACGAATCGATCGCGGCACCCAATCTTGGGCACGAAGTTCATCCAGGATAGCGCCACGAATTCGAAATTCAGCATAGGTTTTAAATTTGTTATCACGAGTGGGATCGTATTTATCAATGGCATCCATTAAACCAATAACACCTGCTGAAATCAGATCATCAAGTTCGATATTTGAAGGCAACCTCATCGCAATTTTTTGTGCGACAAACTTAATGAGTGGAGCATATTCTCTGATCAACTGATCTTTTTGTTTTTGATTTAATTTTTTTGGATCTTCTTTGTATTTTCTGAGCAATGCAAAATTCTTAACCATATCCCCCCACTTCACTTATGCTATCAAAGGCAACCCGATGCAGATAGTCCAAAAGATTTAAGCTACACCCACGACTTGTTCCCAAAACATCGACTTTCCCCTAGTCGGGTAGGCCTGCGATCTTCGCAAATCTAAATCTTCTGCCATCTGATGAATGCCCATTGATGAAATAGATTTTGGATCATGCTTCAAAATGAGCCGCGAATCTTGATTGGCCAGCCTTAGTGCTTGATCTTGGGGGACCGTGCCCAAAAAATTTAAGCCTACGTCTAAAAAACGATGAACGACTTCTTCAAATCGTCCGAAAAGATTTAATCCTTCTTGCCCACTTCGAACTTGATTGCAAATAACAGAAAATTTCTTTCTTTTGTATTTTTGGTTCATCAATTTAATTAATGCATAGGAATCAGCGAAACTGGCAGGATCAGGAGTAATGATCACGCAAACTTCATCCGCAGCAGAATTTAAATACAAAACATTTTCTGAAATTCCCGGAGATGTATCCATAATGATCCAATCGTAGGCCAGCGAAATTTCGTTGAGTCCGTCAATCAAGGATCTTCTTTCAAAAAAATTGAGCGACTGCAAGTCGGCAATTCCGTGTCCACCAGAAATCAGTGAAATATTTTTATGAACTTCGAAAATAACTTCGGAAATTGTATTTTCGCCTTGCAGGACATCCATCAGTGATTTTCTTGCTTTAACACCAAAAAAAATATCTACATTGGCCATGCCAAGATCGCCATCGAAAATAAGGACTTTTTGACCTTTCATCGCGAAGGCTAAGGCTAAGTTAACTGTCATCGTGGTTTTACCGACTCCACCCTTACCCGAAGTAACACTGATCGTTTTTGTATGGCTCATCGACTTTCCCCTACGGCTATTCTGGTTTGATTATTTTTTGTAATTTTAAAAATAAGATCTAAGAGTCGTTCTTTCGTAGCATATTCAAAATCCTCGGGAAGACGAGGTCCTATCCCGAAACTGTGCAGAGGCAATTTTTGTCGACTCATTAAAGTGTAGATATTACCGAACTGCACACTTTGATCTATGCTATTGAAAATCAAGTTATCAATTTCGAATTGTCGGTAACGTAAGGTGATGTCGTTAAGATCCTCAAACTTACTGAGCGCCGACAATACTAAATGTCTTGTCACATCCTTCAAACTGGCCGGCACCAAAGCTTCCAAATTTTGGACTTCATCGGCACGTTTTAAATTGTATCCTGGAAAGTCCACGAAGACATGATCAATTTGTTCAAAATGTTTCCGTAATTTCACCCAATCTTGGGGCTGACGGATCGTCGCAAATGGAATATTTAAAATTTGTGCAAAAATTTTGAGTTGCTCAGCCGCACCAACTTTGTAGGTGTCGGTGGTGATTAAAGCCACTTTTTTATTTTCATTAACAACTTTATGGCTAGCCATTTTTACCAAAGAAGAAGTTTTCCCACTTCCTGATGAACCAAAGAAAAAATGAAATTTTGTTTCAACTTGACCATCGGCGATCAGCGTTTTTTCCATCATCTTTTTTGCTAGAATGCCTTCCAACAAAGATTTATTTTTAGAGTGTTGCAAAGGAACTGCATGCTGAACTGATTCGAGCAACTCGATAATTTCAGGCTCACCGACACCTTCGTCTTTGAGTTTTTCAAATAAAAAACTCAACTCATAATTCAATCCATAGGCGGCGCCAGGATGTTGTGCGGCAAATGTTTGTGGGACATTTTGAAATTGGTTTAAAATATTTTTTAAACCTGTTATTTCACTTTGAAGATTACGAATGATGTCACTTTCATTATTTACGGAAGGAGTTGGCTTGGGCGGGTTTGGCGTTGTGCCCAAATTCATCGCTTGCCAAGCCCTTTGCGCGGCATCTTTGATCCTTACTTGGGCTGACAATTCTGGCGCCGGCGAAAGAACAGGATTTCCCTTAATTAAAGCTGTTTGAGCTTCTGTTTCATCGATTTCAATATATCTTTGCGAAGTAATCGGGCGATATTGATTTTTTTGAGTGTGATTTTGCACCACTTGTTCAATCAATGCTCGTTGAGCCCGCGCCGAACTTTTATCAAATCTTTCTTTGTCTTGATCCCCTAACTTCGATTGAGTAAATCTTCTTTTTTGTAAACTTTCTTCTGAAATCGCAGCCGTGATTTCAACACTGCCTTCGCCCACCAAACCAAAGCTTCGGTGATTGTCTCGGGCCGACAGGATTATGGCCTCAGGGCCCAATTGGGACTTCACCATTTCCAAAGCTTCTTTCATTGTTCGAGCTTCAAATTTTTTAACTTGCATGTGTCAACTCCACGGTCGCAACAGATTTAATATTAGCGTCTGTCGTTAATTCATTATGGGAAAGAACAATCAGTTGAGGAATAAAACGCGATGTCAGTTTATATATATGCCGTCTCGATGTCGGACTTGTGAGCAATAATGGTTGCCCAGCAATTTCAGGATGTCGTTCGACAGCATTGGCGATCTGATTGATCAGCTGATGGGCCGATGTTGGATCCATAACCAGTTGCACGCCTTGTTCCGTTTGCAGCAAAGAATTTGAAATCATTTCTTCAACCTGTGGATGCAACGTCATCACAGGAATACTTCCTTGATCTGTCGTGTATTTTGCCGTAATCGAACGAGACAAGGATTTTCGCACCGATTCGGTAAGAGCTTCGATATCTTTTGTTCGCCCAGCTTCATCAGCCAAGGTTTCAAAAATGGATAGGAAATCACGAATAGAAATTTGTTCCTTAAGTAAGTTTTGTAAGACACGAACAACAGATCCCAGTGACAACATATCGGGAATAAGTTCTTCGACAACTTTAGGATGGGTTTTCTTGAAATTCTCGATGAGTGCAGAAGCTTCTTGACGACCCAATAATTCAAACGCGTGAGTTCGAATAATTTCCGTCAAATGAGTTGCCATAACCGTCGGTAAATCAACAACAGTGTAACCGGCCATCTCGGCCTCTTCTTTGCGACTTGGCAATATCCACAAGGCGTCCAAACCAAACGCGGGTTCACGAGTTGGAATTCCTTCAAGGCGAGTTGAAACATTTCCTGGATCCATTGCCAACATGTATTCAGGCCTAAGTGTTCCGCCACCAACACGATTTCCTTTTATCAACAATCGATATTCACCTGGGGCTAATTGTAAATTATCGCGAATATGAATACTGGGAACAATAATTCCTAAATCGAGTGCAAATTGTTTTCTAATACTGACAATTCGTTCGAGCAAATCACCACTTTGATCAGATTCAACGACATTAATAAGACCATAACCAACTTCAAGTTCGACCATATCCAAGGGCAAAAGTGTTTCGATATTTTCCTTCTTTGGAGCCGCAGAGGCTGCATCCGTTTTTTTCTTTTCAGCAACAACCACTTCATTTCGATATTTTTCAATAACCCAACCAATCGATCCCAGCAGGGCTGCAATCGATATGAATGGAATGGTCGGTAGTCCTGGAACAAGTGCTAAAAGACCCAAAACCGACGCGGTAATATAAATAGCCCGTGGGCTGACCAAAAGCTGACCAGCAACTTCGACACCCATATTTTCTTCATTCGACGAACTTCTTGTGACGATAATACCTGCAGCGGTCGAAATAATTAGCGCCGGAATTTGTGACAAAAGACCATCACCGATAGTTAACATGGTGTAATATTTTGCTGCCGTCGAGACATCTAAACCTTTTTGAATGACCACGATCATCAGACCACCAAGAACATTGATAACAGTAATGATGATCCCCGCAATAGCATCACCACGAACAAACTTACTGGCACCATCCATGGCTCCATAAAAATCTGCTTCTTGTTCAATTTCTTTACGACGTCGACGAGCTTCTCCTTCATTAATTAAGCCGGCATTTAAATCGGCATCAATCGACATTTGTTTCCCTGGCATCGCATCCAAGGTGAAACGAGCTGCAACCTCGGCCACACGACCAGAACCTTTAGTGATAACAATAAAATTGATGACGATTAAAATAATAAAGACAACAAAACCGATAACATAATTGTTGCCCACCACGAAATTACCAAAGGCTTGGATTACAGCACCAGCAGCTTGGGGCCCTTCATGTCCATGAGTCAAAACCACCCGAGTTGTCGCGACATTGAGAGAAAGACGGTAAAGCGTCGTTAATAACAATAAAGATGGAAATGATTTAAAATCTAAGGCTCGCTTTGTATAAATTGAAACAAGCAGGATCAAAAGGCTAAGAGCCAGTGAAAACGTTAATGAAATGTCCAAGATGACAGCCGGAAGAGGGATAATCATGACTGCAAGCACGGCCAACAAACCGAAAGCAATCAGAAGATCTGTATTCTTCGTTAATTTTTCAAATCTTTTCAAGAATTGAAAAACTGGATCCATCAGGCACGCACCTTTCTTTTCAATTTATAAACATAGGAAAGCACTTCGGCGACTGCGACAAAAAGTTCCCTTGGAATAACTTGACCAATTTTCAATGTTTTAAAAATTGTTCGAGCCAAAGGCTTATTTTCAATCACCGGTATATTGTGTTCTCGAGCAATTGATTTGATTTTTTCAGCAATCAAATCCGCGCCTTTTGCAACTAACTGAGGTGCTGGTAAATTTTTATCATATTTTAAAACTACCGCTATATGAGTGGGATTTGTCACGACAACGTCGGCCTTTGGAATGGCTTCCATCATTCGACGATTTGCCATTTCTTTTTGCACGCGACGAATGCGTGCTTTGATCATGGGATCCCCTTCACGCTGCTTAAGCTCTTCTTTAACTTCCTGTTTCGTCATCATCATTTTTTTTTCAAGATCCCATCGTTGAAAAATATAATCCGCTAATGACAAACCGAGCATCACGAAACCCACTCCCATCAAGAGCTTCGCGCAGACATATCCAATATAGGTCAAAAGTTCTGAAACCGAATACGACAGCATCGAGCCAAATTTTGGGACTTCACCTTTTAAAATCATATACACAATAGAACCAATAAATATGAATTTAAGAATGGATTTTACACCCTCCGAGAGACTGCGAAGACTGAAAATGCGTCCAAATCCTTCCACGGGATTCATTTTATTAAAGTCCGGCGACATGGCCTCTTCAACATTTAAAAAACCAATTTGTACAATTGTCGAAGCTGCACCAATAAAGGCCCCAATGCAAACGACTGGCATAATTAAAATAAAGGCCTTTAGCGCCGAAAAATTTAAGGCTTCAACAAATTTACCTTCGCGAATTTGCACCACCATATCTAAACCAAAATTGCGCTGAAAAAGTTCATAAAAATTACTCAAAAAATAATTTGAAAGCATATAGATAGCACCGGCACTGACCAACAGAATAACGGCGGACCCCAATTCTTTTGAGTGAGCCACTTGACCACGTTTGCGAAATTCTTCGCGTCGTGTATCCGAAGCCTGTTCTGAACGTTCGCCTTGTTCGTCCTGTGCCACTAAAAATTCCTCATCAATTGAAAAACATATTTTCCTGTAAGATCAATTATCGAATTCATTTCAAAAACCATCAAAGGTAAAGTCACTATCAAAACCACTATGCCCACTGCTAAGGTTACCGACATGCTTGTCACCAACACATTCAGCTGAGGAACAGCTCGTCCTAAAATCCCCATAGTGATATTTACCAGAAGTATTGAAACAACAACAGGTGAAGCCATTTTCAGCGCGATCTCCATCAACTGTCCGCCCATCATTGCGACCTCGGGAAATGATTTCCAACTGAAGCTTGGACTAGCGATTGGAAATAAATTAAAACTGTCCGACAGCGCGCTGATTAAAAGATGATGACCTTGTAAAGAAAAAAACACGAGCGTCGCTAGCAACACTTGAAATTGTTCCATTGTATTAGAAGAAGCTCCGCTGATGGGATTAAAAACTTGCGCTGAATTTAATCCTATTGATATTGAAATGAGATCCCCGGCCATACTAATTGCAAAAAAGAAAAATCTTGTTACAAGACCAATCATGATTCCGACAAGCAGCTCTTGGACTGCCATCGGAATAATTTGTTCGGAAAGCTCTGTTCCTGTTTTTATTTCCGTGCGATGTAAAGTAAAAATCATAAATGACAACACGAACGAAAATAAAACTTTTACCGGCATGGAAATATTCGGAGAACTGAAAACTGCCGAAGAAAAAATGAAAGCAATTGTTCGCAACAAGATAAGTGCTAAAAACAGAACCTGACTTTCATTAACTAAGAATGAATTGAGCATTTCATTCCCTCACTATTGTTGAAATGCTTTCAAACAAACCAATCGTGTAGTTTTGCAATAAGTCCAACATCCAGGGCCCCGCAAAAATAAGAATCAATCCGATGATGATCATTTTTGGAACAAATGTCAGTGTTGCCTCGTTGATTTGGGTCAATGCCTGGAAAACACTAACAGCTAAACCAACAACAAGGGTGCTTACCAATAGTGGCGCCGCAACCATGGCTGTTGTGCGTAGTGCATCTTGTCCTAATTTTATGACGAGCTCTTCAGTCATTTTTCCTCATATCATCCAAAACTTCTGACCATTGAACCAATTAAAAGTCCCCAACCATCCACAAGAATAAACAACATCACTTTGAACGGCAGGGAAACCACAACCGGTGGCAACATCATCATCCCCATTGCCATCAGCACGCTTGAAGCGACAATATCAATCACTAGAAATGGTAGAAAAATAATGAAGCCAATCTGGAACGAGGTTTTTAATTCAGAGACAATAAAAGCTGGTATTAAAACTAAACTTGGAACGTCCGCTCGGGTTTTCGGCTGCTCAACCTTTGCTAATTTCAAAAAAAGAGAAAGATCAGTGTCACGAGTTTGATTGAACATAAATTTTCTTAAAGGAGCCATCGACTGAGTGATAGCTTCATCTTGTGAAATTTTTCCCGCCATGTAAGGCTGAAGGCCATTTTTATTCATTTCAGTGAACGCTGGTCCCATGATGAAAAAAGTAAGAAATAATGAAAGGCCAACTAACAATTGATTGGGTGGCATTTGATTCACGCCAAGAGCTTGACGCAAAAAAGAAAAAACAATAATGATTCTTGTAAACCCTGTCATCATGATCAAAATGGCCGGCGCTAAAGTTAGGACCGTCAGCATCAGTACTAGTTTAACAGCGCTTACAACTTCATTCGGATTATCTGTAGTTTTAAAACCAAGGTTAACACTAGGCAAAGTCATTTGGGCTTTTGCCGTTGCCGCGCTCAATAAAATTCCGGCACAGGTTAACAACAGAAATTCCCAATGGATTCGCTTCATGAAATGCCTTTCATTTTCTTAAGCTTAAGCCGGACATGGTCTTGTATTCCACTGATCGTGAATTCATCTTCAGTTTTTTTATCCATTTGAAACATCACTTGATCGAATTTTTGCGGAGTTTCTTGTGGAATATCCTCGTCCAGCAAGGACAATGACTTGATCATTGAAATGTTATGATCGGTAACTCCAATCAGAATAGATTCCCCAGCAACACGAATAATCGCTAAAGATTTACGCGGGCCCATGTGATGTTGAGTCAAAATTTTTATCTGATGCAGGTCATTTTTTTTATTTCGAATTGTGTATTTTTTTATGAATACAAAAGCTCCGATTAACAGCAAAGAAAAAATAGAAATCCCCAAAATAAATTTTCCTAAAGAAGGACTGGATGATTCTTCTTTTTTGTCAGAAGGTATTTTCAAAGGTATTTGTGTTTCATCCTTAACTGCCGCAATAGCATTTTCACTTTCTGTCGGCGCAGGTGGAGTTGTCGTCGTTGGCGTTGCAGTTATGCTGGTTTGTGTTGGCGTGGCAACAATCGTCGCCGGTTCGCTTGCAGAAGTGGTAATGGCTTCTTCTTCAGCACTTGCATAAAAACTAATAAACAAAATGTAAAAAATAATTTTTTTCATACTACTTCAATTGCTCCACTCGTTCGGCTGGTGAAATGATATCAGTTAAACGCACCCCAAATTTTTCATTAACGACGACAGCTTCCCCTCGGGCTATAAGCTTATCATTAACTAAAACTTCCATCGGCTCGCCGGCGAGCTTACTGAGCTCGATGACACTTCCTTGGGTCAAGTTCAGCAATTCACTGACTGGCATTTTTGTTCGACCTAATTCCACCGTCACTCGCAGTGGGATATCCAAAATAAGATTTAAGTTTCTATCTTTAGGTCCGTTCGCTTCTTTTGCTTCTACCGACTTCACTTCGGCCACCGATGCCGTCATTGCCTCAGCTTCTTGAGCCAGCTTGTCCGCTAAATTGTCTAATGAATCGTCTGCCATGGTTCCCCCTACTTTTCGATCACGCGTGTGACTTGCACGGCCACTGTTCCATGATGATTTCCGTAATAGCCTTTAAATTTTTTAATTTGTTCTACTTGTATGTCCAATTCACCAGTCGCATCTTGTGTCAGTGGAATAACGTCTCCCACTTTTAGTCCCATAAGATCTTGAAGCAAAATTTGATTTTCTCCCAGATTGACCTTTATATCCAAAGGCGTTCCCATCAGCTGTTCTTTAATAATCCCGGTCCAAAGTTTTTTGTCCGTTTGATCTGATTCAATTTGAAAACCTGTGGATAGTTTTTGTTTGATAGGCTCAATGGTCGCATAGGGAATAACCATCGAAATTGTACCCGTCGCATTTTCAAGTTCGACATCAAAAGTCGATGCAATGACGACATCTGTTGGTGGAACTATCCCAACAAACTGGGGGTTAACTTCGGTACGAATAAAAGAACAACCAATTTTTTCAACGGAAGCCCAAGCGTTTTCGAGATCATTAATAGCAAGTTCGACCACTTTTCTAACAATCGATAGCTCGATTGGAGTAAAATCTTTGCCATCAATTTTTGTGTAAGGCCGATCTGCTCCGCCAAAAAAACTATCCACCAGTGCATACGCCAATTTACTTTCAATAACTAACAAAGCTGAACCACGAAGATTTCCAAAACGAAGGACGCTCATACAAGTGGGCATCGGTAGAGTATTGATAAATTCACCAAATTTTAAAAATTCAGTGCTGGTCAGAGTGATCGAAGCTATCTTTCTAAGTGCCGAAGACAAAGACACGCGAAATGCTCGCATGAATTTTTCATAGATGACTTCGAGCTGTGGAAGTCGTCCACGAATGATTCTGTCTTGACTTGTTAAATCATAAGTGACGACTTTACGATCATCACTTGGCTTACTAGCTCCACCCGAAGCTTTATCAGCTTTTTGATTATCAGAGCTTTGCACGTCACCATCAGAAACTGCGGCAAGCAGAGCATCGACTTCATTTTGTGATAAGACCTGATTCACGCTTCAACTCCCCTTAGTTGTAGATGAATTCCGTAAAAAACACGTTGGTAATCTTTCCTTTTGTTAAAAAGGAATTAATCGTGTCTTTAATTTCATTCCGCAAATGATCTTTTCCTTCTCGTGACGAAACCTCTTCGTAGGTTTTTGAAGATAAAAGAATAATAATGATATCTCGGATTTGAGCTTTACGTTTTTCAATTTCATCAGCGACATTGCCACCATCGCCATCTTTGAGTTCAATTTCCATATTTACTTTGGCAACTTTGCGACCTTTTGAGTTCGCGAGATTAACAATAAATGTCTCTAATGGAACAACTTTTCCAACGAAGGCCTTTTCTTCATGACTTTCTTTTGCATGGGTTTCACTTTCACCCTTAATGACATGATCAATAGTCGGCTCTTGCGCTTCTTTTTGTTTCCCCTTGTAGAGCATAAATCCTACGCCTGCGACGACCAACATGTTGATAACAACTAAGGCAATCAACCAAATGGGTTTTCCCCCAGCTGCAGCGGCCGGCGCTGACGCAGAACTTGCTTCGGCTTGCGCTGCTTTTTCTTCTGCCACCTCATCCTCCTTGATGACGATAACTCTTCGACTCAAATCACTTTGAAGCAACAGAAGTGCCAACAAGACTTTTGTAATGAACAGGAACTTCTTGCCCAACGAATTGAGTTTGAGAGGGAATATTTCCTAGACGAGGGACCGAAGTCTTAACTAAGTAGTCATGGATTTGACAGAGTCTAGACCAAAAGATTCACGCTTTTTTGGATAAGACTAGCCATTTTTTGGTTTCCAGAAATCAACGAATTTTCATAAGGATGATGGGGACGTCCATCATAAGTCAGCAATACTCCACCAGCTTCTTCAACCAACAATTGACCTGCGGCCGTGTCCCAAGGTTTTAGATTTTTTTCCCAATAGGCGTCAAAAACTCCGCGTGCCACTTGGCACAGATCGTAAGCTGCTGAACCTGAACGACGAACTCCTCGAGCTTTTCGAACTAAATGTGAAAATATCTTGAGTTGTTCTTCCAAAACCGGAATGTCCTCTGCAAAAAAACCAGTGGATAAAAGAGATCTTTCAATTTCACTTGTCTGTGAAACTCTTAATCGCTGTCCATTGACCCAAGCCCCTTGACCTCGAATCGCCGTATAGGTCTCATTTAAAAGCGGCACATCTATAACAGCAATTTTCAAATCTGCAGAAACTTCTAAAGCCAAGCTGATACAAAATAAAGGAAACTGATGAATATAGTTAGTTGTCCCATCCAAGGGATCCAAAATCCATCGGCCCTCTTTTCCTGCTCGACCTGTGGAAACTCGAGCTCCGTCAAAATAAGACTCTTCACCCAAAAACTCTGACTGCGGAAGAATTTTCTTAAGTAACTCGGATATGACTCTTTCCGACTCCTTATCAGCCTCACTCACTAATCCAGCCTGATGTTTTTCTTCGATCTTTTGCAAATGCCCATAATAATCTAACAAAATTTTTCGCCCAGCCAAACAAGCCTGTACCGCTTCATCAAGTATTTTTTTCCAATCCATGCTGCCTGGATCTTTGGTCTGATTCTTCATATTCTTCTTCCCTCTATCTTTCCCCGTTTTTTAACATCTAAGCTGGTTCTTAGGCCTGCGCAAAAAGGACCAAATTCAAGGCCGCAGACTAAAAATCGACTGAAGACGTACTTCCTGTACGTCAAAAGGAGATTTTTGGTCGAGAACGCAGAAGTTGGTGCTTTTTCCGCAGGCCCTAGCATTGACGTAAATCATGGTGGGAGGTTAACATAAGGATGTAGAGAATCAAATTATTGTGTGGGGATAAATAAATGGGTTCAAAATCGGATGTTGTAGTTAAATTAATTCTTGTCTTCTTTATATCGCTTCTTTCCTTTTCCATCGGCACATATGTTGGAAAAAAATACAGCGACAATCAACATAAACTGTCTTCGCTTGAACCTAAAAAAGTAACGAAGGACGAACGCGCCGTTGCCTCTGTTGATGAAAAAGAAAAAAAACATGAAACTTTAACGGATGATGAAATTAAAAAGCTGGCGGAAGAATTTGTCGCTGATGATGATACCGAGGCTTCTCCGTCCGAATCACACGAGACCGCTGCCTCTGAACACAAAGCGCCTTCGCATGAAACTGCACATGCTGCGACGGCAACTCCGGCTCCGACCCCTCACGTGACGCCTCATGAAAAAAAGGCACATCAGCCGCCCAAAGTTTCCCACGAAAACAAAACTTCACACGAGGCCACAGCAGCCGCTCACCAGATGATTGAAGGGAAAAACCCAAAGGTTCCGGCTAAGCCACAACCTCGTCACCCAACAAGCTTACCAAAAGATGTGGCACAGTATGCGGTTGGTAAATTCACCGTTCAGGTTGCTTCTTTTGGAACAGAAGATGAGGCAAAGAAACGCGCCAATGAATTAAAAGAAAACGGCTATAGCGCTTTCTATGTTCCCGCCCAAGTTAAAGGTAAATCCTGGTATCGTGTTAGCGTTGGCCTTTTTGCAACAGAAAACGAAGCCAAAGATTATAAAAAAGAATTTTCATCTAAATCTAAAATTGAATCCGCAATTATTCAAAAAATAGCGAACTGAATGCCGATTCTTAAAAGCCCACCGAGCGTGGGCTGAGGGTCATAGTCTTTTCCTTGTAACATCTGCAACTCTGCTGCATAAAAGAAATAATTCCAATTTCCGCCAAGACTAACTAATCCCGAAGCTAAAACTTGCGCCCCGGATGATTCTGAAACTTCCTGAGTTCCCAGACGGGATTTCACCATATCTTCATAAACTCCCAGGCCAAACCCCATGCCCAAGTTTAAATGAGCCGCCAATGAGTAAACTGCATAGCGATAACTCAACAGCCACTCCGTGCGATCTTTTCTATAGGATAACATCTGATTACCAGAGCTGTCAGAAAACTGTCCATAATCTAATAAAAAAATATGTCTTTGATATTGTCCACCGACAGCGAAACTATTCGCATTTTGCCACACCATTTGAGTATCCATTTGCTTTGCATAGCGATAGCCCAATTGAAGCGGAGAAAAAATCAAATTTATTTTAGAATCTTCTTTAGCGGAAGCAAACTGAAATGAGAAAATTAAAAAAATGACGTAAATAATTAAACGATTCATTGAATTTTTATTTTTCCATTTTCATTTTTACATTTTAACAAATGATCTGCTTCTTTTGTGCGGACCAAAACTTGAATAAAGGATTCGCATTCTCCCATTGTTAAACTTGTTATTCCCTCAACCATTCGTGAAATCAAAGTGCTGGGATATACGTATTCTTTTTTTCCTTTGCTTAAAAATTCATTGGTCACTTGTGGAAGAAATTTGATCACAGCTTTTGCAATGTTTTCTTTGGCTTGTAATAAATTTATTTTTCGACTTTCTTGATGTTGCACGACAAAGCCTTTTAAATTTCGTGCGAACTGAGTGCCGAGCTCATAGGAAAGACGATTCATATTGGCTTCCAAAAGCGAACCATTCCGAATATAAACCTGAGTGTCTTCAAAGATTTCTTGTTTTGTTGGCAGCACCAGAGTTTGCAATTCGGGTTTACTTAACTTCAAACTTCTTCCTTCTTCTACTATTGGAATAGAATGAACAATAAAGTTATTGTCATTGGTGTACATCCAGCCCCAAAAATCAGCCAAACCTTCATTTAGTCCTTTGAGTAAAACTAAATTGTATACTTGTCGTGATTGCTCTTCACTTGGCTGAACACCTTCGGCAGACGTTCCCAATGGAACTTTTTTTGGAATGACCTCTTCCTGATATAATTTTTTTAACACCATTTTATAAAACAAAGAATGGAAATGCTCATGAGCTAAAATCCCACCATTGACTGCAATTGGTAAGTTATTGTTTTCGTCTGCAACAAACAAAATTGCATCATAAGCGCCGTCATAGACAGCATTATTATGAATAAGTCCTTCTGGGGATTTCATTTTCACATTCAGACCGATATCCCTGGGCCAACGATTAACTGAACCAGCTCCAAGTTTTTCATCCAATAAAGCCATATTTTGCATATGAAAATAAATACTCGCCATTTGCGTGCTTATTTCATTCGTCGGAGTGTAAACATTCTTTTTGTTTTTAACGAAATCGGCACTGGGGAAGGCTCCGTCAAGACGATTATCTTTAATTTTTGGACTTAAATAAAAGCGAGCATATTGACCACGCACTTTGCTCAATTCAAAAACATTGAGCAGCTTAACAATCTGGAATTCGTAGGGCTGTTGAGTTGTATCCCCGGCATCGCTTCTTTGAACCGGCATTGGCAATTGCACATCAATATCACCTGTCGTGGACTTATCACTCAACTTAACCCCACAGCCAGTCAGACTTAAGCCGAGAAAAATAATATGGACGCCTGCAAGGCGCAGAATATAGGGTTTTATTGCCATGCGTTATTTATACAAAACAATATAAAAATTCTCAATAAAAACTTATATATGGACAAATTTTGTCGCTTTTATTCGAACCTAGCCATTTTCAGCCCCAAATCAAATTTAGGGCCAAACAAAGGACCGCAAAAGGATGCTTTCTCCAGAGATTTTAATTAAAAATCTAAACCCTTCACAAAAGAAGGCGGTTGAAACCCTGAATGGCCCATTGCTGATATTGGCGGGGGCAGGATCGGGTAAAACTCGTGTGCTTACTCATCGTATGGTGAATATGATCGCCCAAGGTTTGGCTGCCCCCGATGAGATTCTTTGTGTGACCTTTACGAATAAGGCGGCACGCGAAATGGAAAGTCGAATCTTCAAATTACTTTCAGATGTCGATTTTCCGATTCGAGCCGATTTGTGGATCAGCACCTTTCACAGTTTCTGTGTACGAGTTTTAAGAAAAAATTTAGAGCTTCTTGATTACAAACCTTTTTTTACTATTTATGATTCTTCCGATCAGCTCAGTGTCGTTAAAAAAACTCTGCAAGCATTAAATATTAACGACAAAATGTTTCCACCAAAAAATTTCTTAGGTCGGATTAGCAATGCCAAAATGTTAGGCCTCACTCCAGAAACCATCGAAAAAAATCCTCGGGGAATTATGGATCGAAAATCTCTTGAGGTTTATACCGCCTACGAAGCCGAATTAAAAAAAGCCAACGCTCTGGATTTTGATGATCTCCTTTTAAAAACCCATTTGTTGTTTCAAATGTATCCTGACTTGCTTAAAGAGTATCAAAATAAATTCAAATACATTCTGGTCGACGAGTATCAAGACACCAATCACATTCAGTATTTACTTGTCCAAATGTTGGCGAAAGCCCATCGCAATCTGGCCGTGGTTGGTGATGAAGATCAGTCCATTTACAGCTGGCGAGGCGCCGACATTACAAATATTTTAAATTTTGAGAAAGACTTTCCTGAAGCTGTAGTGATTAAGCTCGAGGAAAATTACCGTTCATCGGGAAATATTGTTAAGGCCGCCACGGCAGTTATTAAAAATAACTTACAAAGAAAAGACAAAACACTTTTCACTTCCAATGAAGATGGCTCGCTGATTCGCATCCGGGAAGAAAAGAATGAATACGATGAAGCTCGTTTTGCAGCGAAGACCATAGAAACTCTTTTGAACGAAGGACAATACGCACACAACGATTTTGCCGTATTTTATCGAACTAATGCTCAATCAAGAGTAATCGAGGAACAATTACGCACGCTTGGCATTCCCTATAAAATCGTTGGCGGAGTTCGCTTTTACGAACGCATGGAAATCAAAGATATTTTAGGTTACCTTAAACTTTCGTTGAATCCTGCCGATGATCTTTCTTTCAAACGAATCATCAATGTTCCAACACGGGGAATTGGCAAAACCACCGTGGAAAAACTTGAGGAATTCGCCACCGCAAACAAACTCACCCTAATGGACGCCTTACCGCAGTCCTTGGATCAACGCCTCTTTAATGCCGGAACCACGGGGAAATTGCGACGCTTTTTCGAGCTTATGACTGAGCTCAAAAGTAGTGCTCTTGAATTTAAGATTCACGATTTTTATCATATTGTTCTCGAGCGAAGTGGCTATTTAGTTGCACTGAAAAAAGATGAATCCCCTGAAGCTCAGGCGCGCATTCAAAACTTAGAAGAATTAGACAATGCTATTTCCCAGTTCGTTAAAGAACGCGGCGACGAGGGCACTTTGCAAAGTTTCTTGGAAGAAATGGCTCTGGTATCTGAAGCCGATAATCTGGATGACAATCTCAATTCAGTAACGCTGATGACTCTTCATATTTCAAAAGGTTTGGAGTATCCCAATGTTTTTATAGTTGGAATGGAAGAAAATCTCTTTCCTAGCCGTAGTTTTGAAGAAGGCAGCAACGAAGAGGATCTGGAAGAAGAACGGCGCCTAGCTTATGTCGGAATGACCCGAGCCCGAGAAAATTTGTGGCTGACTTACACGCGGATGCGTCGAGTTTGGGGTCAAGAACAAATGAATCCTCCCTCAAGATTCATCAAAGAAATTCCTAAAGAACTTTCTGAGTTTAAGACCAGTGTTGAAAGTGGTGGGTTTTTCCAACGCCATTCGAGTCGCGACACAACAGATTATGGCTTTGGCCAATACAACAATAAAGCCTCATTTCACAGCAATTTTGAAAACGAAGTTCAAAGATTTCCCGAAGATGAAGAGCGAAGTGTTTCTTCTTCGCAATATGCCAAAGGCACGCAAGTGCGACATCCCACATTTGGCGTGGGATCGGTCTTTTCCACCGAGGGTGAGGGCGAACAATTGAAGGTCAGCATCCTTTTTGCGGATCAAACTATCAAAAAATTTGTTGTCAAATACGCAAGATTAGAGAAGGTATAGATATTGTATTTTTTTAACAATTTGAAGGAGCAATGTTATGGGAAGATTTCAAGGGTTTTTTATCAGCGGATGGATGGCTTTATTAACAGTCACTTTTTTTACTCAAGCCACTTTAGCTAGGCCGTCAAGCAAGGCTTCTGCTCCTGTAAGAACTTCGGCTCCAGCACCAGCCACTCCTATGATGAATTCATGGAGCAGCGAAGAGATGTATGAAATTCAAAGTTCGCTTTCCGGTGGGCAATACGAAACAAGCAAATCCGGTTCCACCTCAATTTCCGCTTTAGAAGCCAAACTTTCCATCGCAAAATTAATTAAAAATAATATTCAAGGTGGAGCTGAACTTTCATTTTATAATAACAGCGGTGGAGCGGTTTCCAGAAGTTACTTTCAGATTGCTGGATTTGGCGTTTACAATTTAACTTCAATTTTAAAAGACACTTATTATGTTAAAGGTGGGCTGGGACTTTTTAATACGATCAACGACACTGGCAAAGATGAAAGCAAATTTGGATTTTTTGCAGGTGGTGGAAAAAGAATTCCTCTTTGGAACCAAATTACTTATTCTCCAGAAGCACGCATTTGGAAAATCGGTAGCCAAGATATGACTTTCAGCATTTATTTTCTTAACCTTTCTTTATTCTTTTAAGCGAGTGTGTGAATGTCTAAATCTTTATTAGCTCTATCTATTACCATCTTGAGCCCATTTGCTTGGGCTCAACCAGATGTAACCTCGATTTCTACAACGGAGAAACCCTATTATTCTGCCGCTATGACCAGCAATATTGCCGAGCTGGTTAAAGGGAATGGAAATGTGACAATTGAGTTTTTTTCTACGCCAAAAAGATCTGGTTTTTTTTCGGCTTCTTTCGCTTCGGCTAAGGAAAAACGTCCAAAGCTTTCAAATACCGAGCTGACTGTCGACCGCACTTCTTACAGTTTAGGAATGGCATGGTACAGAAATGATATCAGTGCAAAAACAAATATGTTAATTGCTCCGGGGATTGCCTTTGGCCAAGAAAAAGATTTCACCGATGTTGATGCTAAATCATCATTTGAATTTCTTTTAGCTGCGCAAATTATTCCCGACAAAACTCGCATGAAACTGATGGGTGGACTCAAAATGTCTAATCAAACTGGAGATTTTAAAGGTATCGCGGTCATCGCTCTTGGCGCGATGTTTTAATTTCATTCCACTCATCAAGATAATCTTCGTAATCTAAAGGTTTTATAATTTTTTCTAAGTCGGGGCTGACATAATCGGCCTCGATACCATCCCAACCACGGTAAGATCTTGTCACGCCTTGCGATTCATTTTCTAAATCTGTAGATAGTTGAAAATTAGGAGTGAGCACTGTTTTGCCACCACCATTGGGAATATCCACTGCATAGTTTGGCATCGCTAATCCTGATAAATGTCCCCAAAGTTCTTTTTGAATGGACAAGGAATCTTCGATTGAATTTCGCAGGTGATCCGTACCGATCGAAGGATCACATTGAAACATATAATAGGGTTTTGCTCGCAGAAATAATAATCTTCGCGATAGCGCTTGCACTATGGCGGCGTGATTATTTACTCCGTTCAGAAGCACCATTTGATTCATCACCGGATTTCCATGATCCACTAAGGTTTCGATAGCGATTGCCGCTTCTTCGGTAATTTCTCGGGGATGATTAAAATGAGTCATTAAAAACACGGGTTTGTATTTTCTAAGAAGCTGACTTAAATCTTCCGTTATTCGCTGAGGGGCGACGACAGGAATACGAGAACCAATGCGAATAATCTCTATATGTGAAATTTGTCTTAAATCAAAAAGCACCCGATCCAAATGCGCGTCCGATAAAGTCAGCGGATCCCCCCCCGATAAAATCACTTCACGAATGCCGGGTCGGGCTCGAATGTATTCCAATGATTGATTATACTCTTCGGTTTTAATCATCGCTTGGTCTGCGCCAGTAAAATGTTTTCGTGTGCAAAAACGACAGTAAACGCTACAAATATCCGTGATTAAAAAAAGTACGCGATCAGAATAACGATGAATTAATCGCGATGTCGCTTGATTGCGTTTTTCCCCCAAAGGATCCAGCATTTGCTGATTTCCAAGCTCAAGCTCTTCTTGGCGAGGCATAAAAATTCGTCGTAAAGGATCATGCTCATGGGAACCAGCAAGGGATGCATAATAGGGCGTCGTGCGAATATTGAAAATCTCTTTACCAGCCGCAAAACCTGCCTTTTCACTTTCCGAAAGTACAAAATACTTCTGAAAATCTTGCTGCGATTTAAGCGAATTACGTAGCTGCCAGGTCCAGTCCTGCCACTGATTTTCACTGATTTCGGGGGCCGGAAGGCTCTTTTTAAATGAAAATTTCGCCAAATTTAGTCCTTTACACGCTTTTCTAACTTGAGCCTTCTATCATAGCTAATCCCCTGAAATCACCTGGACTTTTTTCATTCTCAATACGAGACACTAGAATTTCGACAGATTCTCAATGTGAAACAAGACCAAGTAGATTTGCTTTAATTATGTAATTTCATATAGATAGGATTATTTAAGCTAAGACGCTGTTGTGGACCACTTGTGGCATTAATTAGGTTTGAAGCCGCAGGCCGGAGGTCTGCTTTAATAGGAGGATTTATGAAATTCACAGATCGACAACAAAAGTGGGCATTAACTACAGGTCTACTTATCGCCTTGGGATTTAATCTCTCGGTGCACTTTTCACCAAAATCGGGACCAGACTATGCTCAATTAGGAGCTACCGAACAACAACTCGAACCGGTGATGTTAGCCAAAGGTCCTAAGATTGAAGGCGTGACTCAATTGAGTTCCGCAACTCCTAAAGATGTAAAACAAACTGAAGCAAGTGCAGGGACGACATCGTCTAAACAAGTTGCTCTTAAACGCGATGGTGAATATATAGACGTTAGTGTTCAATCTTCATCCGATGGTAAAACCAAGATAACTTACGCGGCTTGCAAAGCCGTTCAAAGCAATCAGTGTCCTACTGGGAATTGTGTTCAAAATGTGGCTTTGTTAGATGTTAACTTTAATAGCAGTTTGGCAGAACTTGCGAATGCCTTTGATGCCGCAGGTTTTTCAAAATGCACCCCACAAGCTGAAGCACCAGTTGTTGCCGCTAAGAACGCTGAAGTTCAGCCAGTTGCTGCAGTTGTAGCTACTCCAGCTGCTGTTGTTGCAAAGGTCGAAGAAACGAATCACAAGGAAGATTTTGATAAACTTAAATTAACTTGTGACAAGAAAACTAAAACAGATCGCCTTGAGTGCAACATCGATGGCTTAACTAAACTTCTCAAAAATACAAAAATCACTTATGAAAAATCAGATGTAACCGAGTTTTTTGATAAACAAATTAAAACTGCACTTAAAAATGAATTGAACTCTTCCACCGCTGATTATTCAGTGTGGCCTTCCAGTGGATTGACCGATTACCGAGAAAAATTGACTTCTCTTTCAGAAAAAATAAAAGAGATGCAAGAAGAAGTTCGTGAAGAATACTCTTACATTCGTGAACGAGTTGCCAGCGTCAGCATCCGTGCTATCGCTGAAAAAGCGACAGAGATAAATAATTATCACCACTCAAGTGCAATTGATGCTCCTTACGCAGAAAACGCGGCCCTTAATCAGTTACAACTGATGACAAGCATTTTGCCTACCGCAAATAGATCGGGACTAGTTGCTGCAGTAAACAACAGTCTGATTGATTCTCGATATGCTAGTAACATCTACAACTCTGTTGGCAACTACAGCAATGGCATTTTAAATCGAATTGCTGATATCGGTAGTATGGATCCGCGAAGAGCAGATATGCTGTTGAACACAGGACTTCTTGACCTTGATAGCTGGAATTATCGAACATCTGCAATTAATTCACTTGGACTACGAAATGGACGAGGCATCCGCCAAGGCCTCGATGATCTTAACTACGACAGATATGATCGCGGTTTTTTTAGTGACTCAAGGTACAGCAACGGCCGTGGCCTTCGACGCCAAGGTCTACGCGGTATTCAAGGCGGTGGCAGTGGACTTTTCACCACCGCTAATCGCGGAGGACAAACCTCTTACTTTGGTGGACGAAGATCTCTTCTTGGTAATGACCGTTACAATGACGGTTTCTTCAATGACAGACCAAGTATACTAACAAACGATGGATTCTTTCCTCAAATCAACGCCACTCAATTCGGCGGCCGCGGACTTCGATCTCGCGGATTATAAACAAAATATTATTTATCTAAATGCTTTCCTCCACGGGCTCACGACGAGCCCGTTTTGGCATTCCCGCTCCTGCCCGTTCCCCGCTCCCGTTTCCTCCATTCCCCCTCCCCGATCTTTTTCCTAGAGTGCGTTCTTACTTTTAAAATCGTAACGAGAAATTCAAATTTTAGTGGAGTTCAAGGCGCGAGGAGAAGTTATAGCAGAGCTATAACGCCGACGAGCAACGCTGAAATCCACTAAAATTTGAATTTCGCAGTAGATTTTAAAAGTAAGAACGCACTCTAGGAAAAACGAAAATGCCTGGGGGCCTACACCCCCAGGCTCTGATTACCGCCAAAAGATTTTGTCAAGTTACTCATCAAGCTGTCGTACAAGTTGCAATCAAGAATTAAAAGCTGATGACGGCTTTCGATGAAAATCCATAAGTAAAGTTTTTTCCCGAGTCAGTGATTGAATCAACTTTAAATGCACTTCCCGGAAATAAGAAACCGATTTCATTGACCCATTGTACTTTTTCGCGAGGTCGATAAACCAACTTAACATCCCACTCAAAGCCAAGAGACTTATTAACATTCACCCCAGATAGAGGGTTTGCTACGAGGTTTGCAAAAGTAATGGTGTTAACAAGATCTAATTTATCATTCCAAATATATTTTACTCGCGGCGATACATAAAGCGTATTGCTTATGGCTTCATCATCCAATGATTCCGCTATGGATTTCCGCACTCCCCCCGAAGGATTGTATTGGTCCCTGATCAATCCCGTCCTTAACAAATCATAAGAACCAGAACCTAAACGATGATTGAAGAGCAAAAAGGCGACGTCGTAATTGCGATCAAAATGAAAACTTTCGTAATCAGCGGTATCGGGATTGTCACCTGTGGCAAATCCCATATGAAGTCTCCAATCCCATTTGGATTGGGGTCGTGGAAAATACATTTCGGTGGCAATACCGTAAGCATTCCAATGAAGTCCTTGACTGGCTTTTTGAATACCAAGGTCACCGGTGACGAAACCTGCTTCGAGTTTAAATCCGAAGGGCTCCCACTCTTTGCCCAGAACAAAACTTGTTCTTTGCAATGCAATGTCACTGCGATCCGTTCCGGAATCTGCACTAATTCCGTTGGGATTATTAAACGGAGCAACTCCGGTATTCACTGGAATATCATTTACGCCGGAGCTGCCTTTTTTTCTTTCAAGCATCACACCGATTAAATTTCCATTATCAGGACTCTCGTACTCGACTAAAAAAGATTGCGATTGCAGCAATCCACCTTGCGAAATCGAAGGATCATAAACTTGCGCAATCATCGGCATGTATTTTACGTTATCAATTAAAAATTTAACGGCAACCATATCCATAACCGTCGAGTAATGATCAAAAGGATCCAGTCCCGCATTGTAGTTAATACCTAAACCAAAATGAAAAGGTGCTCGTCCCACAATAATAGAAGCGTATTCCTGACTGACATTCAAATAAAGCTGACTGACTTTTAAAAATTGCGACTCAGGCGATTTAGAAGTTGCGTTCGAATTCGCTGGATAAGTAGAAGCATTGGTATTCCCTGAGCCCCATTGCTGTCCAAATTGAGTATTTTGGTAAGCAGGATCTGAATTCGAAAGAATATCAAATCGAGTGTGAATATTGATGCCATCAGAAGCGATGATTTTTCCATTTAAACCTAAATAGTTTAATCCATAGGCTTTGCGCTGATAAGGATCAGAAAGACTTGGCCGATCCAACTCCATCCACTCAAAACGATAGATGCCAGTAAAATCCATGGCCACCGCATACGAATGGCTCGCTCCGAAAATTGTAAGTGCGCTAATAAAAAGTTTAAAAAATAAATTTGTTTTCATAATCAATCTTGTTTCCTTAAGAAGTCAAAATACCCATCACTTCGCTTTCACGAAGCAACACCAATGTTTCACCTAATAATTCAATTTTCGATCCTGCATACTCGGGAAAGACCACTTTGTCCCCTAATTTCACATCCATAGATCTAATCCGACCCTGAGGATCGCGATGCCCGCGCCCCACGGAAACAGCAACGCCTTGTCTATTTCCAGAAATATCAGCCGCCGTATCTGGAATATAGAGTCCACCCGCAGTTTTTCGCTCTTGTTCACTCATTTGCACGATCAATCTGTCGTCAAGTGGTGTTAAGAACTCGGACCATTTAACTTGAGGTTTCGTTTTAATAACCGGTTGGGAAGTGGACTTCATTTGTGGCTTTGCAGAGGTTTTTGCCTTTACATTTTTAATTGCCGTTTTTTTTGCAATTATTTTTTTTGTGGGCTTTTGAAGCGCCTTCTTTTTCAAAGGTGCTTTTTTCTTAGAAGCTGACTTTTTAACAGCTTTTTTACTTTTGGCCACGCTTGCCTCTTTCTTCTTCATAATATTTTTTGTACATAATATCCCACTCAGGAGTGTTTTCTAAAACATTGCGTTTCAGCGAAGCCACTTTATCTCGAGCTTTTTGATCAATTTCTTGCTCTTCAGCAACAAATTCAGCGATGGCTCTTTTGGCGGCGCGCAAAGCATGATCGTCATCGGTAAAATCGGCGATATCTTCGCCCCATACACCATCTGTCAACAAATGTGCCCAATGAGTTTGCCGATCTTCAGAAATAATCACAGGATAACCTTCTTGTCTTTAGCTATTTTCTTTTTGAGAATGGGATACATCTTATATCGTTCAAACTCGCCAGGGTTGGTTCTTTCGAGCTGATCGAGCATGCGATGCACTTCGTGCTCAAGATCTTGTTCTTTTTGCAGATCTTTTTTAATGACATCGATCATTTTGATAAAAACTTTCTTCTCATCAACTTTGAAAGTGATCAGATTCTGTTTTTTCCAATGCTCAAGAACTTTATGGGCGATCACTTCAATTTGAAGTTGAGTCAATTTCATTGTGAAAAATGTCCTCTTCAACTAGGATAGGCTTATGCTTCGAAAACGATTAAAGACCATTTTACTCGTGTTTACAACAGTTCTGACGCTGATGATCATCGTCCTGCTATTGCTATTTTTTAGTTTTGATAAGGAGCTGTCTGAAAAGCTCGAGGCTAAAAAATATATCCTTCCGACAGAGTATTTTGCTGCGCCTTTAAGTTTTAAATCCAAAATGCTCTATTCTCGGGAAGCGATCGAGGAACTTCTTGTTAAAAGAAACTACCGCAGTCGAAATGTTCATCAACGATTACTTCCCGGAGATTACTTGATTGGAAGCGCTGAAGAATGTGCTACCCGAATGCAAGCGGAGATCCCAGAGATAACCAGTGGTTGCTTGGGTTTTTCTAGAAAAAGCGAAGGAAGCTCGAAGCTGGAAACTCCAACTGACGAGACTTCAGACAAAAACGTGCAATGGATTCTTTTTAATGAAAATAAAAACATTCTTAACGTCTATCTTGGAATTCCCGCGCACCCCGGCGTGCAAGTTTCTTTGGATGCTCCCTTGCTCGCTCAGTATATAGGCAATAGCCCAGTTATGCAGGAAGCTGTGAACATCAGTCAAATTCCCCCATCTTGCCTGAATGCCGTTATGGCGATCGAAGACAACCAATTTCTTGAGCATGGTGGTTTCAGTTTTACCGGCTTGGCCCGTGCCTTATTCAAAAACATTACCGGTGGCAAAAAACAAGGTGGCAGCACAATCACTCAACAGTTGGTAAAGAATTATTTTTTATCAAGTGAGCAAACCTATCGAAGGAAAATCAACGAACTCTTCCTGGCAATTTTATTGGAATCAAAATTCAGCAAAGATCAAATACTTGAAATGTACGTTAATATTATTTACATGGGACAAAGTGGTGTCTTTCAAGTGATCGGTTTTCCCGCATCTGCTCAATATTATTTTCAGAAAAATATTTCTGAGTTGCAGCTGTCCGAGTGCGCCACTCTGGCCGCCGTTTTGAACGGTCCTGGCGTGTACGATCCTTTCCGCAAGCCTGAAAAATCCCTAGCTCGTCGCAATCTGGTTCTTGAAAAAATGAAAACGCTTAAGCTGATATCCGAATCCGAATACAATTCCGCACTTAAAGATCCCTTGCCAATAAAGCCTGCAGCTAAGGCCGCAGAAACTGCCCCCTACTTCATCGATGCGGCTCGAAAACAACTTCAGGAGCTCAGCATATCTATAGAAGGAGCAAAGATTTACACCAGCTTGGATCTTGAAGCTCAGCAAGAAGCTCAGCAGGCTCTTCAGTCTCATTTAAATAATCTGGAAAAAACTAATAAATATTTAAAAGAAAAAAAAGAAAAAGGTCAGACCCTCGAGGGCGTGGTTCTTTCAGGAGATCCTGAAACCGGCTTGGTCAGTGTTGCCGTTGGCGGCCGCTCCTTTAAAATGACCCAATTTAATCGCGCCGTCGATAGCCACCGTCAGGTGGGTTCGATTATGAAGCCCTTTGTCTATTTGACTGCACTTTCACAAATGGAAAATGAAAATAAAGCTTACACGCCAATCAGTTTACTGGATGATACAAAATTTCAGGTAAGTTACGAAGGACAACATTGGTCTCCGGAAAACTATGGAAAAAAATATTATGGAACTGTACCTTTATTTTATGCTTTAAAAAATAGTTTGAACGCTTCGACGGCTTCTTTGGGACTGAAAATTGGTTTGGATAAGATTATACTCACCGCCAATGCCTTCGGACTTCAATCAGAAATGAAAGCACTTCCATCTTTAGTTCTTGGTTCTTTTGAAATGTATCCAAAAGAAGTTTTGCAAGCTTATATGACCATTGGAAATTTCGGACAAAAACCAAAACTCAGTTTTATTCGAAAAGTGATGGATTCCGATGGAAAAGTTGTCTTTGAAAATTTTCCTGAATTAACTCAAGCCTACGATCCCGTAGACACCGCTGTGTTGCTGGGTATGATGAAACAAACTTTACTGACAGGAACAGCGCGCTCGGTAAGTTTAAGCGGATTCACCCAACCCGCAGCTGGAAAAACCGGAACAACAAATGATAACAAAGACGCTTGGTTTGTCGGTTTTACGCCATTCATTACAACTCTGGTTTGGGTGGGCTATGATAACAATCTTCCCACCAAACTTACTGGGGGAAGTGGCGCCGCGCCGATATGGACTCAATTTATGAAAAAGGTCTCCACAATTTATCCACCGGAAGACTTCAGCTGGCCTGAAAATACAGTGAAAGTAACCCTGTCCCCCGAAAATCTCCAAAAAATCGGCGCCGAAAAAGAAGCTGAAGATAATTCTCCGGTCGAACTGATCTTCAAAAAAGGCTCTGAACCACGATTCTAATAAGCCCCTATGAAGATTTCATTTTCCAAAATGGATCGAGCACTCGTTGAACTCTCATGGGTACAGACACTAAACTAAAATACTTTAATTTTATTCAGGCAATGCTCTTCTTTTTTCCTTTAGGGCCTTTTTCTGCATAGTTAATAAGTATGTCTCGAATTAAGACCTGATACTTGCCGCTATATTCGTCCGTAAGGCTTAGTTTTTTTAATTCTTTGTATGTGTTCATAGGAATCATCATTGAGATTCTGATAAGCGCATTTTCGTCCCTAAACTCGTCTGGGCTTAAGTTGATTTTGCCGTATTTAATCTTTTTATTTTTCATGATATTCCACCCATTTTTCCAATAAAATTTCTCTGTTATCTAATACGTATTCAATTATTTGCCTAACTAACGACTCTGAAAAGCCCGTATTGCCATCCATGATTTCCATTGTGAGCAAGTTAACCCTTATTGACGATCCAGCGCCTTCTATGTGAACATGAGGGGGCTGATGGTCATTTGCATTAACCTTGAACTTCAAATTTCTTAGTTTAATTACTGTAACCACAATAAGAGCATATCATATGCATGATATATATCAAAGAGCTTTTCCAGTTTTATAATTGGGCCGTCAGGTTTCACCGCTAGTTGATGAGAAACGGCTTAACCCAATGCGATCATACAGAGTTAAACTGGGCCAACACCCGAAATGCCCTTAAAAACGACCTATTTGAAGCTAGGCGTGAGACTACCTCAAAAGCCAGTGCTCTATATTTACAAGTAGCCGCTAAGATCATTAATTTGCTGACCGATGAAAACTTGTCTGCTATCTCAGTCCAATGAAAACGGTTGTCATTTTTCTTCTATTTCTAACCACGGGCTGCGCAACAACCACCTACGCATATATGCCGAACCAAATTCCACGAATTTATTTTTCCTATGGAATTTTATTTGACCAGGTCTGTGAGGGCCTATCGAAACAGACCATTCCTTCGCCGGCAAAAATGGAAGGTTCAAAAAAAATTAACGAATTTATCTCCGTCTGGGAAAAAAATTCACCTGATTTTTTTAAAGTACTACTATTAAAAGTTGGCCGAGGATTCAAAAGAAGTGAAGAGTCAGTAACCCTTACGAGTTGCAACGTACCTGGCGTTAGCGATCCAATTATCATCCCACTTAAAAGGTGGCTCGTGTCTCTTGGTGGTCATGAACCGATGTATGGATTTTCTGACGTTGTCTTTCACGAACTCCTTCATCGCTATTTGGCATCAAATTTTGATGCGAATAAATCCTTGTTACTTAAGAAATATAAGAAGGAAAGTCCTCAAGTTCTTGCTCATCTCCATTTAATGGCTTTGCAAAAGATGATTTATACTGAACTCAATCGACAAGAACTCATAGCATGGCTTGATCATGACTATAACCAGCTTATAGGTGGTGACTACAAGAGAGCATGGGAGATTGTTAACGTTATTGAAGGCCAAAAGGTATTTGTTGATGAGCTTCCAGCAATGATCAAATAACACTTGAGAATATTCCTTTAGCGCTTCAGCAAAGCTCTGTCGGCCAAGACAGGGCTTTGTTTTTTTATGGCCCCATGATCACATAAACTGATATTTCCGATCCAAAGTCAGAAAACTTGGGATAGGCTCCCCCGCTTATAACTTAACTTCAAGGCCATCGTAAGCAAAGCTCCACTTAACTTCCCCAATACTTTCATTACTCTGCTGAGCATGTTGCAAACGCCAGTTATAATACTCCATTGTCTGTTTTTGAATATCGTGAATTTGCTGAATAGTCGCACCTGGATCGTGATGAGCAAAAATGATCTGCTTAATTCCCTCGCGGAAAGCAATGTCCAGACCGATTTGGGCTGCGCTATGCCCCCAATTTGCTTTTTCAGCAAGTTCAGGAAAAGTGTATTGCGCATCAAAATACATCAGATCCACTCCTTGATAGAGCGGCAAATCAGGACCCAATTCCTCGCGACTCACCCGAGTTCCCTCGGTATCAACACAGTGAGAATAAGTTTTATCTTGGCAAGAAATTTTGTAGCCCCAACAAGGATCGGGATGATCCAACTGATAAGGTGTAATGGACAAGTCACCTATCATGATTGGCTTGTAGGGCTCTAAAACATGGAAATGAACTTTTGCAGCCAAAGCTTCATAAGGAACCGGAAAATAGGGTTTTTGAAAAATTCCACGAATGAGTTTTTCTAAATCCTTTTGCACTCCGTAGTAATGGATATTGGTTCCTGGCATAAAATGAGGAGTAAAAAAAGGCAATCCGATCATGTGATCCCAATGAAAGTGAGTCATAAAAATATGAAAGGGTCCGCGCGTGGAATTGTGGGTTGTTCCACTCATCATTTTTTCACTCAAAATTCGAATCCCGCTACCGCCATCAATAATGATTTGCTGCTTTGATGAATAAACCTCAGCACAAGTTGTGGCCGTTCCATAACCACCTAAGGTGGGAACTTCATATGTCTGAAGAAATTTTTGAATTTGAGAAGCTTCCTTGAAACCGGAATTAAAAAAGTGCTTGAGCACCCCTTCAATATGAGCGCCCCAACCTTGCGGTGTCTTCGATGATGGCAGAGAGCCTCTTACTCCCCAGTACTTGATGCTTAGAGACATAGGCCTACAGAATCTCGTAGGGAACTGAACTTCGCAATTCTTATTTTTTGAGGTTTAGTCGAGATCATAATTCACGGTCACAAAACTGGACTTTGGGAAAGTTTGGCAAGTTTTTACTCGCTCTTCCACTTCACCTTCTTTAACAAGTGCTTCGCAGCTCGCACAAACTCCTTCTAAACATGAAAAAGGAGGATCCAATTTATTTATCAAAGCGCCATCTAAAAGTGTCCGTCCGGACTCGAGTTCAATTTCTGTGGTTTTTTTATTAATGGTATAAATGACTTTGGTCGTACTCATAAATCATCGCCAACTTTTTCTTGGCAATAAGAAAAAGTTGAGGGGCTCATTGCGAATAGCGGCCACATCATAACCGGTAGTTATAAACGGATTTTTTACATCACTTGGATATAGTTTAATTTCAAACAAAGACCACTCCAAAGGCCAAAACTCATCTAAAGAACGAAAAAACAAAGTGATACTGCCTTCTTTATAATTTTTTTCATTTGGCTTTAGACTTTTAATTCGCTTCCATGGAAGTGTTATTGTATTTAAAAATGGCGAATCAACTTCTGAACTGCAGGGAGTTCGCAAAATAATCTTTGGAGTTTCACCGGCGACGGCAACCCCTTCAGCTTGGAAAGTTAATTCAATCGTTGGATAAGCTTCGCACAAAGTGACCGTTTTATCTTTAGCATCTTTAAATTTCACGTTCCCCAGAATTAAACCATGTGTATTTTCATCAGAAATCCATTTTGCATGCTCAAAGAGACGATACTTAATTCTTTTATTTAAAGTAACCCCTTCGAAATTCGTTAAATCAAATTCAACTTCAAGAGGAATTTCATCAATTTCTTCACTGGCAATGTTGCGTCCATGTCGATTAAGCTCGCTGTTCATTAAAAACATAAACATCGTTAAAAGTGAGCAGCCTAAAATTCCAATAAGGAAAACTAATTTTCTTTTACTGAATTTAATTTTTACCACTTAGTACTCACATTTCAAGGACGCAAGGTCCTTTTCTGAAATCGTTTCACGAACGGTGGTGGGGGCAAGTGTTGCCCACATCACTGTTGGCCAAGCCGACGAATGGCGAAGTCCCAACAAATGTCCAAACTCATGGACTAATAAACTTTTCATATGAATTTCACGATTTGAGTTGGGCGCAGTTGCATAAAAATTAAAATCTTTTGCGTTTACTTTAACGTCAGCTTCCCTAATTTCATTTGCACTAAAAAATAAAACCGTTAGCGCCTGTTGATTGCTATTCTCTTTTGGCCAATCTGTTCGCCAATAAAGTCGAGATGTTTGATCTCGACCTGGATCATTCAATTTATCAAAAGAAACTTTTTCAAGTTCGATTAGTTTTTTTCCAGCTGAAGTATTCCATTGATCGGCAGCTAATGTGGCCGCATTGAAAAATTCTGCGGAAAACTCAGGGTCGACCTCTACAGTGACTGGAATATTTTTTTTCCAAGAAACTCGTGCCCCATAAGAGTTTTGCACAAAGCCACAAGGCTCTTCGACAGCTTTACCTACGCTGGACATGTTATTCGATGGATCTGATAAGGCATCTCGACAAGACTGTAAGCTCATTCCCATGAACAAAATGACTAAAAGTCGTAAATATTTCACCATGAAATTTGATCGGCTTTTTTTGAGTAAAACTGCATAGTTTTTGACCTCACGCGAAGATTTTTCAAGGGATCATAGATTTAAAGATGTTATGGTGCGAAAAGGCCCCAGTGGCGATATCGTAACTATATGAAATAATTAAGTTATTTTTTAATCTTCGGAAATTTTTATGGATCATTTTTTGCAGAAACTAAACAAAAGTTAGGCAACTTGGGAACCTATCTTGCGAGGAATTTTCAGGACAACAGCTGAAACATAAAAATGAGTAAGGAAAGAATTTTGGAATTACGTCGTTACAAAGATATTGTTGCCTTCCGATCAGGTGTCGAAGCGCCGACGGCGTTTCATGCAAAAAATTTGGAAGTTGCTGAGATTTCTGAAGAACTTTGGAATCACCTTGTCCCGAGCAATTTAAGATCCTCATTGCCAATAGAAATAGGAAATTCGACTGAAAATAACGAAGTTTTACAAGCAGCTGAAGAATGGTTAAAAGAAGAAAATCCAGAAGTTAAATCCGGCGCCGTCGAATTTGGTATTCGAAATCTTACGATCAATGTCACACAAATTTGCAATCTGCATTGCACTTACTGCGCTGCTGGTGGAGATGGAACTTACGGCGATCCTGTAAAAAAAATCTCGATAGAAAAAACTTTACCTCAAGTTAAATTTTTCATGGAAAAACTGACTGAAGGACAAAGTTTTCATATCAGCTTTTTAGGCGGCGAACCTTTACTTTATCCTGAAGCCATTCAAATGATTGGCGAATACGCTATGGAAATCGGCCGTGAAAAAAATATTCCTGTTTCATTCAAAGTGACTACCAATGGCACCATCATTAACGAAAAAGTTTTGGCGGCCTTAAAATTGATTAAATGCAATATCGTTATTAGCATTGATGGTCCTGCAGAAATTAATGATCGAGTACGTCCTCAGAAAAATAAGCAGCCGATTACAGGAAAAATTACTGAAGGCCTTCAAATTCTTCTTAAAAATAAAGAACAGCTGGGTTCAATTGGACTTCATGGGGTTTTTGATCAAAATAATATGGAAATTGAAAAAGCTTACGAGTTTTATTTAAGCTTAGGCGTTGATTGGTTTGAATTTACTTATGCCGTTAATGAACATAACGATCAACTCAACCAAGAATACATGAAAAAAATGTCCTTAATCGCCAATAAGGCTTGGAATTTAGGACAAGAAAAAGAACTTCGTAAAATCTCTAATTTCAATCAGAACTTTAAACTTCTGGATGCTCAGCAACGAGTGGAAAATCACTGTGGATCTGGGAAAAGTCTGTTGATAGTGGATGCGCGCAATCGGCTCTACAGTTGCCCATGGACTGTCGGCCAAGCTAGTGAGCAGATGGGGGATGGCACCCAATTGGACATGAGCAAGTTTGCGGCCTTAAAAGAGTCCTTGGTCGAAAAAAATAACTGTGGAACCTGCTGGGCACGTTTTCTTTGTGGTGGTGGCTGTATGTTCATTCATCACGGAAAAACAGGCAATAAGCACACCAAAGACCCCGAATTTTGCGAACGCACAAGATTTCTGGTTTCTTTATCAATAATGTATTATAAGAGAAGCCGTGAGGCCTCTCAAAACAACGAGGTATAAAATGGGAAAAAATATGAATAAAAAAAGTCATATCAAAAAAACGAAGCCGCAAAAAACTGAAAAGCCGAATCTTTCTGCAAAAGGCCCGGGCGAAGGCTGCATTCCAATTCGCTAATGAATAATTATTGATGGCACTCCCCCCCTCGCTCAAAGAGCCCTCCAAAAGACAAACGATTAAGCGATATACGGTGTTGTCACTGCGAGTGGGGTTGGCCTTGGCCTTGGCCACTTTCATTTCTCAAGTCAAATTGGATTATCTTGAATCCTATTTTTACGATCTGCGTGTACGATTAAGGCCGGCTCCCTCGAGTTCTGGAAATGTTGTCTTGATCATGATTGACCCCGCAACCGTCGAAAAATTAAAAGGCCCGCCGAGCTTCTTGCAGCACGCCGAATTTTTACAAAAACTTGAATCCACTCAACCCAGAGCTTTACTTTATGATCTCAAAGTTCCTGAACTGAAAGGAACTTCACAAGAAGCAAAGAAATTTGCCGCAGCGACCGAAGCTTTTGCTCAGTTTTTTGTCATCACCGATGCCTTGGAAATGCGTGGAGAAAAAGGGAAATTAAAATTTAGTCCTCCGCTGGAAAAAATAAAACTTTTCAGCGGTCCAAAATCTTCTGATCGCGCCAATTTCGCAAAAGACAATGTCACGAGAAGATTATTGGTGAGTTACCAAGATCAAATTATGGTTCATCCTTTTCTTGCAAGTCAGATTAATCCTGAAATTATTGATCGCAAAAAAATTAGAGGACTTTTTGATTTTTTTGATTCGGAACAGACTTATATTAATTTTCGTCCCACTGGCGCCTATCCGACCTTTAGTTTTGCAGACGTCCTGAGCGGCCAAGTGCCCATGGAAAAATTTAAAGATAAAATTATCATTCTTGGTCGGCATTTAGCATTGAGTGAAGAAGAATATATTCTTACACCCTATTCGCGTGACGTTGTCGCTATGACCACAGCAGAAATGCATGCGAACATGATTGATACATTAATTTTAAATAATGCTTCTCGAAAATCCAATGAAATTTGGAATTTATTATTTACAATGTTGATTTCCATCATCACCGTCCATGTGGTTTTTTCGATGCGTCCTGCCCGTGGACTCATGGTCATTGCTTTCACCGGCGGGCTATATTCCTTATTTTCTTTTTTCCTATTTTGGCCCTTCGGAATTTGGATTTCCATGGCTCATCCCTTGATTGCCATTTTTCTTTGTTATTATTTTTTCATTCCTTATCGATTGATTATCGAAAATCGTCGAAGCTGGGAATATTACCAACGCAATCAGCTTCTGAAGCAAGTGGAAGAACTTAAAACCAATTTTATTTCTATGATGTCCCACGATTTAAAAACTCCGATTGCGCGAATTCAAGGAATGACCGAAGTGATGCTTAAAAGCACAACGACCTTGACCTCGCTTCAGCAAGAAGCGGTTGATTCCATTCGTCAATCTAGCGATGATTTACTTAAATTCGTTAATTCCATCTTAAATTACGCTAAAATTGAAAGCCAAGGCGTACAACTTCATCTGCAAAGTAAAGATATAAACGTTTTGTTAACTGAGGTTATACGCAAACATGAATTTTTAGCTCGGGTTAAAAAAATAAAGGTCACCAGCGAGCTAGAACCTCTATTTCCTATTCCGATGGACCCCGAATTGATACGCCAAATTCTTTCGAACCTGGTAGAGAACGCCATTAAATACAGCCCAGACGAAACTGAAATCAAAATAAACAGCTTTGAAAAAAATGGCTTTGTCGTCATTAAAATAAAGGATCAGGGCCTGGGAATTTCCACAGATGATTTACCTCACATTTTTATGAAATTTTTTCGCAGTCAAAATGCAAAAAGTTCTCCTATAAAAGGCTCTGGATTGGGCCTGTATCTCGCTCAATACTTTACAGAGCTCCATAAGGGCAAAATTGAGGTAGAATCGGTCCCCGGAGCGGGTTCTGTGTTTACTGTCTCTTTGCCCTTGAGCACAAATGTGGTAGCATCCTCCTAGATTGCTGCGATTCCTTAATATTTTGTAATTATGGACCAGCTTTTTTTGTCTCGGGGGAGGCTTTGAAATGTTGCGAATTCTAGTTGTTGATGATGATCAGGGTTTACGTTTTTCATTGAAAAACTCCTTGTTAGGTACCGGTCGCTTCGAAGTTGAAGAAGCTTTTGACGGCATCAATGCTATTGAAAAAATTCGTGCGCATACAGATAAAAAATTCGACATTGCTATCCTTGATGTTGATATGCCCCGATTGAATGGCTTAGAAACTTTAAAAAAAATAAAAGAACAAGATCCAGGCATGATCGTCCTGATGGTGACAGCTCACGCCGCTTTAACTGATGCTGTTCAGGCAGTAAAAGATGGAGCTTATAATTATCTTTCTAAGCCTGTGTTGGGCGATGAACTTATAGCCTTAGTTGATAAAGCAGTTTCAGCTCACACTTTAATTTCAAATATTGCTGCCAGTGCTCCGGTTTTGGTTGAAGCTGGGAAAAAAATCATTGGCAACACTTCACAAATGCAAAAAGTGTTCAATATCATTCATCGCTTAGCCAAAGTTGAAACTCCGGTTTTGATTCGAGGAGCTTCAGGTACTGGTAAAGAATTAGTCGCTAAAGCGATCCATTTCAATTCAAGCCGAAAAGATGGAAAATTTGTTGCCATCAATTGTTCTGCGATCCCCGAAAATTTATTTGAATCTGAGCTCTTTGGTCATGAAAAAGGTTCTTTCACCGGAGCTGATCAACGCAAAATCGGAAAATTTCAATATGCTGAAGGTGGAACTTTATTTTTAGATGAAATTGGCGATATGCCCTCACTCATGCAAGTAAAAATCTTACGCGTCCTTCAGGAAAAGCTTTTTACACCTGTTGGTTCGAATCGAGAAATTCAATCTAACGTGCGAATTATTGCTGCAACGAACAGACCTCTTGAGGAAATGATTAAAGTGGGAACATTTCGCGAAGATCTTTTTTATCGCTTGAATGTTGTGCCTATACTTTTGCCTGCTTTGGATGATCGAAAAGATGATATCGAACGCCTGGTAAATATTTTTGTTAAAAAATTTAACGAGTCCCACAAAAAAAGAATCACTGGAGTTTCGGCTGATGCTTTAAATGTTTTAAAAAAATACAAGTGGCCGGGAAATATTCGCGAACTTGAGAATGTTATTGAACATGCTTTCGTTTTAGAAAATACCAATGCGATCTCTTTAAGATCATTACCTGAAAATGTATTAGCTGCAGTTGGGGTTAACCTTATCGAGCTTGAAAGTATTGCTGAAACACTCGCTCAGGCTAAAAATAATTTGCACGGTGCGATTGCTGCTCATTCCGGCTTAGATTCTGCGGATGATGATCTGGATTCAGACATCGATCCGGCCTTGGGTGAGGATTCTGGAGGCGAAGAGAGCCTTGGTTCTGCATCTGGTCCTGGGCCTGCAAATGCTACCTTAGATTTTAATGCGCAAAAAGAAGCCTTTGAAAAAGAATTTATTATTAAGGCTTTAAAAACCTTCAAAGGTCGAATCAATCAAACAGCTTTGCATGCCAATATCCCTAAAAAAACTTTGTTAAGGAAAATTGAGAAGTACGGCATTGTAGCGAAAGATTTTTCGCACCAAAATTAGGTTTATTAAAGCTACTTCAGTCATTTAAGGAAAAAATTATGAAATGGTTTGTTTCACTATTGCTATTTCTTGTGTCTACAAATTCATTGGCTAGTAAATCCTATTGCAATGTTGCTGAAATTATAGACGGTGTTCCAAGTTTAGATTCCGTTGTCGCTGAATACATAAAAGGCCAAGACCTCAATATTATAATGAAAAATGGAGCGGCTCGAGCCAATGCTCGATGGGATGTCGATGGACAATTTTATCAAATGTCCCTCACCGTTGAAGATGTTCTTGTAAACAGCGTTATCGAATTGCCCGCAAAAAGTGGATTTTTAAATCTCCAATACAAAGGGAAGAATTACTCAGCACAATGTCGCTTTGAATTGAATTGATTTACGTCCATAACAATTCCCACTCTGTAGATGATAAGCCTTTAAGACGTGTTTTGCGATACGGTATGACGCCTAAAGCTTCTCGTTCATTGAGTTGAATGTAACTTCGTACGATTTTATACGCTTTCCATCCTTTTATGACTCTTGTAAAGGGTCGATACTTCCAAAGTTTTTGTTTTTTGGGGGCATCGGTCACCAATCCCTCCTGCTCAAATCGCTGAGCTATCTGCCCCGCAAACACGCGAAAAAAATTTTGCACCTGAGATCGCTTTGAAGCTCGAATCAAAAAATATCGACGGTATGTACGAAAACCTCCACACAAAGACTCTTTATTAGCTTTAAAAACTAAATGAATTGGCTGTTTAGTAGTTAAAGGGCGAGGGCCGCAAAGAATTTAAGTGAGATCGAAGCGGAATATGTCCGAAAGTGGCGCCTAGACGAAAAAGAATGGGTGCTATTTGTAAACAAGCCCACAAGGCTCTATTGAGCTAAAGAGCTAAGCGATCTTCACAAGGCGTAGCTATCCATCTGAGCCCGTTGAATTTCAGAGCTGGGGAGTGCCACCCCTGAATCAGGATTGAGTTCTTGCATATCTCGTAAGAAAAAACCGGACTTTAGGATTTTAACGGAAAAAACAAGTTTAACTGGGCTTTTAATTATATTTTTCCCGGGAGCTTGGAAGCGAATCTTGTATCCATGCGCAGTGACGTTAATAAAAACGATCGATTTGCGATCAGCCGCTTGGATGGGATCAAAAAGTTTAAGCTCAATCATCTCGGAATCCAGGACATTTTCGGGGTGGGACATAGACAGATCTTTAAGATAAAGCCGCCGGTCATGGATTATTTTATCTCCTGTAAACTGAGGCTTTCTGGTCATGGTAAAATCACAATGAGGATAAATTTCACGTAATCTTTGATCGAGGAAAACTTTAAGGTTTTGCAGTGAAGGAACACTGATTTGCTGAGATCGAACACCCTCAAATCGCGCCGACGAGAAGGGCGAAAATGAGTTTTGCCCTAAGTTGGGTGTTCGCCATTTTACCGCTTGAGCTCCATCTTTTTTTACCAATTCCATTCGCTGATTATAGATTTTTGTGTTGGTTTCCCATTTCGTCTTTAAAGTTAAATAATTCATGCGGGGGCAAAATTCTTTTATAAAACGACTAAGCTCAGGGTCTTCTAATTGCTTTCGATGTTCGTCAGAAATGGCTGGGGCTCCTATCTTTAACTCAGGAGCCGTCTTTAAAATTTCTTTAACAATTTCTTTCCTAAGCTCTTTCGCCTCTTTTTCCTGATCAGCTTTGGCCAAGGTCGAAAAAACAAAAGAAATAAAAATCAAGTGAAAAAAAATAAGATTTAAAATTTTATCAGGCATTATTTAGGATTTTGCTTAAGATCTTACCTGGTGTCATTTCCTTTATTAAATTGTTAGTGGAATTTCGCGTGTTAAGTCTTCTTTAGAGTTGACTGAAAAGAAGGTCTGCCATTAATTTCAACACCCTCATGACAATGAATCCACTACCTCCACAGGCTTATACTAAAGACACTTTACTGAAAGCCTATTCTTGGTTACAAAACCAACCAAATAATATTAAAGAAATAGCTAGTACCCCCGATATTTTGGTTAGTCTTTATCTTAAGACCACTCGGGATGGTGAAGGGGCTCTGTCACGACCAAGTATCCAAAATTTCAAAAATGAACTGAAACAACTTGCTGGGATGATGGGTGATTTAGAAGCTCCAGTGGCGCCGGCAGCTCCGATGCCTACGGCACCTTCGGTAGCGCCAGTTCTTCCGCCGCTGGCAAGTGCAATGAATTATTCAAATGAAACGAGCAATACAAGCGCCTATCAAGTTCATTTGGATTCGAAGAGTTGGTTTATGATTCAGGAAGTCAAAGAGAATTTAAATCTATCGAGTGACATGGAAGCCTTACGCGCTTTAATTAAAATTGGTTCCGCAAGAATTAAAAATAGCCTCTGAATTAAACCCTGACTTCGTAAATCAAATCAGCTACATATCTATAAATGGATTATAAAAATACCCTGCGATTACCTACGACCGAATTTCCTATGAAGGGAAATCTTGCGCAAAAAGAACCCGCGATCATTGCTAATTGGGATGAGAAGAAAATTTATCATCGTTTACTAGAAAAAAATAAAGGTAAAACCAAGTTCATTTTGCCGGATGGTCCTCCCTATGCCAATGGCTCTATCCATGTGGGGCATGCTTTAAATAAAACTCTGAAAGATATCATTATAAAATACAAAAACATGAAGGGCTTTTCGGCGCCATTTGTTCCTGGTTGGGATTGCCATGGTCTTCCCATCGAACACAAAGTGATGAAAGATTTGTCCGAGAAAAAAATTACTAAAACAGATCAGGAAATATTAGGTCTTTGTCGAGCAGAAGCGGCGAAATGGATTGCCATTCAAGGCGAACAATTTCGTCGCTTAGGAATTATCGCCGATTGGAAAAATCCTTATCTAACAATGTCCGCTTCTTATGAAGCAGAAGAAGTTCGTGAGTTTGCCCGCGCCTTTAAAAAAGGTTTGATTTATCGCGGAGAAAAACCGGTTTACTGGAATTGGACATTAAAAACGGCGCTGGCTGATGCCGAAGTGGAATATCATATGCACCGTTCCCCTTCGATCTATGTAAAATTTGATGTCGAAGATTTCGCGACAGCAAAAAAATTAGGTTTTAGTAACGGCAGTGCGGCCTTGGCTCCAAAAAAATTAAGCTTTGTTATTTGGACTACTACGCCATGGACACTTCCTGCGAATGTCGCTATTTGTTTGCACCCTGATTTTGATTATGGAGTTTATGATTCGGGAAATGATTACTTAATTATCGCCAAAGGTTTAAAAGAAGCTTTTGAAAAAGAAACTGGTTTGAATTTAAACCTTTTGCGCGAATACAAAGGTGCAGATCTTGAGGGACTTAAAGCAAAACATCTTTGGATCAATCGGGACTCAATGATTGTTCTTGGTCTGCACGTCAGTCTGGATGCAGGTACGGGTTGCGTGCACACGGCACCGGGACATGGAGCTGACGATTACAAAGTCGGTCTTAAATATCAATTACCTGTGCTCTGTCCTGTGAACGAGGCCGGTGCCTTTACTGCCGAAGCTGGGGACTTGCCTAACGGCGAGAAACTTCAAGGTATGAATATCTTCAAAGCCAATCCAAAAATTGTTGAGTTCTTAAGATCTTCAGGACATTTATTAAAAGCCAGTGAGTTTGAACACAGTTATCCTCATTGCTGGAGATCTAAAACTCCTCTGATTTTTCGCACTACTCCCCAATGGTTTTTGGGAATGGATTTGGAAAAAACAGAAATTAGAAAAAAAATATTGAAAACGATGACTGACATTCGTTTTGTCCCTGAATGGGGACGCGCCCGTTTTCACGCCATGATGGAAAATCGTCCTGACTGGTGTTTGAGTCGGCAAAGAATTTGGGGCGTACCGATTCCAATATACTATTGCAAAGCAACCAGCGAACCCTTACTTGATCCCGAAGTCATGATGAAAATTGCTGACCTTATCGAAACCAAGGGTGGTCTTGAAGCCTATCACCAAACGTCTCCTGATGAAGTGATCGGAAAATTTCAAAAATCCAAAGATATGGAAAAATTCCCAAACTTTGGTTCGCAAGGTTTTCGTCATGGCAAAGATATTTTGGATGTGTGGTTTGACTCTGGCGTTTATCACGCCGCAGTCCAAAAGCGACATCCCGACATGAGTTTCCCTGCAGATATTTATCTTGAGGGAAGTGATCAACATCGCGGATGGTTCAACACGAGTTACTTAACCTCGATGGCGACGAATGATAGCGCTCCTTTTAAGACTTTATTGACTCATGGTTTTGTTGTTGATTCACAGGGAAGAAAACAAAGTAAATCTTTGGGTAATGTCATTGATCCCAATGATGTCGCTGCAAAAAGTGGCGCTGAAATTCTTCGTCTTTGGACCGCGTATGAAGATTATGGCAAAGATGTTTCCTGCGGCCCTGAAGAGTTAACTCGAGTCACTGAAACCTATCGACGCATGCGCAACACCATGAGATTTTTGTTGGGTGCATTGAATGATTTTGATGTGAATAAAGATCGAGTCAAGATCAGTGACATGACCACTTTGGATCGCTGGGCATTGAATGAACTCAATGAGCTCATTGAAAAAGTGACCGAAGCTTATGATAATTATGATTTCTATAAAATATATCACGCCTTGAATACTTTTTTCACTGTCACCTTGTCTGCAACCTATTTGGATATTTTAAAGGATCGTCTTTACACTTGGAAATTTGATGGGAAACCGCGAAGAGGTTCGCAAACGGTATTGCATGAAATGACTGAGGCCTTGATTCGAATAATGGCTCCCATTTTGTCTTTTTTGAGTGAGGAAAGTTATCAATACATGAAACAGAAAGACGCCGATAGCGTTTTTCTTCTTGATTTTCCCACACTCAAATCCGATTGGAAAAATCCAGAAGCAAAAAAACTTTTTATTGAGCTGTTGCGCGTGCGCACTGAAGTTCAAAAAAAACTTGAAGTACTTCGAGCTGAAAAAGTGATTGGCGCTTCATTAGAAGCCAAGGTCATTTTATCAGCGGACGGCGAAACCTTAAAATCTTTACAAGCTTTTTCTAAGGATCTTCGAGAATTTTTTATTGTTTCTGCAGTTGAAATAAAATCGGGAAACTTTTCAGTAGATGCTGAAAAGGCAGCTGGCGAAAAATGTGTGCGTTGCTGGGTTTATGCGACAACGATTAGCCAAGATCCCAAACATCCGGGCGTTTGCCCCAAATGCGTAGAGGCTTTGACATGAATAAAAAATATATTTATTTACTTATTATTTCTGGAATTTTGATAAGTCTTGATCAAATTACCAAACTGTATGTTCACACCCAGTTTCACTTGGGCGAATCCCTAGTTGTAATCAGAAATTTTTTCAATATCACCTATGTAAGAAATTTTGGTGCCGCTTTCGGTTTTCTTGCCAACAGTCATCCCGAATTTCGCGAGATTTTTTTCTTGCTAATGCCACCTGTTGCCATTGTTATTATTTTGCTTATTCTTCGAAGTGTTGACGAGAATGATCGCTGGCAAGTCACTGCTTTATCCTGTATTTTTGGTGGCGCCATTGGCAACTACATTGACCGATTACGCTTTCGTTATGTTATCGATTTTTTGGATTTTCACCTTCAAGAAAAGTACTCTTGGCCGGCCTTTAACGTCGCTGACTCCGCCATCGTTTGTGGAGTTATTATCCTCGTTGGAATGATGTTTCTTGAGGGACGAAAAGCCAAAAATTCAAATCCTCAAATGATTCAAGTGAAAAAATAATGAAATGACGGCTGTGGTTCTTTTTTATTGCTCTCGACATAGAACAATGAAATCACTTCAGTCCGAAAATTTTTCTTAACATTAAAAATTGTTAAATCAGAGTTTTCGATAATCTGATGCAGGCCTCGGCCAGCCCCACCCTTCTCGTCGTTCAAAGTCCCGGCCTGACCTTCATAACAACTTTCCAGATAATTAATTATAATATCTTTCGTAAGTCCACCAAATGGGTCCACTACGGCCAGAGCCAAATGCATTCCATCGCAGGCATATTTAAATTGCGATTGCAAATGCGTTTCCAATCTGACTTCCGTTCTTCGCGAATAATGATTAAACAAGGACTTTCTGTTAGAGTCCATTGGGGCATCATAAATTGCATTCATCAGCAACTCTTCCGCTACTGTATTACAACGATCTAAAACCGTTTGACGAACCCCCAGATGACGAAAGTAATTGACCATTTCAGATTTCAATTCTTCCCTTTCAATGGAAGATTTGACGGTTCTTGTTTGAACCTCAACTCCCCAAGAAAGATATTTCTCAAGACCAAATATATCTTGGCTCAGAATTTTAGTCAGGGTTGTTAACATTGTTCGAATGGTTAAAGGTCGATCTTCGACATCCCGAGTGATAATGGTATTTACAAATTCATTGCCTCGATAATGTTTCAAATTAGTTTTAATAAATTTTGAAGTCATCATGATCAGTTTTGCGGGGTTATTTGAATCAGAAAGTTCCTTTAAGAGACTGATCGATTGCTCGTCACAAATAACCGCATCATAGGGATTGGTTGCAACCAAGGTCTGGGCGGTAGCCAGATCAGAGGCCGTGTCCATTTTTACGCCTGTGCTGCCGACGGCGACTTTAGCCATGACGAGCTGTTTGCGGTCGGAATCCACCAGCAATACTTTTTTATTTCCAGTCGTATCCAAGGCCATTTGCGCCTGATGCAGTTCCCGGTTTGCTATTTCAAAAAATCGCGCCTTTTCATTGGTTTTTGTCAGACGATCTGCAAGTACGATGGAATAAATGCGATAAAGCAAAGATTGAAAATGATCCAGATCTTTGGGATTCACATGGGCAAAGTTTTCAGAATCTAAAACCCAACATTCAAGACTTGAAGCTGCACGAATAGTCGAAGTTGCCGGTTTGTTAAGGACCACACTCATTTCACCCATAACTTCACCAGCATTCTGTAAAATGGCAACCACTTCACCCGCTAGTAAAATTTCAGCGAAGCCTTTTCGTATAAAATAAAGTTTGGTGTTTTTTTCATTTTCTTTAAGAAGAAATTCATCCTTGCTAAAAATCTTTAACTCGGTCATCGTGCAAATTTGCAACAAAAGATCTTCTCGAAATGATTTAAAAAAGCTGTAGTTTTTTATCTCTTTGGCTATCTCGGCCGGGTGCAGTTTCATAATATAAATTATGACAACATCTGGATATGACGACAGAAATATTTTTGATTCTGCGACTAAAGTCTTGTAAGAATTTTTCGATTTAATTCGGTTTAAAAGTAAAAACACACTGCTAAAAAATAAAAATTGATTTATTCTTTCATGAAGATTACGGAAAAAAATGGAGTCTTAATGTACCCTTGGGTAACAATTGGTCCAGTCATTCTACCAACTTTTTTTATTGTCAGTGCATTGATTGCCACATTGGCTTTCGTATGGACAATGTCTAGAGCCGAAGCTAATAAATTAGATTTACGTTTTGTTGCAGATCTGACCTTGATATTAATGCTATCCGGGTTTGTTGGAGCCAGATTATTTCATATTTTTTATGAAAATTTCGATTTTTACATATCTAATCCTTTAAATATCTTTTTTCTTTGGGAAGGTGGATTCGTTTTTTATGGAGGATTTATTGCCTCTGCAATTTGTGGAGTTTTATTCGCGCGCTATTCTGGACAAAGTCCGACAAATTATTTTGATTTGTACGCGCCAATTCTAAGCTTAAGTTATGCGCTTGGCCGAATCGGTTGCTTACTGGCTGGCTGCTGCTTTGGAAAAGCTTGTGACTTCCCATGGGCGATAAATGCACGACATCCAACCCAAATCTATTCCACATTATGGGAATTTGGCGTTTTATTTATTTTACTTGGACTCGAAAAGAAAAAAATTCGCAAACCTGGGCTTATTTTCGCTACATGGATGCTTTTGCATTCTATTGGAAGGTTTTTAGTCGAATTCCTACGCGATGATTTTCGCGGACCTGTCGCTGTTTTATCAATTTCAAGCTGGATCAGTATCGGTTTGTTTTTTGGAGCTTGCGTGTGGCTTGTTCGGCTAAGGAAACAGTCTTTGTAATTTCAATTATCATTTGCTCTGGGGTCATTTGAAATAATTTCTGAGGATCTAAATTAGAAACAATATCTGCACTATTTTTACTTGATCCATCCAGTGCTCCCAGCAAACCCATCCAAACATCAGACCAACTTTCTTGTGGAAGTTGTTTTGCCTCAGTAAAAAATAAATGTGCCGGACCTTGATCAAACACTTCGTATAAATAATTAAAAATAAAATTAACAAAAAATACTTTATCAGAAGGCAGGCCTTCCCGAACCATTGTGAGTGCGGTGTATTTAATCACATAATAATGATAAATTGATGAATTCAAGAATTTTAGCTGACCATCCAATGTCGGTGGATAAAAACGATGAGGTGTTTTATCGAGAGCCGTTGTCGATAAAAGGAGGCGTAATTTTTGTAAAACTTTATCTAAAAGATCTATATTATAATTGCTAACTTCGTTAAATTTTTCGGGATATTTTTTTTGTAAGCTCTTAAGCCATGTTACGTGCGCTTGCCCCGGAGATACGTCTTGAAATAAAACGGCCATCCACTGACTGGCTCTGATTTCACTTTTAGAAATTTGTAATGCTAAAGAATAAAGATCTAAATTCACGGCGGGAATTAAATCAAGTTGATTTGAAAGCGCACTTAAAAACTGAGCTATCTGAGTTTGTCTAATCAGAAGACGGAGCTCTGAGGGATAAATGATGGTGGTGGCTCCCGTTTCAAGGCTCGAAGGATCTTGTAGACTAACAACCTTTAAAGGCATTTGTCGCAAAAAAGATTGAACTGTTTGTTGGCAGGCACGAGTCGATTTACTGTTAGATTCTACTTCATTAAAATACGTATCACATCTTTGGGTAAGGATTAACGATAAAGCCTTCTCTTGCAGAAGCTGTGAAGATTTAATTTTAGATTTTATATATTCATTGGGCGAAGTTGCATCCCATCCATAAGATGAGATGCAACTAAGATAAATAAGAAAAAATACTATTGTTGTTGAGCGCATGGAGTTTGAGAAACAGGAACAGCTACACTTTGTAAGCTTAAAGCCATATTGTCACATTTGCTTTTTACGTTGTATATATGAGCAGTGGCTTTTGCGCCATCCAAAACAACATCAAGCACATCGTTTCCTGACTGAGAATCGCGGGTAAAATCATAGTTTGTTACTGGAACATTTACTGATTCCTTCTGATAATATGTACTTCTCACATTGCGTGCTGAAGCTTCCTTCTTATTCCAAAATGCGCCTTCAATATCAACATCGTATGTTTGGTATTCAACACACATTACCTTTGAGAATGTTGATTCATAGACTTTTGAAACTACACCTAATATAGGCGATGTGCACCCCGACACTGCAATCACTTGGGATTTGCCAGTCGCTGAGGTTACCGTTTGAGTTACTGCATGGGCTAAACTAGAAGCAACCAAAGCGGCTGCCAAAATTACTTGTTTCATCATATAAGATCTCCTTGTTTTTTTAGTTACAAATCTTTGTTTTCAATAATTAAGTGCTTGTCTACTTGATATAACACCTAAGCGCCGTCTTACCTTGTCGAATAAGATTTAAATGCTTAACAAATAGCTGAGCGAATAATCCTTGAGTCTTCGGATCCTTGATAAGCTGTACGTTGTAATAGTTACTTTGATCAGCGCTAACCCATTGTTGGATTGGCAAGCTCGGATTAATTTTCATTCCCATTAAGGCCACTGGCTCTTGTTTCTTTCCAGCTACCGTTAGATTTATTACTGTCCTATCTTTCAAGCTGTCAATAATGGCGATAACGTCATGATTGGCAGAGGTACATACAACTTTCTGCGCCGAAAATGCAAATTGAGATAAAGACAAAACTCCTAAGAATAGAGTGCTTTTAAAAAAACTCATAAAATCTCCTTTAACTTGATACCGTTCCAATGTCTGTGGGCTTAATTGCCCTTTCTTCAAACTAGAGCGATCTTTCGAGGAATTATCTAGCGAGAAGCATTCCATGTTTAAAATGTGTTTTATTTAATTAGAAGGTAAAATGGTGACTAAACCACTTACAATGAGTCGCTGATAGTCACCGTCAAAAAGTTCGACGATCTTCTTTTTCAGAAAGACCAGAAGGTAGGGAAAAGGCATCTGCAGCTCTAGCCATTTATAATTTTGTTGCTATTGTGCTCATAATTTACAAATTATGAGCACTAGGTAAACAGATTTTTATGAACATAGCGAATGAAGCCATTGATTTTTTGATATCCATTGGCTCATCAAAAGAAGAGAATGCCTACGTCTATTGTTTTGATTTTTTTAAGTGGAAATAACTTAAAAGCGGTCTCATAAATAGTCAGCCGAGGCGACGAGGAGGATTCGACTGAGGCGTACTTCCTGTACGTCGCAGGGAGAATCCGACGAAGGCAACGAAGGATCACTATTTATGAGACCGCTTCTAAGGGAGCTGCCAATCAGGGCTAGAGCACATTACAAATAGCACAAATCGCCAAGAGTCCAAAGCAGGATAAGTCTTCTGCTGCACAGCCAGGCTAATAGAATTATAACTTTTTAATGCCTCAGTCGAAGCAATTTTTCCAGTATAAAACAATTCATAAAGACTTTGAATTTCACCTTGTGTGGGTAATCGTGACGTCATATCTGAACCTATGGCATTTGTTACTGCCATTTTAATGGCAGAGTCATTTTGAGTTATCAACTCACAAGCTCGAATGATCAATGACTGACGTGAAGAAGATGCTGGACCAATAAGTGAAGCTTGTGATTCTGCAATAGCCTTGCAATCACCATAATTTGGTCCTCCATTGAAATCCTTTTTATATTTATCACAAGGACCGCCAAAACTTCCGATGCTATTTCCAATTAACCCGCTGGTTGCAGCAACAGCCGTAGGACCAAATATATCGTCTAATCGCGTTTGCACAAATTTGTGTCCACTCAGAGGCAAAGTAGAGTCTGAACCTTGACTTGAAGATGTTCCTCCAACGCCTCCATCTGCAATTTCTGACATTTCATATGTTTTCCAAAAATTAATTGCTTTGGTCATTTCGCTACCGTCAGTTTTACAGTTGTTATTTCCACAATGACCATCTTGAATTTTCATAATGAGTTTAGAGGATGGCACGTTCGCCCAAGACACCCGGCTTTTCGCTGCTAAATAAGCCGTCGTTAAATCACTGGATGCATGAAAAGGCGCTTGAATATTAACATGGCAAGGAATACAGTTTTTACTCGTGATCAAATAGACAGATTTAGCAAAGGCTTGCTGACCTGTAAATTCTGAGCTTTGACTAGATAATGATGTCGAATTCTGAAAATCAATGGCGTCAAACCCCGTAGGGGAACATGCGGAATAATTAATCGAAATTAAAACAAAAGAAGCAGTTATTAAAAAAATTAATTTTTTCACGATCGACCCTACCTAAGTGTTATTAATATTCCTTGCAAGTTCAATAGCTGGCGTTACTCCGCCTACACCTTCAATAACCAATGATGAATTATTGGCTAATGGTGGCTCGACTCTCAGCAAATGAGCAACGGTGGAAGTTGTGTGCCCTAGAGAAAGCTCCTGATCTATCCCATCAACTTTTACAGGAGCAGCTTCTCCCCAACTTCCTTTGTAAGCATTCCCATTAGGATACCAATCAGGCACTTGCAGAAGTGTGTTGCCAAGAACAATAGGCTTAGTGATTGCTCCAGAAAATAAACTCGTCGCGTGCGCGATCCAACCGTGATCTGCACCACCAAAGGTGTTTCTGGCAGATCGACTAAACTCTCCACCGATTTGGATAACGGTTTCATTAAATAAATTTGCTGTTTTCAAAGTTGAGATAAACTCGTAAAGGCAAGCAGATACAGCTCGAAATCCAAAACTATTAATAATTAAACTCGCAAATGCACCGCCTTCATGCTCGTCATGAACCCACTCACCAAATAAATTCCCTTTATATTTACCAACCCCACCATTCAAAATCTCGTAAACATCTTGTAAAGCCAATCCCGTGACACCACCAGCACCCATATTCACCGCATTGCTATATCCATTAACTAAAAGATATTCTGCAATAGCAAAATTTTCTGCTAAACCAGCAATTGTTGTATTTGCGTTGATAAGTTGACGAAGATCTGCCTGTGGTCCTAAAAATCCGTGTCCGGACTCGACGATAGTGTGTTGGATAATTCCTTTTGGATCTCGTAAATTGCCCTGCATAATTGGAACATCAGTCACTCCAGATATTGATGATCCCGCAACGCGAGCTATAAGCTGCTTGTACTTATTTACCAGAGAACTATAGACGGATTGAAGATCTCCGATCCCTCGTCGCAACAGACTGTTTGCATCACTTCGCATTGAAAAAAGTGCATCTGATCCAGGGATTGAAAGTTTGGCCTGGTTTGCTAAATCTGCCAAGGCCTTATTAACCACAGCATCAATTGCCTTATTTTTATCTCTGAAACTCTGACTCACACCATCCTTAGAATTATCAAATGGAGAAAGTATGGATTGGATAGGGTTACCCCTTATGTCGGATAATACTGTCTGCGCAATGCTCTTGCTAGATTTATAATTGTCATTAGGAGAATGAGGCAAACCTACAGCTGGGACTGGCGATCCTGAGCGATCGGCAACAGCCCCGTTAAGGCTGGGGGCCGTATTTACAGGTCGAAGTTGTTTAAAATTATTATTCTCGTGACCATCGGAAGGAAGTTTTACTCCTCGGATCATCAACATATTATCAAGTAATACACTCATCGGCACTGTGCCACCTGAGGATGTCGGAATAGTTGATGTCCATAGGTGAGGCATATTCAGCGTGACGCCTTTTCGAGTGATCGCTGTCGTTACATATTCAGCTTCAGTGGAGTTTTTAAATCGAGTGTTGACATGATTATTTTTAATCAGTGCCTCTTGCTTATAAGGTGTCAATGGCATATCCCAAACCCATCGAGGCGGACCTCCAGCAAAATTTATAAACACATAATTTCGTGGTGGAAGACTCATACCGGCAGCCTGGGCTTGTGATTTAGCTAAAATTCCATCCACAAGACTGGTCATAAGAACTGTTAACGGACTGACCGCTAACGGCGCCAGAGCTGATGAGCCCATCATACCCAAAAACTGACGACGTGAAGGATAAATTAATTTTTGTTTATTCTTTTTCATATTTTCCTTACATCTATTGTTTTTCAGGAAGTCTCATTGATGATTTTCTGTAAACATTGCTAGATAAAATGGACTGTATAAGAGTTCTTAAACTCTGTGTCTTTTTTAATTCAAGTCCAAGGTTAATAACAAGATCGCGGTAAGCCTTATCACTTGCTGGCAATCGGGCGTTTGAAGGATCTCCTTCATCCTGAAGATTAACTTTTACACCAGTGAAGTGGCGAAAATATTTAGCTGCGGTACAAATATAAAGATCATTGTTGTTCGCCATGGCCTGGCCTAATTCAGGCAAGCTATTTACTGCATCGTTTTTAAGAGATCCATCATAGGAACGATAGAAAAGAGCTCCACGAGTTGGACGTTGAAAGTAATTTGAGTCAAGATCAACAGGTCCTGATTCTGCGGGCTGAGTTGTCGGCCAAGCGCGAATGTGCACTGTACCCATAAGCAATGGGTAGTAAACAGCCGTATATGAAAGATTACGAATAACTGCGGCCAGTGGATCCATCGTCGAGTGGCAGCTCATACATGAGCCTGCTTTACGAAAGGGCGGCGTTTGAGCCGTTTCAAATGTTTGAACTAAGGGTGTCGCATCACTTAATCGAACGGCAGGAAGATCTCGACAAAGAAGATCACTCAAAACCGTTTTTGACCAACGCCGATTCATAACCAAACCGCCATCAGAGGCCTTTTCATTAGGGCGTCCTAAATTTAACAATAAATAAGATTGTGTACCGATAATTCCACCACCGAAGGCTTGGTTCATTCTTATTGACCCTGGTGTTTTAAAGTATTTGCCGCCGACTTCAGTGCCATTACGAGCTGTAGACACGAAATTTTGTTTTGTTGGATTCAAACTCAACTTTCTAATTCCGACTAATTCTCCGGTTTGTACTAAGGGAGGATTCAGCGGCACTCTAACTGCTGTTGATTCATTTGAAGACCATGTCACCATTTTTTTGTTTATAGGAAGTTCAGGAGCATTTTGATCATATAAAGAAGGACCATTCGTTCGCAAGGCCTCCATCGCCGAATTACCAGTGACTATTTCGGAAAATTTAGCACTGTTCGTAAGTAAAACGCGGGTAACATGAAGTCCGGCCTCTGCTTCATCATGAACATAAGGTTGACCATTAAAGTCTTCCAAATATGAAATGGCTTTCACTATATGATCATTCGTAAACCAGGTTCGATGAAAATCATTCAGACTCAATAAAACATCTCGCGATTCACTTGTGTCAGAAATAAGTTTTCCTTCATTGCCACCCGATTCAATAAGCCTTGCACTATCCAAAATTTGCATACAGGCATTCAGGGCGGTCATGCTTCCAGATTTAATTTGATTTTTTAAAGCGTGTTTTAAAGGGAGCGCTTTTTGGGTAAGGTGAGCGTAACAACGATTAAACAAAGCCAATTCCGAAAGTGGTTGCTGAGAGTTGTCTTGTGCAAAAGCATTAATTGTGGCTAATAAATAAACGACCGGAATAAGTTTTAATATTCCCAAGTTATCCCCCATGCAGATCTATCGTAATTATAAGTCAATAATTGAGCTTTATGGAAAAAACAGTTAATAGTTCTCAATTCAAGACATGGCGAAATTCT
>JBBTCO010000042.1:0-24683 GCA_038043185.1 Bdellovibrionota bacterium
TTTATTCTTATTCCTCAATCTTGCAACGTCAATATTCTTAACCTGACAGCATTGAGGTACCGGTCACGTGAACAAGAAGCAATCTCAACAAACAGAATTTCAAAAGACAAATTGGAAGCATCGCTATTCTTATGGCGGGCAACTTCGTAATTGCCGCCAAGGTCGCGGTTCCCGAGTCCTCACTCGCAAGGCTCCGATTCATTTGGTATTCAAAGCAAATAAAGAAGTTTTACGAGGTGGTTTTCGTACTTATAGAAGATATTTTTTGATCCAAAAATTAGTCGATATTTACGCAAAAAAATTCTTTGTGAAAATTGAGCAGATCACGGTGCAAAGCGATCATCTGCATCTTTTGATTCGCATCAACAAAAGATCTCAGGCGCAAAATTTTTTTCGAGTTTTTGCGGGGCAGGTTTCGCAAAGGCTCAAGCAAGAAGGACTGGTGAATTTTTCTTTGGCTCAAAAATCCGCGACCGATACCCCTCTAGATACACCCAAAAACTCACGCCACCGAAAAAAACTTTGGAAATATCGACCGTTTACAAGAGTCGTTAAAGGTTGGAAGCCCTACCAAATTGTAAGAAATTACATTCAACTGAATGAAAAAGAAGCTTTAGGAGTCATACCTTATCGCAAAGAGCGATTAACAGGATTGTCTTTATCCGATTGGGAGCTGCTTTGGGTTTAAAAGCCTAAAAAACTAAAAAGGCCACTGGGTTTAACCAATGGCCTGCGTTATTTAGCGCACCATCAATTTATTATCTCTTCAATTGAATGATCTCGTTCAAAAGTTCATCCGTGGTCGTGATCGTTTTCGCATTGGCTTGGAAACCACGCTGATTTTGAATCATGTTCACGAATTCTGTGGCCAAATCGACCGTTGATCGCTCAAGAGATTTTGCGTAGATCTTACCACGACCCGCAGCTCCTGGAGCTCCCATTGAAGCTCCACCGGAATCTCTGGATTCTTTCAAACGATTGTTACCAACTTTGAACAAGGCTTCTGGATTTTCAAATTTCGCCAGCGAGATTTGCGCTAAATCTGCTGCCAAACCATTCGAGTAAACTGCCGTCAACACGCCTTCATCATTGAATGATAATCCCGTGATTGTACCAGCAGCTGCTCCATCTTGAATCCAGCTGATCATGTCGGAACCTTTACCATACTGTTTCGTTCCATCCAGCCCTTTACCACCCGTAGAAATATCATCTCCGAAATTCATTTTGATTTTTTGATTTTGGAGTGCTCCACCTTTAAAGTTGAAAGAACTGTCTGTCACTTCTTGTACATCCAGTTTTCCATCAACTGTGAAATCCAACGTACCAGCTACAACTTGCGCCAGTTTTCCTTCATCACCACCACTAACTTCTTTTCCATCCACAAGTCCTTTGTATTCCCACTTGCGATCGGCTGTTTTATTAAAGAAGAAGCTGACCAGATGTTTATTACCTTGAGAATCGTAAAGCTCAACACCCGTAGAGTAATGAGAAGTTGCGTAAGGATCTTCCATGTTGAATTTTTTTGTCGGTTCAACTCGAGAATCTAAGTTCAGATCCATCTTAACTTCCGCAGTTGCTTTGGCTGGAATCAAGGCGCGAGGAAATTTAATATCATCCAATTTATTGATGATCATTCCTTTTTCATCAGCTTTGAAACCTTGAACTTTTTGATTGTCATTCGTAACTAGGTAACCTTCACGATCGAAATGGAATGAACCATCCCGAGAAAATGATTCCCCGTCACTTCCTTTAACTTTAAAGTATCCATCCCCAGAGATCGCTAAATCCGTAACTTTTTCCGTTGCATCCACGTTACCTTGAACAAGGATAGGATTTACCGCGCCGATTTTTACCCCTCGACCAATCTGATTTCCCCCAAGGATACCTTTTAAACTTTTAGAGATAATATCTTGAAACTCTGCCCGACTGGCTTTGAAACCGATCGTGTTTGCGTTGGCGATATTATCGCCGATAACTCCGAGTGCTTCCCCTTGCGCCGCAAGGCCGGATACACCGGTGTATAACGAAGAAAGAATACCCATATGACCTCCATGTCATTTGACGGCTTCAATCGATCCACCGTCATTTTTGGAGGGCCCCCTCGATGAGGACCGGCCCTTATTAATTTTCTCTCGAGATCCCCTCTCGAAAGTTTAAAACTTACATTACAATCGTACTATCAATATTCGTGAAAACATTCTCCTTAAGTGCAGATTTATCCATAACAGTGACAACAGTTTTATTTTTTACACTGACAATTAAAGCTGAATCATTCATCAAAATTAAAGAATCTTTTGATCCCTTAGAAGCAGCTCTTCCCACAGCTTCATTTAAACGAGTCATGTCTTCTGGTTTAAATGAAATTCCTCGTGAACGCATTCGATCAATAGCGTGATTCGAAAACTTCACGCCATCTGCAATATTTTTTAAAGCTTCCGTAGCGCTAAGATTTGTTTTTGGTACAGCCGTCTCTTGAGACTGCCCCACTTGATCTAAAGTGTCCTTGAATGAAGGACCTTTCCCAACAGAGCCGCCCACATTTGGTGTGGATGGTTGAATTATTTTTTCAAAGCCCTGTATTTTCTTTAAATCCATAAATTACTATTTTGTCTCTTTCGCAATTTTAGCCATCATTCCGCCCGAGAGTCCCACGTTCTCCATGAGTTTTGATTTCATGGGCGCAGCGGGTGCCCCTTCATCAGCAACTTCCGGTTTCATTTCCTGCTTACTTTCAGTATGACTGACAGCGTCTGCATTTTTCAAGTCTTGTCCAGTCACTTCAGTTACTTTCTGGTCATTTTTCATAAGACTAGGGTCTATAATTTTTTTCACATCTCTTAGACGAACAGACTGTTTACCCACAAGTAAGACTGGTCCTTCAGGAGTGTAATTCACGCCGGTGATCAAACCCTCGAAGTCTGTTTTTACATTGTATTTTTGGCCGCTCGCATTTTTTGCTTCAACCAAAAATTGATATTCGCCTTCTGGCATTTTTGTGCCTTTTTCATCTTCACCAGCCCATGTCAGGCGATTTGGTCCTTCTTTTAAATTTTTTAAATCATATTTTTTAACAACTTCACCGTCGGCATTTTTCACTTGTACTTGAACTTCGTTCGCAGCACCTGGAAGATTAAATAAAAATTCATGAGATTTATCTCCGCGGGCTCGCGCCACTTTCGATGAATCACCCGCAACGGCTTTGCCAAGAAAATTTAAACTTTGAAATTGTTCAAGAGGCTTTTGCCCCGCTTTCATTTCGATTAATGTTTGATTGACGTTTTGCATTTGCTCTAGCCCTGAAAAATTTGCTAACTGAGCTGCCATTTCATGAGATTTCAACGGGCTTGTTGGATCTTGATTTTTCATTTGTGCCAACATCAATTTGAAAAATGCATCTTTATCTAATTTATCACTTCCAACCGCTCGCACTTTTTTAGATGGATCAACCCAATTTGGATCAGCAACTTTATTAAGTACGTCTCCAACTTCTTGTCCTTCTAATTTTTGTTTATCTTGCGCACTCAAATTGGAGGGCTGAGAATTACTGGAGGTCGGCGCTGTTTGGGTTTGTCCAAAAGCTTTTGTATTCAGGCTTGTATTCATCACTCCCATAATTGCTCCTTCTCTTGAAAGAGAGGGACTTGTAAGAATCCCCCTCTTTCCATTATAACTGAATTTCTATTAAGCAACGACATCAATCGCATTTCCTCGACCATCAGCTCTTCGAGACCGCTGGGCTTCAGTCAATGGCGTCAACGGATCTCTTTTCTTTTGTCCATATCCTTTGATACTTTGAACATCAAAAAAAGATTCACGATGCCCTCGACTGCCAAACTGCTCTTGAAACTGATTCCAGAACTGCCTTGTCTCTTTGCCTTGAAACTGTCCCTGAGAATTCAAATTGTTTGAATCATTTTTTGTCGCCACATCAGAAGATGTTGAATTCACAACATCTATTTTGACATTCTCGACTGAAAGTCGATGGCCCGCCAATGAGCTTTTTAGATCACTCATGCTAGATTCAACTAATTTTTTTGCCTCAGCTGTTTCTGTCGACATTTGCAGATTTACTTTTCCATTTTCAACCATCACCTTCAAATGCATGTCACCCAAGCCTTCAGGACTCAGCTTGATCTTCATCTCGCCGCCACCTTTTTTAATGAGGTATTGAGCTTGATTCATTAGCTGCTGAACATTTTCTTGTTTTTCATTTGGCGTTGCTACCGGAATCGGCGTCTCGCCATGAATACCTAGGGTCTCTGCTTTTAAAGGTACGCTTGATCCCAATCCTGCAACACTGCCATAAGTTATTTCATCAGAAGAAGCCCCAGGCTTTTTCTTTGTATTTAACTCAGTGGCTTTCGTACTGCCTTTGGACTGTGAAAAAGATTCTTGCCCGGAATTCATCATCGACGAATTCGATGGGAAAAATTCCTTTGGTGCTTTGACTGCGTCAGCGACAATATTTAAATTTGCCGGCTCAGACTTTATCAGTTCACCCGAATTAGAACTCAAAACTTGCCCTTGAATTCCTTCCGCGGCTGCAAATTCGGACTTAGCTTTTACATCTGCCTGAGATTGAATTTGCGATGCTGCCATCAAGGGAGCGGCAGGCACGGCCTGGTTCGGATTAATACCCAAACCTTCGTTCCTTGCATTCTGCCCCTGCAGAGTTCGCAATTCTTTCACAAGATTTTTTAAATCGGATGTGCTCATGTTCTTCAGCGTCTCTGGATCAATTTCGAGCGCAAGATTTTTTAAATCTTCCGCAGATTTCGCATCTAAAGCTGCACCCGGAACAATTAAGCCTTCAGTTAACGAATTACCTTGAGCATCAATCTTTGAATTGCCGAGAGCTTCTTGCTCACGCAGAAGATCGCCAATCGTAATCGCTTTTTGCTGTGGGATAATTTCGGTTTCCAGTCCTACTGGTGCTGAAATTGGCACTGCAGGAGTTTTCATCCAAAATTTATCATTCAATGTTTCCAATGAATTTCGCAAAACATCTTTCTTTCCCTGAATCGTGATGAACTTTTCTTTCATTTGAGCATTCATCAAATTCGCAGGATCGACCGGAACCGCTAATGGAGCACGCGGTATTTGTTCAATCGCTTGTAGATTGAGCAAAAATCCCACGTACATTTCTTTCGCTTTCAACTGATCCTCTGGATCGATTTGAAGCGACGAGAAAAGTTGATCAGCGGTCTCTTCCGGAGACTTCTGCTGGTCTTTTATATTAAGTTGGGCCATGGCCTCCACGAGTCGCGTGGGGGGGATTCCAAATTCACTCTCGAATGAGTCCATGAACTTTTGAATCACTTTTTCCCTGGCCAACTGGGTTTTTTTCGTCGATATCCCCAATGATGGCGCTATGTCTTTGATCTCACCTTCGGCTTTTTCGTGAGGAGGATCATCTCCTTTTGGTCTGACATCACTTCTATTTCTGACTTCTTGCTTTAATGAAATCTTATCATCTAAAGCTTTAGCAAAAGTCGATGTTGGACTGAGCTGATCGTCACTAGATCCCGATTTAGCGGATCTCAGATCGGGCGTCCCACTCTGGGAAGGACCGACACTGACGAGATTTATCAAATATTCTCCTTTCTAGTTTTTGTTGCCATTACCATTTGATTCACTTCCATTATTAACCGGGCTTTTGGCGCTGGTTGGCGTTGGCGCGGCCGCTGGTTTTCTTTTGTAGCCTGCAAATTTTTCTGAAATCATTTGAGCCTTTTCAGGTTTAATTAAATTCATGACATCGGCCGCATTTTTCTTTTTCATTCGTCCCAATATTTCCACTGCCAGATCTTCATCCATAGATTCTAATATTTTTGCGGCCTGTGGTGGTTTCATATTGGAATATGTTTGCACAAGAATCTCGACTTTTTGGTCGTCAACTTTGACTCGATCATCTAAAACAGTCGAGATTTGACCGCGAAGTTCTTTGAGTTCGACTAATCGAAGATCAATCTCAGCACGTTGCTTCTGAATTTCTTCCTCTTGATGAGCCAATTCTTGTTCCCGCGCATCCAAACTTTTTTTTCTTTCATTCAATTTCTGTAAGTAATCTAAATTGCCCGTATCTTGGGTTTCTGCAGGATTATTTTCAGCATCCTTTTTTGTTTTTTCGCTCGCCGCACCTTCGGATTTTTTTTGTTCGGTCTTTGCTGCTGATTTTTCAGCGGTTGCATTTTCTGCCATAGCTGAGCCTAAAAAGTTAATTTCGATATTCTTTGCAAGATTTTCGAATTTCTCGTGATTTTGAAAGCCGTAAAGCGCAATCAAAAAACCCACAAACGATAACGAGGTGAGTTTCCAAGGAAATTTGATTTTTCTTTTCTTTTTAGGCAAAAGTTGTCTTAAAATTTTCTCATCATCCGAAGTCATCTTTGTTTTTGTTGGCGCGCGTTTCGTTGAATTCATTTCAGAATTTGTCTTGGTTCGAGCAGTTGGATCACTTGCTCGCCGTGCATTTTTAAAAAATTGATCATAACCCGTTTTCATTTTAAGTCCTCACGCGAATGCCTAATCACATTGATTTCATCGATCTCTTTTTGCTCTGCGCTATTACGCTCTGTCATGAAATCCCTGAACTTTTTTTCCTTTAGCTTCTCTATAATTTTAAACGAAATTGCTTTTTGCCGCAAAATTTCACGCATCTTCTCGACTAGATTTTCTACTTCTTGGACTTTGGCCTTTTGAATTTCAATCCTCTTGTCTTGTCCGGTTAAATATTCATGGACCTGCTGTAACTGAGGCGGAAGGTCTTTCCCGGCTTTTGTCTGGATCTTAAATCTGTCTTGAAACCCTTGCTGACGTTGATTTTTCATACTTTCCAACACCGCCAGTTCTTTGCGATGAGCGACTAAAGCTTCTTGAAAATCTCTTTGCGCAATGTTTTCTAAAGTTTTTCGATGCTCTAAAACTTTTTGTAAAGAAAACTTGAACTTCATTTTTTATCCCTCAAATTTTTTATTCCTTTAAGAGGAAAAAAATATTTTTTGCAACTCGTGTGTGCAGTTGGGAAGACTGGTTGGATCATCGATCTTTTGCTTCAAATACTCATTCAGTGGATCAATTAATTTTACAGCCTGATCGATTTTTGGATTAGCCCCAGGTTTATAAGCTCCAATATTAATTAGGTCCTCAGCTTCTTTATAGACTGCCAATGTTTCGCGAACTCTTTGTGCCAAACGCATTTGCTCGCTACTCGTAATATTTTTCATCACCCGACTTGTACTTTGCAGTACATCGACTGCCGGAAAATGACCACGCTGAGATAAAGCTCTACTCAAAACAATATGACCATCCACGATTGAACGAACCGCATCGCCAATCGTATCATTCATGTCATCACCTTCAACTAATGTAGTATAAAGACCAGTGATGCTTCCTTCATTTTCGAATGAGCCCGCTCTTTCAAGAAGCTTTGGTAAAGCAGCAAAAACACTTGGCGTATATCCTTTACTTGAGGGTGGTTCACCGGTGCTTAAGCCAATTTCCCTTTGAGCCATAGCAAAACGTGTAATTGAATCCATCATCAAAAGAACATTTTTTCCGCTATGACAAAAGGATTCGGCAATCGCGGTCGCAACATAAGCTCCACGCATTCGCAACAAGGGGCTTTGATCACTAGTGACACAAATAACGATGGATTTGGCCATCCCCTCGGGGCCCAAATCATTTTCAATAAACTCACGAACTTCACGGCCACGCTCACCAATCAAAGCAATGACGTTGACATCTGCATCTGAAGATCGAGCCATCATTCCAAGTAAAACAGATTTTCCTACGCCCGATCCAGCCATAATCGAAACCCGCTGCCCACGACCGATGGTTGTTGTTGAGTTGATTGAACGCACACCTAAATCTAAGGGCTCGCGAATTGGTCTTCGCGCTAAGGGATTTCTGACTTCACTGTAAAGTGGCACATCACGAAAGGTTTCCATTTCCCCATGATGATCTAAGGGTTTTCCAAGGGCATCAACCACTCGACCAAGTAATTCTTCGCTGACTCTGACCGTGGCAATTTGACGACTAAGAATGATCTTTGCACCAAGACTAACTCCGCGCATTTCACCAAGAGCCATCATTAAGACATTCTTGTCTTTGAAACCCACAACCTCGGCGTAAAATGCTTTATCTGATCCTAAAGGAACTATTTGCACAAGACTTCCAAGACTGGCTCCGGGCAAATAACCTTTGATCAAAAGACCTTGCACCTCGGTAACTTTTCCTCGGTCTAAGGAAAGATGGCTATTCTGGATAACCTCATTGTACTTTTCATGATTGATTTTCAAATCCATCAGGAATTGCCAACCAGTTTAATTTTGATTCGTGGAAGGTTTTCTTTAAGATTTTCCCAAAGCAACGCAACTCGTTGTTCAACCCGAGAGTCAACTTCGCCGAAATTTGTCTCGACTAAACATCCGCCAGCCTGAATTTCAGCATTGGCTTCGAATTTAATTTTTTTCATAAATTCGAATTCGCGACTAGTTTCATTTTTTAAATTAGATATAAACTCAAATTGAGTTTTAGATACCTGCACATGAATTTCTTCTTCATCTTGAGCTAAAGAAACTGCATTTCGAATAACTTCAATAAGGGCTTCCGGAGATATTTCAAGCTGATGTTGAGCTATTTTTGTAGCCATGGCAAACAACAGTTGCATCAAGTGATTTTCATTGGCGTTAAATATATCTTTTTTCATTGTGGTCAATGAATTTAAAATTTTATCCATTTCAGCAATATGGTTCGTAATGATTTGAGAGTGATGCTCGAAGGCTTTATTTCTTCCTTCATCCATTCCTAATTGATAGGCCGCTTTATAAGCTTCTTCTTGAATTTCTTTTAATTTTCCAATTGCTCGTTCTTCAATCATGCGCTGCACATCTGATTCTTCGATTTTGTCGACGCCTGTTTGCACACGAATAACGTCGTTCATACGAAAATCAGAACCTTGCTTCTTTTCATTCAAATAATCCAAAGCCTGAGCTGGAGTTCCCAACTCAAACTTTTGGGGAATGAACTCGAGCACAGTTTTTTGTGCTGAAATTTTCTTAAGTACCGCTCTAGACCATGGCATCTTCTGATCCACCTCGTGCAATTAGAATTTTTCCTTCACCCTCTAAACGACGAGCTGTATTGACGATCTCTTGTTGAGCAGATTCGACATCGGAAAGACGTGATGGCCCCATATTTGACAGATCCTCTTTCAACATTTCAGCAGCACGTTGAGAGATATTTTTGAAAACTTTGTTTCTGATCTCTTCGTTGGAAGTCTTGAGCGCCAAAAGAAGTTTATCATTCGGAATTTCTTTAAGAAGTGTTTGAATTCCACGATCATCAATTTTTGAAATGTCGTCAAATACGAACATCAACTTGCGAATTTCTTCGGCCAAAAGTGGATCTTTTTCTTCGAGTCGCGACATGATCGATGTTTCTGTGTTTTTATCCATGACATTCAGCATTTCGGCTACAGGTTGAACTCCGCCCAAAGAAGATTGTTCCACTGTTGCAGAATTCGCCAATTGATTTTTTAATACACGATCAATCTCAAGTATGAGCTCTGGATCCACATGATCCAAGTTGGCCATTCTGAGAACAACTTCCGCTTGTAAAGCCTCGGGCAAGCGTTTAAGAACTTCACCCTTTTTCTCGGGCTCCAAATGAGCTAAAATCACTGCCACTGTTTGAGGATGTTCATTCACCAAGAATGTCGCCAATGATTTTGCATCCACCATCTCTAAAGATTCAATAGAGCGCTGACTACCAGAACCGATATTCAAACCACCCAAAATGCCTCTGGCCCGTTCCTCGCCAAGCGCATCAACGATTGTTTCTTTACTCGAGATTTCTTCTGAAAAAATATAATCATCTGATTCACTGATCATTTCATAAAACTCTTCAAGAATTCTTTTCGTAACATGCACTGGAACGACTCGATATCTTGAAATCACACTGATCAGTTTTCGAATATCGCCATCATCCATTCGCTTAAGAAGAATTTTTACCGCATCCCGACCCAAGTAGTTGATCAGAATTGCTGCTTTATCAAAGCCCTTAAGTCCTTCATATTCAATATTTTCTGCTCTGTGAACCTTCATTATCGTTCATCCCTTCTTACCAACCACATACCAAATGCATTTGCGGCTTTTTCCTCGTCCTTCTGCATGAGCGTCATGATTCTATCCTTCAATAATTCACTTTCTGCTTTTTCCGGATCAATTGATTCTTGCAATACAGGAAGTGCTGATGACATCCCCGGCAGAGTATTATCGACAGATTGCAGTTCTTCCAGCTCTTCAATTGTACGTGGAAGCATTTCTTCGACTGTATCTTGGAAACTATCGGTAATCCATTGCATGAAAGGCCTTACAACGATGAAGAAGAAGAGGGCTAAGCTGAAGCCTAAGAGAGCCCATTTGAATAAAGCATGAAGCAACTTTCTTCGCTCAAGATTTGTAAGTAATTTTTCAGCCTCAGAAAAATCTTCAGGCTGAAATTGCATGTTTTCAATTTTTACAGAATCGCCACGATTCTGATTAAAACCGATTGTGCTTTTAACTAAGGTTTCGTATTTCTGCAATTCTTCAGCAGTTCGAGGAACATATTGTGTTTCAGTTGTTCCATCCTCTTTCGTAACAGTCTTCATGATTCCGTCAACAACTACTGCCACGCTCATTCTTTCAACATTTCCCGCAGCTTCCTTTATATTTCTTGTTGTTTTTGGAACGTCGTAATTTGTTGTTTTTATCTCTTTTTTCACATCTTGTTTAAAACCAACCTGTCCAGCGTCCTCGGCCCCGGGCAGATTTGAACGTGATCCGGGAACCCCGGCTGGATTCGTCCTTGCCCCATCCAAAGATTCTTCTTCGCTCTGTTGACTGCGAACCGCTGTCTTTTCTGGATCTACGGACTCTTCAACTGATTGAGTAATTTTATGGTTCAAAGTCGCATTTACCTTAGCAATAATTTTCGCCTGACCGACGATTTTGCTTAAAAGGGATTCAATCCTAGTTTCCATTTCAGTTTCAATTTTTTGCTTCAAATCCAAAATGTCATTTGATCCTGCTGTGGATCCATCGGAATGCCGGGTCAGTACTTTTCCTTTTTCATCTAAAACGGTCACCTTTTCGCTATCCATGTTTTCTATGGCGTTAGAAACTAAATAACGAATTCCACGAACTTGATCTGCAGATAATTCTTTACCTTGATGAAGTTCGACAACAACCGATGCCGAAGGCTGTCCCCCTTCTTCTAGAAAAGTTTTTTTGTTGGGCAATGCTAAAATAACTTTCGATTGTTTTACGGCAGTTAAAGTATTAATTGCACGCATCAATTCGCCCTGCAAGGCTCGCTGATAATTGATTTTTTGAGCATAAGAATTTATCCCAAAATCCTGCTTTTCAAAAATCTCTAATCCAATATTTCCTACCTTTGACGAGCCCATTTCAGCCATCAAAGTCATTTGAGTTGAATGAAGAATTTCTTTAGGGATGGCGATAGTTTTTCCATCTTCCTTAATTTGGAATGGCACATTCTTTTCATTCAGTTTAGCCACTATGGATGGCATTTGATCCTGGGGAATATTCGTTAATAAAGGAACATAGTCTTTTCCTGAAACCATCATGATCATGCCGATAATTGCAGCCACAGCGATGGTTGAAACCACGATAACGGACAAACGTTTCGTCGGACCAAGATTTTTAAAAAATTCTCGGAATTGCAGTACGATTCCACCAATTATTTTATTCAAGAGCCCCCTCCATCAACCTAAACTTGCATTTTCATAATTTCATTATAAGCATCAATAATTTTATTTCGAACCTGCACCATTACTCGTAAAGCGATATCAGCTTTTTCAGCCGCCACCATAACATCCGCCACATTATCGGTTCGTCCTGTAGTAAGATCTTGCATTTTTTTATCTGAAGTTTTTTGTAATTGATTCACTTCGCCGACGGCGTCTTTCAAAGTGTCTGCAAAACTTTTCGCGCCAGTCTCGGAGGTTGAATCTGTTCCAGTTAGTCCATTGTTATTCATTGAAGGTTTGTCGACCCTCAATGATTGTCCCTCAGTTGAGAAACCTGACTTTAAAAACTTACTTGAATTTGAAACCGTAAAACCATCCATGGTTAAACCTCAGCCTTTATTATCTGCCAATTTCCAAAGAACTCAGAGCCATATCTTTACTTGCTTGCAAAGCCGAGACGTTAGCCTCGTAGGCCCGCGAAGCCTGAATCATATTTGTCATTTCTTCCATCAAATTTATATTCGGATAAGCCACATAACCTTCAGGATTTGCATCTGGGTGGTCTGGTTCGTACTTTAACAAAGGGGCTTTACGGTCCGACAGAATATCGGTGACTTGCACCCTTTGAAAACTTCCTTTGGGATCTGTTGAGCTAATGATCTCGCCAAAGTTTCGAGCGTCTGGCATTGACTCAAATACGACATCTTTTCGACGATAGGGACCGCCTTCAGGAGTTTGCGTTGTATTGATATTTGCAATATTGCTTGAAATGGTATTTAAACGCATCCTTTGCGCAGTCATCCCACTTCCGCTAATTCTCATTCCGGTTAAAAAATCAGCCATAATTACCGACCTTCAGAAGCGGCATATTTCAATGCAGCCATTTTTTTGTTAATTAATTGTAATGCCGCTTTGTAAAGAATGGCATTTTCAGAAAGTGCAGACATTTCCCTTTCCAAATCGACAGTATTCCCGTCGTTATTCACAGAGCCCTCTGGGTTTTCATAAATATCCGGGCGCACTTTGGAACTATGGCCACCAACCGCGTAGTGATTTTCATTTGAAGTGCTCATGCCTCTTAGACCATCAATATCCAGAGAACGACCGAGCGCTTCTTCAAAATCAATTTTTTGAGCATGGTAACCCGGCGTTTCCGCATTTGCGATATTCGACGAGGTAACGTTATGTCGTATTTGTCGCATCGCTAGGGATGTTTGTAATGCCGTCGTCGTTTTATCAAATAAACTCATAAATGACCTTCCTCTTTGTATTCATGCAGTTTGTTTCTTAAAGTACGAATGCTAATTCCTAAAATTTGCGCGGCTTTCGTGCGATTTTGTTCAGTTAATTTTAAAGTTTGCAAAATAAGACGTCTTTCCATCTCAGAAAGCGAAACTCCGGTGAGTAATTCTTGGGATATATCCATCGAATTTTCGAATTGAAAAACAATATTTTCAATATGGATGGTTGAATCCTGAGCTATAACCACGGCGCGTTCGACAACACTTTCAAGTTCGGTAAAATTGCCCGGCCATGAAGCATGAATCAATTTATCAATCGCCTCAGCGGAAAATTTTAATTTTTCTTTTTTATAAAGTATTTCAAAAACACGTAAATAAAATTCTGCAACCGTAGGAATTTCTTCACTGATATTTTTTAGCGCTGGCAATTCGATTTGTAGAACACTTAATTTACAAAATAAATCGAGTCGAAAAAGTTCTTCAGTCACTAAATCTCTTAATTTTTTTCTTGATGTGGTAATTATTTTAATTTGATTGCTGTGATTTCTGTGTTCTAAAAATTCAACAATTTCCCTTTGAGCTTGCATGTCCAAATTATCAATATTCTCTATGCAGATAAGACCTGAAATCATCGACTGCGTTTGCTCGCGAAATTCTTGAACTGAAAGATATCGTCCATCCATTTCTTTGATCGCCAAACTGGGCCATTGCAGAATCAACCACTGGGCCCAAGTTGTTTTTCCCGAGCCTGCGGGACCCGATATATGGATGGGTGCAACTGTTTGCACAGTTCTTTTTAGAAATGAAAAGAGCTGTATTAATTCACGGGACTGAAACTGAATTCGATCAAGATCAATTGATGGCATTTGGTTTTGCCTCCTTGTCACTCATTGCAGGAATTCGTTGAATATATTTTTTGTAATTTTGTTTCCAATCGGAATTTTGCAATTGTTCTTGTGCTAAATTTTTCCAAAATTCAAATTTTTCACCTTTAAATTGTGTCCAAATTTCATTGGCTTTTTGTAAGTTACCTTGGTCAAATTGAATTTTTCCCAATCGGTATCTGACTGCAGCTAAAGGTCGCTTGTCTTCAAATTTTTCCAACATCTCGGAATAGATTTCAATCGCTTTATCTTTGTTGTTTCTTTCAAGATTGATCTGCGCCAACTTTTCAAGAGACTTAAAATAGATCTCTTGATCAACAAGCTTGGTGTCCTCCATAAGAGTTCTTACTCTTTCGAATGAATTCAAAGCATCTGCAATCCGCTTTTGTTTCACTTCAAGAAGACCCAATTGATAATAGGGTTCGGCAACTTTTTCAGCCTGACCCCGCCAAGTTCTTAAAATTTCTGTTAAGTACCTTACCGCAGACTCCAGATCGCCTCGATTTTCAAAGACTTTAACGGCAAGTAAAATTCTTTCAACTTGATCATCTTCACTCATCATGTCGGGTTTTTTTATGTTTTTAAGAAAATTGTAAGATTGATTCAATCGTCCTTGCTGAAATTCCACATTCGCCATTCTTAAATTCAATGTCTCAATTGAAGGTAACTTTTCTTTCACAAATTTTTCTTTACCTTCTTGCGTTCCTTGTAATGAATATATTTTATTTAAGACACCTTGATAATATTCAGATGCCTCGGCCGGAACTCCCGCTAACTCGTAAGCTCTTCCCAAATAATAAGAAGTATCCGTTCGCTGTGAAAATTTGAGCCAATTATCTGAATATTTTTTATGAGTTTTAAGAGCCTGAATAAATTGACCCTCGTTGAGTTCACTCATTATTTTTTCGTTTATATTCGCAATGATTCTTTTTTGAAAAAGTTGAGCATCTACCGTGTTGGGATTCTGTTGATAATAAGACGCTAATAAATCAATCGATTTGTTGTACTCGCCACGATTTTGATAACCATCCGCAATCATTACGGTTGAAAACTGCTGAATACTTGGCAAATCTAATTTTTTTGATAGTTCAAGAATTTGTTGAGTCGTCTGCTCAACCTCTTTACCTTTCATCCCAACCATTTTTGCACTCAAAAGTCTTAATCTAGCAACAATGGCCGCCGGATTTTCTCCGTTGCGAAAATATGTCTCTAAGTAGGCTCCAAGAACCTTTTCCCGATCGGCACCCAATATTTCGAGCAGTTCGCCAATTCGGGTCATGGCATAGGCTACATTTTCGTGATTTGGATTGAGTTTAATAAACTCACGATAAGTATCTAAACTCTCGCGGTATTGTCCAAGGTCAAAGTAAGCCTGCGCTTGATTGTAAATTGAATTTGGGAAGTCTGGAATTGAACCTGGAAATAATTTTTGAGCTCGTTTATACTCTTCAACTGCTTTTCGTGTTTCCTTCGAATTAAGATAAATATCACCAAGACGAAATGCACATTCACGCTTAATTTGTTCAGAGCCCGTTTTAGCTTCAAGCTCAGTCAAGGTGTCAATGGCCTCTTTAAATTTTTTAATTTTCATAAAAGACAATCCCATCCCCAATTGAGCAAGGTCTTTGGAAAAATTGGCTTGGGGAAAAGTTTTATTTTCTTTATGACTAAGAAAAAATCTTAAAGCTTCAAAATAATCGCCTTTAACATAATTAAGTGCTCCTAAAAGAAATGAAGCTTTTTCTGTTTTGACCGAAGGACTGTTTCGCTGCGAATAACTTTGCAATTTCTGTTGAGCCAGTGAAAATGCATTACTATCGTTTTTTAAACGCCATTGTTTAAGATAAATTTCTACGGTCATCAGATCGATAACTTCGTTGTATTCCGATTCAGGATATTTTTCATTAAACCATTGTAATGTTTTTAAATATACCAGTGTACGTCCACGTTCAAAAAGAGTTAGCAACAGCCGTGCTTGCTTATTTTCTTCCTTTTCCTTCTCGGTAATACTGTAGATATTAGGTGCGCTAATAATTTTAATAAAATCCATGGGAATAAACTCAACGTGAGGAAATGCAATGTAGTAATTTTCTTTACTCTTAATGATCGCATCTTCTTTAACTTCATGATCTTTGATGCTAAATCGTTCAAAAAATGGATCTGCACCATCAAAAATTCCACTGTTTAACGAGGGTTGCGCTTCTGTGGGCTTTATTGCGATATCTAATGGAGCTTTATCGTTTAAAGCCAAATAATCCGCAGTTGCTGGTTTACGCTTTTGATCTTGGCCTTTCGTCGAGGGCAGAACTTTCGTTTCATCTTTAAGGCTTTCCTTGTTAGTCGCTGTAGTTTTTTTAGGTAAGCTATCTGATGATTTTAATTTTTTATTTTCATAAAAATCAACGATAAGACGAGAGGGTTGATCCGTTAGATAGTCAAAGACTTCAATATCAGCGCTTGCTAAATCAAAAATAACTTTAACTTTTCCATCAACATCACCACGAGCAATCTTAACGGCTGTGATTAAATCATTTTTAAATTTCACTAGGTTTTGTTCAGTTTTTTCGTCCAGGCCTTCAATCAGCATTTCGGCTTGCCATTTTTTTCCGGATTTTTTCTTTTGAATATCATAAGTCCAATCTTTGGCTCCATTGAGTTCAAAATGAACGGTGTCATCTTGAAATGCTATTTGACCACGCAAAGATTCACTCGAATGAGCCAAAGAGCTCATCGCTGTAATTAAAAATGCAGTCAAAATTCTTAAGACATTTTTCAACACGACCATCCTAGACGAAAATTGAGAAGTCTTCACAACAAGGAACAATGCACATCAAATGCCAAAACTTTCCCGGCCTAGGGAAAAATTGGTTACATCAGGAACGTTTCAAGCATCGGAATTCTGTCGCCCCTGACAAAGCGATGACTAAGACGCGACTCGACTCTTAGCCAGTCTAATGTTTTTTAGATTATGATATTTCTAAACAAATGACGAAAGAAATTGCAGGGAATACCGATAAGTTGACTATGAAATTTCACCATGTATTTGCAGCATTGTTGCTCTCGGGATGTGTCACGGTTGACGTTGGTTCATCAAAATCAGAACCGGCAAAAAATGTGGTGTACTCGTCACCACCACTTCCATTTAAAAATTCAACATCCAAAAGCTCGGATAAACTTTGGATTAGCCCTACAGGAAATACGATTTCATATCTTTCCGATTGTGGAGGTTTTCAGGAACCGACTCTAGAGCAACTTGAAAACGAAGCCTTAGGAAGTTTAATTGATCTTAAGATTTTAAAGACTGAAAAGGTGGACTATAACAACCGAGCCGCCTTAAAAACACTTGCAGAGGGTAAAGTCGATGGTGTTGAAGTCAAAATGAATCTGGTGACATTGAAAAAGAATAATTGCAACTACACCCTAGTTTACGGTGGAATTTTAAAAAATTTCGATAAAGAACTTCCGTCTTTTCAAAAATTTGTAGAGAGCTTCAAGGCACCATGATTCAAACTTTTGCACACACTTTTATTATTTACATAATAGAATGCCTCGAGTTTATTGGAGGAATGGGGGTCTTGCTTTACCAAGTAATTCGTGACACCTTCCGAGGACGAGTTTATTTTCGCCTGCTCATCGACCAAATCTACCAAGTCGGATACAAGTCATTTCCTCTGATTTTGATCACCGCTTTTAGTACAGGCATGGTTATGTCTCTGCAATACGGTCTAGGTTTAGAAAAATTTGGTGGAAAACTTTATGTTCCAAAACTCGTTAGTTTAACTATTCTTCGCGAAATGGGCCCGGTATTTACCAGTTTAATGCTCGCCGCAAGGATTGGTGCCGGCTTTGCGAGTGAGATCGGCTCTATGGTCGTTACGCAACAAGTAGATGCTATCCGTGCATTGGGAACTTCGCCAATCAAAAAAATTGTCATTCCCCGTGTGTTAGCTTGTTTGATTGTGCTACCGATTTTAATCGCCTGTGCAAATCTAGTTGGCAACCTGGGTGGACTTATCATTGGCGCCACCGAACTTCAATTAGATCCAAATTTTTATGTTCTAAAAGTTCTGACTACAGTTGCTCTTTCAGATTACATGGCAGGGTTTTCAAAGAGTTTCTTTTTTGCTATGTTCATCTCAATTCCGTCTTGCTATTACGGTCTTACAGTAAAGAATGGCACTAAAGAAGTTGGCATCGCTACAACGAAAGCCGTTGTTGTCTCTTCGATTTTAATTTTCGTTGGAAACTTTTTCTTAACAAAACTTTTTTGGATTATTGAAAAATTAAACTGAGGCTCTATGGGAATGATTGAAGTTAAAAATTTTAAAAAATCATTCGGTTCAAAGCTGGTCCATAGGGATGTTACCTTTTACGTTCAAAAAGGCGAATGTTTAGGCTTAATCGGCGGCTCGGGGGTCGGTAAAAGCGTTATTTTAAGAAGCCTCATTGGATTAGAGAAGCCAGATTCAGGCACTATCGAGATCGACGCCGAAGAAGTGACCCACATGAACGAGCGACAGCTGTCGGAAGTTAGAAAAAAAATGGCTTATGTTTTTCAAGGCGGAGCTCTTTTCGATTCCATGACTGTTTATGAAAACTTGGCTTATCCTTTAAGGGAACACTTTAAATTTTCAGAGCCAGAAATAAAAAAACGAATTTTAGATCAACTTGAAGAGTTTAGTCTGGGCGGATGTGACCAACTTTTTCCAGGGAATCTTTCCGGTGGAATGCAAAAGCGTGTGGGTTTAGCTCGCTCTATGATGATGGAACCCGAGATCGTTCTTTATGATGAACCGACAGCTGGTCTTGATCCCTACAATACAAAACGGATTCAAGAACATATTTTAAGACTCAAAGGTAAAGGAAAGACTTCAATTCTAGTCACTCATGATATGCCGACCGCTTTTGCTGTTTGTGATAAAATGGCTTTTCTTTTAAATGGAGTTATCTCGGCTCAAGGTACGATTAGTCAGCTGGAAAAGGATTCTGCTGGTTTAATAGCACGATTCATCAACGGGGAGGCCTCCTAGTGGAGCATTCACTTAAAATAAATCTCAAAGTGGGCATTTTTGTTTTCGGTGGACTCATCGTGATTTTATCGACTATCTTTCTTCTTGGGGCGAATAAATCATTTTTCACTCGCCATGTGCGAATTCAAGCTCATTTTGATCAAGTGCAAGGTTTAGCCCGAGGAAGCGTGGTTTCCCTGTCAGGAGTCGTGGTCGGCAACATTGAAAAAATTGATTTTAATAGTGCGAACAACAACCTTGTTGTAACAATGAAAATTGAATTAGAATATCTTCCGCAAATTCCAAAGGGGTCACAAGTTGAAATAAGGACGCAAGGGGCGCTTGGTGACAAATTCATTTACATCATTCCATCAGAAAATAAAACTGGAAGTATTTCAAATGGTGATACCCTGGAAGTCGCAAAAGCGACCGACATTCTAAATATTCTTTCAAATCGCGGCAAAGACACTGAAAAAATTTTTGATATCTTAAATGAAGTTTTAATCATGGCCAAAACCATCAATGCTGATAATAAAATTGGTAAAATCATAGAAAATCTTAATCAAGGCAGTGCCAATTTTAATAAAGTAACTACACAAGCAAAAGATTTTACGGCCGAAGCCAATCTGGGTGTTAGCGGTGGTAAATTGGCTTCCAGTCTAAATCGCCTTGATAATATCTTAACAAAAATTGACAAGGGCCAAGGAAGTCTGGGAGCTCTGCTCAACGATTCAAGTGTGCATGATCAACTTAAATCAATGCTAGGCGGAGCTCAACGCAAGGATCATGTAAAATCGATTATTCGAACTTCGATTGAAAAAGCCGAAAAAGAATAAGAATACGAGTGTCTGCCCTAGAAGCGGTCTGATAAATAGTCAGCCGAGGCGACAAGGAGGATTCGACTGAGGCGCACTTCCTGTGCGTCGCAGGGAGAATCCGACGAAGGCAACGAAGGATCACTATTTATGAGACCGCTTCTAATCTTCTTTTTCAGGAATTAAGTCATTAATGAATTTTTTAATCTCATTCTGTTGCGAAGCCTCTTGCGGCACAGCTCGTCGATCCAGGGTGAATTGAATATCTTCGATGTGATTCAAACCTGTTTTTAAAACTATGGTGCGGCGAATTTGTTCTTTCATGTAATAAAGCTGTTGCATCCAAGGACTGCTCTTTACCCAAAGTATCAAAACATTTCTTGAAATTCCTACAGGTTCTGTCTGTTCACCAATAGTCGGACCAACGATTTCCGACCAGTTGGCCCACAATTTCCAGCGAGAAAATTGCTCGGACAAAGGGGACTTGCCATTTTCAAAAAGACTCTGTAGGACTTGAGCGCTGTTTTTGAATTTAGTTTTAAAATCTTTCTCGGCCATGCTTCATTAACTATCATAAATAGCCGTAAAAAACAGTGCAAATGAACGAAAAAATGCAAGAGGTAGAAAAATGAATTTGAATAGCCAAAACAACAAAAGCCGCATCAGTGTCGTTGGCGCTGGTTTGGCTGGCTCTGAATGCGCCTATCAGCTTGCCGAGAAAGGTTATGAAGTTGATCTGTTTGAAATGAGACCAAAAAACATGACCCCTGCACATAAGACAAGCGATTGCGCCGAATTGGTTTGTTCAAATTCTTTTGGCAGCTTTTCGGAAGAAAGCGCTCCGGGTCAATTGAAGTGGGAAGCAGCACAAATGAACTCGCTTATCTTGAGCTGTGCAAAAGAGTCCCACATTCCTGCTGGCCAAGCCCTAGGCGTGGATCGCCAGCGTTTTGCTCAATTTGTTACCGAAAGAATTCGCAAGCATCCTCGCATTCATTTCCATGAGCAAGTTATTAACTCTTTGGAGGAAGTTCCCCGTCCAACAGTTGTCGCAACCGGTCCTCTGACAAATGAAAATTTATCTCTGTCCATGCAAAAACATTTTGGTGACGAATTTCTTTATTTTTTTGACGCCATTGCACCGATCATCGATGCCGATTCAATCAATTCTGAAATCGCTTGGAAGGCTGATCGTTATAATAAAGGCACTCCTGATTATTGGAATTGCCCAATGAACCGAGACGAATATGAAAATTTTGTCACAGAAATTGAACAAGCAAGAAAAATCACGCCTAAATATTTTGAAACAACAAATTATTTCGAAGGCTGCATGCCCATCGAAGAAATGGTCGAACGCGGCCGCGAAACTCCGCGCTTTGGCCCAATGAAACCAGTTGGGTTAATTAATCCTCGAACCGATCGCGAAGCACATGCGATTGTTCAGCTTCGCCAAGACAACCGCGAAGCGACGGCCTACAATATGGTGGGCTTTCAAACCCGCATGGCCTACGATGAACAGGTTCGAGTTTTTAGAAAGATTCCTGGATTGGAAAATGCGGAGTTTTTAAAGTTGGGAAGTATTCACAGAAATCTGTACATCAACTCGCCCAAACGTTTACAAAAAAACTTATCGAGCCAAACAGATCCATGGCTTTTCTTTGCAGGACAAATCACCGGCGTCGAAGGCTATTTCGAGTCCACTTGCACTGGGCTTTTGGTCGCAGAATTCCTAGATCAAAAAATCAAGGACCATGCTTTTTCAGGGCCACCACGCGCCTCGGCCATGGGATCCTTGCTTGAAGCGATCACAGACCCAACTCGTGCTGAACATTTCCAGCCCACCAATATTAACTTTGGATTATTTCCCAATATCGACAAACGCGAAATTCGTGCTAAAAAAGAAAAGAAACTCGAACAACTTCGTCGAGCAAAAGAAGCTTATTTAAGCTGGTTTCAGAGTCTGCAAGGACGCGAAAACCCTGCCATTTAATTTCTTCTCAAAAGCAATAAAAAGGTCTTCACAAATACGAGACAGGATCTCGATTACACGGACGTGAAAATATTTCCTGCTCGGGTTGCAATTTAAGCAAAATTTGTCACTGAATTGTTGCCTCTCGAGAGGCCATCGTCTACGACAGCCTCACATGAGTTGGATACGTAACGCTTCGAAATATTTTGGTCAGCGGATTTCTCTGTTTGGTGGACTTGGTCTGTTTGTATTATCAACCAATGGCTGTGACGGCTTTTGGGCAGCTTCTTCCTACGATATCGCTGAAGTTCAATCACAAGGCTCTCTTCGTGTACTTGCACTGGAAGGTCCTCTTGTTTACCGAGTCGGAAAAAATAAAGAAACCTACGGCATAGATTATGATCTTTTGCAGAGTTTTGCTAATGACTATAAGTTAAAAATAAAATGGCTTCCGGTAAAATCTGAACAAGATATGAATGAAGCACTTGCTCGTGGTGATGCAGACATGGCCGTCGGTCGCTTGCGTGGGTCTTCTGAGCAGTCACGTCCTTTTTTGGTGGCACCAGCGATTGAAGATACCCATTTGAGCTTATTCTGTCGTAAAAATGAAAGAATCCAGAAGATTGATGATTTGACTGGAAAACGAATCATTGTTTTTGAAAAAGATCTTAATTTGTACCCTATTGAAAATATCAAATCGCGTATTTCAAATAACTCAGAATCTTCTGTTAAGTTCAACGTATGGGTGAATGGAAATATTCAAACAGCCTTTCGCGAGCTTGCCGTTAAAAGTGCCGACTGTGTAGTCGCAGAAAATTTTGAAGCGGCCTTTTGGATGGAAACTTTTTTAACAATTGAAAAAATTGCTCCGGTAAGTGAAGACTTCTCCTTGAACTGGATGGTTAATTCTTCAAAAAACAGCTTACTGAATTTATTACGTTCTTGGTTAGTCCGTGCTAGTCGTAAAGATGAAATCAATCGAGTGCATGATCGTTACCATCTTTTTGTCCGTGAGCTTGGCGAAAGTGATGTGCGAATGTTTTTAAAAAAATCTCGCGATACATTACCTGCTTATTTGAGAGATATAAAAAGAGCAGCGCAATCGCATGGCATTCCCTGGCAATTGGTTGCTGCGGTTTCTTATCAAGAATCCAAATGGAATCCCGCAGCGCGCAGTTACACTGGTGTTCGCGGTATGATGCAATTGACCGAAGACACCGCGAAATTAATGGGTGTTGACGACCGTCGCGATGCCAAACAAAGCATCAAGGGCGGCACAAAGTATCTTAAATATTTATATGAAAAAATACCTGAACATTTGAACGCCAAAGATCGATTGGCTTTAACCCTTGTGGCCTACAATATGGGTTACGGTCACTTGCTAGATGCACAAAAGATTGCAATCTCTCTTGGAAAAAACTCTACATCTTGGAAAGATTTGAAATCAATATTACCTTTATTGACTAAAGAGAAATATTTTTCTCAAACTTCATTTGGCTACGCTCGTGGCTACGAAACTGTGCAGTATGTGGAGCGGACGCATTCTTATTACCATTTGCTGGTTCTGCGGGATTAAAGCCGGCAGAAGGCAGTTCCCCAAGCCATCCCCTCACGATATCGCCTTGTATCTCTTGAAAAACTCGCTCGTGCCTCTTCTACAGTATCGCCCTGCCGTAAATGCGTAATAAAATCAAAACTCTCATAAGCGTAACCCAAGATTAACGGAAACCATTTTTGAATTATGGCTGAGCGATCATTGTAATAACATGCAAGAAATGCAGACATATAGTCATGACGATTAATGCTTCGAATGTTTTGCGCTGCAACTGTGATATTGAATTTTTGTTCTATAGACCATTCCCGCAGAGTTCTAAAGTCATCAACCAGTATGCGAACTTTATTAAAAATATCTAAAGCTTTTTCAGAATTTTGCGTGGCAAATAAAGTCATTCTCCACATTTCGTCATGATAGCCTTCGATGTATGACCCATAAGCTGAGGTTGAAGATGTCAGCAAGGCTACGACTGCAAGAAACCTTTTTCTATTTAAAGTTGTATCCTGTTGTGGACCCAGAAACTCGTTATAGAGTTCGATTCCATTCTTTCTTTTTTCAGCGTTTTGTAAAGCAAATTTGTATCTTTCAACAAAGGAACGTATTTCTGATTCAACTAAATCTGGATTTTTGGAATCATATAAAAATTTTCCAATAAGATTATCTCCGGACAAACAGGGCAATCCATCATAGTATTCCTTGGGATTGGGAACTTGAACCGACATGCAATGAGGATCAAGATCACGAATGACTTCCGCAACAGCTGTCTTGCATTTTGTTTTTTCGCTAGGATTAATGAGCGATTTATTTTCATTACACAATAGATCAACAGACGCATGTATGGCCGAGAATTTTTTTCTTTCTAGTTGATGAAATTTCATTTCGGCTGAATCTAAAGATGCTCGACAATTTTTTCCTAAGCGCAAAGAATCTAAGTACAAATCGAGGACATTTAAGACATCAGATTTTTTATTCGAATAATAGTGAGTTGAATTAAAGCGTTCTTGGAAAGAATTTTGTATTTTTGATTCGCAAGCGCTGAGGCCTTGAAAACGAACTTCAAGAATGGCGCGAATGCGGCCAGAAAGAGTACGATAATTTTGTTCAGTTAGTTTTTCAGTAACGCTAAGAGCATTGGCTTTTGAATTTAAAATAATTAGTGAGAGGACTAAAAAAAGCCAACGATGAGGGAATCGACGTACCGAATTCATCGCTGACTTCATAAAAAACCTTAGGTTAGGGATTAGTAGCCGCCGCCACCGTGTTGGCTATCAATACTTATTGATGGAATGACAATTATTTCGTTAGAAAGAGGCTCATTCCCACGAAGAACGCCAATTTCATTGCAAGCTAAGTGTATGCAGCTTTCGCCTGAATTACGAGCCGCTTGAGCAGCTTCATTAAGCCCTTCTTCAACTTCGAAGTGCAACGTTTTGAGAGTGACCGACTTGATCAATG
>JBBTCO010000043.1:0-5671 GCA_038043185.1 Bdellovibrionota bacterium
AAAAGAAATTGCCAGCTCTAATTGCTTACCCGTCGATGTCCCAAAATTTTTCAGCGACTTTACATGCGATCCATGCGGCTGAGGTCGATCTGATTCCATAGCCACACTAAAAAGATAACTGCAAAAAGAGTCATGACAAGTCGAACAGATTTCTTTTTTTCTAACTGAAAATTTTTGGTTAATCCTACAACTAAAAGCAATGCAGTGAACGCAAAACCAATCAAGGTGAGGGGTGGCAGATAATGTGAGCCAATTTGAAAAATGAAAAATGGCCAATTGGAAAAAATAATTAAGGTCAATAGACTTTGAGTCGAGATTGTTCGTCGTTCGAAAACTTGAAAGTAATAATAAAAGAAAGCAGTAAGAATAAAGATCATTAACAATGAAATGATCGGGAATAAAAATATTCCGAACAAAACATTCAAATAATTAAGAGTCACTAAGCCGGTCAAAATACCCGAGACAATCGACAGAAGTACGTGGACTAAAAGTAAATGTTTATATCCCCAATTGGGAAGAGATTTGATTTCTTGAATCGGATTTATAGCAAAACGAAGCAGATAACTGAGGGTTTCTTTAATTTTAACTCTTAGCTTTTCTTCGAATTGATCGATGGTTGACATAAAACAAGTCGACCATGATCAGAATTAAAGTTCAAGTAGATCTTTTTCGGCGAGATGGATGACAGCCTCTAAAAGTTGATTGAATTTTTTTGGCGGCCTAAGCAAAGCTTTTTGTTTGTCCAAACCGGGGAAAACCAAGGAGCTGCTGATAAAGTGTTCTTTTTTATTAAAATTCGTGGGCGCTTTTGCAGTAGCTGAAATTTGGAAACCGTGTTCTTTGAGCCTAGCCAAATGCACACATTCGATAAGGTTAGGCTGAATCCAAACAAGGGGATAGCGATTGAGTAAGCAATTCACCCTTAAGCCATGTTTGAAAATAAGAATTTTTGCAACTAGGGCGCCTATTGAAATGCGGAAATAAAATAAAAGCATAAGGTTTATCGTCTCACTTTTTACATCAAGGCAAAATCAGATTAAAATGAGGTTAAGCTTTGTAAACTTAAATCCCATGAACCTCGATCACTCGAGGAGACTAAGGGTGATCGACCTGAAACTTCGGCACCCAAAGAAACAAAATCGCTAATCGGTGTGAATAAGCCAAAATTGATTAACAAGGCCGGAGTTGTGGCATCAATGTTAACGGATTTGTTGTCAGAGTAATGCATAAACCGTGTGGCCAGGCCCGTTCCCAATCGATACTTCCATTTTGCGCTTAGGTCTTCTTGAAAACCAATGCGGAAATCCAATTCCCGCAGGCTGATCTCTTGAGAAAAGCGGCTATGCACACCAAAATTTCGCCAGGTGGCTTCTGAATACCAATGCGGTGAAAACAAATTAATACCCAAAGACAACTGCAATCCCGAAAGTTGATTTGAAAGGGAATTGCTTGGAATGGAAGTTGCGGAAAATGAAGTGACATAAGCCAAGCCGAAATGAATTAAAACCTCATCAAATGGAGATGAACTTTCTTTTTTAAGATAGCTTTTTTTATTTGAGATTCGATTGAGCAAATCTTCGTAAGACACTTCTTCATAATCGGGTGAAGTTTCTTCGGAATTCATAGCTAGACCTTTGAAGGGTAGGGATAGGGCAAGGAATAAGACTACAACATTTAAACACACGCGTTTTTTAATAAAGATCTCCAAAGTGAAGGCTAACTTAGATTATTTTACTCGATTTTTATTAAATTTGTAAAAACTCGTCTATCGGACTGGACCTCTTTTTTGGCATACTTGCACTATGGGAACAATTTTTAGATCTCACAAGGTGAATGGATACTGTGCGTTTTGTCGTTCGCCCCATTGGCACTACCGACAAAAAAGCCTTGGTTCATTCCATATTGTGATGAGTTTAGCGACAGCGGCAGTTATGAGCATTTATATATTTGGAGAACTAGATCCGCGATTGTGTTTATTTTTTGTTAGTGGATTGTGTTTATCCGAGATTTTTACCCAAATTCGTTGGCGGCTTTCCTTGGTGTGTCGACAATGTGGTTTTGATCCGGTCACCTACAAGAAAGATCCCAATCAGGCCGTAAATTTAGTCAAGAGTCGCCTTGAAAGGCGACAACAGTCGACTTCTTGGGCTTTACGACCAATTCATTTACCGACATTGACAGCTGAACGTGCGATCAGTTTGCAAAAAACCGAGAATCAACCCAGATTGTCGAAACAAATTTAAGTTGTCGCTTGGTCTTAGCAAAGATAGTCTTTGTAAGACAAATGAAAACACTGATCGTGATCCCGACATACAACGAATGCGAAAATATTCCAGTTTTGATTGATTCAATTCTTAAGCTCAATCGTGATTTGAATATTTTGGTGGTGGATGATAATTCACCTGATGGGACAGGCTTGCTTGTCAGCGAAATATCCAAAAAAAATCCAAGTGTTCAATTGCTCTCTCGCCCAGGAAAAGAAGGCTTGGGACGGGCCTATATAGCTGGTTTGTCCTGGGGACTGAGTCAGAACTATGATTTTTTATTCGAGATGGATGCCGATTTTTCCCATCGACCTGAAGATTTATTAAAGTTGTTGGATCGTCTTCAAGACGCCGATTTTATTGTAGGTTCCCGATATGTCCCAGGTGGACAAACAAAAAATTGGGGGATTTTGCGAAAAATAATTTCTCGAGGTGGCAGCCTGTATTCGCAAATTATTTTGGGTTATCCTTTGCAGGATTGGACTGGGGGATTCAATGGTTGGTCGCGAACTGTGCTCGAGAGAATTAGACTCGACACCGTCAAATCGAATGGTTACAGTTTCCAAATAGAACTTAAATACCGAGCCTTAAAAAATGGGTTTAAAGGTATTGAAGTTCCAATCTTGTTTGAGGATCGACGTGTTGGCCAGAGTAAAATGTCATTTAAAATTGTTATCGAGGCTTTTTACCGAGTTTGGAAAATTCGTTTCCAATAAATGTTATTCCCGTGTTTTTTTTCAGTTTTCATTTTGTGTATTCTTAATTATTTTAACTCTCCCAAGGCTTGGATTTGCGGCTGAAGGCGTGGTAAAAGTTGTCGTCATTTTACAAGGCGCCTTGGTTTACAAAGAAGCTGATTTTGATGCTAAAATAATAGGCCAAGCCAAGCGTGGCGATGTGTTTGATGCTTCACCAAAAAAGAAAGGCTATTTTTATCGCATTCGCGTAAAGCCAGGCGTGATTGGTTATATTTCTGATGTGGACGTAAGGATCACGAAGGCAAAAAAAGAAAATATCGAAGTTGCAAAAACAAAAGCAGAAGTAAAAGAAGATTTGACGCCGAAGAAGCCATTTTTATCTCGTCGCTACCGTGGCATTGCCTTTGAAATGATGAATTATACAGAATCCACTTTAGGTGGTAACCGAACTGCTCAAGTGCCTTTTTTAGGAATCAAGTGGTCAGGGAATAACACCATGTTTAGCGGTGAAACGTACACTGATGCAAATATCTTGGCTGCTTTTAGTGCCCCCAAGTACTATGAAACTTACACGGGTAATGGGGCTTCTGGGTGGATAGTGAACTTGAATTTTTTATTTATGAACTCACAACAACAAGGGCGTAATCATTTTACCTTTTTTGGCATGGGACCGATGTTTAAATATTCTCACTTTGATGCCACATTGACGAATCCCACAACTTCCAAAAACAACAATTACGCTTTGGATGATATGGCTGTGGGAGCCGTTTTCTCGTTGGGTTTAGCTTTTGATATAGGCAAATGCGCGCTGCGTTCAGAGGTGAAGTACTATCTCGAATCTAAGCAATATGCCAGTTTTGGTCTCAGCCTCCAAATGGACTTTTGACAAAGGGCCGCTGGGCTTCTAAAAAAACACCTAGAGTCGCCTTTAAGACCTTCATGCCGAGGAACACTTTAATGTCCATAGAAATTCTTTCTCAAGATGTGCAAAATCAAATTGCTGCAGGTGAAGTTGTCGAGAGACCAGCTCATATGGTTAAAGAACTTATCGAAAATAGTTTTGATGCAGGAGCCACGCGAATTGAAATTAACTACAGCGAGGGTGGTCGTCAACTTACTCTTTCTGATAATGGTTGCGGAATTTCTGCGGAAGATCTTCCTAAGGCGGTTATGAGATACGCCACCAGCAAAATTGCTTCCACCGATGATCTTTGGAATTTACGAAGTTATGGTTTTCGCGGAGAAGCCTTGGCCAGCATCGCTGCCGTTTCAAATTTACGAATTCGTTCTCGTCAAAAAAATCAAGAGCAAAGTTTTCAAATGCGATTTCAATTTGGCAAAGCCTCGGATGTTGAAATCACTCAATCTGATTATGGAACTTTTCTGGGGATTGAAAAACTTTTTGAAAATGTTCCTGCGCGACTGAAGTTTTTAAAAACGGAAGCTGCCGAACAATCACAAATTAAAAATACTCTTAAAGCACTGGCCTTATCCCGACATGATGTTGAGTTTCGTGTCTTAGAAAATAATGAGTTGATTTATTTTTGGCCAGTTTGTAATTCACGAAAAGAACGAGTTCAGCAAATTTTAGGTTTAAAGAATGTTTATGAAGGTTCGGCCGAGCGTGAAAATGTGAAGGCTTTTGCGGTGATGGCTTCGCCGGATGAAGTGCAAAAGACATCTAAAAATATTTGGCTTTTTGCACAGAATCGATGGATTCAAGACAGATCCTTGCAGGCCGCGGTTATGGAAGCTTATCGAAACCTTTTGATGCACGGTGAATTCCCTCAAGCTGTGGTTTGGGTCGAGACTTCGCCCGACGAAATTGACGTCAACATTCATCCAACAAAATCCCAGGTTAAATTTCAAAACGCGTCTTTAGCTTTTCGTGCCGTTCAAGGAGCCTTGCGAAGCACTTTGGAAAAAGCCCCTTGGTTAGGCCCCGTTGTTCAGCAACTGCAAACGAACTTGGCGGCTTCGAGCGAACAAGAAATGAAATCTTTAGCGTTTGATTTTTCAACACCGACTCAATATTCTCAAAAAAACTGGATTCGCTCTGCAAATTTATCTGACCATAAACATAGAGTTGTTTATGAACAGGACAATGCGCTTTTCAAAGAGCCAAAACCTGTTGGCGAAGAGCCTAAAAGTTCAACCGGTTACTGGTCCAATTTTCAAGTTGTCGGACAAGTTCATTTGACTTATATTGTCGCACAAAATTCTGAAAAAATGATCATGGTGGATCAGCATGCGGCCCATGAGCGAGTGGTGTTTGAAAAACTAATGGCCGCTTGGAAAAGTGGAGACATTGAAGTTCAAGAGTTTCTATTTCCCATTTCGGTAAGTCTTTCGCCCGAGAAAATTGAAGCCTTAGTGCGAATCGCCCCTAACTTACAAAAAATGGGAGTTAGTTTAGAGCTTTTAGGTCCGCAAGTCATTGGGATCAAATCCGGCCCTTCATTATTAAAAGATGCAGCCTTGACTGCGACTCTTGAAAAATTGAGCCATGAAATTGTTGAAAACGGGGATTCATTTGATTTTGAAAAAAAAATTGCCGACATTTGTGCTTCGATGGCTTGTCATTCGGTAGTTCGGGCTGGTCAATCTTTGAGCCACGAACAAATGCAGTCTTTGTTGCAAAGTATGGATGAATTTCCTCTGTCGAGTTATTGCCCACATGGTCGTCCAGTCAGCCTGGATTTTAACTAT
>JBBTCO010000044.1:0-30662 GCA_038043185.1 Bdellovibrionota bacterium
CCGTCGATTCAAATCGAATTTAAGGCGGGGTCCATTTCATTGAACTCGTTTTTCGCAAGGCCTATATATTTAAAATTTTTAGCTCAGCGATATAACCAAAATAAAGAACGTTTTAAGAGAAAAATTGATTTTCTGAACTTGGAAAGAGATTTAAGAGGTCGCTTTGATGGCTGGGGTCTTGCTGAGATATTTTTGGAAGATAAAGATGGCGATGATTAAATAGAAAAATGCTGTAAGCAGGCCTGAGTCTCCGCCGAAATAGGCATCTAAGGGACCTTTTTTTAGGAAAGTAGGATAAATGCCTTGGATCCATAAGTTGTGAGCGCCATGCAGATGATTCCGGTGAGTACAAAATTTTTAAATAGAGCGGCCCTGCAAAAAAGCTCAAACATAACGTTTGGCACGCAGGCTTGCACTAGTTAAGAAGGGCAAGCCTGCGTGCCAAACCGAACTCGTTTTTCGCAGGGCCGCTCTATTTAAAAATTTTAGCTCAACGATAAAAGAAATTGCAGAGAAGTTATTTTAAGAGAAAATTTGGCTTTTAATGTTGGAAATTAATTAAGCGTAAAATCACAAAAAAAATGATTCTAAAAAGAAAAGCTCCTACACAGTTTCGCTTTTTGAGTGGAAGCAGGGTTTTAAAGTTTTAGACCTTGCGAAAAACGAGTTCGGCTTGGCCTTTGCGTTTGCTTCCCCTTGCAAACGCAAAGGCCAAACGTCATGTCTGAGCTTTTTCGCAAGGTCTAAAACTTTAAAACCCTGCTTCCACTCAAAACACGCAAGTTTATTTCTTCTTCTTTTTCGAAATTACTTTTTTTTGCGGTTTTTTAGGCATAGTTGCTTTCTTAACTTTAGAAACAGTTTTGCTCTTAGTGGCCGCTTTTGCAGGAGGAGCCTTTACCAGAGTTAAATTTCTTTTCTTTGGAGCTGGCTCTAATGCTGTTAGAATTTGCTCTTGCAACAACATCATTTTTTTATCTGCCTCAGGACTTAACTCATGATCATATCCAAGCAAGTGAAGAACGCCGTGGACGATCATGCGGGTGATTTCATTTTCGTAGGTTAATTTATTATCCGTTGCTTGTTTTTTTAGAACTTGAGGACACATGACCAACTCACCAATTGCATCGGGGTCATCAGTCTCGAAACTCAATACATCCGTGGGGTAATCTTTGCTTCGATATTGCCAGTTGATGCGTTTTGCATCCTTTTCGTCTAAAAAGACCACCGACAATTCTTTCTTATTTTGCTCTTCACTAATTAATTTCTTTTTGAAGAGTTCATTTGACAATAAACCAATCCAATTTTGTAGGAAATCTTCAGGACATTCTTCAGTAGAATCATTGACAATAAGAATCGTCATTTTAATGCCTTTGCGTTTGATGTATGACCTAGTGCTATATCACCCAAGCCGCCCCCGGCGCTTCGCGGATAATCCACTCGCTGATGATAAATTCCTAATAAAATCCGAATAAATGCGTCTTCAACTTTTGAAATATCCTTTAATGTCAATTGACACTCATCCAACTGCCCATCAACGAATTTTCTTTGAATGATGTTTTTTACAATGTTTTGCAGACGCGCTGGAGTGGGCTCATCCAAGGACCTTGCTGCAGCTTCGATACTATCCGCAAGCATGCAAAGCGCCGCTTCACGAAATTGTGGTTTCGGCCCAGGATAGCGAAACTCATCTTCTGAAAAATCAGCATCTGTTTCAGTTTTTTGATCTAAAGCTTTGTTATAAAAAAATGAAATTAAAGTTGTACCATGATGCTGAACAATTCCATCGATAATGGGTTTACCCAACTTGTGTTGCATTCCCATCTCGACTCCGTCTTTCACATGAGCCACGAGTAAGGTCCGACTCATGAACGGCGAAATATGATCATGTGGGTTTGCTCCGGGTTTTTGGTTCTCGATAAAGTAATTTGAATGCTCCATTTTCCCAATATCGTGATAATAGCTCATCACTTTCCCCAATAAAGCATTTGCGCCGATTTCTTCAGCGGCAGCTTCCACCATGCTTCCAACCATCATTGAATGATGATATGTTCCCGGAGATTTTACTAACATGTCTTTCAAAAGTGGATGATTTAAATTACTTAACTCTAATAATTTAACGTCTGTTGTGTAGTTAAATACCGTTTCCAAGAATGGAATCGCGATCATCGTAAACATAGAACTGAAAATGCCCCCCAAAAATCCTGCCGGAATAGCCAACCACATTTCTTTTGATGAGGTCTCTTGCTCCATCGAGCGAACAGCGAATAAAAATGCAATCATCAAGGCTGTGATCACGCCGGTGCGCAGACCCGCTCTGTAAATATCATTTCTTTTCTTGCAATTATACACCCCTCGCGCGGCAGCGATGCCGCCAACCAAAGAAACAATCGCAAAAGAATAACTGAAATCTTCCATGATTCCCAAAGCCAAGGCTAAAAAGGAAGTGAAAAGCCAAACTATTTCGCCGGAAGGAATTAACAATCCCACCATCATTGGTCCCGCGGCGACGGGCGCCGCATATAAAAATACGGAATGGGTCAACGAATTTCCGTAGCGACTGATGAAAGCGGCATCCGCCAAAAACATATAAAATTTGGTTAAGAAAATCACGCCTAGAATAATTAATTTCATGACAAAAAGATCTTTAAATTCCAACTTAAACACGCTGGAAGAAAATCTTTTTAAATAAGAAAACTGCACCAAGATAACCATCGACAATAAAAAAGCCAATGAGATTACAATGACATCTTTTCTGCGATCGGACTGTAAACTTTCGATGTGTTTTAATATAGCCATTTGAAATGGCTGTACGATTGTTCCTTTGCTGACAATATTCTGATTTCTTTTGATGGTGATACTTACAGGAATAACTGATTCACGTGCTTTTTGCCTTCGGCTGGCCGTTTCTTGTTTATTCAAAGTTAAATTGGGAACAACAAGGCTTCGAGCCAGATACAATAAATTCGAACGATCCGTTTCATTCAATTTTTCTAGGCTGGTTCTTTCTAGCAAAACAAAATTTTCTGGAACCTGCATATCAACGATATCTTTTTTATTTAATAAATATTCTCGCCCCGAATTGCTTTTATGAACCACCCGCGCCGAAACTTCATTTTGTCCTTGAGGTACAAAACGATCAGGGGACTCGGCTATTTTATTCTCGTACCAAAGATCAAGATTTCGCACTAAGGCGTTTTCAATGCGAGGGTGAAAGCGATTATCAATTAGCCATTCGAAAAGGTAATCGTCAACTGGTGCATCGATGTCCTTTTCAAACTGGCTCTTGTGATTAAAAAATTCTTTAATCTGCTTTTCGCGTTTGGCCCCCCGAACGGGCCACTGGAAATCCCGTGCTAAATTTCTCATCGAGCGAAAAGCGCGATAAACATGGCTGGATGTGCGCTCAAACACGCCGGTGTCATAATCATATACAATAGGAATTGTATTTTCCGAGCGTAGGCGTTTTTCTTCGGTAGTTACCTCATCCGTCATTTCAAAGCTAAAAGGGGACACTACATCGGCGACCGCCATTTCGCTGACTCGAATATTATTGGGGACAACCATTTGGAAAAAAATCAAGTAGGATAAAACAAGGCAGAAAATAAAAATCAACAATACTCGACGCGCCGAAAACCTTTCTTCAAGAAAAGCAATCCAACGCCCGAAAAAGGTCTTCTCTAAACCAAGATGCTCTGCCCAGTCTAAAAATTTTAGACTGGGATCTTCATAGTTCACTCGCGAATGGGGAGTGTGTTTTTTGGAATCATCATTGCGCTGTTGCATATCACATCCGTCAGAATGAAATTATTCTATACTCAATTGGAATTTTAGTCGAAACCTGCGATGAACCGTGTTAGGAATCAGGACCTTCAATTCAATTGTCGAGGTCACATGCTGCAAAAACCCAAAAGAATAAATGAATTTCATGGACTTATTGAACTTGTTCAAGCCCTACGGGGACCGGGCGGCTGCCCTTGGGATAAAGAGCAAACTCCTCGGACTTTAGCCCCATATGCCATTGAAGAAGTTTATGAAATGGTGGATGCCCTAGAAAAGGGTGACGATGAATCGCTCAAGGAGGAGCTTGGCGATGTTTTATTTCAAGTCGCCTTGCATGCCCAAATGGCAGAAGAAAGAGCGGCTTTTAAATTTGAAGATGTCTTTCAAACACTTATTGAAAAGATGATCCGCCGCCACCCTCACGTTTTTTCTGAAACTAAAGTTAAAAACTCGGAAGAAGTTTGGTTGAATTGGGAAAAAATTAAAGCTCAAGAAAAAAACAAAGAGAAATCATCATCCCTTTTTTCATCGATCCCATCGCAGTTACCTTCATTGCAAAGAGCTTATAAAATTGGAATCAAAACTGAAAAACTCAAATTTGATTGGCCTAATCTCGAGGGAGTTTTTGAAAAATTCCAAGAAGAACTTTCCGAGCTCAATGCCGAGATTCCCGAAGCTCACTATAAACAGAAACAAGTCCTTAATAGCGAGCAGCTGAATCGACTTGAGCACGAGATGGGGGATGTTTTATTTTCTTTGGTTCAAATTGCCAGACATTTGGATCTCGAACCGGAACAGTGTTTGCGAAAAACCTGTATTCGCTTCGAATCTCGTTTCGAGAAAATGATGGACATAACAAAGCAGGAGAGTTTGGACTGGTCACAACTGTCGAACTCTCAAAAAGAGTCTCTTTGGGAAAAAGCCAAGAATCTCGTATCCAAAGCAACAAGCTAATTTTTTTGTCGAACTTTTTTTCATTATTTTCTTCAATCAGAGCAAAGTGTTCCTGTAATTGTTGAACTTTTTTTCAACAAAATAAAATCCACAATGTCCTCTTTTTTTTACAATTGAATAGTTTCATAGACTTATCCCGCCTCAAAATGAAATGTTTTTAATAAAAATGAATTACTTCAGGGGCCTACGTCACCACAACTTTAGTCCAGCAAAAGCTCTAAACTAGATGAAAGGCCGGGAGGCTCGTGTGAAGACTTACCTTCAAAAAAATATACAAATCAAGGGAATGATAACTTATATTGTTTTACTTATATTGGCGGGCCTATTGAGCTCCTGCCAAAAATCCAACGATTCATTTTCATTGCTTTCGGAACAATCAACTTTTAAACAAAGCACTGCCATCGTTCCCCGCAAAATCGACATCCTTTGGGTTATCGACAATTCTGGGTCCATGAATTCTTCGCAAGCAAATATTGCCTCTAACTTCAGATCCTTCATTCAAAAGTTCCAACAAAAAAATTATGACTTTCAAATTGGTGTTACCAGTTCAGATGCTTATTTAGCTTATCACTATAATGATAACAACCGATCGAAGCTTCGAGATGGTGCTAAAATTAGTTCTAGCGTAACAACAAGCTCTGGCTTTCGAATAATTGATAAAAATACTCCAAGCATAGAAAGTACTTTTTTAACCAATATTACTCAAGGCACCTTAGGCAACGGCGATGAAAGAGTTTTCATGAGTATGCAACACACTCTGCAGAATCCCTTGAACGCGGCCTTCAAACGTCAAGGTTCTTACTTGGCGGTTATTATTGTCAGCGATGAAGAAGACTTTTCCCATGCAGACTATCAAAATGGAATTTCCAGTTACTATTTTACTGAAAATGCCAGTGATCCAAAAATGTACAGCGTGCAAAGTTATGTAGATTTCCTTAATACATTCACAAATAGCACGGCTTTAATTCGAAACTATTCAGTTAGCTCGATCTATACCAACAATGCGGCTTGCCGTACACAATTGGCATCGACAGCAAAAGTTTCTCTACGCAATCCTCAGCTTTCTGATTTAACAGGTGGGGTAAAAGCCTCATTGTGCGGTAACTTTGCTGATTCTCTGCAATTGATTTCAGACACAGTACTCGATCTGGCATCGGTTTTTCAACTTGATCGTGAACCAATTCCCGAAAGTATTGTCGTTAGCGTAAATAATTCCATCGTGCCACAACATGCCATCAACGGATGGACTTACGAAGCTGCAGCCAACACTGTTTCATTTCATGGATCGGCCGTTCCACCAGCCGATGCCAATATTTCAATCACCTTTGATCCAGTCACAGTCAAACAATAGAGTTAACAACGAAGAAAAATGGGGAGTCATGAAATCCGAAGCTTTCAAAAAACAAGAATCCTTGTGGTACGTCCTGCGGGGCGAAAATAAATTTGGTCCATTTGAATATGGCGCCATGTTGGCGATGATTCAGAAAGGTGAATTGTTTGATTACAATTACATCTGGGCTCTCGGAATGGAGAATTGGGTCATGCTTGGGGATGTCGAAGCTTTTTCGAAAGATCGTCTGGCTTTGCTGATTCAAACCAAAGACCCTATTAGCCATGCGTTCCTTCAACGAGCGGCTGACCGGGCTGACGTGAAAATCCCGATATTCGCTCATAATGATCAGCACTTTTTTGATGGCGATTGTATCTCGATTAGTGAAAACGGGGCTTTAGTCCTGTTCAATAATCCCTTGTTATTACCAGGACAAAACATCTATATGCATTTTAAATCGACAGAATTCATTGAAAACAGTTTTAATGTTGTCGCACAAATTGTCCGAAAGAACTTCAGCAGACAAAGATTGAATGTGAAGTCTGGCCTTAATTACGCCATTCGTTTTGTTCACGTTCAGGATTTTGGACAAAAGGAAATTCAATCTTTGATCAAGAATTATCATGAATACAGAAAGGAAGCTCTATGATGGCATTTATTAATTTTATGAATTCTTCCGGCCTCGTCGGATGGATCATCCTGCTGACTGGAGTTGCCGGATTGGTGCTGATCGCCGAGAGAGGAAAAACTCTTTATTTTGATTATGGTATTAATGTAAACGAGTTTATGAATCGTATTCAAACTCTTGTTCTTGGTAAAAAATTAGATGAGGCTTTGGTTCTTTGTTCTCAAATGGACAAAAAACCATTGGCTAAAGCCTTTAAAACAATCTTGGAAAAAGCGGACCGTGATGACGAAACAATTTTTCAAAGTCATGACATCGCTATGGCCGAGATTATGCCCCTTTACACGCGACGTTTACATTATCTTTCCATGTTGGCGAACGTTGCAACCCTACTGGGTCTGCTCGGTACAATTCACGGTTTGATTCTTTCGTTCGAAGCTGTGGCTCAGGCAGATCCTGCGGCAAAACAACATTTATTAGCTACAGGCATTTCAGTTTCGATGTACACAACTGCTTTAGGCCTTGCTGTCGCTATTCCTGCTATGGTTTTTTTCTCATTTTTAACGGCACGACAAAATCAGTTGATTGAACAGGCCACGGAAAAATGTTCAAAGTTAACTGAGATTTTAACAAGCTCGCATATGCCACAGTTAACCAGAAGCACGGTTTTTCCTGACACTCCTGTTGGACACAACCCTGCTGGAGCAACGCCACCAAGTCCAAAATCGAAGGCTTCGTAGGACAGAGATAAAGACACGAATTCGAAAAGCATCAGGAGATATTTGTGGGTGTTAAAAAAATTAAACTTGAACATAACACTGAGATCGAACTCGATCTTGCTCCATTGCTAGCCGTGATGGTTAAGTTAGTTCCAGTTTTACTTTTATCATCCGCATTCGTACAAATGATGATTATTGAAACCGAACTTCCTCAGGTTGTACAAGAGGCTATCCAACGGCAAGACGAAAATAAAAATGAAAAATCGTCGATCACGTTGGAAGTCAGCAATAAAAATGGCCTAAAGATTATTATCAAAGAAAAAGGAATAAATAAAATCGACACAGTCCCAATGACCGCGGGAAAATTTGATTGGGTCTCGATTCACGGCAAATTAAAAGTTGTAAAAAAAGCTTATCCAGAAATTTTCAAAGTGGATCTTAAGCCAGAAGAAGACGTGGCTTACGAAGATCTAGTTAAACTCATGGATGAAGCTCGTCGCAGTCGCGATCAACAGAAGTTTCCAGTTTATGATACTCAGTCAGGGAAAAATGTTGAAACTGAATATATGTTTCCAGAAATTGTTTTCGCTAACACATTCGAGGGTTGAATATGTCACGTCGTAATCGTTATCAACCGCCACGTAAAAGAGCTTCGACTTTTACATTGAATATAACTTCAATGACGGACATGTTTACTTTATTGTTAGTCTTCCTATTGCAATCCTACAACACAGCCGAAGTGCAAATCGATCTTGAACCGGGCATGCGGTTGCCTTCATCTAACACATCATTGAATCCTAATGATGGCGTTAAAGTGAGCGTCAGTACTGAATCGTTAAAAATTGATAAAAAAGAATTAGGTAAAATTATAAATAATCAGATCGACGGCAAGGATTTAGATTCTCATGATTCGAGTTTTATTCTTCCGCTTTTTGCTGAACTTGATAAAATTATGAAATCAGATAAGGATAAAAAAATCGTCAAAGAGGGTCGCATCTTGCTGCAGGCGGATGCACGGCTACCTTATTCAACATTACGAAAAATTATGTACACCGCTTCGATGGCTGGCTTCCCTCAATTGAAAATGGTGACTACGGTTGGAAATTAAGGAAAGTATAAATGAAGTTGATTTTATCAGCATTGATCTTCATCTTTAGCCTCAATTCACTCGCAAAAACCGACGAGCGTGGTCTTTTGCCCGAAATTAAATCCAATACCAACAATGAATCACAAAACGAAAAAAATACGATCAATTCTGAAATTCTAATTACAAAAACAGAAACTAAGGCCATTGAATCTTTACAAAGCATTTTGAAAAGGAAAAAGGGCTCTGCAGAGGAACCCGATTTATGGTACCGTTTAGCAGAGCTTTATCAGCGACGTTCAAAAACTGGTCGCTTTTTCGACCTCTACTTCAATGAAAAAACAAAACAATTAAGCTCAGTTCCTCTTTCTGTTGGAAAAAGTTCAGAATGGACAAAAAAAGCCATCGCTATTTATTTTAAAATTGAAACTCAATTTAAAAAATACCGAGACATGGACTCGGTCTATTTTAATAATGCCTTTGCTCATCAACAAATTGGGCAGCTAAAAATCGCCGAAGCTCTTTATATTAAATTAATCGAGACTCAATCGAAATCAACACTAATGCCGGATGCAATTTTGGCATTGAGTGAGCTTCTTTACGATCAAGGTCGCTTTTCTACTGCCCTCAATTATTTTGAAAAATTAGAAAATTATAAAGAAAGCCGAGTTTATTCTTATGGACTCTATAAAATGGCCTGGGCCCATTACAATTTAAGAAATTCGCAAAAGGCAATCAAAAAACTTGAAGATGTCCTTAAGCTAAATCCACCACTGCAACTAGGAGAAACCTTTACAAAAGGTCATTACCTGCGCAAAGAGGCACTTCGCGATATGACCATTTTTATCGGAGACACGGCTAGCGCCTCTGAACTTTATTCTTATTTTAACAAAATCACTGAAGGCGAAGAGCTTGGCAATTCGATGATTGATCTTGCAAAGCTGTATGAATCTCATAGCCGTCACAAAGACATGAACATCTTTTTAACTGAATTTATTTCTAAACGCGAAGATAATCCCGCCGTGGTTAAAGCCCACCTTATGTTAGTTGATGCCAATGAAGCTCTTAAATCTCGCGACGAAGTTGTTCGGCATCTGCAAACTGCGAGTGATTTATGTAAGGCCGGATCCTCGTGGCGTTTGAAACAAAGTAATGAAACTGCACTTAACGAATCTTGCACCAAAGAATTTCGTCAAACCAGTTTAGAAATTGCCGCAAAGTGGTGGGAAATTTGGTTAAAAAACAAATTACACGTGGCGTTTTCTGAACTTACTGAAAAAGCATTTCGTGTGATCCTAGATAACGAGGACATCGAGAAACCAGATTTAAAAACACGTTACGCTCTTGCTGAATTGCTTTTTCAACTCAATAAATTTGAAGAGGCCAGTGATCAATATAAAATCGTTGGGGATAAATCCACCGATCCTGTACTTAGCCATGATGCAACTTATGGCGCCCTTTATGCGAAAGAAAAAAGTTACGACAAAGAAAAAAATTCTTTAAAAGAAGCACAAAGAAAAAGTCTTGCGCTTAATTACATAAAAAAATTCCCTAAGGGGCAATCCGTTTTACCGGTTAGCTTTAAAGTAGGTTTGATTTTTTATGAAGAAAAAAACTACAAAGAAGCTTTGCAATGGCTAACGCCAATAGCTGAAAACAAAACCAATAAAGATTTAATGGTAAAATCCGAGGACATCATTCTTGATATTTCGAACATCAAAAAAGATTATGTCGGCTTGAAAAATTTAACTCAAAATTTTTTAAAGAAAAATCCCGATGAAAAAAGAAAGAAAAATTTAATCAAAATCAATGAAGAGGCTCACTATTCAGAAATTCAAGATTTTTCAAAAACAGCTTCACAACTTGAAGCCTCTGAAAAACTAATTGAGTTCTTTAAATCGCATCCTGAATCTAATTTGTCTCAAACAGCCCAATGGCAAGCACTTAGTCTTTTATATGCCCAAGGTCGAACGATAAAGGCTTCCGAACTTGTTTTGGATTATGTTGATAAGTATCCTAAGGATGAAAAAAATCTCGAAGCTTTGAAAGAAGCCGCTAAAGCTTTTGCAGAATCGGGTCGTCTTCTGCGCGCAGCTGCCTTATTATCTTCGCTGGCTGAAAAAGATCCAAAAAATCGAACTCAGTATCTTGAGTCATCGGCTGATTTTTATTCGCTTGAAAACAAACCTGTTGAATCCAGAAAAATATTTAATTCTTTACTGACTCAAGCAGACAAAAAAGATCGGGCCCGCATTTTTAGTAAAATATTAAATACCTTCAATGGCAAAACAGAAGAGCCAGAATATCAAAAAGTCGAGGCGACAATTTTAAGTCAAAATATTGAACCTTATTCAACACAGATCCTAACAAAAAAGGCGAATCAGTTTTTAAAGCAGAAAAAATTTAAAGATGCTTTCGAGTTAGCCAGAAAAATTTTATCTCGCGATTCAAAATCAGAAGAGCGAGCTTCTGCCCGCCTTGTCCAAGCGGAAGTTTTAGAGCAAGAACTGATGTCCCAAAGTGTAAAATCCAGCAAAGAAGATCGTTTAGCATTAGTTTTATCAATGAAAACGGAAAAGCTGGATAAAGCCCAAACGGCTTACTTGTCGGCTACAAAGATGAACTCAGAGGCCAAAATTCAGCTTTTAGCTTATCAAGGTATTGATCGTTGTTACCAGAACTACATTGCGAGCTTGAAAAGCATTTTGCCTCCATCTACACTTTCTATTGAAGAACAAAAGGCTTTACTGGATGAATTGGCAAAAATTGTTGGCCCTATTGAAGAAAAAAGAAATGATAACTTAAGACAAATTCAGGCTATCGCTAAAAACGCGCTATCGAAAGAAAATCAAGTCATTTGGTCAGAGCTAGCCATTGAAAACACCGCCCGTCCGACGATAAAATATCCTGAAACGCAATCTCTGCAAAGCTTTTTACCTCGGGATTTTATAAGCGCAAAAGAAAATTGGAAAAAAATCGACTTTAAAACAAAAAGTATTTGTGATCTGAAAAGGTGGAAAAATAGCGAAAAAGAAAATAACACTCCACAAATTGCGGAATCCTGTTATGCAGTACAGGATTTTAAATCCCTTGAAAAATTAGCTTTAGAAATGACTACCAATAAGGAACAACGAATTTATGGATTGTATTTGTTAAGTTATACCTCTGAAGCCCAAGGTTTAGATTTAAAAGCTTATTGGCTAATTGAAAAATTTCTGAACGAGCAACCCTTATATACTCCGGCTATCTATCAAAAAGCACGACTGAATTACAAACTCGATGGTCTAGGTTCATCCTTACCTCTTTTTTCTCAGGTCCTCAATTCGTCAATGACTTCGACAGAAATCGAAACATTCCGAGGAATAAAGGCCTATACCGAGAATAATTATGAATCTGTCATTCAGATCTTTGCTGGGTTTCCGAAAGATCAATTGTATAATATGAATGTAGGACTTTTGTTGAGTGAAGCTTATGCTCAAAAAGGAGATCTTGCTAAGTCATTGAAAGTTGTTGCAGATTTTTTAAGTCGCAAGGGAGCAGATGACCTATTGGGCTTTATCCATCAGGCCCACCTCCTTGAGATGTACAAAAATTCTTCAATCGAGGCCCTGGATAGCTATCAAAAGGCATTTAAGCTGGCTAAAGAGGAAGACATGAGATTTTGGATCGGGAAAAAGATTGAGTATCTAAAAACCTTAAATAAAAAGGTCGGACTCAACGCAAACTCGGAGGTGAAACAATGAAAATATTGATGTCATTATCTTTAATATTATTTTTGTCATTCTCAGCCTCTGCGCAGACAAAGAAGAAAACCGTACGAAAAGTGCAAGAAGTTAACTTTGGTGAAATGAGCTTAAAAGGGACTATCAGAAATCCTGACGGTGCTTTTCTAGTTCAGAAAAAAGGACTAAAATTTTTACCCCTCTACGATGTGCAAAAAGACATGGATGCGCGCATTCGCGAGGCCAGTTTTTATGTTAGGTAACCGCTAGTAAGGAAGTTTAAATGCTCACGTTGCTGGTTCAACAGACCACTCAAGATGGCACGAAAAAGGCCTGGAAATTAAGTCCAGGCAAGATCATTTATACATTTGGCACATCAAGACTTTCTGACATGATTTCTGTTGATCTTGATTTGCAACCTTATGAAGGCGTTTTTGAATTTCGCAATAACAAATGGTATTATATTGATTTTAATAAAGAGAATTTTGAAAAAAATCGAGCACCCACTACAGTTTTAGACAAAGAATGTAAAATTAAATTCAAGAACTCATATTTAATAGTGACTCCAGTTCTAAAAAATGTCGACGTTTTCGAAAGTATTGAACAGCGCAAACCAAGTCTTTCTACCAATTCAAAACCTCATCATATTTATCTCGTTCGTTTCCGCGGTGCAGTTGTTGAAACAAAAACCTTGAAGCCGACGAAAAAATTTCGTCCCAACTCTACTGTACAAAAAATCGTCGTTGATCCTATTCCCTCTCAGGAATGGGTAAGAAAAAATTATGGTGAGTATGAAATTAGCCAACGCCTAATCCAGATTGAAGACACGTCACCATTTGCAAAATTTAAGCTCTCACAAGTGACTGATAAAGACAGTGCAAAAAATATGGGTATTGTGGGTGCCTGCTGCTTGTTATTTGCACTCGTTGCCTTGCTCAGCCCAAAACCGCCGCGTGATGAAGTTGTAAATTTACCTCAAAGCGCGACTAAACTTATTGTCCGCACTGATTTTAAAAAAACCAAACAAGAGAAACAAAAATCACAAGCTGAAAAATCAGTGGCACAGAAAGCCGCTGCTCCCGCGACAACACCAAGCACTACACCTGCTGGTGGAAAAGTCGCTGGTCTCTTAAAAAGTTTAAATTCTGGACGACTCAGCAATTTGTTGTCAAAAATTTCTGCTCAAGCTCAAAAATCTAAAAACGCAATTATTTCAAAGGGTGTTGTCGCCGGAACAGGCCCCAGCGGACGAGCTCTTGCTTCAATTGGACCAATTGATAAAACAGGCAAAGATTGGAACTCCGATGCAAAGGGCACTGGAGTAACAATTTCCACCTCTGGTCTTGGCGGTGGCAAATCGATGAATGGCGTAGGACAATTGGCTGGTGGAAAAATTGGCCAAGCTGGTGTTGGACTGATTGAAGACGAATCCGAAATCGTTGGAGGGCTCGATCGAGATGTCATTGCTAGCTATATTAAAACTCAACTTGGACAAATCTTATATTGTTATGAGAGACAACTCAGCGCCAACAAAGATTTATTTGGAAAAATCGCTGTGCGCTTTACAATCGGCTCATCTGGTCAAGTCGAAGCTCAGAATATTGGTGATTCAACGCTGAAGAACGCAACCGTCGAAGGATGTATTTTGAACAAGGTTGCTCAATGGAAATTCCCAGCTCCACAAGGGGGAACAAAGGTGAATGTCACCTATCCATTCTTGTTTAAAAGTACAAACTAAGACGGAGGCAACCACATGAGACTCTTACAACTGATGATCCTTTTAACCGCACTCGGTGTTGCGTATACATTGCCCAGCTATGGCCAAGATAAATCTGCAAAAAAGGCGGACCAGCCGGATAAAAAAGTCGAAAGCGGCGAATCCGACAAACTTGATATCCAAAAGCTGGAACAAAAATATTGGTCAGCTAAAGATGACGATTTTTCCGTTATTCAAAATCGCGCTTTTGCCAAAGAAAAAAGATGGTTTTTCTCGCTTAATTACGGAACACCCTACAATGATCCAAATTCAGCGGGAAGTATGTTGGGTCTAAATCTTGGCTATTTCTTTAATGAGCGTTGGGGTGTAGAGCTTAATTACAATCAAGCTAGTTATAAAAATAATGAAACAATTGAAGAATACAAACAATCTTTTGGAGTTATGCCTGACCACAATCGATACGTGAGTGCAACTACGATTATGGCTTATTGGGTGCCTATTTATGCAAAAATGAGTTTACTTGATAAAAAAATTATCTATTTTGACATGGGATTGGGTCTAGGATTAGGCAGCACCACCTTTGTGCAACAAAAATGTAGTGCCTCTTTAGCTTGCAATACGTCCTTTTTTCAAAGCGTCGATATTTCAAAAAATGCACCTCATTATTCACTCAATGTTTTCCAACAATTTTTCGTCTCGAACCAATGGGCGGTTCGTATCGACTTTATAAATCGCTGGACCACAGAAGAACGATTGCGTTTCACCACTGGGGCAAGCTTAGGAAATAAATCAATCAACGACACCGCACTTCAGATCGGTATCACCTATTGGAAATAGGTTGGAGCAATATGAAATCACTTATTCTGACGGCAGTAACAGTTTTAATCTTGGTGATCTCGTCAATAATGGCTGAAGCCCAAGTTTTAAAAACTGTTAATTCGGGCCGAAAACCTGCGCCAAATTTAAAAATTAAATCAAGTCGTGTCCCCACTTTTGAAATGCACAAAGCTAATAAAATTCCACACCTCGACATTGGCGAAGAAATCACCCTCGAGTCCCAAGTCAGCGAACTGGCACTGCCCGCCCTTCCACAAGTAAAATCGATACAAATCGTTCGCAAAGAATCACCAAAAGTGAGCGAGCTTGATAAAAAGAAAAAACCCTTCGCTGCTGCAGCGCCAGCAAAATCTTTCGCAAACAATAAAACGCTGGGACAGATTCCCGAGATTAAGGCCCTTAAAGAAATCGTCGAGCCTGTAACCAAAGAGACCAATCCAGACACGAAAGAAATGACGACATTTAAATCCCAAGAATATAAGATTCTTGAAGGACAAATTTATTATGAGTTTTTAAAAAATTACGAAATGGCTTTAGCTCACTTTGCAGAACTTTTATCTGATAAAGAGTATGGCCATGAAGCTGCTTTTCACTATGCGCAAGCGGCGGCTGAAGTTGGTCTTCCCACCGAAATGCGCACCAGTCTTTTAAAAGTAGCTAAAGAGTCCAAAAATCGTGAATTGCAAAATGAAGCGATTGGGGTATTGATAAAAAATATTGAAAAATTGCAAGTGTCAGACGTCAAAGAAATTGAAAATTATGCGCAAAAATTTGAAATTGATACAAATAGCTACGATGCCTATCAATTTTACCGAGCTAAATATTTTCTTGAACAAGCAAATCTAACCGCAGTCGAGGAATCCCTTCAAAATATCGATGAAAAATCAAAATACTATTATGAAAGTCTTTTGATCAAAGGATTAAGTCTTTATCGTCAAGGCAAAATTGATGCGGCCTCTGATATCTTAAATACTTTACTAACAAAGTCTGACCGCTCTATCCCTATTCGAACGATTTCCGCAATAACTTTGGCGCGAATTTATTTTCAAAAGGGAAAATATAAAGATGCCTTCACCGCTTACGGACAAGTCGACAAGTCTCATCCCATTTGGTTACCCGCAATGGTCGAACAAGCCTGGACACAAATTCTGCTGAAAGACTATGAAGGCGCTGCAGGGAATATGTTTTCACTGCACACTGATTTTTTTAAAAACGCGTACAATCCTGAAAGTTATGTAGTTCGAACTGTGGGTTATCTTAATCTCTGCCAATTCGGTGATGGAATGAATGTTTTAAATAACTTAGGACATCGTTATGCTCCAATGTATGGTCGACTCGAAAAATTTCAGTCGCAAAAAAAATCTTCAAAAGATTATTATGATCTTGTTCGCACGTGGCTGAAAAATCCTGATCTTCGTGAAGTCGAAAGTGTTCCACGTTCCTTTATTGTTGAATTAGCCCGTCACCCCTCATTTGTGGCCATTCAAAAACAAATAAATAACTATGAAGATGAGATTACATCATTCGGGAATGTCACTTTAAAACTTATTCAAAGGGAAAAGGATCTTATCAAAAAACAAAGTGATGCCAATGTCGAGCTGGGTAAAGTTCGCGCAAAAATGAACGACCCTCAAGCCAAAGCAATTATGCCTGAGCTTAAAGCCAATGAGTTGCTTCAACAAAAACGCCTGGCTAGTTATAAGTACCAAACACAAACCGTGAATAAAGCGCGCAACAGTGTGAAGGAAGCTCGTGAAAAAAGCTTTGTGCGAATTGATAAGGAAAAGGCCGAAGCTCGTGAGAGAGCTGCTACGGCCCTTAAAAATCGTTATATGGTTGCTATGTCCTCATTGAAAACCGTTTTGGATCAAAGTGAGATTCTTCAATACGAGATTTATTCAGGCGCTGGGGAGCACATCCGTTACCAAGCCTCTGGAGGCGAAGCCACGAAGAAGGATGTCAGTGAAGTTCCAAAACCAGAAAAAGATAACAACATGAAGTGGAATTTTAAAGGTGAAATTTGGGAGGACGAGATAGGTCACTTCAGATCTTCTTTGAAAAATGTTTGTCCTGCTGACGAAAATGGAAAATAAAGTCCGATGAAGGAGTCATAAATGAATGCGCACAAAATAAACATAATACTCGGTGGAATTTTTCTACTTGGTCTTACTTTTAGTCTTACTTATTCGCCTTTTGCTGAAGCCAAGGCTTCTGCCCAAGATGGATTAGAAAAAATTAAAACGAACATTGAAAACTCAAAATTAAATGTTCAGGATTATAAAAAGAACTTATCTATCGTTGAAAAAAATATTTCTGAAGTGTCAAAAGCTCGAAGCCAGGTGGAAGACCAGAAAAAAAGTGTTTCAAATCAGGTCAAAGAAAATCAAGCCGCATTAAAAAAAGTTGAACAAAATGATAAAGAACTCAATCAACTGATTGCCGATGAAAAAAACAAACTGATCTTAGATGATAAAAAAATCAAAGAACTCGAAGAAATGATTGGTAAAATTAAAGAAAATCAGACAATCAGAAATAAAAATATCACAGACTATCAAGTTCAATTGACGCAAATTCAAGAGGAGAAAAAGGTCTGGGCCACTCGTGGCGATGCTTTAAAAGATCAAGAAAAACAGGTGAACGATAAACTTAAAACCGCTGTGACCCAAGAAAATGATTGGAAAAACAAAAAACGCGGTTATGAAGGTGAAATCTCTCGATGGAATAAAGAAATCGATAAACAACAGAAGATTTATGATAACTACAAGAATCTCGCTGAAGTTAAGGACTAGTTAAACTGCATAATTCCGCAGTTACATAATCCCGCAGGTGAGCTCGTAAGTTTTATTTCCTACGACAAGTGATGACATCCCACCCATATCGTCACCAGACACACGAAGAGCCACGCGATTGGCTTGATCAAGAAAGTCCATAAATAGAGACATTCCATTAGGATTCACATAGGGTAATTGATACTGATTTAAAATTTGAGATTTCCCTGAAACATTCTTTAAAACTGAAACGTTAGCATAACCGACTTTCTTTTTTGTACCGTAAACTTGGGCTTCAAGCATCATGTTTGATGATTTTAAAAATGTGCACCTAATTGTCATTGTTTTTACGAGGATGCTGTTTACTTGGGAGTTGGCGGGAATCGCACTTAAAAATAAAAACGGAGAAATTAAGAAAACCATATATTTGCTCATGAAGCCTCCAAAAGTTAGTGCGGAATAGGATATAAGTAAGAATTGCCGAATAAGCTAGAAGAAAGCAAAAACTTGTAAAATTTGTAAACTGGGATACTTCTTAAGCGCAATCTGAGCCAAAGCGCTCTTCACTGCCATTGGGGACACTTCAAAACCCAAGATGCGTCGGGTTTTGTACTCTACGGCTAACTTTCTCACAACAGTTTTTCGAGCCAAACATAAAAGTCTAGCAGCTTGACGCTGCGACAAGTCCACCAGTTTAAGGAACTACACAGAGAATTTGACAACGAAATGTCGCAATATCCGCATCCGAAATATTTGTCGCCCAAACACACGAGCACCTGTTACTCGTTACATCAAGTGCAACCAGAGCCTGAGACCTCTTTGTACTTCCGATGCTTCCATCTGCAAATGTAACACTGATGAGCGGTTGAGGATCTACCCATGCTGTAGGAATGCTCATCCCACAGCTATTTTTTGCAACAGATTTTGATGGAACACTCGCCCCTTTAGGACACGAAGCACTGCTACTGGTTCCCGTAAACCATTGCGCGTTTGCTGCCGTACATTTTTTTGTTACCGGATCAAAGGTACTCATGGTGTGTCCCGAAATAGCGTCGCAAATCTGATTATAAACCACAGTAGCAAGAGATTTTTTTACCCAGCAGTTTGTAACTTTGTTTGCCTTAACGCTAACAAAAATTGGAATCGTACGAACTATTTCCTGTGATCCATCAGCCGAAGAAGCTTTCAAAAATGTTAGCTTCAAAGAAGCAGCATTGACGTCGGCCGTCAGCTGCGGGCCAGGAATTAAACGCATATCTTTTGTCGTGATTCCCCGAGAATGCTGGTCTAAAAGTAAAATTTCATGGGACTTAAGGTCCTTATCGAATAAGGACAATTTATTAATTTGTGTTCCAGTGGCATCGCCGCCTTTGAAATCCATTCCGGCAAAATTTTGTTTGCATTGAATATCATCTGCCAAGGTATTACGAATCTCTTCCAAAGAATTATTTATGCGACCAATTTGATCCATACTCGAGAAAAAACTCGAAGACGAAGCTGAAAAAGCCGCAAGAGTAAGTCCAATGACTGTAACCACACCTAAAGAAGTGACTAAGCTAACCAGCGTAAATCCTCGTTTGGAAATTTTCAGATTTAGTTTGGGCCTCATTTGCTAGCCTCCTTCGTTGAAATACATTTAATGGAAGACTTAAAATCCGCTGGCTTTTCTCCACGTAAAAAAATAAACTTACAAGTCGAAGTCGTTGGATTCAAAATAGCAGAAAAAATATTCACATTGTCTTTCATTACAACACCATTTTTATAAGAACGAGGTGGAATTTTTGTTCCAACGGTAGAGACCGAAGTGCAAACTTGTTTATTACGTCCAACATTTTTTTGATTTGTCGCTGCTTTAAAATCAACCGGGCAGCTGGCCTTTAAAGGGTCTGTGCTAACAAACCATTTGACGCCGTCATTTACCACGCAAGTCTTAGTGACAGGATCATAATGAGAAAAACCGCCTTCTTGAACCTCACATAAACGATTAGAAATAATCAACGATGGCGCCAATGAAATTGAACATGTTAAAATACTACCAGCAGATAAAGTTAAATAAACAGGCAATTTTTGAACGTTTGTGGATGGTCCCAAAACATTGGACTTGGTAAAAGTAAATTCTAAATTCGCTAAAACGGTTTGTGCATCCAAGATAACCGAAGGTTTTAAACGAATATCTTTTGTCGTAACACCCTGAGCTTGTGCCAACGGTTCACCAATTTTTACCACATTACCATTAGGAATTTTTACATCTATCGAGTTGTAATAATCAATAGCGCCGATTTGCACCCCATTCGTTTCCGTTGGGTTAAATGCAATTGGCCCTATGATATCTCTACAATAACGATCCTCATCACCAAAAGCCGATACAACTCGAAGCATAGTGTTTGTAATCTCACTATTTTGGCTAATATTATTTAATCCCATCTTGTGATTAACCACCCAACCCAAAAAGACAAATACGATCACTGCAAGAAGAGCAATTGCGGATAGGGATTCGATAAGAGAAAATCCTCTGTTCGAATCAATGTATTTAATAAAAGTGCGCTTTTTTAAATGCATACATGATCCCGTGGTTGAAATTTTGAAGTCGGGCCAAAAATTTGGCTACATAAGATATCTTCCATAGTTGAAAATGGTGGTGCTCCGGTTGGAGCCGGATAGCTAGTTGCCATACAGCCCACCAGATTTCCCGTTGTGTCGGCAATAAGATAAAAAGGAATCACAATTGAGCGTGCTATTGAAGCTGGATCGGACACAACAATTGTTAAATCTGCAAGATACGTCGTATCTGTAGCATTGAGCTTAATTGGAGATGTAAAAAAAACTTTCGTCTGATTTTTATTATAATAAGAAGCCGTGTTGGGTGAGGGAACCATGACGCCACTATCCGGGCCTGCAGAAGCTGGATAGAAGATCTGAATCGCTCCAGCTGTAGATAAGCTCATCAACTCGCTCAGACTTGTACCGAAACGTGCTGTCATTATGTTTTTCTTACAAATGTCGGGCGTCGAAAACATCATCATTATTGCAGTATGAAGATTTTCAAATTCAAATCGAGTGCGTTGACGAGCTTGAAGTGTATTTTCATTTTGAAGATAAGTTAGAAAAGAAGCGATAACGATCGTAATGACAATTCCCATTACAATAACAGAAATCACGATAAAGCCGCGATTATCTTGCCTTAAATTTTTAGTAAAATACTTACGTCCCATCATTGCCCTTTATAAAAACGTCCAGGTCACTACAGTATACTCCTGAATTTACAGAAAAAAAATATTTTTATAGACCTCATCATATCTAATTTGATCTGCAAATGGCGTTTCATTTTGAGAATTTATTTTGAATGTATCTTTTTGAGATTTAATTCCGAGAACGTTTTTCCAAATACCTACGCAATTTTCCTAAGACACGATCGATAGTTGCTTTAGACTCATCAAGGCCCATTAACCAACTGATTGTTACAAATGTAAAAAGACCCATTACAATAAAGCTTACCAATACAATTAACTTCACGAGAAAAATCAAACTTGGAAATATTCCCAACGCCCAGGCTTCAACAGGATCATAAAAATAAAGGACAAACGCCATTCCAAATAAAGGGAAAATAAACAACAGAATTTTTTTAGCCATATCTACCAAGGAAATTTTATAGATCAATTTTCTGTAAAAGAATAAAAGCAAAATCATATTCAAACTTGAGCTCAGTAAGGAAGAAATATTAAGCCCGGTTAAACCATAATTATCCATTAACCAGGGAGCCGCCATCAAATGCACTACTAAACAAATCAATGAAACCACCGCCGGCAACCATGTGTTTTTCACTGCATAATAAGCCGGCGCCAAGACCCGCACTAAGCTTGAAGGAATCATAATCAAGGACCAGACGCAAACGACTCCGACGGTAAGTTCCACATCATGTGCCGTGAATTTTCCTCTCTGAAAAAGCACTTCCACAATCGGTCGAGAAAGCATAAAAAGACCCAAAGCCGCAGCCAAAACGAGGTACAGATTCAGTCTTACGTAATAAAACATGGTCTCGGCCATTTGGCGCTTTTCCCCACGACTCCACAATCCCGACAACATTGGTAATAGCGCCACTCCTAAACTCACGCTGATCAGGGAAAGCGGTAACTCAAGCAGCCGATCGGCCAAATAAATATAAGTGATCGCGCCTTCGCCAAGCTCACTGGCAAATCGTTGATTAACCAAAGTGGTGATTTGCAAAAGTCCCAAACCAAAAAGTCCCGGCAGCATATTACGAAAAACTTTTTGTACATCCGGATTTTTGATCAATGTTGAAATATTCCAACAGATATTAGGAAAATAATCTTTAGAGCGCAAAACTGGAATGAGCAAAAACAATTGCAGAGCCCCACCAACCAAGACTCCCCAGGCTAAGCCATCCCCCGGGCTGGGAAATTTCTCACTGGGAATCAGCGTTGAAACAATCATGGAAATATTAAACAAAGTAGGCGCCATGGCCGCTATGGCAAAAGAACCTAAGGCATTTAAAATTCCCATGAAAAAAGCATACGTGCTGACCAAAAATACAAAGCCAAACATGATTCGAGCCATCCGATAAGTGAGTTCAAGTTTTCCTGGAATATTTCCATAATTTTCGTCGAGCATAATATTGATGAGTGGTTCAATGTAAATGATGCCCAAACAGGTCAACACCGTGAGGATCAAGAGCAAAAGAGTATAAACTCCGTACATCACATTTTTAGCTCTTTCAGGACTGTCGTGGTGGGCTTCGACAAAAACGGGAATAAAACTAACGGATAAGGCACCTTCACCCAAAATTCGGCGGAACACATTGGGAAGCCTAAAAGCCACCGTCCAGGCATCGGTGATACTTCTTGGAAAGTAGGCCGTCAGCACCATTTCCCGCACCAACCCCAGTACTCGGCTGGTCATCGTTCCCATAGCCATGCTCAAAGCATTCAAAACGACTCGGTTTTTTGAATCATCCGCGGGTTTCACTCAAAGCCCCTTGCTTCCTGAGACACTCTATGTTAACACCTTGATCTTTCAACAATACTTCGGAGGTCATCCCTTTGGCAAACCATAAGTCCGCAGCAAAAAGAGCCCGACAAACTGTGCGAAAAGAAGCAATCAACACACGCCGAAAAAGCATGGTTAGAACTTCTGAAAAAAGCCTCGTTAAGGCTATCACAGATAAAAATTTTAAAGCATTGCCTGAACTTCTTAAAGCTTATGCTTCGGAAATCGCAAAAGCCGCAGGTCGTGGAGTTTTTAAAAAAGAAACTATGTCACGAAAAGTGAGCCGACTTTCTTCTCGAGTGAGTGCTGCTCTAGGATCAAAGTAATCCTTCAACTCGTTCTGAAACAAAGGCACGAATTTGTCGACGCTGCTGGAAAGGTACGTCGACAAATGCAAGACCGTGCAAAACAGATTTTTGATCTTTCTTTACCGTTCTGACTTTCGCTCTTAAAGAAATGAAAGCTCCACCCGGAATTTGAAAATTGATCAACATTTCACTTCCAACGCTAAAAACAAACTCAGAAATAATTGAAAGACCACCCTCTCCTAACTCACCGGCCACACAAACTAAAAAGTGTCCGGCAGCAAGAACACCAATTTTTCTTTGATAAGTGCGCCGAGGGTAACGACGTCGAAAAGTCTCGTCTGAGGATTTAGCTTTTTTAAGGGCCATAAAGTCTTATCGGATTTCAATGACAAGTCTTAAGTACCATATTTTCAAGCCAAATATGGGACGAAAGTGGAGACGACTTTAACGCCTTATCGGTCTCGCTGAGCACGACTAAAGTTTGTTCTAATTTTTTCATCGACCATTGTCGTGACTGATCAACATAACTCTCGATAAAATAGCTTGGAACCTGGGCCTGCTGGGCCAAGCGGGCTCCATGCAAACCCATCTCAAGTCCTTTTTTAACTATAACTAATAAACGAATATGCCTAGCGACTAAGGAAACCACACCGACTTCACTTTGTCCCTGATCTAAAAGTTGCACCAGATGCTCAAGCGCCTTAACTTGATCTCGTTCTCCAACGGCCCTGGTGAAATCAAAAATGTTTTCTTCTTTTGATCGCGATACAGCCGAGGCCACATCGGAAAGCTCGATGCGTTTACGATCGCCAATGTACTCTTTCAGTTTTAAGATTTCTGATTCGATCTCAAGCAAATGTGAACCCACCAGGGTGTGCAGCAAATGAATCGCTTCTTCGGAAATTTTTACTTCCAAAGATTCAGCAATATAATTAATCCACCAAGGAATTTGATTTTCGTAAGGCTTTTTAAACTCGACAGATTGGGCCACTTCCGTCAGTGATTTCAGGATTTTTTTTCGTTTATCCACTTTTGTCGCTAAAATAACAAACACCGTGCTTTCAACCGGAGAACTAATCAAGGGCTCGAACTCAGACCATTGTTTATCTGAATATTCGTGGGCCTCTTTCAAAATAACTAAACGTCGAGAACTCATCATAGGAAGAGTTTCCACTGCCTCTTTGACTTCCGATGGTGAATTCTCGGTTGCATAAAATAAATTAAAATTGAAATCTTCGGTCCCATCAACCAGAACCGAATTTTTAAATCGTTGAAAACATTGATTGAGTAAATAAGGTTCTTCACCAAAAATAAAATACAAAGGTGAAAATTCTTTTGTTTCAAAAGCTTTATAAACTTTTTGTGGGTCCTGCATCGGCATTAAAAATTCTCCGATATTCGATCATAAGCCTCAGCCATTAAATCCAAGGATATAGCATCAATGCTTTGCCGGCGAGCCGAGAGATTGTAAAGTGGATTTATCGAATTGACACCAGACAAGGTCACAAATGGCGCATTGTAAGATCTTTCGCCGCGAAAATTACCACTCCAAATCTCAACCTGATCTGATTTACGAATCATGCGAATCCGAACGTCTAAAGTGGTATTATAACTTTTTGCCAAAACCGTTCCTTGAGGTAGATAGTTACTGGTGCTTGGCTGCTCCCCGCCCCCGCCTGAATCATACTTTAACGAAAAGATCTCGCCAATAATTTCAACCTGAGATTTATCATTATTAATGACTTGGGTGATCGAAGATTTTTGAAACTCTTGAATAAGGGCATTGGTGAGTGGAACTTCGATCCCGACCTCGGGTGTCTTATTCTTAAAAATCGGGATTGAAACTTGCCTATAACCACCAGGAAGTGATCTTGTGGTTGTGCCCCAACGATAGGCGCACGAACTCAGAAGAAAAATTGAAACTGCACTGGTAAAAAAAAATAGTTTTAAATTCGTATTCATTCCCTTGCGATGCCCATAGGCTTTGATTTAAGATAACTCTGATCAAAGGAAAGTCAAGACTCGAGGTCTATTGTGTCGTTGGAATTAAATCCATCTTATCCTTATAGTTTATTAGCGCCTGGCCCAGTGAATTTGCATCCGGAAGTGCGAAAAATATTAGCAGAACCGATGATTCATCATCGCACTCCAGAATTCGATCAAATACTGGCGCGCGCTTTGACCGGGTTAAAAAAAATCTTTCAAACAGAAGAGCCCGTCTATATTCACACTTCCACTGGAACCGGCGGCATGGAGTCTCTGCTGGTTAATACGCTTTCCCCAGGTGATGAAGTCTTTGCAATTGTATCGGGAAAATTTGGCGAGCGCTGGGCACAGATGGCGAAAGTTTTTGGTGCCCGAGTTCACATTCACAATGTTTCTTGGGGCCAATCAATAAATCCAGAGGACCTGAAAAATCATTTAAAATTGCATCCCAACACTCGAGCGGTTCTTTGTCAGGCGTGCGAAACCAGCACCGGAGTAGCTCATCCGATTCAAGAATTAGCTGAGATTTGCAATCAACATCCATCGACATTATTATTAGTCGATGGCATTACAGCCGTTGGCGCCTACCCTCTTCCGATGGATCAATGGAAAATTGATGGCCTCGTGGCGGGATCACAAAAGGCTTTCATGTTACCCACAGGAATGTCCTTTGTTAGTTTTTCGAAAAAAGCTTGGAACTTTATTGATAATGCGCAAATGCCAAGATTTTATTTTGATATTCGATCGGAAAAAAAATCTAATGCCAACGGAGAAACTTTTTTTAGTTCTGCCGTTCCTTTGATCAAGGCGCTCGATTTTATCTTGGACCTGATTTTAAAAAAGGGGCTGACTCAACACTTTCAAGAGATTCACCGTCGAGCGGAAGCCACTCGAATATTTTCTCAGAAAATGGGATTCTCTCTCTACGCAAAAAATCCGAGTGATTCTTTAACCGCCTTAGCTTTGCCCTCGACAATTGATGGACAAAAACTGAGACTTGATATGGAAAAAAAATTCAACATCACTATTATGGGTGGACAAGATCAAGCCAAAGGTAAAATTGTTCGCCTTGGGCATATGGGTTATATTCAAGATGATGAAATTGTCCGCGCCCTAGAATCTTTGGCTCTATCCGCGCAAAAGTTGGATGGAAATTTTATCAGTGAAGAAAAAATTAAATCAACAATTAATGAACTCAAGATTTGGTTGAGGAAAAATCCATGATTAAAAAAATCCTAATCATGGATCGTTTTTCTCAAGAAAGTTTTTTGTTTTTAAAACAACAGCCCGGTTTCGAAGTGGTTCGCGCTGAATCCCCAGAAAAAATTCCGCTTGAACATTTAATGACTGCTCATGCCTTATTGATTCGCTCGAAAACCCGTATTGATGAAAATTTATTAAAAAATTCTCCCAAGCTTCAACTGATTATTACCACCACCAGTGGTTTTGATCACATCGATTTGTCCGCGACTCAAAAGTGGGGCATCACTGTGATGCACACTCCAACCGCAAATATTGAAAGCGCCACCCAGCTGACCTGGGGCTTGGCGCTGGGTTGCAGTTCACTCATTCACGCTGGTCATCGAGGAATTAAAGCTGGCGAATGGAACCGCGAAAGTTTAGTGGGACTGGAACTTGCCGGTCGCACCTATGGAGTTATTGGTCTTGGTCGAATTGGTTCTCGCGTGGCTGAAATTGCACATGTTTTTAACATGAAGGTGGTGGCCTATGATCCCTACCAAGAAGATGAGGTGTTTGACCGCCTTCAAGTCGACAGACTCAGTTATGAAGAGGTTCTTAAAACCGCTGATATAGTTTCATTTCATGTCCCGAAAACTCTGGAAACAGACAAAATGCTTACCCGCTCGCATTTTGAATACATCCACCGCGGCATCATTCTAATTAATACTTCGCGAGGCTCAGTTATCGACGAAAATGACCTTTGTGAAGCCATTGAAAGCGGCTATCTTCGCGCTGTTGGCCTGGATGTTTTTGAAAAAGAGCCTCTCCCAAGGACTTCGAAGTTGCTCAATTATCCCCAAGTGCTGCTGACCCCACATATTGGCGCTAATACGGACGAAGCTTTTTACAAAGCCTCTAATACCGCAGCAGAAAAACTGATCCGATTCTTTATCGAAGGCTCAACTAGCGATACTTTACCCCCCCGAGTGCCCTGGTACGGAGCTACTCCTTTTGGCGCTGGGCCCAAAAGTTAAAAGATTTCACAGAATCTCATGATTTTCCCCCAATTTTAAGCGAGAGTTGCCTCGGTCTTTCGAAAAAGGCCCCTCAAAAAAGGAGATCTTGTGGCTGGATTTGTAGTGATTGGTGCTCAATGGGGCGATGAAGGCAAAGGTAAACTAGTTGATGTTTTTGCGGCCAATGCAGATCTTGTTGTCAGATTTCAAGGTGGAGCAAATGCTGGACACACTCTTGTCGTTAATGGCCAAAAAACAGTTTTGCATCTGATTCCATCTGGAATTTTACGTGCTGAAACGGCTTGTGCAATCACTTCGGCCGTCGTTATTGATGTCTTTAGCCTTGCCGAAGAAATTCGCAAGTTAAAACAGACGGGCTATTTACAAAATAACAAACAGCTCATGATTTCGGATGCAGCAACCATTTTGTTACCATTTCATAAGGCGATTGATGCCGCTCGCGAAACTGATCTCTCTGAAGGAAAAATCGGCACCACAGGAAAAGGCATTGGCCCGGCCTATGAAGACCGCGCGGCTCGCCGGGCAATTTTATTTGGCGATCTTTATGATTCTTCCACTTTAATCGCAAAGCTCGAGCATACACTTAAAGAAAAAAATCATCTTTTAAAAAACCTTTATGGAGGCGCTGAATTTTCAGCTCAAGAACTATTTAAACAACTTCAATCGGTTGCAGAAGAATTGGCTCCCTATCGTTGTCGGGATACTTCGATGGTGGTTAATCGAGCCTTGAAGGCCGGTCGTCGCGTTCTGTTTGAAGGCGCCCAAGGAACCATGCTCGATATTTATCATGGCACTTATCCTTTTGTGACCAGTTCTTCGACTTTGGCGGGTTCAGCCTGCACTGGAGCGGGAATTGGGCCCACTCAAATTAAAAATGTTGTTGGTGTTTTTAAAGCCTATGCAACTCGAGTCGGTTCAGGTCCTTTTCCCAGCGAACTCAAAGATGAGATTGGCCAAAAAATCCAAAATGAAGGCCACGAGTTTGGTTCCACAACCGGCAGAGCTCGCCGCTGTGGATGGTTGGACCTCGTAGCCCTACGGTATGCGATTCGTGTGAATGGAATTACCAATTTGGCTTTAATGAAATTGGATATCCTTACCGGCCATGAAAAGGTGGGAGTTTGTGTAGCCTACAAATTGGGCGGCGAAATTTTGCAAGAATTACCAAATTCTCCGTATGAATTAGAAAAAGTTGAACCTATTGTCGAGTATTTCCCTGGTTGGAAAGAAGATATTACGAAGATCACTCATCTTAAGGATTTACCAAGAAATGCCACAAGCTATATTGATTACATTGCCAATCAAATGGCCACTCCGATCGATGTGATTTCCGTTGGTCCCGGCCGCGAGCAAACTTTGTGGGTGAAGCCTTTGTTTAATAATTAAGCATAATTGGCCTCTCCTTTTTTACAAAGAAGGGTTGACACTGATTTGATTTTAATTGAAGTTGTGTTCCTTGTTTTTGCCTTTGTGGTTCGCTAGCTCAGTTGGTAGAGCACTTCACTTTTAATGAAGGGGTCGATGGTTCGAGTCCATCGCGAGCCACCATTTTTTTCTCCTACGTTCCCATCGTCTAGTGGCCTAGGACACCTCCCTTTCACGGAGGATACAGGGGTTCGAATCCCCTTGGGAACGCCAATTTTCACTGCCCTCATTTAATTTGATCTGAGCTAAAACACGAAATGGCTTTCGCAAGTCATATCGCAGATTTGCGCCTTCCATTCGGAGGTTCGAGCAGACTTTTTTCACCAGGTTCAATCGCTGTTCATCAACCGACTGTTCCCATATAGATTTCGCACGCTTAGAAAGTTCGAGCAAAGATTTCGTTGATCGCTCAATTAGGGCGTTATCCATGTTCTCCAGCGAAACCAATTTTTTTGCGGCCTCGTCACGCTCAAGCCTGATTTTGTCCAAATATCGGCCATATGTTTCTTTGTTCAAAAGGCCACCCATCCAATGCTCGTAGAGTTCGTCTTCCTTGCGATTTAGTTCTGAAATGCGACGGCTCGTGGCCGCTTGCGTTTCCTTTAGCGTTACTGCTGAACTCAAAGTCAGGCGACGAACTTCTTCCATGATCTGATCAGCCAATTTTTCAGAAACTGAGATGTTGGCAATTGGTTCCCAAATTAACTCCCAGAGTCTTTTTTCCGATACATTCACCTGTCTGATCTTTTGGTCTTTGTGCAGACGTTTTGAATCACCACAATGATAATAACGGTACACCCGTTTGTTGTCGTTCGACTTGTTAGTTTTCGTTTTTGGATCATAAATGATCGCGCAGCCACATTCTGGCACTGCGCATGTCATAAGATAGCTAAACTGGCCAACAGGTCCTTCTTTTTTTGAAATACCGCGACGACCGTCAACCAATCGCACCCATTCAATGGGCACGATCAATTCATGTTTCCCCTCATACCAGTCTCCGCGCCAAAAAAATTTCCCACTATAAAAAGGATTGGTCAGAACCGTTTCAACCGAAGCCTTACTAAAAACTTTTAACCGTTTTTCAGGAAGCAATTTTCCTTTGAGCTCTTTGTTTTCCTCAATAATTTGATTGCGTATCGCGAAATAAGAGAGCCCTTTAAGGGCACGGAGTTCGAAAATACGTTGCACAACTCTTTCCGTCGATTCGTCCGGAACAATTTTAGATTCCTTCTTCCCATTCTTACGGACGTTGCCCTCGCGAATATTTTTGTATCCAAGAGGAGCGCGCCCCGGAAACCATCCACTGCGGCACATTTCCGTCATGCCCTTTCGCGATTCGCGCGCGATATTCAGCGCAATATATTTGCTCACCGACGTCATCATATCGTCAGTGAAAATATCTGCAGGACTACAATCATGATCGAGAATTCTTCGATCCTTATAATAATGAATAACCAAACGCTTGGTGATAACAAAAAACTGAAGCTGTTCGCGGTTGGTGAAATTGCGGGTCAACCGATCTGGTTTTTCGACCACTAAATGCAAAATCTTTGTTTTGTGAGCAGCCACATACTGACGGATTGAATCCATCATATCATCGAACTTTTCACGTTTGTGGGATTTGCTTCCGGTCTCGACCATGCGAAACGTTTCTTTAATGCTAAAATTCTTCTGCTCACAGTAATCTCGCCCAAGTCGCTCTTGAACATCTAGCGAAAATCCGTCTTCTTGTTTTGGATCTGAGATCCGACACAATAAGATTGCCTCCATTCTTATCCTCCTTTTTTCTCGAGCTTCATCAGCTCGTAATAAAATTCGACAATTTCCATAAACTGATCTCTCGTGAGTCCATATTCTTGATAGGCGCCTGCCTTCCCGTGAAACTCCTCATGCTGTTTGGTTTTGGGTACATCGGGACTGGTTTCGATTCGCGCGTCCGGCTGAGATTTATTTTTTCTTTCATTCCGAACCTCGCGCTTACAAGTCTTACAGATCGCCTCGAGCCAGCGGCCTTTTTGGTAAAACTCCCTAGCGGATTTGAACTTTTCGCAGCGAGAGCACGCCTTACTATTTACTTCCACATCTAACTCCACGGGTTGTGAAGTCCAGGGCATCTTGAAATTGGGCGCAAAAAATTCGACGTGCAGTTGCACATCAGATTTCAGTCGACTCCTTCAAAAA
>JBBTCO010000045.1:0-58005 GCA_038043185.1 Bdellovibrionota bacterium
GCCGTCGATTCAAATCGAATTTAAGGCGGGGTCCATTTCATTGAACTCGTTTTTTGAAGGAGGGGGAAGTTCCTCTAAAATAGAAAACCGACAAAAAGTATATTGGGAAACCTTAAGCAACAGAAAAAGATTAATCATAAAATTATGAATATGAGCCGCTCTTAGCGCTGATTGGATATTTGACATTACCCCCAAGCCAAGAATTGAATTAAATACTTTTTTTGGCACCTTGGGAATCGGGTTTAATTTCGATTTTCTTTTTCCCTTTAAATTTTGGGTTCCCTTCCACTTAGCACCTCGGCGAGTCCGAATGCCGTAAAGCCGGCAACCATGGATGGTGAGTGCTAAGTGGAAGGGAACCCAAAATTTAAAGGGAAAGATTAAAACCTAAATCCGATTCCTAAGGTGCCAAAAAAAGTATTCAGCTCAATTCGTTGATTCGAGGGAGCATGATCAAAAGCATAACGTTTAAGCCCAAATCCCATCTCGCCAAAAAAACTTGGACTCCACATAACCTGGCCATGGAAATTAAGAACTAAATTGGTGTTTAAGGTGACTCCAGGTTCCGTCGTCATTCCATAAAACATAAATTCAAATTCCACCCACTTTGGATAATCCATGAAGGGAAGAAAGTTAAACATGCCATCAAAAACTTTAGGCATCGATCGAGCCCAAAACCAACCACCCCCGGCCATTGGGACCTTTAACTGTCCCCAATTGACCTCCTGATAGGAAAGGGAAAAGCCCGTGGTCTCGTCCCGTAACCACAAACCTTGCGTAAAACGGTATTTTAAATCTGCATTTAAAACTGCCAAGTTGACAGTAGATCCGTCGTCATTGACTGACATGGGGTTTAGCGATGAGAAATATTTTGTACTAAGTCCCCAACGCTGCATTGAAAAAGTGTTGTTGCTCCAACCAAAAAGGGATTCAAACCAATGCGCATAAGCCACTTCGCCCATAAAATTTGCATTTGCGGGAGCTAAAACACCCATTCTCGCACTCAGCTCATTTGCATAGGCACGATAAAGTTCGTAAAAAGATTTATAAACTTTACCTTCATGTGTGATTTGCACAAAACTACGATTGAAATCCGCCTTTTTTGGGGCAGCGAATGTCCATTCGAAAATACTAGGATTTTTTTTATTTACTCTCATCAGGACCTGATCCGAAGCAATTTTATCCTCGGCAAGTTTTCGGCCATAAATAATTTTTTCAGATAAATACGTTCCTGGCGGCGTTGAAGTTGCCAGATAAGGTCGCGATCTTGCTTGTGGAAGATTATCTAAAACAAAACTTTGCTTAAACACGCCCCCACCAGGACCTGGAAAATATAAAACAGGATTTTCTTTTGTGATCTCGGCCAACCAAAACTTTCTGGGATCAAAAATAGTTGCCTCAAATCCCAACATCCTTGTCAAAGAACTGTACTGATCCGAATTTAAAAATGTATACGGCGACAGCGGTGGTAATCCATGACCGACGACTCGAGCCATTTGCGGATTCAAAGATTCTGCAAAATCCATCAAGCTCAGTTTAGGAGGGGGACTAATAAATTCGTAACTCTGACCACTTGCTAACTCTGCATAAAAACTAAACGTATCATCTGCCTGGATCTTTATTGATCCCTTCAATTGATCAGGTTCTTTTTGCACAATAACACGGGGACTTACGTTCGACGTAATTGAAGCAACGAATGGTACTCGCCCATTATATTTTATCCCATACTTTTGTGTGCAAAGTCGATTAACAAAAATCCCAATGCTTTTGGTAAAACAAAATCGAAAGGGTTGTTTTTGTTTGAAGATAGGCATACTTGAAAAATTTTTAAAAACATAGGATGCCGTCGATGTTTTGTTGGAAGTAGTTTCTTTATTTATATCTTTTTTAAAGATTGCTGCATTCATCTTTGCGGCTTCATCTTCCCATTCCGATCGCATTTTTTCGGTCAGTTCAAATTTCCAAAGAACATCCCCATCACGTGAGATCAATTCAATTAAGCCTTCTCTAAAAAGTTCGTTAGGCCATCGCATAGCTACAATCATTTTCTTGGCTTCTGATTTCGATAAAACATTTCTTAATTTGGGATGAAGCTGGCCCATCGTTTTCAATTCAACGCGAAAAGTTTTTTCATTGATATCGAATAGGCCCACTTTTAAGGTACGACCTTGGTCAATCGTCATATCGTATTCAAATTCCGGAGTATTCAGAACCATGCCCTCATCAGCCTCAAAATACATTGGACGGTTGTATTCTGGGTTCACAACAGGAGAAACAATTTTTAAAACTGGAGTTGGCGCAGCCGGTGCTTGCGAATTCTCTTCATCCTGAGAATATGACTTAAAGGAAAGCAGGAGAACAAAACCTGCGATTAAAAAATGACAATAACTCAGTTTGTTAAACAAGCAGTTCTCCCAATGATAGCGATAGTTTAAGATTATATATCTCGTACTATAATATCAATTGAATTTCCATGAGCGTCCTCATATATTCAGCCAACAACCAGGGGAACAAAATGAGTTCTGCACGAGCAACTCGCCAGATGAAGGTCCTGCAAATTAAAGATCTCACGCCAAAGGTTCGAGAATTAATTTTGAAATGCGTTGAACCACAAAGTTTTGAATTCAAAGCTGGCCAGTTCGTTATGTTGCACGTGCCTCAGCCAGAAGGTAAACCTGCACTAAGAGCCTATTCAATTGCCTCAACAGATCAGCGCAAAGACGGTTTTCATCTTTTATTTAAGTTTGTCGAAACTGGAAAAGCTTCAGAGTTTGTTTGGTCCTTAAAAGGAAATGAAACACTTCAATTCACTGGACCCTTTGGGAAAGTATTTTTTCATGAACCACCTACGGAGCAAATTATTTTTTTAAATACAGGGACAGGTTTGTCTCAGCATTTATGTTATCTTCAATCTAAAAAAAACCAATATCCAAACTTGAAATATCGCATGCTTTTTGGTGTAAGAAACGAACAAGAAATTTATGCCAAAGAAGAACTTGAAGCCGTAAAAAAAGAACTTTCTGATTTTCAATATGAGTATGTACTGAGTCGTCCTTCTGAAAACTGGAAAGGGAAAAAAGGATACGTCCAAAATTTTTTAAAAGAATTTGAATACAAAAATACTCCTACAACTTTCTACCTGTGTGGAAATGGCGGAATGATCAAAGAAGTGAAAAATCAATTGATCGAGATTGATGGTCTGGAAAAATCCCAAATATGGTCAGAAGCTTTTGACTAAAGAGCGCGCCATCATTGAGCTTATTTTTGCGGGAGCTATTTGGGGATTTGGTTTTATCGCCACGAAGTATGCTCTAGCGAGTTTTTCTATTTATGAGTTATTATGTTATCGATTTTTTTTGGCATTTACAGCTGGCGAATTAATTTATTTTTTATTTCTTCGTAAAAAATCGGTACCCTATAATTATAAAAAAGAGCTCAAATTAACTCTGCCAGCCGGAATTTTTATGGCGGCTTTTATTATTCCTCAAACAATTGGCCTTGTTCACACCACCGCCACTAAAAGCGGTTTTTTAACTGCACTTTATATCATTGTAGTCCCCTTGATTGGCCAATGGTTTTTTAAAGAAAAAATACCAATCAAAATTTATTTTTCTGCATTTTTAGCTTTAGTCGGCGCCGGGCTATTAATGAATATCCAAAAAGAGAACAGCGTCAATTCAGGAGATCTTTGGACTCTGCTGTGTGCCTTCATTGCCGCTTTTCATATAATTTATATTGGCCATGTTGCTCGGAAAAGCGCAGATGCGTTTCGCTTTAACAATTATCAGTCATTGTGGTGTTTATTGTGTTTGCTGCCTTTTTTATTTGCTCAAGAAAAAATTAGCTACAATCCTGGCTTATTGTACCCTTGGTTAGGCGTGCTTTTCATGGCTTTTATTTCTAGCCTGATTGCATTCACAATCCAAATTCGGAGTCAAACCGTGCTGTCCAATACGACTGCTAGCATGTTATTTTTGCTTGAATCTCCCTTTGCATTTTTATTTGGCTATTTACTGCTTGGGGAAACCTTGGATTTCGTGCAAATCATCGGAGCCATAATTATTTTAGTCAGCTCTTATCTGACTGTTTTATGGGAGGAGCCCACTTCACACTCCACAATACCGATAGCCCAATAATAACTGCGCCACACAATCCAGTAATCCACTCGGGAATATGCATAAAAGGACCTAAAAGCATCATAGAAGCCAATGCTATAATAGCATAAAAGGCGCCGTGCTCTAAATAGGCAAAATGTCCAAGAGTGTTTTTTTCAACAAATAAGATCGTTAAACTTCTGACAAAATAAGCCCCAATGCTAAGGCCAATCATAATAATAAATAAATTTTTTGTGATCGCAAAAGCACCGATGACTCCATCAAAACTAAAAGAGGAATCTAAAACCTCAAGATATAAAAACATTCCAAGACTTGCTCGATGAATATCATTTTTTTCCTTTCCGGAAAACTCAAGCCACGAACCTATGCCGTCAACAGCAACAAATACGATGACCCCCAATAATCCCGCAAGAATAAATCGAATTTGTTCTTCGTTTGGAAGAAATCTCGTCAAAATTATTAATAAAGTTATAGTTAAACCAATTTCTATCGCTTGGATTTTACCCAATTCCGCCAAAGGCTTTTCTATAAAAGAAATCCAATGAGATTCTTTCTTTTCATCATAAAAATATTTTAATCCGACCAACATTAAAAAACTTCCTCCGAAGGCCGCTATCTCAAGATGAGCATTCATCATTGTTTTTGCATATTCTTGCGGATCAGTTGCCGCCATAACCAAAGCGGCCCAAGGAGAAATTTGTGCGACAATAGCAACTATTGCCAAAGGAAAAACAAGGCGCATACCAAATACGGCAATGAGCATCCCCCAAGTTAAAAACCGATGGCGCCACAAGGGTGTCATTTTTTTTAACACCGTCGCGTTAACAACGGCGTTATCAAATGATAATGAAACTTCAAGGACAATCAATACAGCAGTAATAAAGAGTGCATTCAGAGCTCCGGTCACCGAAGGCGAATAGTAATAACCTATGCCTGCCGAAATAATGAGACCCAAAAATGTAGCAACGGTTGAATCACGAAAATATGAAAAATTAGATTTCATAATCATAAACTCCATTTCTTAGCATATATATCCTACTTGATTAATTTTTTTTCATTTTTGAAAAGTATCTTTAAAAATTTTCCTGTCTCACTTTTTACAATCTCGGCCACGGCCTCTGGCGTCCCTAGAGCAATGATTTCTCCACCATATTTCCCACCATCTGGTCCTATATCAATAACATGATCAGCGGATTTTACCACCTCCATGTTATGTTCAATCACCACCAAAGTATTTCCTTGATTAGTCAGGTCATGAAGCAATTCCACTAACTTGCGAATATCTTCAAAATGCAGACCGGTTGTTGGCTCATCCAAAATGTACAATGTTTTTCCGGTCCCACGTTTTGAAAGTTCTTTACTTAACTTTACTCTTTGTGCTTCACCACCCGAAAGTGTTGTCGAACTTTGCCCTAAGGTCATATAATCTAAACCCACGCGATGAAGAGTCTCGAGCTTACGATGAATGTGCGAATGATTTTTAAAAAAATCAAGAGCTTCAGCCACATTCATATCTAAAACATCACTGATTGATTTTTCTTTATATTTTATATTGAGCGTCTCGCGATTGTATCGACGACCAAGGCAGGTGTCACATTTCACAAAGACATCACTTAGAAAATGCATCTCGACTCGTATTTGCCCATGTCCCATGCAAGTTTCGCAACGACCACCTTTAACGTTAAAACTAAATCTTCCAGGCTCGTAACCACGAAGTTTTGAATCTGGCAAATGGGCAAATAAATCCCGAATCAACGGGAACAAGCCTACATAAGTTGCCGGTGTTGACCTGGGTGTTCGACCAATTGGTTTTTGATTGATATCAATAACTTTATCAAGATGTTCAAGTCCCTTTAAAGATTTGTACGGAGATGGCGTATGACTTGAACCATAAAATTCTCGGGCTAAAATCCGATAAAGCGTATCAATGACCAAGGTGCTCTTGCCGCTTCCTGAAACTCCGGTCACCGCCGTAAAAGTGCCCAGAGGAATTTTTAAATCTATATTACGCAAATTATTTCCACTGGCTCCAATTAGAGATAAAAAATTCCCATTCCCTGCACGACGATTTCTGGGAGTCGGAATAGAAAGTTTACGTGCTAAATATTGTCCCGTGATACTTCTTGGATTTTGTTCAATTTGCAGCGGAGTCCCCTGCGCCAAAATCTCGCCACCCAACTTTCCTGCACGCGGTCCTAAATCGACAACGAAATCAGCAAATCGTATAGTGTCTTCATCGTGCTCAACCAAAATAATGGTATTTCCCCGGTCCCGCAGCTCACCAATAATTTTTAATAAACGATGATGATCCCGAGGATGAAGTCCAATGCTTGGCTCATCCATAACGTACAGCACGCCAATAAGACTTGACCCCACTTGCGTGGCCAAACGAATGCGTTGCGCTTCTCCGCCCGAAAGCGTTCGCGAAGGACGAGATAAGCTAAGATAGCCCGTTCCGACGCGGATTAAATATTCTAAACGCGATACAATTTGTTTTACAATTTTATCAGAAATAAGATTATCTTTGGCTTTCCATTTTAAACTCGAAATCCAATCTCGCAAGTCGTCCGCCGAAAAATCCGAGACTTCAGCAATATTTTTTTCTGCAATTTTCACGTTCAGGGCTTCAGCTTTTAATCTTTTTCCTTTACAGTCCGGACAGGACGAAATTACGATCTCGTCAATTTCTTCATCGTCTTCATCGCTGACTTTTTTCCCTTTAAAACTCCATTTTACTTTTTCCAGTTTTCGCGCTCCGACTTCGGAATCACTAAAAACTTCCTCTTCGATCATATCTAAGGTGCCTAAACCATTGCAAGTTGCACAAGCTCCTCGCGGATTATTAAAACTAAATAATCTGGGTTCAATCTCGGGAAAGCTGTAACCACATTCGGGGCAAGCCGAATGAAGCGAGTAAGAAACACGATGACCATCTAGAGTTTCAATAACAACACGACCTTGAGTCTGAGTTAAAGCCGTATTTACACTTTCAGCTAATCTTTGTTTAAGATTGTCTTTTAAAATTAACTGATCAATGACCAAATCAATTTCGTGAGTTTTTGTTTTTTGTAATTTCGTAGCTTTTTCGAGATCAATAAATTTTCCATCGATCTTTGCTTTAACAAAACCTTTTTTTAACCACTTTTGAAATTCCGCAAGGAATTCCCCTTTTTTTCCTTGCGCCATTGGGGCTAACACAAAAAATTTACTTCCCGTTGTCATTCTCAAAATTTCATCGACGATTTGTTGCGGAGTTTGACTTGAAACAGGAATATGATGAGTCGGACACTCGGGCACTCCGACTTTTGCGTACAACAATCTCATATAATCATAGATTTCAGTTACAGTTCCGACCGTAGATCTGGGATTAGTGCCGACGGACTTTTGATCAATAGCAATCGCCGGTGATAAACCGGTCATGGAATCAACTTCGGGTTTTTTAAGTTGCTCTAAAAAATTTCTTGCATAGGCCGAAAGGCTTTCCACATAACGTCGCTGGCCTTCAGCATAGATAGTATCAAAAGCTAAAGAAGATTTCCCGCTGCCGCTAAGGCCAGTGAAAACAGTGACTTTGTTTCTGGGAATGGAAATGCTAATATCTTTTAAATTGTGTTCACGGGCGCCTTTGACGACAATCCCTTCGAATTTATCATCGCTTTTTTTCGGATCTTGATTTGGCTTCATTTTTTAAATTTTATTTTTTGTTCGTGCATCTGACAAGAAGAACAAACACCAAAAAGTTCAAGCACATGATGAGTCAGACGAAAACCAAACTGCTGCGCAACTTTGATTTGCAAATTCTCGATGGATTTGTTTTCAAATTCACAAATTTTTCCACAAGCTGTGCAAGTTAAATGATCATGATGCTTCTGCAAATTAAGTTCATATCGAGCAGGCGCCCGCCCCATCCGGACTTCCGTGACAAAGTTATGATCCGTTAAATTTCGTAAAAAACGATACACAGTTGCAAATCCAATGCTACTATCTTTAGTGGACAATATTTCGTAAAGTTCTTGAGCCGTAACGTGACGACGACCCTCTTGTAAAGTTCGCAAAATCGCCATTCGTTGATGGGTGGCCTTTAAATTCAATGATCGAATTATTTTTTTTAGCTCAACGTCAGTCAAAACATCTAAATAGACGACGGTGCTTTCATCTTGTTGTCTCGGTAAAAATGTCCAGTCTCGATCCATGTCTTGGTGATACTGAAAAGACCTCCTGGAGGTCAAGGCAAATTGAAAATGATTCTCATTTAGCAGCGGCGGCTTGCGACAAAGCAGCAGGAGAGATCTCCTTAAGAATATTTTTAAGCAGGGCCATCGTAAAAGCTTGGGTTTTTTCTTTTGAGGCAATATTCAGACCACGAGTATGGGCTACGACAACTTCTGTATGATCAGCTTTAATATGGCCTAACTTCTGACCGAAGAGTTCCAAATCCATATTTTTGGTCGCTACAACTCCATCACTTGGCACCTTCTTGGTCATCATCAAATAACCCGAAAGTCGAAATATGTAAGACATTTCAGAAGGAATTCGTGAAGTCGATATATAATAAAAGGACGAACTCACTCGTTTTTTTTCCTCGTCAGACAATTCAATAAATTTATTTTGGATTACGTTATAAACCTGATCCCCGCGCAAAGAATTCATGCCATCCAGACTGTCAAAATGCATAGAAGTCGGCTTTAACCAACGATCCAATAATTCATTGCCATTAAAGGGTGATTGAAAGGCTATGATTCGGGACACTTCCCGATGCAACAAACTGGTGTCTTGTAAGACAGTCGCCAAAGCCTCAATGCCGCCTTTTGAGTGGCCAAAGATAATCAAAGGCTTATCCTTCCCTTCACGATAAAGTCGTAAAATTTCAGAGTGCATAACGTTGATATTTGTTGAAACTGATTTTTGCGAAGAGGGAAACAAAACCGAAATATTTTCGATTTTATTTTTTTGTAAGGTGCTTATATTATCCTTAAAATATCTTTTTCGTGCTCTTTCATTTAAAAATCCGGCTACAAAAACAAAGTGATATCGATCGAGAATCGAAATTTCATTAGGTGATAAGTTTTCCTGTTGGTGGGACTGAAAATAAAGATAATCTTCGTTCAAAGAAAACACGCTTGCGAACGAAAAACTAGTCGCGGTAAACAAACTCCAAAATACAAAAAATTTTAGCATCGCGAACTCTTTGTTAAAAAAATGCGACAGCTTCATGAGGATGAAGACTTTCAACATGATGAACTTCCCCATCAACTAGCTTCCATTGAAGGTGATCTAAAAAATACCCTTTCAATTTGCGAGCTGCGTCCTCACAGAACATCATATTTTCGCTATTAAGACGAGCAAACTCCTGCTCATCTATTCTTTTAACTGCACTTTGGACCGGTGTCCCCAACGCGAATTCCACATCCTTGATTAGATTCTCGCAAAGTAAGGGCATTGCGAAGCTCTCGCTTACAAACTCAGGTCGAGGTTGAAACTTTATTTTTGCCCAACTTCTTTGAGCATGAGGAGTTGCAATCATTCCATCAGTTGAGATCAGCCATTTTTCGACATCTTCTGTTGAAAGATTTCTTTTATCAGAAAACACCTGCTGAAAACGATTTTGAATCAATTGCCGCGACAAGGCCCCAGATGCCGGGCATGTGCTTGAATAGAGAACTTTCAACTCAATGGATTCTTGCAGCTGTCCCAATATGTTTTTTACTTCAAAGGAAACCGGATAGTTACGAATTGAAGAAATACCCGATTTCAAAGAAGTTTGCATTTTTGGAATTTCAAAATCTATCTGCATTCGCGCCGAATCACTCATTTCAAGATGGGTGAATAAACTTTCATTTAAAATTTCCCTTAAAAGTTGAAAAGAAAACTCTTTGGCGCCTAATTTTTCTTGAACCATCAAAAACAATCTGGACATATGAATGCCCCGACAATTTCCCTTATTCAAACTCACTTGAATCTGCACTCTTGCTGGTAAAAAATAAGTTTCATCGGTGGAATTCGCTGGCCACAGAATTCGTGATTCTATATCTTGCATTCCAACCCATTTTAAATCGAGTTGGTGCAATAAATTTGTTGATCCGCTTTCCTTCGCCACATCTGGAAGAGAAGATTTTGACTTTTCGGTTTCCATAGGATTGACATAACAAATGCTTCTCATTTTGGAAACAAGGAATACTTACTCATGAAAATGCTTGTTCTTGGCAGCACCAGTCCCTACCGCAAGACTCTAATGGAAAGCCTAATGATTCCATTTAGTTGCAAGAAACCACTTTGTGATGAAGACAAATTCAAAGACCAAGAAAAAGACCCTGTAAAACTAGCCAGTTTGCTGGCTCGGAAAAAGGCCGAAAGCTTAGTCATGGCAGACCAAATTATTATCGGCGGCGATCAACTCGTCAGCTTTCAGGGGAAAATCCTTGGAAAACCGCAAACTTTTGAGAAGGCTTTGCAGCAACTATCAGAAATGCAGGGGGAAACTCACGAACTTATTACCGCGGTGTGTGTGGCCTTAATGGAATCGTCACAAAATAAAGCCATCCAACTTGTTGAATTTGTAGATATTACTAAAATCACTTTAAAAGTCTTAAGTCCCAAACAAATCAGCACTTACCTTAACGAAGATCAACCCTGGGATTGTGCGGGCTCATATAAAATAGAAAAACACGGCATGAGCCTTATTCAAGAAATTGAAACGAAGGACTTTTCCGCCATACAAGGTTTGCCCTTGCTTCGCCTTTCCCAAGTGTTGCACAATCTGGGTTATGAAATCCCAAAAAGCAAATAACCACAACACTGTTCCATTGGCGGCCAACCTGCTTAAAAATCTATTGGACCAGGCCAAAAAGGCACAAAAAAAATCTCATTCACCTTATTCCGGTTATAAAATTGGCGCCTCAGTTTTAACCTCAGACGGAAATATTTTTTCTGGAGCCAATGTTGAAAACTCCAGTTACGGAGCCACAGTTTGTGCCGAACGGGTGGCCATTTGGTCTGCTGTAACTGATATTGATTCCAAATTAAAAAAAGAGTTTATCGATGTTGTTTGTGTTGTCAGTTCCTCAAAGGAAGCTTGGCCCCCTTGTGGTCTGTGCCGACAGGTGATTGGCGAATTTGCCCACAAAAATACCATCATTATAACTCAGGGTCTTGAAGGCCCCGCTAAAAGCTATCGCTTTAGTGAATTATTCCCTGAAAGTTTTGGCGCTAAATTCCTGAAAGGATAACTCAAAGCCACGATGGCATTGGGAAGACTCGTCGCTGAATCCAAAGGCAGATAAAGATTTTATTTTTTTCATTTCCTGCGCTAAAGTATCCGGTCGATCCCGTAAGCTCCAAAGATTTCTTAATTCGTTTGCTGAAAATTTTTTGAACAAATCGACGGAAGTCCCCCGCTGTTGCACAAAGAACTTTTTTATTTCTAAAGTCGAAGGTGTTTTTCCTTTTACTAAAATTTTTTTATTTTGGCTGTACTTAAGATCATATTCTCTCCAAGGGGCACTCCATTGAAGTTCTCCTTGCGCTGTACGTAAAAATAACACCTGTGGAGAACATCCAAATTCAGCGAAATGCTCTTGCAAAAAAATTCTACTTTCTTGCAAAAATAAAAAAATATTCGATACCCGGGATTTTTCAAATTTCTGAACAAAGATTGTTAGAATTTTATCGACATCGACCAAATTGATAATCATTCCGGATTCCTGATCAACCGGGCCGTGAATGCCTACTGCAAATTGACAAAAATCTTTAACATGATCATCTGAGTTTTTCTTAGAAAAGAGCAACTCAATCAAAATTCGACGACAAAACTGCAGTTCGGCCATCTACCGTGATATCAGTTGATTGTTAATTTCTATGGTCGCCGTCTTACGATAACTTTCTACCCAGGATTCAAGCAATTGCATCGCTCGACGCTGCTTCAATTCATCTTTGCCACTGTCCTTGCTGGCAACAGATTCTTTTTTTGTATCCTTAAGTTTTAAAATGTATTTTTCCCCGGCTGATCTGACAATTTGTTTTGAAATTGGATTTTTAGGGCTCAACTGGAACACTGCAGAGGATAAGTTTTCGCCTTCTAATTTTGGAATGGACTCTGTACCAAGCTCAAAATACCCCGTATCTTGCCAATTTAAACCAAGATTTTTAAGCTCGGCATTTAGCGAAGTTTCATTTCCCTGGGCCAATAAATCTTCCAGGGTTTTTAATTTTTTATCCAGAGCATCACGCGCCAAAATTTGTGCGGCTAAAGGAAGTCTCTGATCTTCAAATTTCGAAGATATTTTTTCATTCACTTTAATTAAATGATATCCAAATGGACTTTTCACCGGTTCTGAAATAACTCCGATGGGCGCAGAAAAGGCGACCTCCTCGAACTCGGGCACCATTTTTCCTCGAGTGAAAAAACCCAGATCACCTTTTTTAACTTTTGATCCAGGATCCTCACTAAGCTCTGCGGCTAATTTCCCAAAATCTTCCTTGCTTGCGCGAGTTTTGATTTCTTGAATTTTAGCTAATGCACTTTTTTCAGAGCCCGCGTCGCCGGCTTTAAATCCAATGAGTATATGCTGAGCTTTAACTTGTTCTCTCTTAGTGTACTCTTGCAAATTAGCTTTGTATTCATCCTCGACCCGCTTTGCAAATTCTGGATTCTGCAAAGATTTTTTGGCTTCAGATTCCATTGCCGGTGAAACTTTATTTGCACTATCGGTATTCAACTTTACAAAAGCCACGTTCAGTTTGATTTCTTTCAATGCTTTTTGTTGTTCCAACTCCAACTGAGTTGGTGCCGCAGCAATTTCAAAAATTTTCTGTGTGCGCGTTTGTTCAATTTGTTTTCTGACACTTTTTTCAAATTCGGAGGGACTCAAACGATTGGCTTCCAGCAAGCGAAAATAAAGGTCACTTTGGAAATGTCCATTTTGTTGGAATTCGGGGATTTGACGAATCTGATCAACGATTTCGGTATTGGTCGCCTTGATTCCTTGCGACTGTCCGGCTTGGGACATCAATTCCATATTTACAAGGCTTTGCACGGCTTGGCGGCGAATATCTCGCTGACGCTCTGGGCTAGATGGCGCGGGCTGCCCCAACATTTGTGCGTAGTATTCTTGCATTTTTTGAACTCGCTGCTCTTCTTTTTGAAAATCAGCTAAAGAAATAAAGGTTTCATTGACCCTTGCCACCGAACCCACGTCCATTCCCATTTTCCCAGGAAGACCGAAAAACACGAATACCATCAATATGGCGCCAAAAACGAGAATAGAAGTGATATTTCGCGCTGAAATTCGTCGACGTAATTTTTCGGCAATAGAAAAGCTCATGAAAACCCCTTTTTAGAAAAATCAATAACATTCCAAATTTCCTAATTTTTCAAGGATAAACTGTTGGAAACGTCAGCGCTTTTTTGCTAGCCTGTTCGTCAGGAGGGGTTTTGAATTTTTTTAACTTTAATCTCAAAAAAGCAATCACCTTTATCATTCTCTTTTCACTTCCCCTTGTGACCATTAACATGGAGCAAAAACAATTTGAAACCTTCTGGTTTTCGAAGCCTTTTTCTTGGCTCACAAGCTTGATCCAAGAAGGCTTTTATGATTTTAGCACCGGAGTTAAATCGACAACTGGGATGTACCTGAACCTCATCAACATTAAAAAGGAAAACCAACTTCTTAAAAACAAAAATGAAGAAATGATGACTCGTCTTTTAGCTTTAAATGAATTTCAAATCGAAAATACTCGTTTGAAATCTCTTTTGGATTTCAAAGCATCAACAAAAATAGATTTGATTTCCGCACAAGTGATTGGTCGCGATCTTGTGGCTGATCATCGGACGATAACGATCAACAAGGGCCTCAAGCATGGCTTGAAATCGGGAATGGCTGTCATGACAACCCAAGGTGCTCTTGGATATATTTTTCGTCCTGAAACTCTGACCTCTAGCGTGATGCTGATCAATGATCGTTATGCTGTCGTCGATGCGCTCATTCAAAGAACTCGGGCGCGAGGGATTGTGGAAGGGAGCTCTTCCGGAGGTTGTGTTTTAAAATACGTCGAAAGATCCGAGGATGTGAAGCCGGGGGATCTTGTTGTCACCGGCGGATTAGATAATATTTTCCCAAAAGGATTTCCAATTGCTATCGTCGAATCGACCGAAAAAAAGAACTACAGTGTCTCTTTGAAAATTGATCTTAAGCCCATCGTTGATCCCTATCGGGTGGAAGAAGTTTTTGTTATTAACAACGCCGCCAACGAAGACATGACCGAACGTTACACAATGAAGGGAACAAATTAGTCATGCGAATCCTGTCGCTGGGAAGTTTGCTTCTTTTCACTTACTTGCTATGTGGAGCGCAGACCACTTTATGGAGTCAGTTTTTCAGTTGGGTTATTGCTCCACTTCTTTGGATTAATCTTGTGGTGTATTTAACTATTGAGCGTCCGACTTATATAGCCCTTGCCCACATTTATTGTGTTGGACTGATCGTTTCGACATTCACGGCGATGCCATTGGGATTGTTATTACTCACCTTGTTTCTTCTATTTTGGTCCATTCATTTTATTCGGATGCGAATTTATTGGCAGGGTTCAATGTACTACGCCTTCATGTGTTTTATTGGCTTATCTGCCTATCAAATTATTTTTTATTTAAGTTCTCATCTTTTTGAAGCCAATTCCACTGGCTTACTTTTTTTCGATCGCGTGGTGCAAATTCTTATCACTCCCCTGTTCTCGTTTTGGATGTACAGCGTCCTTAAAAAATTAGACTTTTGGTTTCGTGTTTCCGGTCCGGAACTGGAAGGAATTGAGCTGTGAGTGAATACGTCAATAATCCAGATGAGGCCAAGGAGTTTTGGGGACGCTACAAATATTTTTACGCCCTTGTCGGAATAACTTTTTTTACTTTTGCTCTTCGTCTTTGGTATCTGCAAATTATTCAAGGAAGCGAACTGCGCGAGTTCTCGGAAAAAAATAGGATCAAACAAAATAAAATTCCTGCACCTCGCGGCTTGATGTTGGATCGTGAAGGCCGAGTCCTTGTCGAGAATTTGCCCGGCTTCGAAGCCATTCTTTCACCGCAATACATTGAAGATCTCAATGAACTAGCTGATGCAGTAGCGCCTATTTTGAATACTGAACCAGATAAAGTAATTCAAAAAGTTCAACGCAGTCGACGGATCAACGGCCCCTTTGCGCAGGTAAGAATTAAAGAAAATTTGACCCGGGAAGAAGTCTTTCGTTTAAAAAGAATTCGTCTGGAAACTCCCGGTTTGGAAATCCGTGAATCTATTGTGCGCCATTATCCGTTGAAAGAAAATGGCGCACAAATCTTTGGCTATGTGAGTGAAATTTCAAAACGTCAGTTGCCTTTACTCAATGAGCTTTACAAAGGACATTTAAAATTTGAGCAAGGTGATATCATTGGTAAAAGCGGTTTAGAAGAGTCTTTAGAGAGGGATATTCGAGGCACAGATGGAATTAGCTTTATCCAAGTCGATGCCCATGGCCGGGACACTGTCTCTACTTCGCCGAATGTCTACGGGGAAAAAATCAAGGATCAAGAAGCAGTTCACGGCAACAATACGATTTTGACCATCGACCGTGACATCCAAGAGGCCGCCTTTAAATCCATGGTTACATGGCAAAGAGTCGGAGCTCTTGTTGCTATGAAATCGGATGGACAAATTTTAGCATGGGTGAGCTCACCAAGCTTTGATCCAAATGCTTTTTCGGTGGGACCGACTACGCAGTACTGGAGTCAACTGCTGAACGATCCTTTCAAACCTCTTAGAAATAAAATTATTCAAGATCACAACTCACCGGGTTCAACTTTTAAACCTTTTGTTGCGCTTTCAGCATTGCAAGAAAAAGTGATTGGGCCTTCTACTTTGGTCAATGCCCCCGGAGTTTTTTATTTTGGGAAACGCCCTTATCATGATCATCAAAAAGGAAATTACGGAAACATCACAGTGCTTCAGGCCCTGGAAAGAAGTTCCAACGTCTTTTTTTACAAGATGGGAATCGCTCTGGGCGTGGATCGCATGTATGACTATATTTCCACACTGGGATTGGGCAGCAAAACCGGAATTGAAATTGAACGAGAAGTTGCTGGAAATTTACCTAATTCAGCTTGGAAAAAAGCCACCCTAGGCGAAGAATGGCAAGGCGGTGAAAACTTAAGCACTGCCATTGGGCAAGGTTTTGTCAACGTCACTCCTTTGCAAATGGCCGTGGCCTACAATACCATTGGAATGGAAGGTAAAGTTTATAAACCTTTTGTTGTGCAAAGAGTGATTAATCAAGATGGAAAAGTTCTTCGAGAAAATTCCCCCCTTGTTTTGCGTGATCTTACTGAGAAACAAAAAAATGGAGTGCAAATCGATCAAAAGACATTTCAGGTCGTCAAAGAAGGACTTCGCCGAGTTGCTAATGGCGAACATGGTACGGCACGTGCTTGGAAAATTCCTGGTTTTCAAATGGCCGGTAAAACCGGCACCACTCAGGTGATGGGATTCTCTGCCGATCAAATTCACGTCAAATGCATGACTCGACCCGTGCATATGAGACATCATGGCTGGTTCGTGGCCTTTTCACCTCCTGAAAAACCAGAAATTACCGTAGCTGTTTTGGCCGAACACAGCTGCAGCGGAGCGGGCGGCGCAGCCCCTTTGGTTCGCGACGTGATTGAAGCCTATCACCGTAAATATCATCCAGAGATTGTTGCCGAAGCTTTGAAAAATAAAAAAATTCAACAGGCCGTCGCACCTCCACCACCGCAAGAAGCCGAGAGCGAAAGCGAATAGGATTTAAGGAAAAAAATGGATTTATCATTACATCTCGAAGAAAGAACCCTTTACCGCCGAATCGACTGGAGCCTGATTCTAATTATTTTCTGTCTGAATTTTATTGGACTCATTAATCTCTACAGCGCAACCCATGGTCCCAATTCAAGAGACGTAGAATCTTTGTTTATGAGTCAAATTGTCTGGCTCCTTGCTGGCTGGAGTATTTTCTTTGCAGTGACGGTTTTTGATTACGTCGTCGTAAGCCGGCTGGCCTATATCATTTATTTTGTTAATTTTATGGCAATTGTTTATGTCACCTTCTTTGGTAAAGTTGCTCTGGGTGCCCAGCGCTGGATTGATTTTGGTTTTTTTCGTTATCAGCCTTCGGAAACAATGAAGCTTGCTCTGATTATTTTATTATCTAAAATTCTTGCTAATCGAAATACCATTCATACAGGCATGGGTTTTCGCGAGCTGTTGTTTCCACTACTTATTTTGGTTATTCCATTTAGCCTGATTGTCGAACAACCCGATTTGGGAACAGCTCTGATGTTGGGGGCCATTGGTGGATCGATCATTCTTTTTACTCGAGTAAAAAAACGTATCATCATTGGCGCACTCATTGTCGGAATGTTCGGAATTTGGGGAGCCTGGAATTATGGACTGCGGCCTTATCAAAAAGATCGAATTCTTACTTTTTTGGCCCCAGCAAACGATCCCCGAGGAACAGGCTACAATTCCATTCAATCACGAATTGCCGTTGGCAGCGGCCAATTTTTTGGCAAAGGTTTTCGCAAAGGAACTCAGTCCCAGCTCGAGTTTTTGCCCGAACGTCACACTGATTTTATTTACAGCGTGTTAAGCGAAGAACATGGTTTTGTCGGCAGTTTACTAACCATGGGTCTGTTTTGTTCGCTTTTTTATTTCATTATCCGAATTGCTTTGAATGCGCGAGATAAGTTTGGATCCTTAATATGCGTTGGTGTGCTCTGCTATGTTTTTTGGCATATGTTCATCAATGTCGGCATGGTCATCGGCTTATTACCCATTGTCGGCGTGCCCCTACCCTTATTGAGTTATGGGGGCTCTAGCATGCTGACCACAATGGCCGGTTTAGGTCTGGTGTCGAGCGTAGCCTTTCGAAGATATTTATTTTAAACAACTTACTGGAGGATAAAATGCTGTCAAAATTATTTCTTACATTGGGATTGTTAATTTCACTTTCTGCCATCGCTGAAACCGTGGATATGCAGATTAAAGATATCGAGATCAAAGATTCCACTTCTAAAGAGTCTGGCGGGGCTATCGTTATCAGAAAAGAACCTGCGATAAAACTAGCACCTCAATATGAAATCACTCAAGGTGATGAGGAAATCACAGCTGACCCCGCACCCTTACTTGCCCAAGCCCGAACCAATTGGAAAAAATCCTGCGCTGATTGGAAAAAAGAATTGAAAGAAAATAATCAAGGAAATCAAGTCATCTCTTCAAACTGTGGCTCTATGATGTGTGCAGCCAGTGGTGGTGAGACAACTTGTAAATCAAAAGCTAATTACAAAGTGAAAATTAAAGTCGGCCAATAGGAAAAAGCAGCATTAGCTAGTAAAAAGATCAATATTAAGACATACGACTTCCTCTGCTTCAGAGTCTTTTGCTGTATCTACAATTTCTTTAATTATTTTGGTTATCTTTTCACGGATGATTGAAAAATCTTTTTTTGCCACAGACATGGGCGCAGTAAAAAACAACTCATTAGTAGTGCGTGTATCCATTTTCTGGATTGCTTTCATTCGCCAATTTATATGGTGTTTAGTAACGAAAAAAGATTCGTTAGGAATATGGACATGGGTCTCATTCATTGAATAATATCCATCACTTTCAATGCATAAACCCACTTCTGTTAAAAATAGAAGAATTGCCTCGGCATGTTCGCGGGTTATTTTAAATCGCTCTGCTACTTGTGCTAAAGATTGTTTTTTTTCAATGGAAGAGCTCACCCATACAGCGACATAAATCCAGCTAGAATAAAATTCGGCACGTTGTTCTTGAGTGAGTTCACGATGTTTGTCAAAGCGTTGACTGAGTTTGTTCTTTTGAAATTCAATTTGAGATTTTTTTTCTAGCCAATATTTTTTAAGAGGTTGATTACCGGCGCGATCAAGATTAATTAAAACAAAAAAATAGTCTTGTTCAAGCTTAGTGTGACCGAGATGACCACTAATGAGTGTTGCCTGTTCAAGACTCAAATGTTTAGTGCCCAATAAAATATGCGATAGAAATGTCGGGTGAATATTTGCAATCTCAGCAAGGCGAGTGAGATTAAAAGTTCTTTGCGCTTTTGCGGCAGCTAACCACACATTTAGATAAACACGATATTCAGAAAATTCAAATATATTTAGTATGTTATGCATACATGACTATCGGTCATTTTTTCCATTATCTTTAGACTAAAATACTATAGCTGTATGTGCCGCGATGCATTATATTGGGTTTGAAATTGCAACAACCAAACAAAGGAAATCACATGAGAAAGTATAATCGAATTAAAGGAATTTTAGCTATTGTCGCACTGTCTTTTTTAGGCCATGTGTCTCAATCTTGGGCAGACGGCGGAGTTGGCACTGGCGGCGGAAACCTAATTCCAGCCAAGCCTAATCACAAGCCCTATCTACCAGAAGCTGAAAAGATACTTTTAGAAATAAGACCAATGGCACGAGTTGAGCTAAATCAATTAAGAAATTGGTATAGCTGCGATCCTCGTACTTGTGCAACAGATCCATTCATGACAGCGAGAGCAAAATTACTCTCTGATCCAATCAAGACAAGAAAACTTATTGATTCAGTGAATATTAACATTCTTAAAAATGAACCTTGTAGTGTTGTTGAAGACGGGATCTTACAACATCGAACTTCAAGCGCTACTTTACCAAACAATATTTGTTTTTCATTGTCTGAGATTGGAAAATATGACGTCAGCAGTGAGAGCTATAATCATTTGAAAAGAATGTTAAGAGGTTTGTTTTTTCATGAATTGACTCATCTTCTTGGTGGAAATGAAATTGAGGCTGTGGCGATTCAGAAGATTATTGCTGGTACTGAAGGACTTGGTGCAGATTCAATTTATGCCAATACCAATATTCAAATGGCAAGTGAAGATCTAAAACGTGCTGTGAAAGAGTTTGACCAGCTTTTGCTAGATATTAGTTCTAACAAAACTACAGAATTAGCAGTTTGTTCTAAGATGACAAAATTATATTACAATGCAATCTATCATCAAACCGTAACATTATCTGAGCAAGAAGAATGGATATTTAACCGTGCCATCAATAGACTTATTCTTGCTACACAAGGATATTGTGAAACTGCTGACAGTTATAAACGGCTCTTTGGAACGCGACTGAAAATATCGGAGCTCGAGTTTCAATTAAAAGCAATAGAAAATAGGTACGATGATTCTTCAATGACTGAGATAGAATTGGAAAGAGCTCATCGACTCTCATCTAATGAAGTGGTGTTTCATAACTTGAGCCAGCGATCTCAAAAGTTACTGAGAAAAGAACTGGTTGATGTGAAAAATGATCTGGACACTACATTTAAAACCATTCAGCTTATGAAAAAATTTTAATGAAGTAAAATTAAATAGCCCTTATCTTTGAGGGCTATTTTTTAATCTTACGATTTATAGAGGGTAACCCCGTCCCAGCTCCCCCAATCAATTCAAATATTTTTATTTAAAAAATCCAAGATCGCATCCTTAGCGTGATTGCCCACAAGCTGCCCTACTTCCGACCCCGACTTGAACAATAACATGGCTGGAATTCCACGCACTCCATATTTTTGAGGAGTCATTTGATTTTCATCAACATTCACTTTTACGATTTTTACTTTGTCACCAAGCTCTTGCGCTACTTCTTCTAATTTTGGGGCCAATGAACGGCAAGGACCACACCATTCTGCCCAAAAATCAACCAAGACGGGTGTATTTGATTTCAACACCTCAGAATCAAAAGATGTGTCTGTTACTGCCATAGTGCCCATGAAGAACCTCCTCGAAACAAGCTCAATTTAGACCTAATTTATTTACCTATCAAATCATTTCTTAAATAGTCCTTTTATAAACTTTCTTCGCAACTCATCTTGCTCTTCATGTTCACTTTTATCCCAGTCTACACTCATCGCTCGTTGTTCTTTTCGAACCTCAGATCGCTGTAAACTGGATTTTGGATTTAAACTTAGTTTCTTGGTAAATTCATGGTATTTTTTGGTACGTGCCGGCAAACTGTTGCGAGCTTCATTCACTTGTTGCTGGGGATTAGGCCCATTCTTCGCTTGTTGAAATGAATCTGTCGGTCTTTGCGGCATTTGAGCAATCGAAAACCCATCATTTTCGGAAGTCGTCTCTCTGTTGGTGTTAAAATTGGATGGATCAGAAGGAGTATTAACTTCTGGATTCAACATAAATTGACTCTTTTTTTCGTCCACATCAATTGAACTAAAATTAGGTGTTTCCAATTTTTCATTTTCCGGATCCGAACCAATACTCTCAACGTCAGGATTCACATCAAAAGAAGAAGTATTCCCCACTCGATTAACAATTTCTTTACTGAAACTGTTTGGAACAAGTTGTCCCTTGTCCGATGTATTAATTTTTCCTTCAACAAAAATTTTATCGTCTTCTTTAGCTTTGCCCTTCTGAGTGATTGTGGCTGCCTCAGTCGATTCGGCGGCAGCAGCCTTAATTAGTTTTTCAACTAACACCTGATCATCTTGATTTGTCATTTTAGCAAGAATTTGAATCAGACGAACTGTTGGCACTGGAGCCTCAAGCAACAAATCCATCCGAACTCGAATTAAATCTTCAGGATTGGGCTTCACTCCCGAGGGAAAGATCAGAAGCGCTTTGCCATTCCACCGACTCATCTCTTTCAATCTTTTTCCAACCCCCACCGTCGTTACCTTTGGACCTCGCCCATAGGCGATAACAATTTCAGGATTAAATGAAAGCAACTTTTCTTGGATGGAAAATTCACTGCTTACCGCAATAACATCGAAACCCACTTTTTTGAGTGAAAACTCGACCGTGGTAAGCTCTGCATAATCGTCGTAGACCAAAAGAATTTTATTCATCCCTTTATTTTTGAAGATCACTGGCCTTGGGTCAAACTCATGATGAAAAGGTCTAGACATAACTCGGTAAGACCAAAGAAAATAAGACATGATCCGCGGAAAAAAAGCCATTCAGTACATATTCTTTGAAACCCTCCCCAGTTTTATCCTGGGTTTAATCGTTTTTATTCTTATTATCCTTATGTTCCAAGTTCTGCGCCTCACCGAATTTGCCTTGGTTCATGGGGTAGACCTTCAGACAATTGCTCAAATCATCGGGTTCATTTGCATCTCCTTACTGCCAGTTTTATTTCCTATGAGCTTGCTCTTTGCTGTCATTTTAACTTACTCGCGCCTCAGTCAAGATTCAGAAATTGTTGCGCTCAAGGCTTCAGGTCTTTCAATGTCGACGCTTGCAGCCCCCGCAGTCATCTTAAGTCTCATCGTTGCTCTGATTTCAGCACAAACATCTTTTCAAATTGCTCCATGGGGAAATCGTCAGTTTGAGTTGCTTTACACCCGTTTGGGAAATTCAAAAGCAGCTGCCACCATCAAATCTGGAACATTTTCTGAAGGCTTTTTTGATATGGTTGTCTATGCGAACGAAGTCGACTCGGATAAAGGTATTCTTAAAGATGTTTTTATTTACAACGAGAGGGATACAGAAAATCCATTGACGATTATTGCTAAGGAAGGACTGGTCATACCGGATGCAAAAAATCCCGGCCATAGCACCCTTCTGAGATTAATGAATGGAGACATCCATCGAAAAGCGAAAACTCATACTAAGATCCGATTCGAAACTTACGATTTGCAATTGATTGATCCGATTAAACTTGAGGTTAAAGAAAAATCTCCGCAAAGCATGACCTTGCAGGATTTAAGAGCACTGATTATGGATACAAAAATAAGTGAAATTGATCGACGTACTTACGAGACCGAGTTTCATAAACGATGGGCTATTTCTAGCTTGTGTTTCGTTTTTGCCTTGATGGGAGTGGCTTTGGGGATCCAAACCAATCGGCGCCAGCAAAAGGCCGGCGGGATCATTCTGTGCCTTGGGGTAATTATTGTTTATTGGATCATGTACATTGTTCTCGAGGGAATGGCTCGCAATGGACAAATGGCTCCCGCTTTAGCAATTTGGACTCCAAATGCTATATTCGGCGCAGTCTGCGCTTATTTACTTAAGAAAAATTCTAAATGAAATTTGGATTTTTTTGGAAACAAAAAGTGAGCGATGCAGTAGCATCCATACCACCATGGTCATCCCTGACCACATCGCCCCTCCCATTACTTTAATGGTAAGTCGAAGAGGATTTTTTTTTCAAAGACTTTTTTCATTATTTTTCACTTTTTAATTAATCGGTCAATTTTGTGGATTAAAAAGTGGATTAGTATAAAGCTCACATTCAAAAAACAACTTTAAATCTTCGGCATTTCTGACTATTTGTGCGCCGTACATGATGAGCTCTAAACTCCCTGCAAATGAACTCATTAAAGGGTGTCCGGGCACAACCCAAACTGGGCGACCAATCTCTAGCGCTAGGTGTGCTGTCATCATTGTTCCGCTCTGAAGCTTAGCTTCGCCTATTAGCAGGGCATGATTCATAGCGGCAATCAGGCGATTGCGGTGTTGGAATAAATGCTTTCGCACCTCTAAGTTCGAATCATATTCACTGAGTACACAGCCTCCGGCATCTACGATTGCTTTTAAATAGTTTTTTAAAGGAGGAGGATAAATTTGTTTTAAGCCAGAAGGTAACATCACAAGCGTTGGTTTCCCCAGATCAAGACATAAGGAATGAGCCATAAAATCAACCCCGCGCGCTCCACCGCTGACAACGGTAAGGTTGGATTCTTTTATAAAAGATCGGAGTTCCGTTTTCATCCAAGCCGAGGTGTAGGAATGGGGCTCACGACTCCCAACCACTGAAAAGCACGGATTATTTTGCCAACAGTTTTTTCCGATATATGAAAATAAGAGTGGTGGATTTATTAACTTTTGAAAAGCCACTGGATAATTCGTGTCTCCCCAACAAACAAAATTAATACCGGAATCTTTGTCAGCGCTCACTTTTTCAATTTCACGAATCCACTGAATTCGCAGATTGTCTTTGTTTGCATGATCAAAAAAACCTTGAGTAAAAAAAACTTCTTCAATTTGACTCCAAGTCTCGAATTGATTGGTCTCAAGCAAACTACAGATTAAATCCATCTGCATAAATGAATTAGTTTTAATTTTTTCTAATAAGCGAATCAAAGCGATATGTGAATCCATCACTTTGCTGACAGCAAAATAAATTCCAAAAAAGCAAATGACCTGAACTTAGAAAAAATAAAAAAAATTCGGAGGGCGTCTAAAGCCTGATTTCATCCTCGGCTTCTTCAGAACTTTCGATCTGCGGCATGTCGTCAAGAGTGGGCTCTGGCTCATCGGTTTTTGCTGGGGCATCATCCACGCTCAACTCTTCATCGCCAACCACAGTAGAAACCTCAGGTGAAGACCCACCGGACGGCAAGGCCCCAACAATATCACCTTTTTGAACATCTTCGAGTGTGTTCAAGATGTAGCCCGTTGAAACGGAATCCGCCACTTTGACAATTTTTACAGAACCGATTCGACGTTCGTTTATATTGGCATTCGATTTTTCATTTCTGTTTCTGTAGGTTGCATAAACCGGCAAAATGTCGCCTTCTTTATACCCCTGAGCAGATCCTTGATCTAAAAATACGAAAGTGTTTGCCGCATACATCAAAGTCGACGAACCAAATTGGCCACCAATAATTTTTGAAGCCGAAGCCTGTTTTTCAGGACCTTCCGAAACGTCAATTTTCTGCATTGATCCCACAACCAGTTTTGAGCCCACTTCGACCCTGAGCAGAGCCTTTTTTACGATAGCACGATAGAGGTTTGAACTCTCTTCGACTTTATTAAGTAGCTCAACTTCCCCTTGCACCTCAAAATAGGTTGCTGAACTTAAAAGACCGAGTGAAATCCGGCTATTTTCTTTTATAACTGTGTATATTTTTTGCGAAGGATTCTCGACTTGTATAAAGACATATTGAAATTCAAATGCAGCACTTGAACCAATTTCGGTTTCTTTGATCACTCCGACCTCGCCCAGATCTTTATCGGAAATATAATAAGGTAAAGTAACCAGTGGACTGGGTAATAATTTTGGTTTCAAATCCACAATTAATTTAGGTTTATCAATGCCCACAACAGAATATGCAGGAAAACTTGGCGGGAGATGCCTAAGCACTGGAATTCGAACTCGAGACCTCGGAGTCGCAAGATCACCCTCATCCGGCACTTTCATATCTGCTGATTCAGCATCGGCTTTAGAAATAAGCGGGGGCTCTTCCACCTTTTCCGGAATAGGTTTTTCAGTGACCCCCAAAGTCGGCGGCTGAGATTTCGTTCCAGGATAAAATCTTAAATTGAGTTCAGGATTGATTTGATGGGGATTAAAAACATTGTCTTTATTCAAAGACCAAATCTTGGGCCAATAATTGGGCTCTGCAAAAAGCGTTTTCGATAAATCCCACAAGGTATCATTCTTCTGAATAACATAGGATTCGCTGGTTCGATTTCCAATAATCTTTTCCCACTGCTCAATATTAGTAGGTTGCTCATTATACTTTTTATATATTCTGTGAAAGCTTTCTTCCGTTCTTAAATCGGGATCGCTGGTGTCGCCAATAGCTGTGGGACTGGTCGCTTGAGGAACACTTTTTCCTGGCAGTTCTCGAGGAATTGCGATTTCTGTCGGTGGCGGCTTCACTTCTGGCGCCGGAATCTGTTCAATAGCTGGCGCTGGTGAGGCTTCTAAGGTCGGTTCTGGCGTATCTGGTGCTGCTGGAGTTGAAGTTGAGGGGGCTAAGTCCTCGGGCAAATTCAGGTCGTCTTTGGGTGTCGTATTTGTCGGTTGATCACCCATATTAAATTCATCATCCTGAGCCCACGCAACCAAACTCAAGAGATTCAAACAAAAAAGAATGAAAAGTGTTTTTAGAAAAAAAGTTTTGTTCACAAGAAATTACCTAGCCAGCTTCATTTCACTTTCAGCCCGATAAGATTCGGGACTGCCGGGAAATTTTTGTTTAATTTCCTTTAAAACGCCCTTCGATTGCGTACTCAAATTCATTTTTTTATAAGTCATTGCTTTAGCAAATTTTGCAGAAACAACTCGATTGCTTTGTGGGTATTGAGTGATTACCTTTTGAAAATATTTAATGGCCTCTGGATAATTCCGATTTTCCATGCTTTGTCGACCGGCTAAATAAAGAGCATTATCAATAAAATTACTTCGTGGATATTGGGTCATCAAGGATTGCAATCGATGCCTTAGTCGTCGCTGATCATTGGATTGATAAAAAGCAACAATTTCAGAATAAAGTGTAATATCATCTTTTCCTTTGGCTGATCCCATCAACTCTTTCATGAGCTCTTCTTTGGACAAAGGATCATTGGAATTTTTTAATGCCAAAGAATTTGATGTAATTAAGAGGCTCGAAATAACGATTGAAAATAGAGCAATTAAACCAAAATTTTGCTTCATTTTTCCACTCCTTGGATATACCAAGATTATGACACGGGCTGAGGTGTTGCAACAAGCACGAGTTTTCCACACAAATTGTTAAGATGTCCCCAATCTCGACCTTAGACTTATTAAAAATCAAGGCTTTGACCCCTTTGCTGAATAAATATACATCGCGTAAGAGCATGAAATAACTGATTTAATTTAATACCTCCTTAGGTCATAAAATTATAAAATTACAGATCTTAAAACGCGATCACCGTACCATTCGATTCTTATTTTCATTTTATTTTAGAAACAGGTCTAGTTCAAAAATTGCTAAGCGTATGAAAATGATCATTTTTTTTATTATGTTGGCTGCATGGTTAAGCCACGATTCGCTAAACTTGTATAAATTTACAGCAGATTTTGCTATGCCATTTCAAAAATACTGCGAAAATTTGAGTCCACACCTACTTACGCATAAGGATGTCCACCGAACCTTACTCTGTGGGTCACCTCTTTTTTCGGGGCAATTGTCGCACAATCTTCGTCAACATGCTCTGATTCATTTATTTATCGTTAGTGGTGGACATTTTTTATTTCTAGAAAAATTTTTTGTTAAAGTTGGGCTTCCTCAGGTCCTTCGTATCCCGTGCCTCATCTTTTATAACTTCTTCACTGGATTTCAACCCCCAGGAACTCGTTCCTTATCTCAAATGATTTTAACGAGATGTGCAAAAAAATCGAGTCTGCATTTGCGGGATGATCAGTTGCAATTGCTTTGTGGATTTCTTCTTTTAAGTATTTTTCCGCAATATTGCAGATCAGCTTCATTTTTGCTCAGTTGGAATGCGGCACTTGCTCTTAATATCTGTTCAGTGGCTTTTTTTCGTTTCACGGGTTTTAAAAAAATATTTTACTCGCAAATTCTGATTTCGGTGATTTTACTTCCTTGGTTGTGGACTTTTGGCAATGGCCACCCGCTGGGGATTTTATCGAATATTATTTTTGGCCCATTCATCGTGTTTGTTCTCTTTCCGCTAAGTGCCTTGGTTATCCTTTTTCCTTTCCTGACTTCCCTCTTTGATCAATTAACCTGGCTTTTTGAATGGAGCTTGCAACACACCGCTGTGATTTTTCCACAATCGATAAGTCAAGGAACGCAGCTGGAATTTTTTTGGATTTATCTCTTCATTCAGCATTTATTACTGCACTGGTATCAAGTTTCATATTGGCAAGAAGCGCACTGATCAAGGGGCTTACATGTTTATTTTAATTACCCTGTGGATTTTACTTTCGCCCACTCAGATTAAAGAACTCAATCACTTTCATGATTCATTCATTGTTTGGAATGTGGGTCAGGGACAATGGGCAACTCTGAATACTTTGACGACTTGTTATCATTTCGATTTAGGGGGAGAACGTTTTCCCTTAGCTAAGATTAAAGCGCGCTGCCGTTCCAAAAAAAATGAAATATTTATTTCTCATTGGGATTTAGATCACATGTCAGCGTTAAGATATCTTGCAAGGTGGCCTCGTGTTTGTCGACGTGAAGATCCCCTGGGATCATCAGTATCTGCATTTAAAACCCAGTTGCTTTTTCATTTCAAGCCCTGCGCTTATGCTTTGGCGCAAAACCTATTTATTAAAAAAATTTTTCCTTATGCCGATGAAGAAACTTGGTTACCCGAAATAAGTAACGCAAAATCAAAAGTTTTTATTGTCGGCGAATGGCTTATCCCAGGAGATTCAAGAATTGAAGAAGAAGTCATTTGGGCGAATCGTCTTCAAGGTCGAAAAATCAAAGGACTCATTATCGGCCATCATGGCAGCAAAACTTCGAGTTCTGAATTATTGATTCGGAATCTTCCCGATTTGCACTGGGCGATTTCATCGGCTCGGTGGAGGCGGTATAAACATCCACATCCTGCTGTCTTAATTAACTTTAAAAAACAAAAAAAACGGATTTTACGAACAGAGGATTGGGGGAATTTTTATTTTGAGACTTAATTTCATTAACTACTCTCGCAACTCTAAACCAAACTCTAAGTAACTCTTGGTCGGGTTAGCTTGTTTAAAATATGAAGACTCAGAGGAGAAAGAAAAGAAAAAATGTTGCCCCTCTAAACACCTAAAATAATAGCTCTGTATTTCCCCATCCCCTCTCTTTAGTTGATATTCAAAGCGAAAGGCTCTTCCATCTCCACTAGTTTCATAGGCCCGCTCTATCCAATATAAAGCAAAGATATTTAATAAAAATTCTTCACCATCTAACTTAATCTTTTTATCGAGTGTCATGCCGTTATTTGATTCACGTGATTTGACGTCATTCACATCAAGAATAGGCAAAATAATTTCTTCAGTGAAAAGAAGCTCACTAGACAATACCTCTCCATCTTCATCAAATTGAAGCTCTTTTAATCGTTTTGAAACAGCTAAATTAAATGTGGCGATTTTCATGGTGGTAGCTTTAATAGCCTTCTGAATATAAGTCATCATTAAAAGAAATCATCAAAACGAATGTGAGATCTTTCATTTTAAAATTTTAATCTTTGATGGACAGATAAACTGCACCCGCATACTTTATCAACTGTGCGATACATTATTAAAACATTCGATCAAAAAAATTTAGTAAGCGCCAAATTCTCCGTCGTTGAGGTTTATAAGTCTGTCTATTCTTTAGCTCCCTACAATGAACCCGCTAGCCAGATTGAGTCGTTTTCAACGTCTTGGGAAACAAGAACAAAAAAGAATGGTTTTTTATTTGTAGGAGCTGAAGACGAAGCAAAAAAACTTGTTGGTTTTGCCTATGGCTGGAAAAGTATTTCCGGTGACTCTTGGAATATGAAACTGTCTGCACGTTTAGGTGAGCTAAGTGCACACTGGCTTTCCGATTGTTTTGAATTTGTTGATCTTGCAGTAATACCGTCAGTTCAAGGAGTTGGACTGGGTCGAGATTTAACAAAAGAACTTTTTGCACAAGTAAATGCAAAAACAGCCATTTTACTTACTCATCAAACAACAACCAAAGCTTCGGAAATGTATTTAAGAAATGGATGGATTCAACTTAGCAATAATTTTGAAGTAGCTCCTGGTAAACTCTATCAAGTTATGGGCAAGACTCTTTGATCACTTAGTACAATGTCCCACACAGCCTCTAGATCGTAAAATTGGATAATAATTAACTCTCTAGAGGATAGTTTTGTTTCGATGCCGTGAACAATTCCATTCTTACATTTAGAACGTAATTGATCAATAATATGAAGCCCTGGCTCGGTCAGATGTAAAAATCCTGCTCCAGATGCTTTAGCTACAATTAGTTCAGTATTTTGATCTGTTACTTTACTTTCAAAAGAAGAGTTAGAAATATTATGAACAGTGACGCAAGAACTTAAAACCAGTGGTAAAAATAGTAAAATCTTTTTCATAGTTAATCCCGCTTTGAAGTGTTCATCTACAACCTTCTTGTAACGTTGCAAACTTTTGAATCTGTTCAGCTGTCGCACGCCGCCTGTCAGCGAAACCCGCGAACTTTAGAACATCACCACTTACAGTATAAGCTCTGGCAGTTGGATCGACTTGCATGCTGGCGTTTGAACAATTTGTTTGAGATACAATAGAGATAGTTTGTACTGAGTCAGCTGTGATAACTGCTTTGAAAACGACGACTTGCTTTTGTATTGAATTAGGGAATAAGACCTCCCACTTTATGGTCCCATCTTCACCTATTTGAGTTAATGATTCAGGTAAAAAGGAATCACCTGAGCTTGAGTATACGTTGTACCACGTACCAAAAATTGGAAGGGCAGCAAATGTTTGTGTTGTAAAAATTAATAAACTAAAAAAAATTGCTGTTTTCATAAATTTCCTTTGTTTCAACTGGCCCGCGAACTTTAGTGCTTATACGGTTTGTATTCCATATGTAAATCGCGCGCCACAGGTTCATAACAAACCCCGCCCGCATAAACATTCAAACCCTTCATCAACGCCTTGTCTTTAGCAATAGCCTCTTCAACTCCCATTGCAGCCAGCATCGACGCATATTTCAGAGTCATATTGGTCAAAGCATAAGTAGAAGTGCGTGGCACAACTCCGGGCATGTTTGGAACACAGTAATGAATCACGCCATCAATTTCATAAGTTGGATTTTGATGGGAAGTCGGTCGACAAGTTTCAATGCAACCGCCTTGATCAACGGCGACGTCAACGACAACTGAGCCTTTGCTCATTGAAGTAATCATGTCTTTAGAAACTAGCATCGGAGCTTTTTGACCTGTGATTAAAACTCCACCGATCAAAAGATCAGAATCACGAACTGATTCTTCAATATTTTTTGTATTTGAAAACAGAGTCATGCATCGGCCTTGAAAAATATCATCAAGATATTCAAGTCGTTTTGTGTTCACATCCAACACTGTGACTGCAGCACCAAGGCCCACTGCCATTTTTGCGGCATTTGTACCAACGACACCACCACCGATAATTGTGACGCGTGAGGGACGAACGCCGGTGACTCCACCAAGCAGAACTCCTTTACCACCATGATCTTTTTGTAAATAAAAGGCGCCGATTTGTGTGGCCATTCGACCTGCCACTTCGGACATTGGAATTAAAAGCGGCAGCGAACCGTCTGCGGGTTGAATCGTTTCATAGGCAATCGCTTTTACTTTTCTTTCACATAATACTTTTGTCAGTTTAGGCTCAGCTGCGAGGTGCAGGTAAGTGTAAATGATTTGATTTTCTTTCATGAGATCATATTCGTCGGGAAGTGGTTCTTTCACTTTCATGATCATTTCTGATTTTGCATAAACTTCTTTTTTTGTATCCAGAATTTTAGCTCCGGCTTTTTCATATTCCTCGTTGGAAATTCCCGAACCAATGCCAGCATCTTTTTCTACAAAAATTTTGTGTCCTTCTTTCACCAATTGACGAACACCCGCCTCGGTCATACCAACACGATTTTCACTGATCTTAATTTCTTTAGGGACCCCGATAATCATAAATTACTCCTTAAAAATACCTTAATGTCCCGATTGAACTCGACCTCACGAAAAAGGTCAAGCAGGCTAAAAGCCAACCTTATTAAAGTCCTTAACAAAAGGCACCCCCTCTTAGTCTCACATTTTGGACCTATGGGCGGTCAATTCGGCCGCAAAGGCAATGAAAGTCCAGTGCTCTGGATTTAGATGGGGTAAGCCCATTTCAGCTTCCCAAGCCAGCCCCAAGGTTTTTCAAGATGCTAAAGGGTCACAGCTATCTGATTTGCGCACGTCCAGCAATGAACTCGCTCTGGCTAAAAAAATCAATGTTTGAATGATCTTTCTTTTTGCATATAAATTAGTATATAACTAACTTGTATGAACTCTCATCTTTTTTTAGTTTGTATATATATCTGGATTCTGGGAATTTTTAGCGCTTTGCCCTTATTGGCTGGTGCTAACGAAGAAAAAATAAAAACCGTAGATTCTCCGGCGATGATTGAATATGTTTGCAAAAATGATAAAAACAAATTTGAAAAAATTTGTACCGACATTACAAAAATTTGTCAGAAAAAATTTAATTCGAATGACTGTTCAATTGATAATCTTTCAGATTTAGACGAAAAAGGCTATACCTCCTATTTTATAAGTCGCCTAAGAAAAATGACTTTAAAGACAAAAAAAATAAATATTTGCTGCGGAGAAGACCAGGATTGTTCCGGAAGGCTAGCAAATACAAATGTGCAAATTTTAAAAGGAACTAAAAGCACTGCTGGCCAATATGGTTACTATCATTATAAGAAAGAATACGTGGGTATCTATAAAGATGCGCTGCTTAAATTGGGAACGAAACAGAATATTGATGCATTTTTACACCATGAATTTGGCCATGCCTGCGCGCAAAGCATAAACCCTGACCATTTTGATATGAATTCTGCTCAAACTATCAATTACATAAAAGAAAGATTTAAAGCCATTCTCGATGAACCAACCTATAAATGTATATTTGCGGCGATTGAAAAGCAGGCAAAGGCTAGAACTAAGAAGAAACTCAAGGTGGACAAAGCTTCATGGTATGAAGAAGCCTTTGCTGACCTGGCATTTGCTTACGGAAGAAAGAATATTGCAAACTATGCGATCGATTGCCATTACAAAGAAGATGAAAGGCACGCCCAACCCGCAATCTATTTGAAATGCTATTTACAAAGCAAAACGGTGTACAAAAAGTACTGCGACGAACTTGATGAACGACCTCTGACTGAAAAAGCCTCATCTGAAGGTATGGGCATAAAGTAATGCAAGTTATACCTGTATTTTGGATTTCTGAATGAGGGATTCGATCGGTGGGCGCGAGTGTCTCTTCACTAAGACCCCGGCACGCGCCACGAAGAATACCGAGCCGACTCTTCAGAAATATCCGCACCCAATTCCACAAATCGAAAACATTGAGGCGAATCACTAATCTTCCTGACCAATTTATTCATAATATCATGGCCAGCTTTAAATAAAACCACGTGACCCATCAAGGGCATTTCCAAAGTGACCAAGTCACCCAGCGCATCTAAAGCTTTATGCCGAACGAACTCATCGGGAAATCGAAGCCCCTCGGGATTAAGAAATCCTTTGTCATCTAAAACGATGGTGTTTTCCAAACTACCACCTTTGGCCAAGCCCTTGGCTTGCAGGCCTTCAACATCTTTTAGAAAACCAAAAGTACGAGCCGACGCAATTTCACGAGCGAAAGAAGTGTCATTGATATCTAAATCAATTTTTTGTTTACCTATTCTTGGGTGGGGGAAATCAATGGTCACGGTTAAACGCAAGCCATGATAAGGAACCACGTAGGCATGTTTTTCGCCCTCAGAAAAATAGATGGGCTCTGTCACGTAACAATAGTTTCGCGGCTGATCCTGCTCTAACAAACCCACCTTCATCAAAGCATCAAGAAAAATCTGCGCACTGCCATCACCAATAGGAATTTCAGGACCGTCAAGTTCTATAAAAAGATTATCGATACGCAAGGCCGACAGCGCCGAAAGACAATGTTCAATGGTGGCAACCGAGAAATGAGGGCCCGCGATGGAAGTTTGGTAACTGGTTGCATTGACGGATTTAGCAGAAACTTTTAGTGAAGGCTTACCCGAAAGATCCGAGCGAATAAAATAAACACCCGTGTTGGTGGGTGCTGGACAAAAATTCAAATGGCATAATTTTCCAGAGTGAATCCCCAAACCTTCAACGACTGTTTTTTTGCGTATCGTTTTTTGCAAAAACATTTCAATGATTCTTTCTTAAACTTATTTTTCCGACAATTTTATTTTGCGTATTCTTAATTTCTGTCATTAACAAAGGCTCCAACTGATGAAGCATTTCCGCCGAAAACCCACCGCACTCGTGCAAAATTCCATAAATGGAGGCCGCAATGGCCCGGGCGTTACCATCCAGAACTTTAATGGCAAAAGCAAAACCTTGATCCGGAAGCAAGCCATTGCAAAAGCCTTCAGCTCCAGATTTAATAATCAATTTTCCGCCGGTGATTTGTTGAATTTTTAAATCTAAATGTTCAGAACCGGAAACCAGTTCTGGATACTGTGTAACTGCTGCTAAAATACGTCGGCAGGCATTTTTTCGATCTTCGCTTCCCTTAGGATCAAGCAATGTTGACATAGCAACAGCCCAGGATGACAGCGGCAAAGCAAAAGTCGGAATTCCACAGCCATCAATACCAAATGTTGTTTTTGAAAAATCAAATTTGGTAAATTCACTTAATATTTTAGTAATTCTTTTTTGTACAGGATGATCCACCAAATGATATTCGGCAAAAGATTCACCAAGATGTTTTGCCGTCGTTAACATTCCCAAATGTTTGCCAGAACAATTATTCATCAAACGTGTGTGTGAAGGAATTTGTGGACCACAAGCTAAGTCTTGATCTTGCAAGCCCAGTTCAGAAATCCATTGAGTTAATATTTCCATGTGGAAAGCTTCCGCTTGATGGGAAGCACAGGCTAAGGCCAAATGTTTTGCCGTCAAAGAACAAGATTCAAGAGCACCGGTTTCAACAAACGGAATCGCTTGCAGAAATTTAATCGCCGACCGCGGATACGCCAAGGCATTGACGTCGCCAATTTCTTTCACTGATTTCCCCTGAACATCGACGACAGAAACAGCTACCGAATGAATGCTTTCGACATTCTTTCCGCGATAGACTTCGACACTCCAAGGAGCGGTCAATTGCATAGAACCTCGGACATTTGTTTCTTAGCACTTTCAGTAAGGACGCGACCCCGCTGCGTTTTTTGGATGTAACCTTCTTGAATAAGAAAAGGTTCATAAACTTCTTCAAGAGTATCTTTTTCTTCGCTCAAGGCCGCAGACAATGTTTCGATGCCGACAGGGCCACCTTGATATTTTTCATAGATCAATTGCAGAATTCGACGATCCATTGGGTCCAAGCCAAATTGATCCACGCCCAATTGATCAAGAGCATAAGAGGCCATTTCCGCATCAATCACACCGTTGCCTTTAACTTGAGCGTAATCACGGACTCGCTTTAGTAAACGATTAGCGATACGCGGAGTGCCCCGAGAACGACGTGAAATCACTTCGGCTCCGCCTTCATGAGTAGAGACTCCCAGTAACACTGCGGAACGTACAAGAATTTTTTGGAGAGCAGATTTATCATAAAAATTTAATCTTTCAACGATACCAAAACGATCCCGAAAAGGAGCATTTAATAAGCCTGCTCGAGTTGTTGCTCCGATTAAAGTGAAAGGAGCTAACTGAAATTTCATCGGCCGTGCTCCTAATCCTTCACCCGTCATAATGTCGATATAATAATCTTCCATGGCCGTATAAAGATATTCTTCCAGCGAACGGTGCAAACGATGGATTTCATCAAGAAACAATACCGAAAAGGGCTGAAGACTTGTCAGCAGCGCTGCTAAATCCCCTTTTTTCTCCAGAGCCGGAGCCGATGCCATTTTAAAATGAGCGCCAAGTCCCGTTGCAATCAGTTGAGCCAAAGTCGTTTTGCCAAGGCCTGGAGGACCCGAAAGCAGGACGTGATCCAAAGGTTCATTTCTTTTTTTTGCCGCTTCAATAAAAACCAAAAGTTTTTCTTTGACCTGATCTTGCCCTGGAAATTCGGAAAAACTATGAGGACGAAGTTGATTTTCCCAAACTTTTTCAGAATCAGGCATTTGATTTTTTTCGGTTTCAAAAAGTTCGTTCATTTTAATTTTTCGAAAGGGTCAATAAACCCTGACGAACTCCCTCTTCGATATTTACGTCTTTAGATAGGCTTGATACAAAACTATCCACGATGGATGATTTAAATCCTAAATTCACTAAAGCAAAAGAAATCTGTTGTGATTGCGTCGGGCCTGAAGACTTTTTCTTGTCATCGACTCGTACTAATTTTCCTTGCAGAGTTAAAATAATTTGTTCGGCCGTTTTCTTTCCCACTTTAGGCAAGCTCGATAAAGCTTTAGCGTCACCCTTTTCAATAAATTCATAAATTTGCGACCAAGGTGCTCCTGATAAAATGGATAAAGCCACACGCGGACCAATTCCATTCACTTTCAAAAAAGAAAGAAACAAAGCTTTCTCTTCGGCATGAAGAAAAGCGAACAGTTGCAATTGATCTTCACGCACATGAGTGTAGATCAACAAAGATACGGTTTGATCTTTCAGACTTTGCAGTTGATCCATGGTTTGCAAAGAGGCCGCAGCTTCGTAGCCAACCCCATTCACATCAATGATCAAATGGTCCGTTGTCGTTTCAACCAATTGTCCTTTCAAATAACCGATCATACTTCCTCACTTATCAAATTTGGACAGACCTTCGAATTAAGTTTTGCAGTTGCAGTTTCTGACAGTGAAAATACGCCAAGGCTAAAGCGTCTGAAGCATCGTAAGACTTCTCGAAACCGGTCCCTTTGGGGACTTTAAGAAGGCGATGAACAACAGCCATAACTTCGGCCTTTTCTGCAGCTCCATTACCCGTAACACCTTTTTTTACTTCGCGTGAGGCGTATTCATGGAATTCACACCCCATCAGGGTCGATTCATAAACTGCGACTCCGCGAGCATGCCCAAGTTTAAAGGCACTGTCAGCATTTCGTCCCAAGAAAACTCGCTCTATTGCAACATGTTGCGGTCGATACTCGATTAAAATTTTTCGCAATTCCTGCCCGAGTAAAGCCAAACGTTGAGTGAAATCTGGATTTTCTGAAAAAAGATTAAAAGCGCCATGCCTTAAATAAGAAACTGCACCACCATCAAATTCAACAATTCCAAATCCAGTTACACGAGAACCAGGATCCAAGCCAAGAATACGTATCTTCATCTTTTCATTTGAAAAGGAAGTTGCTGCTGGGTCAACGAACATCGTTGAAAATTACTTTTTTGAGTGACATGATGCGGATATGTCCAAGTATGATTCAATGGTGATCGAAAAATATCGCCAATTACTTAAAAAAGATCCGACTTCCCAAGCCTTTGCGCCTTTGGCCGATGCACACCGTGAAGCCGGCGACTTGGTTTTAGCCGAAAAGATTGCCCGCGAAGGTTTGCACCGCCATCCCGATTTTGCCGCTGGTCTTATTGTTTTAGCTAAAATTCTGAAAGACCAAAAAAAGTTGGACGAAGCACTTACAATTATAAAAAAGGCATCGCAATTGTCTACAGACAATCTTTTAGCTCATCAGCTGGAAGGCGATATTTTATTAGATATTAAAAAGCCCCACGAAGCCTTAAAAGCTTATAAAATGGTGCTTTTTTTAAATCCGCAATCTGTTAAAGCGCGAAAAATTGTGCAAAAATTAGAAAGCCTAACCGCGGCCGATTACGAAGAAGATGTCTTTGCGATGACCAAGCTTGAACCCTTGAACTTGCATTCGGCTCCACCTGTGACAGCGGAAGTTTCGATCACAAAATCAAAGAGCATAAGCGATCTTCCTGCGCTCACTTTGACCCGTTCTTTGCAAAGAACGCTGTCGCTTTTAGATGCTTTTATAGTCAGAAATGATCTTACCAAAGCTCATGAAATTTTAGCCCAATCCAAGCTGGAATTTGGCTCACAAGTCGAACTGGATAAAAGAGAAAAAATACTTCGCAGTCGTAACCAAACCGCACTTTTAGTTGGCAACGAACGCCCTTCTGAAGCCCAAATTATCCAGCCTCGAATGTCCCGCGAAAAGGAAATTGCTCAGTTAAAATTAGAAAAACTACGCATGCTGCTTCGCAAAATTGAAGAGCATAAATCCCTTATTTGACAGTCTTACCCAAATCAAGTTTATTAGAGAGAAGCGGTCTCAATAAATAGTGATCCTTCGTTGCCTTCGTCGGATTCTCCCTGCGACGCACAGGAAGTGCGCCTCAGTCGAATCCTCCTTGTCGCCTCGGCTGACTATTTATTGAGACCGCTTCCAGGTGTGCTTAAATTTAGCGAAGGATTTTTATGTATGAAACTGCTGATTTCAAAAAAGGCCTAAAAATTTTAATGGAAGATTCTCCTTTCGTTATTGTCGATTTTCAACATGTAAAGCCGGGAAAAGGAAATCAGTTCACGCGTACTAAACTTCGCAATTTGCTAACAGGACAAAATCGCGAGTTGACCATTAAATCGGGTGAAAAATTTGGTGTTCCTAATATTGAAATCAAAGAGATGTCTTATCTCTACAAAGATGAAAATGGTTTTAATTTTATGGACCAGACTAACTACGAGCAAATCATGATGACTCCCAATGAAGTGGGCGAGGAATCTAATTATCTCACCGAGAATTTGAAGGTCATGGTCATGATTTTCAACGAACGTCCAGTTGGCATCGAAGTTCCTAAAGCAGTAAACCTAAAAGTTGCAAAATCTGATCCTGGAATTAAAGGTGATCGCGTTTCTGGAGCCACAAAACCCGCAATTATGGAGTCTGGTCTAGTTGTTCAGGTGCCTCTCCATATTTCCGAAGGCGATGTGCTCAGGATTGACACCTCGACTGGCCATTATGTTGAGCGAGTAAATCAGAAGTAAAACTGGATACTAACGCAGCGAATTAAGTCTCCTGATTCATTACAAAAGACGTCAAAATAAGAGTTTGGAAATATCCCTTTTGCGGAGGGTTTTTGTCAAGCTCGATTGAACTCGAAATTCGAACGTTTTTAAGCCAACAAATTTCGTTGGAAACGGTCGCGCGTAACCTCATCGAAAAATTAGAAAAATCCAATTCCCATTGGTCCGAGGAAAATCTAAATTCATTCTACAATTTTCTTTTGCGCAGCGGGCAGCCCCGTCTCCTTATTGATTTTATTTTAAAGAATATAAAAGAGAAAAAATTAATCATTCCTTGGGGACACTTCATTGAAGCTGTTCAACAACTCTACGATGAGGTTCCCCCTGAACTGATTCAGCTTTTTAAAAAAGGAATCAAAGAAACCGATGGTAAATACAAAGCCTGTCAAAGTCTTCAATGGGATGCACTGATTGGCGATATGGATTCCTGGCGTTCACAAAAGAATTGGGAATTCAGCAAACGAGCGCCACTTCTTAAAAAAGAACTTCTGGAAAAACTACTGACATTAAGAACTCAACAACTGTTTGTGGCTGAAAACGAATTGCTGCGACGACTGGGCAAAATGTTTCCAGGTGATTCCGATGTTGAAAAAGAACTTCAGGACATTAAGGAGCGATACGCCTATGAAGTCCTTAATCGTTATTCCGGATTAAAAAAGGCCGATTTAAGTTTTGAAGAAAGCAAAGAAAATTCCGTTTGTGAAATCATTTGTCAGTCCTTAATCGAAACCGCAAAGGCAAATCCTGAAATGAGTGTTGATTTGGCGATTGCTGCATTGATGCTCGAGGATTACGAGAGCTCCTATCAAATTCTGCAATACTCTGAATTGACTACTTCCGCGATGTGGTTACAAACTGAACTTCAACTCAAAACATTACGTCATGTTGAGCTGCTTGAAGATCTTGTTCAGATTGAAATGTCTCTTTCCGACGATCCCGAAACTTTCTTTGCGACAGCCCTTTTACGAGCGCAGGCCTTTTGGGGCTTGGGACAAAAGCACACCGCCATCGAAATTCTTGAAGGTGTTTTAACCTCTCGACCTAGCTATCGATCAGCCTCTGTCCTTCTGGATCTGTGGAGGACTTTTTGAGAAGAATATTTTGGATTCTCATTACTCCCATTTTTTTCTTTTTGATTTTTGCGACCTTGTTCAATTTTATTCTATGGCCTAAAATCGCAGTATTTATTCAGCAAGAAGTGAAAAAATATTCTGAAATAGAATCGCAAATTCCTGTTCTTATTCAAATTGGTGAAGTTAAAATGCGTTGGCTTCGTCCCGCTTTAATCCTAGGAAGCGTTTCAATTCAACCTAAAAAAGAAATTGAAAAAATCTTATCACCCACTGAAATCGAAGAAATTCGATTGCAAATCGACCCCTTTCAAATTTTGCTTGGTCGACTGACTTTATCGGCATTAACGATCGACGGTATTAAATCCGAGCTCAATATTGACCCATTAATGGAAGGAAACTCTCGGGGGCAAGAACTCCCACTGGAAAAAGTATTCAAAAAATTAGACCAAGTCCCGGTGGATCGTTTTTTCTTAGAAAAAATAAACATAAGTTTAAATTCTAAAAATTTTGGAGGTAGCTTAACTCTGAAAGATTCCAGTCTCGGCTTGCTTTTTCAACCCCGAAAATTACAGATTCGCACCTCGATAAAACAAGCTGAAATGGATTTTAAAAAATATGGCAAAGGTAGCCTTGGCATTGAAACTCTTCTGCAATTGACTCCGAAAGCACTTAAGATTTTACAATTTGAAACCTCGCTCAATAAAAATAAAATTAATGTTGAAGGGCAACTGGATAATTTTCATCGCATTCAACTTCATCCTAAAGGCACATTAAATGTTAAAACCTCCCTTGATCTTTCCGATCTGTTTCAACAAATTAAAAGCATCAACTCTAGCTGGAAGCTTCCTCCGATTGAAGGCGAAGTGCATTCTGATGGGCAAATTAAAATCGATACCTTTGATCAGTTGTCTGGCGAATTTCACTTCAACACTCGTGATGTTAAAGTCCAAGCTTTTGAAATCGGCAACGCCCAACTTTCCGGCGAGTTTAAAAATCGCAGTTTAATCATCAATAAAATTGAAGCTGTTCACCCGGCCGGACGTGTGGTTCTGAAAAAAACAGATCTTGAGCTCACCCAAGAGTTTAAATTTAAAACAGAAGTGGAAATACAAGACCTTGATTTGCAAAAACTTTTTCAAACTTTACGTCTTAAAAACGTTCCTGTGGAAGTTATGATTCAGGGACAGCTTCCTTGTACGGGAAAATTGGATCCCTTCCTTGCGAATTGCGAAGGTTGGATTAATGGAAAAAATATTCATGTCAACAGCAAGGGCAACTTCAGCGGAAAACCCATCGTTAGGGTTGATGAAATTGCTGGAGTCGGTAAATTAGAAGTCGATATGAAACAAGTTAGTTACAAAGCAGATGTGAAGGTTGCAAATGATGTTGGTCAAACCGACGGTGTTATTATTTTTAATGAAGGTTTTAAAATAAATTACAAAACACCTGAATTATCTTTTGATAATATTAAAAGTTTGGCGAATTTGAATCTTCATGGGCTCACTTCTATTGAAGGCTCCACCCAAGGAAATTCCCACGCCGCGACTTTCACTATGAATCTACACACGAAACGTTTTGAATTCGAGAATTACCAATTGGGAGATTTTTCTACACAATTGGCCTACAAAGAAGGACATCTTACTCTGAAAGAAATTGAAGGCCTCTTGAGTCGCTCTTCATTTCAAGGTCAACTCGATATTAATTTTCATAATAATGAAATCATGGGACAAATGGATTTCCCACGAACCGATTTAGCTGATGTAGCTTGGATTTTTGATCAGGTTTATCAATTTCCCTTATCCGTCAATGGCGCTGGTCAAGCTCGACTTCGATTTGAAGGACCACTTAATTTTTGGAAACTTAATTACAAAGTTGAATCTAATTTTACCAATGGAAAAATTGGCACAGAAAGTTTTGGAAAAATTCAATTCAATGCTTCGGCCTTAGATGGAAATATTAAAACTGATCTGGTTGAAATCCACAAAAATAATTCCGTGTTTAAAATTAACGGGCAAGTCAGTTCGACGCAAAAATTAAAACTTTCTGGACGTGCTGAAAAATTAAAATTAGATGAATCTGAACTCATCAATGGTATCAACAGCAATATTTTTGGTCTTCTTGATTTCACGGCTGACCTGGGTGGCTCGATCACAGAACCCCGCCTGGATATTCAGGGAAAAATCACCGAAACCGTTATTGATGAGCAGGAGGTTCCCGAAAGTCATTTTAGCTTGAAAGTGGATCGCCACGCCATCGAAGCTAAAAGCCAACTTTTTGGGGAACGCATTTCTGGCGAAATTCAATGGCCATTTAAAACTGGCAATATCCCATTAAAGGTGGATTTAAAAACAAGAGATTGGAATTTCACTCAAATTCTTTCTTTGTTTGATGCCAGCTTTTTACAAAATGAATACCAATCTCAGTTATCCAGCGATATCAATTTGACTTCAGACAATGGCGACCTTTTTAAATCCACTGGAAAAATTAAAATAATTAATGCCTTCATAAAAAGAGGTCCGCTGACTTTACAAAATTCAGGATTAATCGAAATTAACGCTAACAATGGCAAAATAAGTTTGAAAAACTTTGATTTGAAGGGGCAGGATAATTTTCTTCAATTAAGCGGAGATGACTTCACCCTGGATCAATTAAATTTACAACTTAAAGCCAATGTTGAACTCAGGCTTATACATATGTTTTTGCCGTTTTTAGAAGACCTCGGAGGGCCGGCAAAAGGCACGGCGTCCATCGTCGGCTCCATTTTTAAACCTCAATTGCTAGGTAATGCCGAACTTCATGATGTGTTTATAAAACTCAAAGGCTTTCCACATCCCATCGAAAAAATAAATACCGAAGTGCTTTTTTCCCACTCAAAAGTAATTGTTCAAGACATCAAAGCTCAATTGGCTGGTGGGTCAATCACAGGCTCGGGCGAATTGCAGATTCAAGGCTGGCGAGATTTTCCGACAAACCTGAAATTAGTTGCCGAGGGCATTAGTCTTAATATCCCAGATAAAGTGAAGTCCACTGGGAATGCGGAACTTAATTTTACAGGTCATTGGTTTCCTTTTTTGTTATCGGGAACTTACAAAATAACCTCGGCTCTTTTTGAAAAAGAGTTTAGTGAAGATGGCAATAGCTTAGGCTCAACACGACAAAGTAATTATCTACCAAAATTATTGAAGGAAAATACTTTTGAACCTCTGTTAGTTGATTTGCAAGTTATCCTTGGAAAAAGCATCGAAGTAAAAAATTCAAAAATGGAAGGCTTTGTCTCTGGTCAAATCCAAGTGCGTGGGCCACCCAATCGTCCGATATTGCTTGGCAAAATAAATATAGAAAAAAATACGAAACTTGTATTTAAAGACAAGATTTTTGAAATGCAATCCGGAAGTGTAAACTTTAATAACCCAACAGAAATCAACCCTGAGCTGTACATATCTGCACAAGCTCGTGTCGACGAGTACGACGTCAGTTTACTTGTTCAAGGTCAGGCAAAATCTCCGAATATCCACTTGACCAGCATGCCACCATTGCCCGAATCGGAAATAGTTTCCCTGCTTGCTTTAGGGATCACTTCACAGCGATTAGAAAAAAACACTCAGTCTCGAGATCAGATGGCACAAGCAGGTCTTGAGTTCGGAGCGGCGGTTTTGTCTCAGACCCAAATCAATCGAACTCTTCAAGATTACGGCTTCGCTCTGCAACTTTCGAATGCTTATGATCCAACCCGAAATATCAGTGTTCCAAAAGCAATTATTACAAAAAAGCTAAATAAAAAATTGGCCGTGTCGGTCAGTCGTACGCTGAAGGGAGCTTCAACACAAGAGGCAAAATTGCAGTATTTAATTAACTCAAATATTTCTGCTAACTTATCAGGAGAGTTCAAAGAAGTAGATAGCACGACAGGAATACAAAAAGATTCTGAATCTATTTTAGGTCTCGATCTTGTCTACAAGAAGGGGTTTAAATGATTAAAACTCTTTCATTTGTATTTGTATTGATTTTTTCGAGCCTAGCATTTTCAAAGAATAAAATTTCAATTTCTAATTTGCCTGTTGAAACTCAAATAGAACTAGCTCTTCAATTTCCCAAGACACTCAACGAAGAGTACAGCTTTTACGAAATCGATCAGATGATGAAGTGGCTGCATAAAAAATACAATTACGATTTGATTAAAGTCATTCGCAACAACCAAGGCCTTGTCGAATTTAAAATTATTCCCACTACCCGCTTGAAATCTTTGGTTATCAAGGGGGCTCAAACTTTTTCCGAAAATGAAATTTTAAGTTTTTTTAATGTTCAGGTTGGCGATCCTTATGATTCCAATCTCTTTATCGAAAGTGGCATTAAATTAAAAAAATTCTATCAAGACAATGGGTTTAACAACGCTGAAATAGAGTTAAAATTTCCTTCGCCCCAGCCGAATGTCATTGAGGCTGTAATTGAAATTCGTGAAAATAAAAGAACTCTTCTTAAAGGAATAAAAATAATTTCTGATCAAGTCGAATTGAACCAAAAAATTGAAAAGAAATTGAAATCAAAATTGGATTCTGTTTTTTCTGATAGTTTACAATCGGAAATTCAGAAAACAATCCGCGATTATTTAACATCCAATCGATACTTCCGCGCGGATATCATTGGTCCAGAAACGCTTTACAACTCTGCGGGCAACGAAGCCTATCTGACCTTTAAGCTTGATAAAACAATTCGTTCTAGTGTCATTATCAATGGGGTAAAGCAATATTCGGTTGGGCGCTTGGAAGACATTATTGATTTGGATAATTTTTATTCCTCAAATCCAAACATTGCCAATGAAATGGCCACTCGAATTAAAAATTTTTATCTCTCTAAAGGATTTGCTCGAGTAGAAATTCAAGCACAAGAACTTCCAGGAAAGGATATTTCCAATACTAAAATCCAAATCGACATTGATGAAGGCCCTCAAGTCAGTATCTCGCAAATTGTTTTCACGGGTCGACTTTCTAAAAGTTCCGAAGAATACGCTAAGTTATTGAAAAAAGTGGCCACCGATCTGATCCAGGATGGCTACTACAATAAAACTGATTTTGAAACCAGTCTAAATGCACTGAAGGTTCATTTACAAAATCAAGGATACCTTTTAGCTAAACCTATATCGACACGCACTCAATATAATAAAACGAAAGATCAATTAAGTATTTTTGTGAATTTTGACGAAGGACCCTTGACCGAACTCACAGAGATTCAATTTATGGGACAAAAATCATTCAGTTCAGAAATTCTTCTGACCGAACTGGATTTAAAAATCAATGAACCTCTGCAGTTAAATAAATTGCAAGCCGCCATTCTGAAATTAAAAATTTTTTATCAGGAAAAAGGTTATCTGGAAATGACTCTCTTGAACGAAAATCAAGAGGATGATCTCGTTAAATATGATGAAACGAATACCAAAGCTCAAGTGCGATTTAATATTTTTGAAGGACCAAAAGTCGAAGTCGCTTCTATTTTGATCGAGGGAAATACCTTTACTAAAGAAAAAATAATTCTGCTCGAGTTAGATTTTGGCGTCGCTGACATACTCACTCCTTCACGCATAGAAGAATCGATCTCTCGCCTGCAAAGAACCGGCTATTTTAATACCGTCGAAATTAAAACGCTCGAAGAACGCACCAATGTTTCACAACGAACTGTGCAAGTGCGAGTAACCGAACGAGATCCAGGTCTTTTTACCGCAGGAATTGGGGCTACCAGTGAGCGGGAATTCACTGTTCGAGGTTTTACTGGAATAGCTTATAATAATTTGTATGGAACCGGTCGTGGACTATCAGTACGTGCCGAGGGAAATTACAACATAGGTCAAATTCGCTTTCTTGAAACGAAAGGCACCTTGAGCTACCTTGAACCTTATTTATTTGATACTCGCGTTCGCTTTCGTGGGATTGCCGAGTTAACTAAGACGCTTACTGATCTCAGCAACAGAATTGGCACAGACGTGAATCGTTACACAATGACTTTAGAAAAAGATTTCACGTCACATATCACAGGTTATTTTGATGTTTTCAACTTAGCTCAATCTCGTGATTTTAATATCGATACAAATATCACAATGAAAAGAAGCGATATTGCCAGTATTGGGCCATCCATGAATATAGATTATCTAGATAACATAGCTAATCCGACAAAAGGGACTTCCTCTCGGTTTTCTTTTGAGTACAGCTCGCCGCAATTTGGATCCAAAACAATTTCCTCGTCAGCCTCGGACAGCTCTAGCCCCATTGAATATTATTTATCAACAGCGTCGCTGTCGCATTACTATCCTTTTATTCCGCGTTGGGTTTGGGCTAATTCATTTAAAATTGGCTATCTTGAAAATTTACATAAGGGCACAGGCCCGAACAGTGGCGTTCCATATGATAAAAAAGGCTTTTCCTTAGGAGGAGGGTTTTCTTCCATTCGGGGATTTGATTTTGAGGCCTTGCCATCGAAAACTGATTTAGGAATTAAAGATGATCAACTCGATAAAACCTATTACCTAAAAACCAACGCCACTATGGGTTTAATTAAATCAGAGATAAGATTTCCCATTTCTGGCGATTTTGGCGGAAATGTTTTTTATGACGGTGGTGTAGTTAAAATCACAGATCTTGATATCCTCGACAATTACCGCGATGCGATCGGCGTAGGATTGCGTTACATTACTCCTGTTGGTCCTGTGAATATTGAAGTTGGAAGAAAATTAGATCGTAAAGAAAACGAAGATCTTTATCACTTGCATTTCTCGATCGGCAGTTTTTAGTATAGTGGCAGGGAGCTCTTATGAATGTTGAAACAGCTGTGTTTGCTGGGGGATGTTTTTGGGGAATGGAACAATTATTTCGCAGTCTGGGCGGAGTTGTTGACACCGAGGTTGGTTACACCGGCGGCGAGTCAAAAAATCCCGATTACAAACAAGTTAGTTCTGGCCAAACCGGGCACGCTGAAGCTCTCTTAGTAAAGTTTGATCCACTCAAAATTTCCTATGAAAATTTACTTCTCTATTTTTTTAAAATTCACGATCCGACGACCATGAACAAACAAGGAAATGACGTTGGAAGTCAGTATCGATCTGCTCTCTTTTATATGGATGAAAACCAAAAAAGCACAGCACAAAAAATTATCAACAAAGTGAATGATTCAAAGGCCTGGAATTCGACCATTGTGACTGAGTTAGTTCCAGCACAAACGTTTTATCGCGCCGAGGACTTCCACCAAGATTACCTCGAAAAAGTACCTCAAGGCTACACTTGCCATTACCTCCGCCCGCTGAAATTTTAAGCACTCCGCCAAAACGCTAAGTACATTCTTGACCCTGATCGATCTCGTCGCTAGCTTAAGTTGTTTTGCTAGGAGGCAATCTTGAGAAAGCATTTGGTTAGGGTATATCCGTCAAAAGAAAAACTAGATAAAAAAAATCAACTCGCTTGGAAGATGGCCGAAATTGCCACTGATAAAACTCCAATTGCAAAAGACGTTACCGAAATGGTGATCAACCGAATGATTGACAATGCTTCTGTTGCAATCGCTGCGGCTAATCGGCGTCCCGTGGCTTCCGCACGAGCAATGGCTTTAGCTCACCCCCGCAGCGGAGGCGCTACCGTTTTTGGCATGCCCAACGATCAAAAATTTTCTGCCGAGTGGGCGGCTTGGGCCAATGGCACCGCTGTTCGAGAACTTGACTACCATGATACTTTTTTAGCCGCGGATTATTCTCATCCTGGTGACAACATTCCACCTGTGTTAGCCGTGGCTCAGCAGTTGGGAAAAAATGGCAAAGATCTTTTGAGTGGAATTGTTACAGGTTACGAGCTGCATGTGAATTTAGTTAAAGCCATTTGTCTTCATAAACATAAAAAAGATCATATTGCGCATCTGTGTCCTGCTTCGGCAGCCGGAATTGGCACTTTGCTTGGACTTTCCACCGAGGTTGTTTACCAAGCCATTCAGCAAGCGGTGCACGTTTCATTCACCACTCGACAATCGCGCAAAGGCGAAATTTCATCATGGAAAGCCTACGCCCCATCGCATTCATCAAAATTGGCTATCGAGGCCGTCGATCGCGTTATGCGTGGTGAAGGCGCGCCTTCACCAATTTATGAAGGTGAAGATTCGGTAATTGCTTACATGCTCGATGGTAAAGATGGAAAATATGAAGTTCCTTTACCTGAGGTCGGCGAAACTAAGCGCGCCATTTTGGAAACTTACACAAAAGAACACTCGGCAGAATATCAATCTCAGGCATTGATTGATTTAGCCTGCCGAATGCGTTCAAAAATTACCAACTGGGATGACGTCAAAGAAATTATTATTCATACTTCTCATCACACTCACTATGTGATCGGCACCGGAGCAGGAGATCCACAAAAAATGGATCCCCAAGCTTCACGTGAAACTTTGGATCACTCGATCATGTATATTTTTGCTGTGGCCTTGCAAGATGGCTCTTGGCACCATGTGAATTCTTATTCTCCAGAACGCGCTCAACGGCCTGATACCGTCAAATTGTGGCATAAGATTCGAACACTTGAAGATCCGCGATGGACTGAGGCTTATCATGATGAAGATCCTAATAAAAAACGTTTCGGTGGAAAAGTTGATATCGTGTTAAACAACGGCAAAATTATTACTGACGAATTAGGTGTTGCCAATGCCCACCCGGCTGGCGCTAAACCTTTTGTACGCGCAGATTACATTCGTAAATTTGATACTCTTACTGCTGAAATTATCACTAAAGAAGAAAGAACTCGATTCATCACTCTTTGTGAAAACCTACCCGAATTAACTGCAGCCCAAGTGCAAGAGCTGAATGTGCAAATTCCAATTTCCCAACTGATTAACAATAAACGCGACACCAAAGGAATTTTCTAATGCTTTTTACAGAAACAACGGCTCCAGAAAAAAGAATGAATTTGCGTCGCGCTCTTAAGTCCGGAAGAATTTTACGCCTTCCAGGAGCCTTCAATCCCTTATCAGCTATGCTGATCGAAAAAAAAGGATTTGAAGGAGTTTATATTTCAGGATCAGTGCTTTCAAATGATTTGGGTTATCCCGACATTGGATTTACCACACAAACCGAAGTGGCTCATCGCGGACGACAAATCGCACGTGCGACGAAATTACCAACGATTATTGACATTGATACAGGATTTGGTGAGCCGCTCAACGTGAGCCGAACAGTTCAAGAACTGATCGAGTTTGGCCTTTCTGGCTGCCACCTTGAAGATCAAATGAATCCAAAACGATGCGGTCATTTGGATAATAAAACCTTAGTCAGCACTGAAGATATGTTAAAAAAAATTAAAGCCGCTTCTCGGGGAAAAAATTTAGATAATAATTTTTTAATTATCGCACGCACCGATGCGCGCGCTTCCGAAGGTTTAGATAAAGCCATTGAACGAGCCAAGGCCTACGTTGATGCCGGCGCTGAAATGATTTTTCCCGAAGCTTTGGCCGACGAAAAAGAATTTGAGATTTTTCGCAATAAAATTTCTGTACCCTTACTTGCAAATATGACTGAATTTGGAAAATCAAAACTGCTGACCACGTCTCAGCTGCAAAACTTGGGTTTTAACGTGGTCATTTACCCGGTCACCTTATTGCGATTAGCCATGAAAGCCGCAGAGCTAGGATTGGACGTCATTTCAGCTGAGGGGACACAGGAATCGATCATCAAAGATATGCAAACGCGTAAGGAGCTCTATGAACTTACTCGTTATGAAGAGTACAACTCATTCGATAAAAATTTATACGATTTTAAAATATAAACAGAAAGGTGTTTATGTCTGACGCAAATTACATCAATCCCGATTACGTGCCAGAACCGGAAAAAGTGAATGTGAAAAAGGGCCTAGAAGGAGCCGTCATTGACACTTCTAGCATTTCCAAAGTGAACCCCGATACAAACTCCTTAATTTATCGTGGTTATCCTGTTCAAGAATTAGCAGAAAACTGTCACTTTGAAGAAGTCGCTTATTTGCTTTACAACAACGAGCTTCCTACAGCCAGTCAGTTGGCCGAATTTGAAAAGCTTGAGCGCAGCTACCGGGATATCAGTAAAGAATGTCTTTCGGTGATTAAACATCTTCCTAAAAAATGTCACCCGATGGATTCCATCAGGACTGGCGTTAGTTTCTTAGGTTGTGAAGACAATCGCATTTGGGATGCAACACCGAAAACGAATTACGATAAAGCCATCCTTTTGTTAGCAAAAATTCCAACCATGATAGCTGCTGACTACCGTTTTAAAAAGGGAATGGATTTTATTCCACCAAAATCCACTTTAAGCATTGCCGAAAATTTCTTTCATATGTGTTTCGGAAAAATTCCCGCAAAAGAAGTGGTTAAAGCTTTTGATGTCAGTCTGATTTTATATGCCGAGCACAGCTTCAATGCTTCGACATTCACTAGTCGAGTCGTGACTTCAACCGAAAGTGATATCTACAGTGCCACCACTGCTGGCATTGGTGCTCTGAAGGGGCCTTTGCATGGCGGAGCGAATGAGCAAGTCATGCATATGATGTTGGAAATCGCAGATCCAGCTAAAGCCGAGAGATGGATGCTGGATGCTTTGACTGCGAAACGTAAAGTCATGGGCTTTGGACATCGTGTATACAAAAAAGGTGATTCCCGAGTACCGACGATGCGAAAATATGCCCAAGTCATGGCTGATTCTACCGGCGAACAAAAATGGATCAAAATGTATGATGCCTTAGAAAAAGTCATGGTCGACAAGAAAAAGATTTATCCTAACTTAGATTTTCCAGCCGGACCAGCTTACTACATGATGGGTTTTGAGATTGATTTCTTTACTCCTATTTTTGTTATGGCCCGAACCACTGGTTGGTCGGCTCATATTATGGAACAAGCTGCTAACAACCGAATTATTCGTCCCTTGAATGAATACATTGGCTCTCAACAAAAAAGTGTTCGACCACTTTCAGAAAGAAAATGAAATTCATGAAAAATAATTTTTTTTATTTTTGGCTCTCTGCCAGCTTGTTGCTTTCGACTTCTTGCTCTCACGAAGAAGTCGTTCCGCAACCACAATCTGCAAGTGTCATTCGGGCCGCTGTTGCTGAAGATCTTGGCGTCGTTCCGCGCGGTATTGATTTCGCTCACATTCCCGAGGTCGTTGCTTTTGGCTCTTGCGCCGATCAAGACGCGCCCCAACCGCTTTGGCCAGTGATCGCCAGCAATTCTCCGAATTTATTTTTGTTCATGGGTGACAATGTCTATTCCAGTCGCCCCGAGAAAAAACCAGTTTCCCAACAGTACTCGAAATTAGCTCATCTCAAGGATTTCAAAAATTTTCGAGAAAAAATTCCTATTATGGTCACTTGGGACGATGGTGACTATGGGCAAGTTGATGGCGGGGCGGACTTTGAAGGTAAAGAAGCCAACCGCAAAGAATTTATAAAATTTTGGCCTTATGTGAAAGACAGTTTAGGTTTTAATCAGGGCGGCGTCTATCATGCTAAAATCATTGGTGGGGCCAAGAAAAAGCAGCCTTCTTTGCAAGTGATTATGTTGGACACTCGTTATTTTCGCAGCCCTTTAAAGCCAAATCCTGACACCACAAATCCCTTAAAGAAATACATTCCTAATGATGATCCAGAAGCTACAATCCTTGGTCAGCAACAATGGAATTGGCTTGAAGAGCAGCTAGAAAGGCCGGCTGATATTCGGTTCATTGTGAGCAGCATTCAGTTTCTTGCTGAAGAACATGGTTTTGAAAAATGGGCGAATTTCCCAAAAGAAAAAGAAAAGTTTTTGAATTTGCTTAAACGCACTCAAGCTAAAAATGTTTTTATAATGAGCGGAGACCGGCATTTGGGAATTATTTCTAAGCAAGAAGTTAAGGGCTATGGCCCATTGTGGGAGATCACTTCTAGCTCAATTAATAAATCTACAACACTTAATGAAACAGATCCAACTTATCATGGCGTTCCCATTACAACTGAAAATTTTGGTTTAGCTTTAATTCAATGGAAAAAGAAAAAAATTACTTTTCAGCTTAAAAATATAAAAAATGAAGTGTTAAACAGTATTGATGTCCCACTTAAATTGGCTCACTAGGAGAATTTATGAATTCGCGAATTTTTTTATCGTTGCTGGCCGCGACTGTTTTTATCACAAAAGCACCCTTGGCCAAAGCCGTGACCAATGAAGAGCTTAAGATTGGAGTGAATCAAGAGTTTGAAACCTTGAATCCAATTATTGCGACCACTGTTGCTGCAAAATATATGCTCTATTTTGCATACCGCACTCTTGTGTACTTGGATATCGATGGCCAATGGAAAACTCAGATGCTAAAAGAGATTCCAAGTCTGCAAAATAAAAAAGCTAAAATTATTTCTAAAAATGGAAAGAAATTTCTTGAAACTAAAATTGAAATTATCGAAACCGCTAAATGGGGCGATGGCACTCCAGTCACGTGCAAAGATCTGAAATTAACCGTTGATATTGGTAGAAATACCAATGTTTCCATTGCCAATAGAGAGGCTTATACGGACATTGAAGATGTCGTATGGGATGAAAAGACACCTAAAAAGTGTGTCGTCACTTTTAACAAACTCCTTTGGAATTTTTACCAAAATCTTCCGGATGTAACCCCCGCGCATATCGAACAGGCCATTTTTGATAAATGGGGAAAAGAAAAAGAAGGTTATGATCGAAACACGATGTACACAAAAAATCCAAAGTTGCCTGGTCTTTATAATGGACCATACTTAATTTCCGAAGTCACCTTAGGTAGTCACTTGATTTATGTGCCAAATCCCCATTTCTATGGCACTAAACCAAAAATCAAAAAAATTATTTTAAGAATCCTTCCTAACACGGGAACGCTGGAAGCTAATTTACGTTCAAATACAGTGGATATGATTGCATCTATAGGGATGTCTTTTGATCAAGCCCTGATATTTGATGAAAAAATAAAAACAGAAAAATTGCCTTACAATGTTCTTTTCAAATCAGGAACTGTTTACCAGCATTTAGATGTCAATTTAGACAGCCCCAATCTTAAAGATATTCGTGTCCGTCAAGCCTTGATGTATGGGCTTAAAAAAGATGATATTATGAAAAGTATTTTTGAAAATAAAGCAACAAATGCCATTCACTGGATAACTCCAGATGATGCTTGGTTCACCGATGATCCTAAATTTGTTGTTAGTTACAAATTCGATAAAAAGAAAGCAAAGTCTCTTTTAGACGAAGCCGGCTGGACTGTTGGAAAAGACGGTTATCGATTTAAAGATGGACAAAAACTTACTCTTAAAATGGCCGGGGCAGCCGGTGTTAAATTGATTGATAATATCCAAGCTATTCTTCAGTCGCAGTGGAAAGACATAGGGATTGAAATTTTATTAAAAAATGAACCTGGGCGAGTCTTATTTTCAGAAACTATTCCCAAAAGAAGATTTGATTTAGCGATCTTTTCCTGGTCAAGCAATCCAGAACAAAGTCCTGAATCGACATTTCATTCTAAAAATATTCCTACCGAAAAAAATTCATGGTCAGGACAAAACGACACAGGATGGAATAATCCGAAAGTAGATTTAAATATTGAAAAATTAAAAGAAGAATTTGATCCGAAAAAAAGAAAAGCTCTGATTGCCGAAATGATCAAAGCTTACACCAGTGAAATTCCAGTCATCCCACTTTTTTTCCGCCCAAGTAACGCGGTTGTTCCCAAGAATATGAAGGGTTTTTCCTTAGCGGGGCACCAGTTTTACGAGTCGTATCATGCCGAGAAATGGGACTTGCAGTAGGGCTTGTCTCATTTTATTGCAAATTTATGGCCTTAGGCAGCACGAACTTGACATATTCTAAATTTAGAACTATTCTAATCTCATGAAAAAATGTCTTCTGAGCACAAAAGAAATAGAGAAAAAGCTGCAAGATGCGGGGGTCAAACCCACCTTGCAAAGGATTTCCCTTGCTCGATACATTTTATGCGAGGCTGATCACCCCACTGCTGACGAGATCAAGGAATGGGCTGAAACTCATTTAGATAAAATTAGCCAGGCCACAATTTATAACACCTTAAAAGCGATGGCCGATGCTGGACTTATTCGCGCCTTTCGGTTTTCTCATTCCGAACGTGTTATTTATGATTGCAATATCACCGATCATTTTCATTTTTTGGATGAAAAATCAGGACGAATTTATGATCTTCATAAAGAAGATATCGGTATCAAAATTGAAATTCCAAAAAAATTTAAAATTAAGTCTATGGATTTGATAATTAAAGGTGAAATTAAAAGTTAACCAAACAAAGGAGTATTACATGTTAGGAATTGGACAAAAGTTTCCGGAATTTAAAATGGGAGCCTGCGTATCCCGAGAAAAAGGTAAAGAGTTTACGGACATCTCGCAAAAAGACATCAAAGGATCTTGGTCAGTTTTCTTTTTCTGGCCCTTGGACTTTACATTTGTGTGTCCGACTGAAATTTCTGAATTCAATAAAGAATTAAAAAATTTCCAAGCTCGCGAAACAAAACTTTTTGGTGTGAGCTGTGATTCAAAATTTGTTCATTTGGCTTGGCGAAATAATCATGAAGACTTAAAAAATCTTGGTTTTCCAATGCTTGCGGACGTAAAAAAAGAACTCACAGGCGCCTTAGGAGTTTTACATCCTCAGGAACTTATTCCACTCAGAGCCACTTACATCGTGGATCCAGATGGAATTATTCGATGGGTATCTGTAAATGATCTTTCTGTAGGAAGAAATGTTAAAGAAGTTCTTCGAACTGTCGACGCTCTTCAAACAGATGAACTTTGTCCCTGCAATTGGGAAAAAGGACAAACAACTTTAGGATAGTCGTTATTTTTTATTGGCGAGTGGGTTTAGAACACTGAACCCACTCGCTCTTCTTGCGAAAGGACTCCTCTTCTATGAGCACCAGTGAAAAAACAGATCAATTTTTAGAAAAAGAATTTCCTGGATCGACCACCTCTATTTATAGAGACCTTTCGTTAAACTTTAAAAAGCTTTTAGAAGACAGTAGCCTAGACGCTACCGAAAGAGGGATGAATCTTTTGGCCATTGCCTGCACTCTAGAAAATAAACCAATGATGGCTTTAGCCAAAAATATCCTCGAAGAATTAAATATTCCCGCAGAGCAAATTCGTGAGTGCGCTGAAATCGCCGGCATCATGGGAATGAATAATGTTTATTACAAATTTAAATCTTATTTACCAGCGGAAGTTAAAGAAAATTATTCTCGCGCTGGTCTTCGCATGCAATCCCTGATGAAGGCTCAAGCCGGAAAACAGAATTTTGAAATGATGTCGATGTCTGTTTCGATCGTTAACGGTTGCCCTCAGTGTATTGTCAGTCATGAAAAAGCCTTGATTGATCTTGGCGTTAGCGCCGACAAAATACACGATTTGGCGAGGCTAGCTGCGGTCAGCAAGGGCTTAAATTCACTTAAAACAGCCGTCGATTTTTTAAATTAATATGACCGAAGCAAACAACTCTTACAACAAACGCTATCGCCTAAATTATCAAAGTCCCGCTTATGCCATCGAAAAAATTGAATTGTTTTTTGAACTTGATTCTGAAAAGACAAAAGTACGAAGTCGCTGGAATTACAAACAACTTAAAACGGATGATCTTGTTCTTCATGGTAAAGACTTAAATCTTATTTCTGTTCATTTAAATGAAAAAGAAATCCCCAAAAATCAGTTAGTACTTACGGACCAAACTCTCACCTTAAAGAATTTGCCACAACAGGGACAGATTGAAATTAAGGTAGAAATTAATCCATCAAAAAATGAATCCTTAGAAGGATTATACCTTTCGAAGGGTTCCTTATGCACTCAGTGTGAACCCGAGGGTTTTCGTAAAATAACTTATTTTATGGATCGCCCCGATGTTATGAGTGATTTTACAGTCACGATCGAAGCTGACAAAAAAACTTATCCAATTTTGCTTAGCAATGGAGATCGCCTTTCTTATACTGATCTGGAAAATGGCCGGCATCGTGCAATTTATAGAGATCCTCACAAAAAGCCCTGTTATCTTTTTGCACTTTTTGCTGGCGATCTGGGACTTTTATCTGATGAATTCACTACTCGAAGTGGCAAAAATATTAAACTTGAAATTTATTCTCCCCATGGAACTCAAGAACGATGCAAACATGCAATGAGTTCCTTAAAAAAGGCCATGAAGTGGGATGAAGATCGTTTTGGTTTGGAATACGATTTGGATCAATACATGATCGTAGCCATAGATGATTTTAATGCCGGAGCCATGGAAAATAAGGGCCTCAATATTTTTAATTCCCGTTTAATTTTAGCTGATTCTGACACCGCTACCGATGATGATTATTTTAATATCGAATCCGTTGTTGGCCATGAGTATTTTCACAATTGGACTGGTAATCGTGTGACTTTACGAGATTGGTTTGAACTTTCGCTGAAAGAAGGTCTAACCGTTTTTCGTGATCAAGAGTTTTCCGGCGACATGACAAACCGTCAATTGCAAAGAATTCGTGATGTAGACTCTTTACGAGAACGTCAATTCGCCGAGGATGTTGGACCCAAAGCTCACCCTGTTCGTCCGGATTCTTGTTTGTCTGTCGATAATTTTTTTACAGCGACAATCTATGAAAAAGGTGCGGAAGTGATTCGCATGATGCAAACACTAGTCGGCCGTCCTGGTTTCCGCAAAGGCATGGACGAATACTTCCGAAGATATGATGGACATGCAGTAACAATTGAAAACTTTGCTCAAGCCATCGCTGAACCCAATAATATTGATTTTACTCAGTTCCGACTTTGGTATTCACAATATGGAACACCACAAGTTGATGTTAACGAGTCCTATGATTCGAGTACGAAAACTTACGCTCTGGAATTAAAACAATCATTGCCCACGCTTATTCCTCAACAAAATCTAAAAGCCATGCTTATTCCCCTTCGTGTTGGTTTGTTGAATTCACATGGGAAAGAAATTGAAATTCAACATCCACGAATTAAAAGGAATAGTGAAAATCAAAGTTATATTGAGTTAAAAGACTGGAGCGAATCCATTCAATTTGCAGGAATGACAGAAAGACCACGCTTATCCATTTTAAGAGACTTTTCTGCGCCGATTAATCTGAATTGGCACCCCCCGATCGAAGACCTTTATTTTTTAATCGAACATGATAGCGACGGATTTAATCGTCGAGAGCTTTTACAAAGAATTGAATTAAATCTTTTAACAGATTGGATTCAAAAATTATCACAGAGTCATGAACTTAAAAAAGAAGATCTTCCAGCAGCTTTTCTTGCTTGTTTTAAGAAGATTTTAAATGATCCAGAAATGAATTCGGAACTTAAAGCCTTGATGCTGACTCTTCCTAGTGAGAATCGACTCTTACAAAGCATACAGCAATTTGAACCTCGTTACGTTGAAAAAAGTTTAAATTTTTTAGCACAAAGCTTAGCCAAAGAATTAGAAGCTGATTTTATGGAAATATTTAAGTCGGCTGCAAAAACATCCGACAAACCGGAATCGCGCGCCTTAAAAAATCGAATTTTAAGCTATCTGGCTGAAATTAAAGATCCAAAGTACGACAAATTGATTGCGGAACAGTACCGGAAAGCGCAGGTCATGACAGAAAGGTTCCATGCCTTACGACTGCTTTGTGAACAAAACTCCACTGAAACAAAAATGGCGATTGAAGATTTCCATTCAAAGTACCAAAGTAATTCTTTGGTTTTAAATAAATGGTTCATGGCCCAAGCTCTTTCGCGACATGCAGATGCTTTTGAGCAAGTGAAATCTTTGTGCAAGCACCCTGATTTTAATATTAAAAATCCAAATAATGTTTATTCTCTTTTACGCGCCTTTGGCCAAAACTTGACACGTTTTCATGATTGGGAAAAATCCACTTATGAATTTATGCTGGATAAAATCTTTGAAATTGATGGTTTTAACCCTCAGGTGGCCGCCCGACTATTTGAAGCCTTCCAAACAGTAGGCAAATGGCCTCAAGAGCAGCAAGATAGACTGATTTCTTATCTTCGGAAAAAAATTAAAGACGCTACAGTCTCGAGTAATACTCAAGAATGGGTGGATTCGATTTTACAGCCTGCGAAGGTTTAAAAAATCTCGTTGTCATTTTTATTAATGCCGTTAACTTAAGCCCTCCCTAGCTCATCGGGCTCAAATCTTGGACTTCATCGACAATAAAACTTCCATTCGAGGATCGTCCCTTCTCTACCTAGCTATTCGCTTTGATTCAACCGAGCTTGCTGATGTTTTTGCTGTATTTGTGCCTTTTTGGGGGTATGGGTCAATGCTGTCAGGTTAGCGGTTATTTTTTCTTTTTAATCCTCTTCTAAGGTA
>JBBTCO010000046.1:0-49956 GCA_038043185.1 Bdellovibrionota bacterium
CTCCGTTAATAATTGTCTTATATTTTCGACATACTTTGATTCAATTCCGCTTTTTTCTAATACCGCACAGTAAAATTCGATAGCGAATGCCAATTTATTTTGAATATCAACAGCGCTATCCATTAAAAAGTCATTCAGGCTTGTTGCGCCGATTCCTAAGTCCCGAGAATAGGCTCGCTTTGAATATTGGGGATTAAGTTTAAGTCTGTTATCCAATTAAACTGTGAATCTTACGCAAGCAGTTCGAAACTTCTCAAGCTGAGTGCACCAATTTTCAAGCGTGAGATTTCTGTAAAAGTCAATAGTTTTATATACTTAGATAAATAAAACAGTTGGATTATCAAAAACCTTGTTTTTCCAAGGTTTTTCGTGGATAATAAAGGTATGGAAAAACAATCAACTCTTTCTACAAGCATAGATTCTGATCTTAAAAAAGCATTAGCGGCGTTTTGTAAAAAGCGAGGACTTAAAATTCAAAGTGTTGTAGAAAATGCTATTCGCGAGCAACTCGAAGATGAAATTGATCTTGCAAGCTATGATAAACGAAAAAACGAAGAAGAAATTTCACTAGCTGCAGTTCTTAAGAAAATCAAAAAATGAGTTTGAAAGTTTACGAAATCGTTTTTAAAAAGAGCGCAGCGAAAGAACTCCAAGATTTACCGCAAAAAATTCAGCAGAAAATATTAGATGCTGTTCGGCTTCTCTCCTTAAATCCCTATACTGAATTGCTTCAGATAAAAAAGATGAAAGGTGCGGATTCACTCTATCGCGTTCGTATCCAGGATTATCGAATAATCTATCTAATAGAAAACCAAAGAATCAAAGTAACGATTATCAAAATCGGTCATCGCAAAGAGGTTTATGAGTAACTGACCAAGAAGTTCGGAGATCAACATGGCAATAAAGACAATCGTATTACTTCGTCATGGGCAATATAAAAACGAGCCATCGGAACAACTAACTCCCTTGGGACGTAAGCAGGCCATTCTTGCAGGTAAAAGATTAAAGGACATGAAGTTCAATAAGTTTTATTTCAGCACTCTTCCTCGAGCACGGGAAACAGCGGAAATTGTCAAAAAAACCATGGGCTATCGAAAAAAACTATATGGTTCCGATTTTTTACATGAGTGTGTTCCAGGGTTTCCCAAAAAAATGCGCAAAAAATATGGTTATACTGACGAGAAAAAATTGATGAAACATAAACGACAAGCTGATCGTGCGTATCGCGATATTTTTACGTTTTCGAAAAGTAATCGTTTCGAATTAGTTGTTTGCCATGGGAATATAATTCGTTATTTTCTTTGTAAGGCACTCGGGGTTGATACCGAGCTATGGCAAAGACTGGATATTAAGCAATGTGGAATTACGGTCATTCAGCTCAACTCTAAAAAGCGTTCAATAAGCATTATTTCCCATAATGACATTGGGCATATTCCTCTTAAGATGCAGACTTTTATTTAGATAATTTTAACCTTAAGGCGCTGGAAGTTTTGCTAATATTGTTTCTAAATTTTGTAATAATAAATTTCTTGCATAAAGACATCTCAGACAGAGACACTAAAGATTAACTGTCAAAACTTATCGCAACAGCAAAGCTCATAGACATATAATTTCAAAATGATACGTTGGTAAGCTTTATATCTTAGACCACCGGGTGCATTAATTGCATAATATTCTTACGGGGGTTGTGTGTTTAAATTTAGTAAAATTAACGAAATTTTTGCGCTCGTGCTTCTTGTTACTTTTTTAACAAATTCAGCACGGGCAGCCACATTTTGGGACGACGAAATGGAGGCGGGAAATACAGGTTATGGCGCCTTGGTAACTAACCCTAACATTTGCGGCAACGTCGCAGGATTTTCATATGATACTGTCAATAAGGTCAGTGGTGCGGCCTCTCTTAAAGAAAACTTTCCAGGCCTGCAATACACTGGGCAGTGCGGGGGATATGCGGACCGATCTTTTCCCGCAACTGACGACCTCTGGAGTCGGTATTACGTTCGCCTCTCTCCGGGTTTCATAGTCTCGCCAACAGCCTACACAAAGGTTATGCGAAACGATACGGGTACCCAGTTGGCCCATTGGTGGGCAATGGGACCGGGTTTAAACCAGTTATTGGTTGCATTACAGAACTATCCCACAACTGGAGAGACAAGGAACTTTAGACCTAATGAGGGTGATGGCTCCCTTACTCGGGGCCAATGGGTCTGTATCGAGACTCGCATCAAGCACAACACTGTGGGCAAATCCGATGGTTTAGTAGAGGCTTACAAAAATGGCGTACGGTTCATGCACTGGCCCGGTCTAGAAATCCGCAAGGTTTCCCAAGGCACGCAGAATGCCCACTTTGTATCCAATCGCATGTACCGACAAGAAGGAGAAGGAAGTATTAACTACGACCGTGTGGCTTTTGGGAACACCCGCATTGGCTGCATAGGCAGTGTGGTCCCTGAACCAATCCCTCTGCCGCCACTGCCACCTGCTAAGCCTTTGGCGCCAACAAGTCTTCAGGTTAAACAATGATTGTAGTCATATTGTTAGAATTTATACCCTAAGTATAGTGTGTAAATTTGAGTTGATCCATCTCCTGAACCCAAGTATTTGGTAATTACATCGACCCCTGCCTCAGGCGATGGCTCTAAGAAAGTTTTAGAGAAGATTTAGGGCGTGTGGCATTTGAAAAATAAAATTTTATTTTTCGCAATCCTTACAAGTCGCAAGAAAAATATTCCCACCGCGCTCATAAGCGATATTCACAGCACCACTCGAAGAAATTTCTACCCAAGGGTAGACTGAACCTCCAAGGGGTTCGACTTCAAAAAATTCCCAGCTCGATTGGGCAGTTAATTTTCTGGCGTAAATTAACACATCTTTATTTCTGGTATAAACCACATGTAATCCACCTTTAGAATCCGTAGTAATTCTTGGGAAACTTCCAGTTTCAACGACATCTTCAGTGCCACCTTGCTCAATCGCAAAACGCTTCCAAGAGCCATCTGCATTCGTGGCATACATCAAATCAAAAGTACTTTTTAAAACCATGTTATCTTTATTAGATACAGCCTTTTGATAGACGAGATGAATGTGGCCATCACTGTCCACAGTCACATGGTGTTTGATCGAGATATCGTCGATGTCAATGATGTCCCAACTGGTTTCGCCTTTGATAGCTACTTTAATTGCGCCAGAAGGTTGACTAAAAACCGTATTATAGGAAACCACAGGGTTACCATTTGGTAAAAGCGCCATTGAGGTAAACCATCCCGCATTTCGAACAGCATCAACAGTTTCAAAAGTCCATTTATCGTTTTCTAGTGTACCGACTTCAAGCGAAGCCGTATCCCATCCCGAAGAAGGAAGTTTTGTATGGGCAAAATAAACCTTGTTGTTAGCCGATGCACTTGATGTCCACCATCCTCCGCGACCAGAACCTAAATCTTCGGGTTTCCATCTTGAGCTTTTATTTGTAGCGTAGCGAAGAGTTTGTTCTTCGTGATCGGCGTAAAATATATGGGCTACTGAGTTTGCGTCGAAAGTTAAGCTTGGAAACCACCCTGTATCATCACCGCTTGCATCCACCGCTGTTTTATTCACAACATCTGAATTTGTTAAGACGGTATAATAAAGTTCACTTTTGGCACAACGGACATCGGAGCAGCCCGTGTACACAAAGTGTTTATCACCGTTCTTTGCTAATGTAACTTGAACCATTCGGTTGCCACTTGCGGCTCGATCAATTTTTCGAATATTCCATGTCGGTGCGGCAAATGCCAAAGACCCTAGGAAGGAAATTGTAAGTGAAGAAACAATAATTTTAAAAAAATAATCCATGGAACCTCCGCAGTGAAATTTCTGGTTTTAATTAAATCAGGCTTATTGAGCTTGGTAAACTCAATTTATGTTAAGGTTGCGGATACAGAGTTTACTGAAGAGTGGCCCCATCTAAAGTCTAGTTACGCTGCTGAGCCCAAAGGATTTCTATTTGCATAAGTTAAAGCATGGAGATCAAATTAGACTATTACCAAATAAAGGCGGTGAATGGCTGTATTAAACTATTCCAACCGAAGGTCACGTTGAGTTCATTTGAAAAGCCATTGATAAGAATAGAAGAATTATTCAAAGATCCAAACCAATTATTAGACGTCAAAAAATCCTCAGAATTAAGAATTAAATTTTTTGAGTTAGAGGGGATGGCTCGTGTTTTCAGTAAGGTTTTTGAAATAGAAAAAGATTCAGAATCCAAACAACAAGCTAAGGAAAATCAAGAAAGTGCAAAGAAATTAGAAGATCTCCGAACGACATTTAAAGAAATAGAAAATGCCTTAGGAAAATATTCGTTTCCTTTTGAAATAGAAGAACAAATTCTAAAAGTGAAAACGCATCCTCGGTTGCAAAAATATATAAGTCAGCTAGAGATTTTAGTCGAATACTATAAACAAGAACAAACTATCGAACGACAAAATTTGCTGAAATATCTTAAAAGTTCTGGATGGTATAAACACGCTGAACAAATGATAACGAATATCCGTAATACTTTAGAGTCTATTCCCTGGGGAAAAAAGAAAGAAATTCGGGGTCAAATACTTTTATCTCTTAAGAAGAGCCTAAAAGAAACGCAAGAGTTGTTTCCACGGGACCCCTCTCATCCTAAGAAAGATGAGCTTGATCCTAAAATTCTGGAAGAGGGCGGAAGTCATAAAGCGCGTCGACTTCTTCGTTGGTTCTCAATTTATTTTTCTGCTCTTCATTATTATATTGAGTATGAAGGGCTTCCTAATGAAAAAATCAAAACCTACATTATGGATTCATCCTTAGTTGATAGCAAATTTTCTGTTATTGAACCAAGTGAAATAAAAGGTCCAATTCTTATTCCAAAAGAGTTTATTCTCATTCTTAATAGTTGGATTGCTCGTCTGGGAAAAGCCAAAGATTGGGGCACTTTAGAAAGGGCAATGGCACATGGCCTTTCTGCGACAAAAATTGTTTCTCCTCAACGAGAAGCTCAAGCATTTGCGTCTGAAACTGCTTGTGTAGATAAATTGAGCGAAATGGTTTCTGAACTTTCTATTAGAGAGCTGGATAACCAAGGACTTCTTGTAAGCGCTTCACGGCAATTGAGTTTGATTCGTAGAAATCGAATCGGCGACGATGGCAAAGCTCGAATTGATTTGTTGCGAGCGGAATCGACTTCGTTGAGTCTGTTAGGTGTAAAGTTTGTTGGTTCCAGTGCAGTGCCATTGTGGGCTGTGGGTGGTTAAGAATTTAAACGCAGACGACTGGCGACGGCCGTTTATTAATTACTTAAGTTTGGAGTTTTCCTCGAAAAGTTTTTCAATTTTTTTGAAGAAATATTTTTACATTTTTTTACAAATTTATTTGACAGTATTTTTTAACTTCTATTCACTTCATAATTCTTATTTCTGATAAAAATTTTTTCTAAAACGATTTTTCAAGTTTAAATCTCAGGGCCATGGTCTGCAATTCGTATAAAATGACTTTACAAATAGTTTGAGTATTCGAAAAAATTCAACACAAAAAACTCGTGTTAATATCTTTCACATGAATCAACAGGCTTTTAATTTTCTAACAAAATTACCCAAAGAATGCGGTGGAAGTCAGGCTCTTAACAAAAGAAAATGCAAACGTGTGCTTGCTGTTAAATCTCCGATACATTTGGTTCTGCGATCAGATAAAGCTAAAGGAATTTACTCTTTTGTTAATCATCAAGCCACACTCAACAAATTGATTACAAGGTTGGCAAAGAAGCACAGAATTAAAATTTATTCTTACGCGATAAATTGGAATCATATTCATTTCGTAATTCGAATTTTTGATCAGCAAAATTATAAGCATTGGATTCGGGATTTAGCAGGACAAATTGTTCAGTGCATTTCCTTGAAAACTAAAACGCACTTGAGTAAATTTTTCACTGTACGTCCGTACACTCGACTTGTTAGTTGGGGGCGTGAATTTAAAACCGTAATGGACTACCAAATTTTAAATAAAATGGAAATTTTTGGCTTAAGACCGAGGAAAAAAGGAAATTCGAGTTAATTAATCCGTTGGGTTGACTTTAGAACATCTTTTAAGCTACTCAAGAACCCCCAGAAATAACGGAGCTCAAAATGAAACAACTTCTTCTAATCATATTTTTTCTATTATCCCAATCGACTTTCGCTGAAACCGAAAATAAAGAATTCGAATCCAAAGGTTTGAATGAAGTTTCAGTTGAAAACATATCGGGAAAAGTAACAGTTTCCGCATTTGAAGGAGCAAAAGCTTCTGTAGTTGCCACAAAAAATAAATTTTCAGATAAGTGCAAAATGTCCATCGATAGATCAGGTAATAAGCTTGTTCTTAAAGTCGAAAAAAGCGGCGGCGTTTTTTCAAGTGATGAATGTGACGTTGATTTTGAAGTTAAAGTTCCGAAAGCTGTCGATTTAAGCTTAAACGTTGGCTCGGGGAATATGATTATCAATGGAATTCACGGTGCACTCAATTTCAAAGTTGGTAGCGGCAATACATCAGCCGATGGCTCTTTTAAAAAGATTGACGGTATGTCTGGAAGTGGAAATGTCACTGTTAAGGGTTTAAATGGAGGCGGTGGAATTAAAACGGGAAGTGGTGAAATTAATCTTACCTTTACGAATAAATCATTAAAAGGAGAACTGGATCTGAAAGCAGGAAGTGGTAATGCGACTCTTCTTTTTCCAAAAGGCTCAAAAGTTAAAACGAATTTCTTTGCAGGTAGTGGACAAGTGAGCAATGAACTTGGCGACAATCCCAATGCTTTGTTTCTTGTCTCGATGAAAGCTGGCTCTGGCAATTTAAAAATAAAATCCTATTAGATCAATCTGACAACCGAACTGTCAGACAATGGTCGTGCGTCAATTGAAGGTATTGAAAATTCGATGCCTTCATTCACGTTAAATGTAATCATAAAATAATGAAAAATATTAAAATTCTTCTCTGTATTATTTTATTATTATTATCGTCGTCTTGTATTCACAAAACAACAAATCAGCCAGAAACATGTAAGTCAGATTCTGGACGAAATATTAGTTCTGAAAATGAAGAGCTTCAGATATCATTTGTACCCCAAGAGCTTTATTACGAAACGATTCTAAAATTATTGGACAAGGTCAATGAAAGGACCAAGATAATTCGTGTGCTTCAATTTAACTTCTTTACCGATAATCCCGGCAATAGTCTTCCCAAACAGATTGCTGCAAAAATTATTTCATTGAAAAAACAATATCCAAATTTAGATATTGAAATTTTATTAGAGAGTAAAAAAGATCTAGATAAAGCCGACGGAAAAGGGGCGGCGCAAAGAAACGCGATCACAAAGAAATACTTTAACAAAAATGGGATTAAGGTCACAGACATATTTGGACTTGATGCTAGTCTGACGCCGACAAAAAAACAGGGAGTCAGTCACGCAAAAGTTGTGCAGATCGACGATACAGTGCTTGCGGGAAGTACAAATTTAACTCAACAATCAACGACCGTTGGTGCTAATAACGAAATTAATCTTCTTGTGCAGTCTTCGAAGATTGCGGCCACGATTTTAGATTTTATAAATCGTATAAAAGCGAATAGCAGTCGCATGCATGATTTGCAAATAACAGATGGAGCTCTGGGTGTTTTTACTGATACTCTTTTGTTTGATAGACTGACCGGGCTTATAGATAAAGCGGGGGTTGGCGATACATTAGATCTTTCAATGTATCAATTTTTGTATCGAGACAATCGTGATGTTCAAGCCAAAATTGTTTACGAAAAATTAGTTGCTGCGAAGACAAGAGGCGCTAAAATTCGTGTTTATTTAGAGAGAACAAAAAATAGCGAAGATGAAACATTTAAGACAAACAGCAGAGTGGCAGAACTTTTATCTGAAAATGGAATTGAAGTGTATTTTGATCCTACGGAAAAAATTTCTCATGCTAAGTTTATCGTCTATGTCGGAAAAACTGAAAAAATTGCGATCATCAGCTCGGCTAATTACTATCGTGGTGATTTTAACGAGAATCATCAAGTTAATTGGCAAGTGACAAATCATCCTCTCATTGAGTTATTGCAAACTTATTTCAGTCAAAAAATTGCCTATGAAGGACAGCGCTACGAGGAAATGATTGGCAAAGGGAAACCTAAGCGGATGTTTCGTTTTTGGCGAGGATTTAAACAAGACGACGTCACTGCTAGCGATTTAATCACGAAGATTAATGCTCGTTTGATTCCGGAAACGATTCGCGTTGGTGGGAAGCGTGGTCTTACGGCTTATATACCGGCCTTTTTGCCATTACAGCGTCCAGCGGGGCAGCCAGATGAAATTGCTCTTATCGCCTATACAAATGAAGATACCTACAATGCAATTCGCTCTACAAAAACTGGAAGGGCCTATGGTCCACTTCATTTCGAGACCGGAGCCTTTTCAAAAGACACTAGTAAAAGTGTCCTGCTTTCGCAATATGAGGGAGTCCTCCCTGTGGATGCGGCCTCAGGATTTATTTTAGGTGATCAAAATACGGATTGGCAAAAAGGCTTCACAATTCTACGAGTGGTCTCAAACGCCGCAAATGATGGAAAGACTCATATGGATCTTCTTCAAAAAAATGGAGCGTCTTTTGGATTGAATGCGGCGGCCATTGTCGTTGATCCGAATTATATACTTGAGTATCTCAATTTTTCAAATCAACAGTTGGCTTCAGAGTTTGGAAATAAATTAACTGCGGTAGGGGATAGATTGGAAGTGCAATCCTCTATTCCCATTGGAATTAATCCAATAGGCAATTTAAAAATTGGCGCTGGTGAAGGGACTTCGATTCAATTTGATGCGACACTGGCTCCAGCACACGAAAATCTTAGAATTGTTTTAGATGAAATTCGTGAAATCAATGAGGCGCAAACTAAAAGCTTCAGCGAGACTCCAAGTTCAACTTCAAAAAATAAAGATACAAACAAAAATTTGGCCTGCCCAAAAGTTTTTACAAACTAGGACGCGCCCGCCCTTACCTTAATTATTTTGCTACCTCGTTGATTCCACTTTGGAACAAAGTCAGCGATTGTTAGTTGTTGGTCCAAATCTTCCCGCGCGAACCAAGGATCCATTAAAAGGATATGCTCCTCGTCGATTTGCTTCACCAGACTGTAATGACCAGCATCTTCAAACCACCAAGTAACAAAGAGAACTTCATCTTTTAAAAGACCTTCGGCAATATCAGAAATTTCTGCATCTTCGAGCATTTCGCAAGAAAACCCATAACATCGTGCCAGGTTTACAATATGAATCGGTGGAGTGTGTCCCAATTCAAGAGTTTGAAGTTCTTTTGCAAAATGCATTTCGCCGGGTGAAGTTCCCTTAAGATATTTGAACATACTGTCAAAACAAGCAGCTCCACAGGAGTAATCAAGTGTCTGAGCAACTCTAGGTAGATCTTTCGTCATTTTGCAAAAACATTTCTGCAACTTAAAATTGTGCTAAAGTTGTTTGCGAAACCTGAACTGTTATAAGTAGGTGTACTTTCGTTGCTTTTCTTTTCAATTGCTTTTAGTACATTCTCAAAAATTTGAATAGCTTCGGGACTGGTCTGTTGGATGTCGATTTTAAACCATCGCGCCGTCATTTTTTTGAAGAAAGATAGTTTTTGATTTTTCTGTTCTGCGATTTGTTTCATTTTTTCTATAATACTTAGTGCTTCAAGTTTATTTTGTGCTGAAGGATGTGAAAGTATTTCTATTGTGCGTTCTCGCACCCAAGGTGAAGCAGGAATTAGATCCAAATAGGAACCGATGCCATTTATACGTCTTTCAATAGAGATATCATTTCTAACAAAATCTTCATATTCAGCAGCTCTTATCTCCTCGGTAAGGAGCTCTTTAAAGTTTTCATATTGAAGTCCTGTTTCTTCGACATATATTGCGAAGCGAGTGCGCAACTCGGAAAGTGAAAAACTCGTACGATTTGTTGCTGTGTAAACAATTGGACCAGTTAATGTGGCTAAATATTTAATTCGTTCTTCGAATAATTTAGCAATCATATTAAATTTTTCAGCACTTTCTTGAATCCTAACGGCCCGAAGTTCCATTGGCATGTCTGTCTCTTTTAAATCCGCCTTGTAAGCATATTTTAATCCCACCGCTTGGTAGTGTTTAATGCCGCCCCAAGATTTCTCGTAGGATTTTGTGTATACGCGATCTTGAATTGCTTTAATAACTTCCTGTATTGTCTGAAGCTTGTTTGAATTCACTTCACTTACAATTTCTTGTAAAGCTTGACGCTGATCTGAGCCAAGTACCGACAAGGTGGGTGCGTTGGAAAGATCCTCGCCTATGCTGCCAAGAGCAAGATGGGCGTGGTTTGCATAATCAACAAAAAATCGCGTAAATTGTTTGGCATCATCACCAAAAGCAGATCGTATACCCATATTAAAATGGGAACTATCTGTTTTATCTACATTTAGTCCAACCTCTTCAGCCGTTTTAAAAATTTGATCATTAATGAGAGCCGCTTTATTTTTTAAAACTTTAAGCGTAGAAGGTTTGAATGTAAATTCGACACAACCTGGATCATAACTTACTTTAAACCACCAGCCGTCGGGATATTCTACCTTATAATCCTGATCCCATTTTCCTTCGACCTCGGTAACAACGCATTTTGAAACAAGACAGCGATTGCGAATATGATTAACAAATTCCATCTGAGCCGCTTTTACATTTGTTTTAGTGGGCTCGTCTTTTCTAGAATCAAAAGCATCAAGATCTTCCCGTGTCACTTCGAATTCAGCCCCATAGGTTGGCGGCCATGCCCAAACATTAAAATGAGCAAATAAAATGATGAGGGCTATCGAAATTAATCGGTAGTAATTCATGCCATTTTAGAATGCAAAATGAGCGCATATGAATCTAACTTGAGATGGAATTAAACGAGTTTGAGCGATGGGAGAATGGCTTACTCTAAATAGGGGCCTTTAGCCGTAGGCAGATGTCTAAAACTTCGTCAGGCTATTTGCCATCCCTGATTTTTACTGACAGTATTATTTTTAAGCCTAATTCTTCAGTTCAGATAGGGATCCAATGTCGTTCTCCATGATGTTTCGTGACAAAAAATTTGCACCTCTGATGTGGACCCAATTTTTTGGTGCCCTCAATGATAATATTTTAAAAAATGCACTTGTGGTGCTACTAGCTTTCCGAGGAATTGCACTCTGGGGTCTACATGCAGAGTCTTTGGTTTCTTTAGCAACGTTGATTTTCATCTTACCTTTTTTTCTTTTTTCCGCGCTAGCGGGGCAGATCGCTGATAAAGTTGAAAAATCTAAACTTATTCGTTGGATCAAATTGGCTGAAATCCTTATTATGGTTGTCGCCGGTTTTGGGTTTTATTTTGCCCACTATCCCATTCTATTTTTGGCGCTTTTTCTAATGGGTTTACATTCTGCTTTTTTCGGTCCGGTGAAATACAGTGCTTTGCCTGAATTGATGCCAACAGAAAAGTTAACTTCAGCCAACGCCTATGTTGAAGTGGGAACCTTCGTGGCGATATTGATGGGAACAATTGGTGGCGGGTATCTTGTCTCTTTTTCAGGGGGCGAGTATTATCTTATTGCCATCTTATTTATAAATAGTCTTATCGGATATTTTTTAAGTCGAGGTATTCATAAAATTAAAATCGCAGATCCGAATTTAGTTATTCAATTGAATCCGATTCCGCCTGTGATATCGACGATAAAAGGTTCATATAAAAATAAAACTGTATTTAATTCGATTCTTGGCATTTCTTGGTTTTGGTTGCTTGGTGCCGTTGTTCTGACTCTGTTGCCGATCATCACTACCCAAATATTAAAAGGCAACGAACATACAGTAACCTTGTTTTTGGCAGCATTCACAATTGGCATCGCCGTTGGTTCGATTATTTGCGATCGGCTTTCTTTCAATCGAATTGAAATTGGTTTAGTTCCGTTTGGGTCCCTGGGCATGAGTATATTTCTGTTGGATTTAGCCTCTGTTTTACACGGATGGCCTTCTGGAAATCATCTGGAGGTAAATGATTTTTTAAGCTCTGAAAATTCCTTTCGTATTTTAATTGATCTTTTTTGCATTGCGATTTTTGGTGGAATATTTACAGTTCCTCTTTACACTCTTATTCAAGAAAAAAGTGATCCTAAGCAACGATCGCGAATTATTGGTGCAAATAACATTATAAATTCATTTTTTATGGTTATTGGTTCAGCCGTGCTTATGTGGTTTTTGCAGAATAAAATGTCATTACCACTCATTCTTGCCTTGCTCGCCTTCGCCAACCTTGTGGTTGCTATGTATATTTACACCTTGGTGCCCGAATTTACCTTGCGATTTTTAGCCTGGATTTTAACACATTGCCTTTACCGTTTGCGGGTTCAAGGCGAAAATCATATTCCTAAAGAAGGTCCTGCTATTCTTGTTTCTAATCATGTCAGCTACATTGATTGGCTAATAATTGCAGCGGGCATAAAGCGACCAATTTGTTTTGTGATGTATTATAAATTCGCTCGAATTCCGTTAATGCGGTATTTAATTAAATCTGCAGGTGTCATTCCAATTGCGGGAAAGAGTGAAGATCCTAAAATATTTGAAGAAGCTTTTTTAAAAATTGCCGATAATTTGAATCAAGGAAATTTAGTTTGTATATTTCCCGAAGGAAGTTTGACGAAGGATGGGGAAATTCACGAATTTAAAAAAGGCATCGAACATGTTATTGCCAAAAATCCTGTCCCCGTTATTCCGATGAGTTTGACTGGATTGTGGGGAAGCGTCTTTAGTCATTATAAATTAAAAGGTGCCAGTAAAGTTCCTCGTCGGATTTGGTTTCCCGTGCGACTTTCCATTGGTGAATTAATAGAACCTGCCCAAGTGACAGCGTCAAATTTAGAATTGAAGGTCAGGAAACTGTATGGGTAAACAAGACAGCCAGCGAGACTAAGGAAAGAATTAACGGCCGATTTTGTAAGCCGGCGGTTGATTGCTTATATAGTCATGAAATGTTGAACTTTGCTCAGGCGTTCGGTGTTTCGCAAGATCTTGAAGTCTTATTTTTTCTAGTGAATTGCGCAGTTGTTTTTGACTCATCCACAGTCCTGTTTTGTTAAAATGGATTTCATCGCTATTTTTTAATTTCTGCATTAAAATTTCACCAACAGTTTGGATATTTAATTTCGCAAGAATAGCCGAATTAGGAAGGTCTGAATCAATTTTTTGGATTTTGTTAAAAACCCAAGATAGTCCTGGAACATACCGGGTCAAAAGGAATGCATTTCTTGGTACATCAAATAAATGAGTTTTAAACTGATAATTCAAATCATCCATCCACCGAAAAATTTCAGATAAAATTGCATCTTTGCGCCACGAGTCCCGCACAAATCGAAAATCCGTCCAGTCGTAGACAACTTCAAATCGTGGATCTGATTCCATATCTGCAGGCATCATTATTTCACCTTTTTTGAGTCCCATAGATTCCATGATTGAAACACGATTTCGAGAATTATATGAAAGGAAGGCCGGCAAAACAAATTGACCTTCAGAAGCCACTTTGTAGGCATCGTAGGCGATTTCTTCGCAAGAAAGTTTAGAGTTATCATTAAAGTCCATTTCATAATCATAGGGAATTTGACGGCCACTTCTTTTTGCTTCGGTAAATCGTCCTGTCATATACTCGTCAGCTTTTTTTGCCAAATCAGCATCAGACTGACGGAGAACTAAAATTCTTATATTCTCATTTTTAAGTGCATCGTCCATTTTATAGATGCTAGCGCCCGAGCCAATGTAAGATTCAAATGTGCTTGCTGCTTGAGTTCCTTGATCAACATGAACGAAAACAATATGGCTAAAAAGGGAAGAGGGTATAGGTAAAGTTGAAATCGCAGAGGACGTGTAGCTAATGCCTTTGGTAATCATAATATCACCAGAATTAAAATTTACTTCTTTCGAGCCGTGGTGAGAATGATATGCGGTTCGGTTTTTTAATGGAACGGGTTGATTATTAAAATTTACTTTTTCAAATTCCAATTGTCTGTCTTTGTAACCATATAACCCCGTCAAATCTTCTAGGGCTCGCGCCGAAATAAGTGCTTCTTTGATTGGTTTTGCGCAAGGAATGTTTTTCCTAATTTGTTTGCGTAATTCTTCGCGAAACAAAAAAAGTTGGGCTCTTAAGCTTTCAACCCCAGCCTCGGCTTCAATTCGTAGATAATGAGATTCTTGAATATTTTCGAAGTTTTTTTGAATTTTGATTAAGACAGCCTCGCAATTGTCCGAGTTTAGATTCTTGATTTCATTGAGGGCTACGCTAAGATTGCTTTCGACAGGGCCCGCGAATAAGCTTTGACAAAAAGCGACTGATAAAAAAAACAAAATATTTTTTAACATATTAAAAACCCCAAGTTTTTCGATCAAAGAGCATAAAGAAAAGTTTTGGGAGAGTCAGCCAGGTCGGAAGCTCTTCGATAATTTTATCAAGCTTTTCATTCAGTGTGTAGATTTCGATGCTTGCTTTTTGTTTTTTTGTACCAATCAAACCCTTTTCAACAATAAAACCCAAAATTTCAGAGGGAAACCAAAAGTAACTTTTTGGCCCCTTAAGCCCTGCCTTTTCAAAGAGAAATTTGCAGGCGACAGCGACGCAAGTCACCGCTCGAGTGGCCTTCCCAGAAGAAACCCAATTCTGTAGCCGTTTTTTATTCGCTTCAGGTAGATTTTTTATTCTAATGAAAAGTCCTCGACTTAAAGTATAATTCTTTTTGACTTCGGTTGGTGCCGCAAAAAGGATATGTCCATCGATACGCATATTATTTATGATCATATACATATGACCTTTGGTGTATCCTGCTGTGTCGATCCCTAGAATAACATCGGACTGATCAGTAAATAGATCTTCTTCCTGAACCTTTTTTCTTAGATCAGTCTTAATTGCAATGTAATCTATGGGTTTTTCAGTCCCCAATTCTGCTTCAACAATCTCTTTTGGCAAAGATTCTTTGCTCCAGCTCTTGACGTACTCTTCCCGAATTAGATTGTTAGTTTTTGAAAAAACGGATGGGCAAAATTGAGCAGAAGAATGAAGGCTTAGGATTAATATCCCAGGTATTAAAGCTAATCGCGCAAAAAGAGCCATTTTTTCCTCTGATGTCAAAAAGTTTTTCACTGAAAATCCTTAAGACAAATACATTGTAAGCTATTGCTGTCTCAACGCATTAGTCCCTAGACTCTAGCAAAGCAACTTATGTGCCTTTCCATTGACCGACTTGGTTTTTTTTATTGAAATAAAGAGGTATCGCAAATGGGGGGGGATTATTTTTTATCTATTCATTATTTTGATGTTGGCAAGTCCTTTTGACGTCGTATTCGCAGCCCCTCAGCCTCCCAAGCCCATCATTTATATGAGTCGAACAGCTGCTGAGCACATTATAAATGGTCATTTTCCTATTCAATTGCTTCCCTTAGACGGTGCTGATTATCGAAAGCCCTACGAGGACCTGTATTTGACCGAAGAGCAGGCAAGGGCTTTCCAAATACTGAATGCTCATTTAGCAGATTATCCCTACGCGGTGGTGACTAGGGAAACATTGTTTTATCGTACGGATGACAATTGCAGTGTTATTGGTGATAAATTGGGCGGCGTTAATATTTCAGAAGCTTGCCGAAGTCATGATTACTGTTATCGGAAACTCATCAGCCCAGTAGGTTCAGAGGGCGCCTATCAGGATTTCATTAGGTGCAACAATCAGTTCAGTGAAGATATTTTGCAAATTTGCCGGGATAATGGCAAAGATTGTTCATTGAATAGGGTTTATGAAACCGTGCTTCGTCGAGTTTCTTATGTGGTTTTTCGTATACGGCAGAGTAACCAGGCTGAAATGATTGGTCTCTTAATCAAGAGTTTAAAAAACAGTTCTGAAGAACTTAAAATTCTTATGAAGACGGATATCTTCAGTTTTCCCGAGCTGCTTGAATCCTATCAAAAATACTGCAGTCAAATGAAGAGGAATTCTAAAACGGATATTTATGCTTCAGAGAAAAAAGCCTGCAAGCCAATGCGAAGCTTAATGTAAGCTCAGGTTAATTAATATTAGCTTGTTTTAATCCAACTTTGTAATTCATTAATAATTTCCTGTTTGGGTTTATGAAATTTAATTCCATATCCCATGGGATAACGAACCAGTTGATTTTCATTTCTCCAAAGGGCTTTGCCCGTTACCGAAAGATTTTGGTCGCCCAAACGAAAAGACAATGTCAGATTTTCTTGCAAACTATGAAATTTTTCATTCAGTTCTACAAAACAGCCCTGCGAGCTAATATCAATAATTTTCCCTGAATATTTTTCCGAGTCGCCCTGAATAGTTACTTTGGCCCGAGTGGGAGTTCGGTATTCTTTTAAGAAATAATCATGCTCGATATTTAAAAAACGCTCAATTTTGGCTTCGCCAAAGAATTGCAAGAATATTTCTAAAAAAAGTTTTCTGGCGCTTAAGTTAAGCTCTTCGTAAACCGAGGTTTTTGTTACGAAAAAATACTCGAGCAGTTCGGGGGTCATGACCGGACTGATGACTTGCCCTTCTTTAAGAACGGGAAAAGAAAAACGTCGATCCTCTTGATCAAGGAACTTCTTAATATTTTTATGAACTTTAGACGACTGAAAAATTTCGAACCAGGTTTTTTTAGGTTGATCATTCAAGTTCCAAGCCAATAGCACAATGTAAGCGGTTTTCGAGGACTTGTATTTTACAATTTCGCCGATTCGTTGAAAATCCCAAATTTGAGTGAAAAAAACTTCAGATTGCGGATGAGTATTTATAAGCAAGACACTTCCGTACATAAATTTTTTAATAAATTGGCAACTAAACTTAATCAACAGATGCTGGATGCTCTCGCTTTGAACACGAAAGCTGGGATCAATACCCAGATTCGAGATTTCAATGAGTTGTTCGCCCTGTTGGCGAAGGTGAGTATTTTCATCCAAGTAGTATTGGTCTGAAGGAAGTCCTAAAGTTGAATCTTTGACAATGATGATTGCGCCTACAACAAAATTTTTATACTTAACTACGGCTGTTACGGTCTGGGGCAAAAATGAATAAATACTGCATTTTAATTCTTTAGAATGCTGTCCGGTCAAACGGAATGCCGCTTCGAGCTCATCTTTAGAGTCTGCAACCTTGACTGTGAACTGAGGATCAAAGGTTGGAGCTGGGATTTCATAGGTGAGATGTCTCAATCTTTGCAAGAAAGATCTTTGACTCATAGATTTGTTCCCTTCGGGGTGCGGTGAATCCGAAACTGATTGCGAACTTTCAAAACAAAAGGAAACAGTGAGGGCGTCGCAAGATTTGCAACTTGTGGTATTTCCATTTCAATGCGTTCAGTATTTTCGCGACTCGATATTGCTTCTAAATGATGATTCTGATTTTGTTTGATGTCGGCAGCGAAGACTTTTTGTAACAATAAAGATAAATCTTTTTCTGTGAGATCAGGATACAGAAAATTAATGACAAGATTGAGATCTTTCAGCATTTCACTGATGTCGCTGTAGCGATCTCGAGTTGCTGGCTCTAAGGCTTTACGGATAATCCGCTCAACCTGAAATGGAACTTTGATTTTTAAGTCTTTAAATCGCGGCGTTAAGAATTCTTTATAGTTTTTCAAGGGGAATAATTCAGGGTTTCCGCCAATAAGTTTACGATTGGCAATCATTTCCCAAAGAACTATCCCCAGTGAAAAAATATCGGTGCGGTGGTCTATCTCATTTCCTAAAGCTTGCTCGGGGCTCATGTAACCATATTTTCCTTTGATTGCCCCGTTGTGGGTAACCTCAAGTCTATTTTCAGTTTTTGCGATGCCAAAGTCGACAATTTTTACACGGCCATCATAACCAAGCATTATATTATTCGGACTAATATCGCGATGGATGACGTGGAACTTTTCATTAGTAGCGTAGTCTTGGAATTCATGAGCGTACTGCAGTCCTTGCGCAATTTCTCGAGCAATCAGTAGTCCTACGGACATGGGTATCTGCATATGACAGCGTAGGAGTTGCAGATAAAGTTCATGCAAATTTTTACCGCTGATGTATTCCATGACAAGATAGATTTGTCCTTGATGAACGCCAAAATCGATGGTGGAAATAATATTTTTGTGCTCCATCCTTAAAAGAGCGCGTGCTTCGTCTTTAAACATGCCGACGAATTCTTGATCATTTGAAAAGTCAGGAAGGATTTTTTTTATGGCGACAAGTTTTGTTAATTCGCCACCCATGTGATTTTGCGCTAGGTGGATTTCAGCCATGCCACCTTTAGCGATCATATTAATGAGGGTGTATTTACCCATACTCATGCTTTTCATGTTTTATTCCACCCCAACGTGAGATCTGTTTATTTTAACGTGAAATGACGGGGGGCAAAAATAAAACTGTTAAAGGAGTTCAAAATGAGAAAAAACCCCGACAAATTTGTCGAGGTTATGAGCAGATTGAAAATTAAAGATTTAACTTATAAAACTTTGTAGAACTTCTAGTTAAAGCAACCATAGGCTGTGCAATTACCCGCGTTGGGTTGAGTGTACAAACCATTTCCTCCGGCACCCCATTGTTGGCTGCCATTAATATAGTTATTGGCAAGGGTAACGGTTTCTTCTTTTGAAGCTTGTCGTCTTACGTAATCAAAGTAGGCATTAATTTGAGCTGTAGTCAGCTGCATGCTGCCGTAGAAGCCATTATTGAAGCCGCCCAATCCATTGTTGAAACCCAATCCATTGTTAAATCCTACGCCTGCATTGGCGTTGCCGTAATATTCACGAATGCTCATGACAGAGCCACCTCGTATAACGTTACAGGCATCTTGTCCGCGGCTTTGGATACATCTGTCGTAAGCCTGACGGGCATAAGTGACTTCTTGATCCTTATTGCCATCTTCTTTTGGCTGGCAAGCAATCAACATTGCACTTGTCGTAAAAAACACAAATATATATGACAATAGCTTTTTCATAAAAAACTCCTTACATAGTGTGAAAACAGCAAAGCGGGTGCCACATGCTGAAATTTTTTTATGGATGCCCTAAAATAGATTTGGGTTACTTTCAGGCTTTTTTAAGCCCTAAAAGGCAGCTAAAGGCTCTTTAATACTGACTAAATATTAGACAGTCGGGTACAAAAATTTGCCCACAGTTGGCTCTATACGTCTTGTGCCTGGGGCTATGTTGTTGTATACCTTGTCACCGCTTGATTTAGGGCCAATGACACTTTTTGGGGGACCGTAATGCCAGGGAACAACATCCAGGATACAAACTTAGATGCTATGGAAAATGATGATTTTGAAGTTGAAGTGAAAGTTACTGCTAGCGCTTTTGAATTAGAAATTGAAGGCGATAGTGATGTCATTCTTGACGAGAATGTATTGATGTCCTCGCAGGGATCTTTGCAGAGCTTGGGTATAACTGAAGAAGAAGATGATTCTAAGTTAGATGAAATCACAAATATTTTAGAACTTTCTGAAGATAAATTTCCACTCTTTACTTTGGCTAAAAATAAAGCTCGTTTTTTGCGAATGGTTTCTTGGTATCGAGGCAAAGAAGAGTGGATTGAAGTTGCTCCATTGAGTGGAGTTACAAAACTTTTCAAGCAGCAGACAAAAGAATTAGAAGGCATTCGTTCAAGTAAGCTTGATTATGAAATGGAATTAGAGACAGGCACCTTAACGCCTTCACAGCGCTCTTACCGTCGTGATGAACTTAAGATGTGTAAAGTCCAAGAGAAAATGGCTGTACACCTTATATCTAAGCTTCAAGTAAAGATTAAATCGGGCCGTCGTTAGACGGTTCCTTCATTAGCAGCCACGACATTGGCCGTGGCTTAAATAATCCGTTTAAAATTTCTTAATGATTACCTAGATTTGAATAAATCTTATTTTTTTTTGATCTAGACTCTAAATTCTCACAATGAATCACCGATAGGTACATTGAACGTTGTTAAATGTTTCATATTGCACCGAAAAGGGGAGGATTCAATGGCTCGTACAGTACTCATCATGGTGAGTGAGAATCAAGCCGGCGTCGAAGACGCTAAGAAGTATTGGGAAAATCGTGATGTGACTATTCAAGTTTATTCACCAACCCAGTGGCGTGAAGGATTAGATAATGCGTTTTTTCGCCAACAATTGGTTCAAGGTGTACCGGCTTTAGCGCCTGGTCATCAGACTTCAGGGCCACAACCGACAGGCAACGTCCTTCCATTTCCAGCATCCTCAGGGATAGTGCTTAAAATGGATGATGTTGAGGCAAAGGCGATTCAGGCTGCGATCGAGCAGTACAAAGGAAATTTAACCGAAGCGGCCAAAGCGCTGGGTATCGGAAGAGCCACTTTGTATCGTAAGGTAAAACAATACCATTTAGATCCGTCTGTTGCTCGTAAGAAAAAAGTAGCTGCTTAATTTTTTATTCTTTAGAATAAGGCGCCAGGCTCGGTGAGTCTGGCTTTTTTTATGCGATTTATTTCCGTAGCAAGCGCCCTATCAATTTGCCTGATTATTCTTATCTTGTGGCCCCAGGACAAGGAATATGTCCAGGTGAATCCAATTTCCGAAGCCTGCTCCTTTGTATCTCATCATATTTTTTTAGATGATGAACTCGTTCGCCCATGGCATAAAAGATGTGCAGAGATCGCTCAACAAAATTTAAATTTGGATCTTTCTTATCAACGACAGCAATTCCGTCTTCACCTCAGCGGGTTGAATGTTTCGCATTTGGATCTTTTCGAGCCCCAGGAAGTTAAAAATATTTGGTCGGAAAATAAAAAATCGACAGGCATTCTTGCTGAATTCATTGATGGGCAATTGATTGTTGTCGAGGTCATGCCCGGTTCATCGGCCGTAAAATCTGAAGTTAAGACCGGCGACCAGATTCTTTCGATAAACCAAGAAGCTCCGAGTCCGCATCTGGCACAAGAAATCTCTGGCGAGTATATTTTTGATCGCAAAGGACAAAAGTTGACCTTGCAAATCGAAGTCTCGGAATTAGTGGTCAACGAAAAATGGCAAGTAAGCAAGATCAGTGACAAAACTGCGCATTTAAAAATTCCTTCATTTCGAGCAAACTACTTTTCAAAAGAAGACCTTGTTGAGATGTCGAATCAACTTAAGTCTTATAAAAAAATCATTTTGGATCTTCGAAAGAACCAAGGCGGGAATTTTGTTTCAGGCTTAAGACTGTTATCAGTATTTTTTTGCGGACCACAAAGCTTAGGTTATTTGATACGACCGAAATTTCCAAATTTACCAAAAGTAAATATGCCCGATGATCTTAACGATGAAAATCAATTGGATTTGATGAACAAGAGCTATTACATGAATTTACAAAGTTTTTCGAATTATCCTTGTCTGACTCAATCCTTATCGCTGCTGGTTGACCACGAAACAGCAAGTACTTCAGAAATGGTGGCGCAAGCGTTAAAAGATTATCGTGGTGCACGAATCTTTGGGAATCCCTCTGGGGGCAAGCTTTTGGTAGGGGTTTGGTATCCAATGGAAAGATTGGGGACGGGTGTTAAGATTTCTGTGCCTGAAGCCGTTTATCAAACTAAGCGTGGTCGACAAATCGAAAATAACGGAGTGCATTTGGACGAGGTGCTTGACTATCGTCGCGAAGATTTCGAGAAGGGCGTTGATACGTGGCTTAAGAATGTGCTGTCCAAGTTTTAACGGTATGTATCGGAGTGAGATTCTCATTATAAAACGTCTGACAATTTTCAGACAACTGGCTACAGTTGTGACTCTCAGATCCATTACGTTTTTCTGAAGACTGGCCTGACATTCGCAGATATTTGAGTGTAGACTAATGGAAGTGTTAACCTGAGACAGATATGACGAACAAAAGGTTTATTATGAAAAAAGACAATTTGTTAAAAAACGAAAAACCATCCCTTGTCGGAGTTTCTCTGGTCGCTGTTTTTTTGGCTACCATGATATTAAATGAAGTTGTTAAAACGACAAGCCTTTCAGTTCAAGCCTCGAGTCGACAAGTTGCAAGCTTGAATGAGCAAGATATCAAGAAAGAAATTTCATGGGAGCATGGTTGGGCTAAACAATTGTCCGAGGTCGATGCCAAAGACACTGGTAAATCAGCGGCACGTCCTTCGCTGCAAGATGAACTTCTTTATGGAACTTTGGAAGGTCTTTATAGCGTTCAATTTCAAAATGGAAAAATTGTTTCCTTAGAACTAAATGACGAGCGAAAAACTGAGAACTCTGCGCGTGTAAGCCCAGCTGACCTTCTTGAAAAATATAAAGCATTTTTTTCAGATCGCCTCGAGCGAGTGAAAGCGACCGAAGACATTGGCGGAAACAAAACTTTCGACTTGATTGGCGCCAAAGATCAGATCATTGGCAAGGCCTTGGTCGAGCTGGATTTGGATGGCCACGTTAAAAAATTGAGCATCAAAAATCTTTAAGACATTTTCGTAACAACCTTAATTTACTAACCTGTTTTTCCGATAGAAAAACATGGTATTTGTCGATCTCTCGAACTCAGAACAAACGAATATAGATATGGAGTATGGATCCAGGATGGCAAGTCCTGCAGATCGATTGCTCGCTTTTTTTATCGACTTCCTTATCACCTCTCCGATTGCAGGATTGTTTGCTTCGAGTGCGCTTCGCGATCTGAAAGAAAATATTATCGAGAATGGGAATACGGAATCCATTTTAATTTGTGGACTGGAATATCTTTTTATATTTTTTGCAGTGAATGTAATTATGCAAATTCTATTTTTGCATTTTTGGAATGCAAGTCCAGGGCAAAAAGTTTTGAATTTGAAAGTCATCAGATTTCCTAATGAATATTCTTATGGGCCTTTGAGTTTTGCTCAATGTTTAATGAGGTCGATTGGACCTTGGTTTTCCCTTCTCTTTCTGGGAATACCCATGCTGGAAGTATTTAGTCATCCCTGGAGGCGTACTTTTTATGATCGTCTTTCAGATACACTGGTTGTCACTTTGAAGAAAAAGGGAGAGAAATCTCCGTTGCCATTTGAAGCTCATTTTATTCGCCAGTGGATGCAAGCCACAAGTTTTTTACTTGTTGGCGTTGGAATATTTCAATTTATTCAATTTTTAGATCTGGAAAAAAATAATTTTTCTAAAACAGGTTCAAAACAAAATTCGAATTGTGCAGCAGTTAATCTTTTTACTAATCAAAAATTTACGCGTCTTGACCGTGCTTTATCAATTTATTTGGTGGACAAAGAAGAGTTTTCTTGTGTGGAACGTGAACTTTCGAACGAACATATTTACACTAAGGAACCTGCTTTGGCCTATTTTGCTAAATCATTGCTTGAGCCAGATGAAGACACAAAAAAAGAATATGAAAATCAAACCTGCGTAGTGGCAGCAAACTCTGCAGAATGTGGATGGCTTAAGAAGTCAAAGAAGATGAAAACTGCCGGATCTTTATCTTTGCAAATCCTACAAGCTAAAAAACTCGTAGATGACGAACAGTGGGAGCAAGCTCTTCAAGTGTTAAGTCCTCTTTTGGATGAAGAAATGCTTTTCGGAGGATTGCAAAAAAATTACATTAAGGCTTATTTTTCTTACATCAAAACTAATAAACAAGGACAACGTTCGCCAGCAAGCGACACTTCAAATAAGTATTCGGAAAAATTTAAAGAATTTTACGGTGTGAAATGATTTTTCCAACTCCAGAAATTTTTCGAAAATGGATGGACTATCCAATGACATTTTCCCTGCTCATTGTTAACGTTATTACATTTTTTACTTTTTTCTTTGATCAAGCGGGCATGGGTGTTGAAACTGATTTGCTTGAAGACTCAAATTTAGTTTACACTGGGCAGCTTTATCTTAAATTTATTCAAACTGATAAAATGAATCATCATCTAAGCCGATGGTCGCAAACGCAAAATCCAACTTCGACATCCCAGATGAAGAGCCTAGGGAATTTGGCTTTAAAAGACACTCAGTTCATTGCTGCTGCAGCTAATATCGAAATCAATGGTGACCAGATTTTTGCACGCAAATGGCGTCAGCAAATGCACAGCTTTTCTGAAAGTTATCAAAAGGAAAATTTATTTATTTTAGGTTTAAGCGCTAAAAGCGAATCGCCAACGGCTTGGTTAACCTACCAGTTTAGTCATGCGACGGTTTATCATCTGTTTAGTAACTGTGTATTTTTATTTTTTCTGGGATGCGTGATAGAAAAATTATTGGGTAGTTATATTATGATTTCAATTTATCTTTTGGGTGGAGTTGTCGGTGGATTTTCATATCTATGGACTAATCCGCAAAGTTTTGTTCCTATGGTGGGCGCTAGTGCCAGCATCAGTGCTTTATTATGCTTCTATGGCTTGTACGAAGCTCGGCGAAGGATAAGATATTTTTATTTTTTGTCACCTCTTGTAGGACATAATGGTTATATTTATCTTTCGCCTCTTTTAATTTTTCCATTGTTTTTAGTTAGTGATATTTCAAGTATTTTAAGTGCTCCGATTGGAGCGGGTGCTAGCATAGCTTATTCTGCACATATTGGTGGGGCGGTGGTTGGACTGGTATTTGCGGTTTTATTTCGTTGGGTATTACGAATCAAAAAAGCCTCTCTTAAGACCTGTTGAAAAAGCCTCATCTCCTGCGTTCTCGGTCAAAAATCGCTTTCGGCGTACAGGAAGTACGCCCTCAATCGATTTTTGACCTGCGGCCTTGGATCTGAGGCTTTTTGAACAGGTCTTGGCAAGATTGGCGAGAGAAGGCTGGAACGGAACGGTTTATTCGGTGGTGGGCGCGAAGCCTCGGCGAATGGTGTTTTCGGTGACAACGATGGGCTCCATAAATTGTTTTAGGTAATCGGGGCCACCGGTTTTGCTGCCAATTCCAGACATTTTGTAACCACCAAAAGGATGGCGATCAACGAGTGCTCCGGTAATTCCGCGATTGATGTATAAATTCCCACACTCGAAATTTTCTCGAACCAAGGCGATGTGGGCCGGGCTCCGAGAAAACAAACCGCCGGTGAGGGCATAGGCAGTTCCATTGGCTGCATCGATAGCTTCTTGAATATTTTTAACTCTGATGATCGCCAGCACTGGTCCGAAAATTTCTTCCTGAGCCAATTTGGACTTGGCATCGACATCGCCAAAAATACAAGGAGGAACAAAATCTCCACCTAATGGAATTGTTCCTTTAAATAATAATTTATGTTGAGCTTCTGCTTCCGTAATTGATTTAAGAATTCTTTCGCAAGCTTCTTGATCAACCACAGGGCCCAAATAAGATTTAGGATTTTCCGCTGGTAAAACATCAATGCTTTTTGCAGCCTCAACTAAGCGATCAACAAAGCGATCATAAACTTCGTCAAGAACAATGCATCTTGAAGCGGCTGAACATTTTTGTCCTGCAAAACCAAAAGCTGAATAAAGAACACCGTCGACAGCCTCGTCCAGGTCGGCATCATTATCAATGATGATCGCATTTTTCCCACCCATTTCGATAATGCATCGTTTGACGTGATTTTGTCCGGTATGAACAACTGCTGCTTTTTGCAAAATATGAAGCCCCACAGCTTTCGATCCGGTAAATGCGATAGTTGAGGTGATGGGACTATTGACTAAATATTCTCCGACATCTTCCCCGTATCCCGGTAAGAAGTGGACTGTGCCTGGCGGGATACCCACCTCCATCATCATTTGCATTAACTCTGAGGCCACCCAGGAACTTTGCTCTGCGGGTTTCATGATCACGGTATTTCCTGTAACCAATGCACTTGCCACTTGGCCACAAAGAATAGCCAGTGGAAAATTCCATGGCGCGATCACCACGGCCACGCCACGGGGGTGATAAATGTAATGACTGAGTTCGCCCGGCGCATGTCCCACTTTAAGTGGTGAAGAAATTTCTTTCATATGGTTTGCATAATAGCGACAGAAATCGATCGCTTCGGCGACATCCCCATCGGCTTCGGCCCAAGGTTTTCCAACTTCCAAAATTTGAGTCGCTGCCAGTTGAAATTTTTTTTGTTCCATCAGATCAGCTAATTTTTCAAGATAAGCAGCTCGTTCAATTGCTGGAACTTTTTTCCACATTTTAAAATTTTCTTTTGCGATTTGCAGAGCTCGTTCTGCATCAGTGCGAGTGCTCAAACCAATTCGTGCGACTAATTGAGAATTTTTTGATGGATTTTTTCTTTCCATGAATTTTTCACAAGGGACCGGTTTGCCATTAATTATCGGCAAAACAGTTTGGCCTATTTTTTTTATTTTTTCATCTAAAGCTAATTTTATTTTATTGCGATTTTCTGCAAAGGCAAAATCAGTTAAAGCGGCGTTCTCGAAACGATTTGAAGATGAAGCTGCCATTACAAAATCATTTGATGAAGAGGGAACTAATCCCACGGTGGGGTCTTTTAATAACATCTCTGATGTTTTCCCTTCAGCAAATTTCCCTCGAAGCCAAGATTCATTCGAAGTATTTTCTAAAAGTCGGCGTACAAGATAGGCCATGCCGGGGATTAATTCTCCGACGGGGGCGTACTCGCGAAGGCGATAACCCATTTCAACCAAAGTTTTTTTAATAGGTTCAGCCATTCCGTAAAGCATTTGAATCTCGAAGGCGTTGGCCGGAATATTTAATTTTTCGGCATAAACTAAGGCGGTAGCGATAGAGCGCACATTGTGCGAAGCTAAAGCCACATGAATTATTTTGTGATTTTCCAACAGGGTCACAGCGCAGGCCTCGTAGTTAGCATCACTTTCGGCTTTTACGGTATAGACTGGAATTGGCCAGCCCCGCTGTTCAGCCTCCATGGTTTCAAAATCCCAATAGGCTCCTTTAACTAAACGTACGGTAAAAGGAACGCCCCGAGTGCGAGCAAACTGAATTAAATCCAAAATGTCAGAATGTGAATCACGTAAATAAGCCTGAATGACACAACCGAAATGTTTATTTTTTTTAAATTCGGGTTCCATTAAAAGTTCTTTAAACACTTCAAGAGTGAGGTGCTTAACAGCGTACTGTTCCATATCTAAATTTAAAAAAACATTTTTATTTTGAGCCATTTGCAAAATCGGGCGAAGTCTTTCTTTTAAAATTGATTTCGTTTCATCCCATGCTTTGTCATTGATTTGTGAATACAGAGCGGTCACTTTGACCGAAATATTTATTTTAGGTATGGGGCCTTCGTGATCACGATCAATTTGTGGAATCTCTTCCCAATTTTGCGAATCTTTTGCTAAACCCTCGATCAATTCAAGATAACGGGATTGATACTCCTGAGCTTCTCTTTCGCTCAATGTGGCTTCGCCTAAGATATCAACTGTAAAGGTCATTTTATTTTTTCTGGTTTTCTTTAATACGGCCAGTGCTTCTTCAGGATTTTCGCCGGTGATAAACATTTTTGCCATCTGTGTGACGTTTTTTCGAATAGCTCCAGCCATCAATCCCGGAGCCAAAGAGCCTAAGCCAAGTCCCACGTTAAAAACTGAAGGAAGTTCGTCACCATTTTCAGTAAAATATTCTTTCAGATGTCTCGCGACTTCTGAGCCTGAATTTAAAGCGGGAAGAACATCAACAAATCGAAACATATTAGTTTTGAATCTTTCGTTCTTCATGCTCCAATCCATGATCGAGCCATACCAAAAATCTTTGCTAAAAAGAGAAACTTTTTGAGAACCTTCCATACGTTTCAGGATCTCTTCACCTTTGCTTTGGATTTCAGATTGAAGCGAGTTCGAATTGGAGTGTAGCATTGCAACCTCATGCGCCTATAGTTATCTGGAAATATTCGTCGGTATAATCCCTTTATCACAAAGGAAATTCAAGAACTTTGAACCCGCCATTTTTGTTCGGGGAATGCCCCCCAGCGGGCAACAAGCTGATCGCCTTCTTTGAGTGCCGCTACTCCGGCAGGAGTACCGGTCAATAACCAATCCATAGGGGCAATTGGAAATCGTGATTTGACATAGGTTTCCAGTGTTTCCAAATCAAAAATCATCTCGCCCATTCGTGCCTTTTGGCGTATTTTTCCATTCACTTCAAGACTAAATTCCCATTCATAAATTGTCTTGAGCCCCCCTAAATCAGATAGGCTTTTTGATTCGCTCATTGGACAAGCACCTGTGAAAGACTTAGCCAGCGTCCAAGGCTGGCCTTTACTTTTGAGTTGGCTTTGTAATTGGCGCTCGGTTAAGTCCAAAGCTAAGGCCGCTTTATCCAAATGTAATTCCTGATTAAATTGAAAAGCCAGTTCCAGTTCGTGGTGCACTTCCTGAGTCCATTTAGGTAATTCAATGATAGAACTATGGACAAGGCAGCTACCGGCTTTTAAAAAAATAAGGGGAGTTTCGGGGATGGCATTGCCAAGTTCCTGAGCATGCTCTGAATAATTTCTGCCCACGCACCAGATATTCATAAAAGTCCTCTTAAACTGATATTCGATCGAATTTAATCAGATGCCATTGATCAGTTTTATCCAGCAACATCCATTGGGCTGTTCCCCAATGACTGTATTTTGTTTGCAAGAGATCCGTCGAGCATTCAACGATCGATAAAAAGGTTTCGATCCAGTCATAATGAGTGCAAAGGTAAATACATTCATTACTCGTATAATCCATTTGCAAAAGGACTAAAAATTCTTGAATTCGAAGACGAAAGTCAGCCATGGATTCTTCAGTCGTGCGTTCATTCAGGAAAGGGGAAACAGATAACTTTACATTCACGGATAAAGACAAGGGCTCGAAAGTTTGCTGGGTTCTAATTCGTGGCGAAACCAGTAAAACTTGAGGTGTGGGAATTTTTTTTGCCGATACCTCGGAAAGAATTTTTTCTGCCTGTTGTAGTCCCAGGGGGGAAAGCTTTGGATTCGCTGTTCCTATGGTTTGTTTGTCAGCATGTCGGAAAAGGAGTACTCTCATGTATTCATCATAACCAAAAAAGCCTTGACTCTCCAAGTGCGCTTTGCGAGTTTTGACACCTTGTCTCGAGGGAAAATTGAGCACCGATAATAAGAAACCTGCTGATGCAGGGGCAAAAAAGTTCGAAAGAGTCCATCGCTACGTTTCTAACGATTTTACGTTAAGGGCGACAGCGGTTGACGCAACAAGCGTTGTTCGCGAGATGCAGACTTTGCAAGGGACTTTCCCCATACCTACGGTTGCTGTAGGTCGAGCCATGGTGGGCGCAATTCTGATGGCTTCGCAGTTAAAGGAAGGTCAACATGTTGGCCTTTATATCAAAGGAAACGGGCCCTTAGCGGCGGTGTACGCTGAAGCCCAATTCGAAGGACAAGTACGGGGCTACACTCCAAATCCCATTTATCAGCCTGCGGATTACAAGCAAGGTTTGAGTTTGAAGGATGCCATAGGCAAGGGCACCCTGACAGTGGCTCGTCATCAGCCCTTTCAGAAACAACCCTTTCAGGGCACCGTGGAATTAGTGAGTGGGGAAATGGGAGAAGATATTGCCCATTATTTAATCCAATCGCATCAAATTCGCAGTTTGGTCTCTTTGGGCGTTTATTTAGATGTTTACGGCAAAGTGAAATCAGCCGGTGGAGTCATCATCGAAGTCATGCCTGGGGTTGAAGACGAAATTGTCGAAAAAGTACGAAAAAATGCCGAAACTCACAAGGTCATTGTTTCCGAAATGTTAGTTAATGGTGCTCGACCAATTGATTTAGTAAAACCCTTTCTTGAGGGCATTTTATTCACTGAACTTGATCATGAATATCCTCTCATTTATCATTGCCCTTGTACCAAAGATCGCGTTGTTCGCGCCTTAGAAACTCTTGGCGTTGCTGAACTTCAAGATATGGTTGATAAGTCTGAACCCGCAAAAGTCACTTGTCAGATTTGCGGAAGACCTTACGAAATTGGCGTTGAAGAATTGCAGAAACTTAAGGATCAACTTTTTCGCGATAGTTTGAATTGAGTAGGTCGTCATAAGCTTCTAAGATAAAGAATATACTTACACTCATTGCTTAATATCGAACGTCGTTTCAACTAAAGGCATAAAATTGTTTCAAATTGAATCAGTTTGTCCTCATTTCTAGACCCCGCAAAAATAGATTAACCAAGTTTTTCAAATGGGGTTAAAATTATAAGTTCATAACGAGTTCAATGCCGGGGGGGGTGGGACTATGAATAAACTTATTAAGTTGGGTATACCTCTCATTTTAATTACAGTATTTCAAAACTGCTCTGGCTTTAATTCTAACATGGAAGAAGTGAGCCTTAGCAGTACCAATGATGACCCTGCTTATACACCTATAAATAATCCAAACAACCCGCTGAACGGTGGTACGACGACTTGTACGACGACGGGTCCAGGAGGAAAAACTCTTTTACAACGTCTTAGTCGTGATGAACTCAACAATTCTTTAAAAGATATTTTGGGCATTACTACGGATTTTACCATCAACATTCCCGGCGATGATATTAGTGTTGATGGTTTTAGCAATAATGCTGGTAATCTTTCTTATTCAACAGACTACTTTGAAGCCGTCTCTAAAGCTGTTGAGCTAGCGATCATTTCAGCTCAGACAAGCAATGCAAATCTTTTTAAATGTGCAACAGGTATAACTGATGCAGCTTGCTCTCAAACTCTGATTCAAGCATTGGGTCGAAAGGCTTATAGACGCAGTTTAACGACTATCGAAAGAGATAAGATCGTAAATGCAGTTAAAGCTAGTCAAGCTCGTGGTTTTGCCTTCAAAGATGCCATGGCTTCGGCTTACCAGCGACTTCTGCTTTCGCCAAAATTCATTTTTCGCACCTCTTTTGGAAAAGCCGGAGCAGTCAAGGCAGTTGTTGAACTAAGTCCTCATGAATATGTGACTCGACTTGCTTACTTTCTATGGAATGGTCCGCCGGATGAGATTTTGATAAGTCTTGCTGATCAAAATAAATTAACTAATTCTGCAGAACTTAGAATACAAATTGCGCGAATGCTTAAAGATCCAAAGGCTCTCCGTTTTAACGAAAGCTTTATTGGTCAGTGGGTCGGAACACGAGGTCTAGTTGTTAGTGGTGGTGTTGCACGACCCGGTCTTACAGCTCAGTTGCAAACCGAGATTAAGAATGAAACTGAACTCTTTGGTGCCAATATTATCCAGAACAATAAAAGCGCATTAGATTTTATTTCAGCAAAGTACACATTTTTAACTGAGAATCTTGCAAATTTTTATGGAATTCCAGGAGTCACAGGTTCACAGTTTCGACAGGTGGCTTTACAAGGAGTTCCGCGACAAGGTTTAATGACTCACGCCTCATTCCTTATTCTTGCATCCGCTTTTGATCGCTCCAGTCCTGTCGCTCGTGGAAATTTGATTTTATCAAATTTTTTATGCACTCCTCCTCCGCCATTTCCTGATGGTTTAGTTGTAACACCACTTGATGGTAATGGTGCGGATACCTTAACTTTGCGTGAGCGTTTAAGAGTCCACAGTGCGAATCCTGCCTGTGCTGGCTGTCATACACACATGGATCCGATAGGTTTAGCGTTTGAGAATTTTGACCAGCTGGGGAAATATCGTCCAGCTTATGAAACCGGACGCACAATTGATGCCAGTGGAAATATTTATGGAAAAAGTTTCTCGACCCATAAAGAGCTCCTCGATATCTTTGGTCAACAAAATGAATTCAAACGATGCATTACAAGAAAATTATTAACCTATGCAGTTGGACGTACTCTAAATACGGCAGACAGATGCGCAGTTAATACTATTGGCGAGTACGCCGTCCAAGCTGATAAAACATTTTTAGATCTCGTGTCATCAATTGTTGTCAGTGACCAATTTCGTTTCAATAAAACTGATAGCTGGGGGCTGTAGAATGAAAAAAATTTATTTGGATCGACGTACATTTTTAAGAGGCTTAGGCACTTCGATTGCCTTGCCCTATCTCGAATGCATGATCCCCCAACAAGCTTCGGCTGCAGTGGCAGGGGTTCCGCAAAGATTTGTTGCTATCTATATGGGACTGGGAATGTTGACTGATTGGAATTCAACTGGGACTGAAACTAGTTGGAATTTATCAGCACCATTGCAGCCGCTGCTTCCTTACAAAAATGATATTTCTGTTATTCAAGGACTAAATAATGATGCAGGTTTGGTTGGCGTAAAACTGTTGCCCTCAAGCGCTCACTGGCAGGCCAGCACCTGTTATTTAACTGGACAGACCTATGATATTGCGAACAGGGCGACAAGAACTGCACTCGCGGGACCAGGCTCATCACTGGATCAAATGATTGCGGCAAGGACACCCAATTTGAAGAAATCTTTAATTATGGGAACACACCCGAATTATTTATATCCAGGCGGTAATTCAGATCGCGGAAGTCACGGCTTTTTGGCAAATGTTTCATGGGATAATCAAACCCGAATTTCTACTCGGTTTGTAAGTTCAGCTCAGGTATTTAATTATTTGTTTTCAAGTGGCCTGCCGACGGGACAAACGACTACTCAAACATTAGCCCAACGAGCCGCTGAGAAAAAAAGTATTCTTGATGACGTCATTTCAGATATTAATGATTTAAATGCGCGCTTAGGGAAAAATGACAAAGATAAATTGAATGAATTTCTTACTTCTGTTGAGGAAACTGAAAAACGAGTGGTTGCGGAAGGTACCGTCACCGTCACAACGAATACTTGTGTTAAACCGAATGTTGCCAGTTACACCAGCGACACAAATACGGGTGGAGATGGGTTTGTTAATCCTATCATCAATCAGCGGTGTCGTAATATGTCTGATATGCTGGCAATAGCTTTACAGTGCGATATAACTCGCGTTTCGAGTTTCATTTTTAATATTGAACATTCCTATGAAGATCTTTTTTATTACGATACAGGTTTTGGTTCACACCTTCGTCATCATGACGTTTCTCATCACAAAGTCGAAGTTGTCGATGGTGGGCCAAGAATCGAACTTGATGTCAAAAGACGAGCTGTGAATGCATTTAACACTTGGCAAGCTCAACAGTTAGCCTACCTTTTAGGTAAACTGAAAGCCACTCCCGATAGAAACTCGAACCTACTTGAAAATACCCTGGTGATGTTCGGTTGTGGAATGAGCGACCCTGATGCTCATTCTATGTATAATATTCCGATGATCCTTGCGGGTCGAGGCGCCGGACATAGATCGGGCCGTTTGATTAAGCTTGGTGGTCGAAACCATTCGGATTTTCTTGCTACGATTGCAAATCAATTTGGAGCTGGCTCAACAGTAGGGTTGAGCAAGGGGACTATCGCAAATATTTTTACTTAGCCTAAAGGCCATGCCGAATGCTCTATGAGCTAAAAGGATTTATTAGAATCCGATAGAACTGGAAAGGACATTTTTAGATTCTTGAGTTGATCAAAGATGGTCTTAGAAATTAAAAAGTCTCGGTACCATTTGTTATCAGCGGGTATTATTGTCCATGGAGCATGAGTTGTATTTGTTGCGTTGAGCATTTTTTCATAGGAACTCATGTATTTATTCCAGTGTCGTCTTTCCTGGATATCTTCGAGAGAAAATTTCCAGTTTTTGCTGCGATTTTTGAGCCGTTCTTGAATACGAATTTTTTGTTCTTTCTTGGAAATATGAAGATAAAATTTAACTATCTTTGTTCCTTTTTGGGCCAATAATTTTTCAAAATCATTGATTCTTTCATAGCGTTGATCAAAAAAATCGGGTTTTTTTAGAAACTCATTCGGAATATTCTGCTTTTCTAATAACTTTGGATGAACTTGGGTCGTTGTGACCTCTTCGTAGTAGGAACGATTAAAAATGGTCGTTAGGCCACTTTCTGGGGTATGCTTGTGGCATCTCCAAATGAAATCATGGCGGGACTCCTCGGTAGAGGGTTTTTTGAAAGAAAAGACCTTGATTCCTTGTGGGTTGGCCGCTGAAAAAATATGCCGAACGCTCCCATCTTTTCCCGAGGTATCAATTCCATGTAAAATGATCAAGAGAGAATAGCGGTTGTGGGCGTACATGAGGTACAACAAGTCGTATATCTTTTTTTGCAGGCCTTGAACCACCTTATGGGCTTCATCCTTGCTTTTGCAAAGAGGATGTTCCGCTGGATCAATCTGACTTAATTTTACTTTTCTCACCTAATCTTTCTTAGCAGATTGTTGAGCGCGAAGATCGTGTTTACAAATAGAAACTTTTTCTTCGTACTCATCTTGTCGTTTATTAAGAACGTTTTTGTAGCCTTTGAAACGTTCAAGACGATCTTTTAAAAACTCTTCGCTGACACCGACAAGTTTGTCTTTTTCATCAAGGCCAACTTTGTATTCATCTTCTTTGTCAGAGACTCGATCCATAGGTTCGGTCCACTTCATTTTTCCATCACCACCATTTTTTGGATCGGAAAGCTGAAATTTGCAGTCACGAAGGACTCCGTATAATCCGATTGAGCCATATTTGCGCGTACCGAAGACTTTATCTTCGAGCTCATAAACTTCGATTTGTAATCGTCGAAGCTCTTCGTTCATCGCGACTTTCTTTTGCACAACCATATTTCCATCTTTAATTCCAACGGAAGTGTCTCCAGAGACCTCGCCGTGATTTTTTATTTCTGTATCGATTTTTTCAGCTTTATGAGGATTCGATTTACAGCCACCAAAAAATAAGCCCAAACCCATAATCAATAGAAAGCGCATTTGCAATTTAACTAAACCCATTTAAACCTCCGAGTTACTCATCCTGGGCGATATTGATCTCTTGGTCAAATCGAGGCGAGACGCATCTAAGACGAGCCTGGGGGAGGGAGGATTTCTCTCTCCCTTCCAGATGAAGGTGGGCGTTGGGATGTGCAAAGGAGCTCGAGGGGCGCCACGACTGCGGCTTTGAGCTTGGTAAGTAATCTTGTCATTAGAGTAAAGCAAAGGCCCTGCCACGCGATATTGTCTTGTATCTCTATATAGTTAAGTGATGGTGTCAGGTTGGCTATGGTGATTTATCACCGAAAAACCAAGGCTTTGGTGGTGCTTTGTCCCCGCATAAACGCTTATAAGTGCTCTAACCAAGTATCATAGTGAGACAAGATTTTGTCGCTTTCGACTGTCTCATTTTTATACAGCAATTTTTTTTATATAAATCAATGAGTTAGATTTCATCTCGGGTTTAAAGCTTACTAAGTCGACATAACTTCAGCAAGGCACTGCTTTAATTTCATTTTTCACCTTTCCTTATTTTTCCAAAGGTTTTTAAGGGGTTAGAAGAAAATCTCATCTTGAGTCATTCTGGTCTGAACTTTGCGTTAGTCCATTGTTGAGGAGTCTTAAAAAATGATTAAGCGAATGACTGTCGGACTTGTCGTCGTCCTTGGGCTCGCCTTACAAGCGTGTTCCCCCAAGGAACAAGATGAGTGCGGCTTTGTACAAAATGTCTATGGTGAAAGAATCTCGTGGAAGGGTGAAGTACCTGTAGTCATGCAGTTACATAAAAACTTTCCCGAAGAGCATGTCCCTGCGGCATTAGCCGCGGCCGAGTCTTGGAATAAATCTCTGGGACGGAAAATTATCGAAATAAAAACCGAAAGATACAGCGGACCGGGTGAAGCTCAAAAAGATAATCAAAACATTATTTATTATTATGGAACTTGGGAGGCCGATCGCCCAACTGAGCAAGCCAGAACATCTGTATATTGGATTGGAGATCAAATTAAGGAAACGGATATTCGAGTTAATGATAAAAACTTTAACTTTTATTCGACTCAAGCTCAGAAGTCCGAGGAAGTGAATATTGAATCTTTGTTAATTCACGAAATGGGGCATGTTCTTGGCTTAAAACACAAAGATCAGGGGAGCAGTGTAATGGCAACCTATCTTGCCAGTAATACCGCTCGGAATCAGTTAGCAGAAACGGATATGAGCTCGCTGAAGTGTGAATATTAAGAGATGAGACGCAGCGGAGTGTAATAATTTTATGTCAGATTATTTAAGTTGTGGTCGAAGAAATTAGCCCTCTACACTTAGAGGTGAGACAAAAGGAGTGTAAAAATGAGAATCACAGATCAATCACGTGAATTACAGATCAATGAAGGATCTGCAGAGTGGGAGCGCGATCATTCTCAAACTTTGGTTTCTCATCGCAGTTATCATGAAATGTCGGATCGTCCTGTGGTCGAAATGGACGAATTGGCCCAATTAAAATTTCATATGAAATTATTAAGTGATCTTCAAGGACGCCAAACTTTTTTAATGCGGGAAATTCGTTATCTCATGAAGGTCTAACAAGGATTTCCCCTTGTTTCTTTAGGCTTTTTTGTTCAAAGATCCAGAAAAAGAATTGAGTTTAGGAATGGTGATGATCACGTAGTCACCACTTCTTTCGCGGGCCATTCCTTCAGTAATAACTGGTTTTTCAAATGGGAATTCTTCACTGAAGGTCTGATAACTGTTTGTAGCTACGGATTTTCCTTCATCTTGCAGTTTATCTTGAAAGGCGCGCTGTCCACTGATCATGGCTTTATCTTTTTTTATAATGACTTGAACATTATTTTTTTCATGCTCGGGGGCATAAGCTTCCACAACATAAAAATCGGAAGTTTCTCGGATTGAGCTGCCGCGATCCACCACTTTGTAAAATGGATCTGCTGCTTTATTTTCATATTTACCAGCATCTTTTAGAAAGAGTCTTTTTTGTTCTGCCAATTCACGGGCAAAATTCCGTGATTGGATTAACAGCTGACCTTTGTTCGAGGAATCATTTTTTGAATAGATCGAATCAAAATGTCGTTTTTGTTTTTGCAATTGCTCGGCTTGGGATTCTTTGTTTTGCGATAGCTTTTGGGTGTAATCTTCGCTTAAGCGTTGTTCTTTGGTCTGCCATTCGGTTTGTTGTTTGTTGTAGTTTTTTTGGTAATCCGCTTTTAAGCGAGCTGTTTGCTTTTCGTTAATGGCTTTTTTTTCGGCAATAGACAGCTGGTATTGCTGTTCTTGATTGGCGACTTCTTTTTCAGTTTCAGCTTTTACTTTTTCTTGGACTTGGCGACCTCTTTCTAATTCATGATTAATTTTCTCTTCATTCAACGTGGAAACTTGTTGAAGCCGTTGGGAAGAGGACTCCTTAGTTTTTTTGATTTCTTGGTTGTATTTATTTTTAGTTTGAGAAATATCGTTTTTACCTTGGAAGCGAAGGTCATCCAATTCATTTTGATTTTTAGAAATAAGGTCTTCGATTTTATCTTTTTGCTTTTTTTCCACAGTATCAGAAATTTTTTGACGTTCTGATTTCATTCTTTCAATTTTTTGTTTATAGGTTTCGTCTATTTTAGAAATTTGTTGAGCGCCGCGTTCGGTTGTTTTTTTGCGATACTCTTGGGCTTGCTCTAAAGTTTCATTTTGAGATTTTTGAATGTGATTGATTGCCGCTTCATTTTGTTCGAACAAAGATTTTTTTCGTTCTTCGTACAAACCAGATATTCGTTGAAGATCAGACTCTTGCTCTTGAACAAGTTTTTTCTTTTTTTGGTTATATTCATTTTGCAATTCGTTCAGATCATTTTGCTGATCTTTGCGAACGCCGGCTGCTTCTACTCCCATGCCCTTTTCCCTCCTGGATCAGGATGCTTTTAGTTTAGCAGAGTCTGTGAAATTAGGGCGGCGAAGCCAAAATTGAGGGTGGATTCTGGTTGTTGGTCTCAGAGCTAGGCTGACGTTTGGGATTAGGGCAGAACGGGATTTCCCCGCTGGTGCGCCCATAACAGCGCCAAGTTTCAGTGTAAGAAATTTTTTCGTCAGGACGTACTGGATAATATGTACGGTACTGTTCGGGATCGAGGGTGCTTTCAAAAACTTTATCTTCAGGGGGAGGTGCTCCTGGCGTCACAGGAGTTGCAGGTGGGTTCTTGCTGATCTTCAATAAAAAGACTCTGTATTCGCCGATCGCCGGCAGGCATTGAAGGCAGACAGTTAAAAAAAGAAACCCCATGAATAAATATCTCATGGGGTTTCTTTCGGTATTTTTTTATAATACTTATTGGGAGCCAGTGAAAGTTGTGACCTCAATGGCAGAACTTATGCCTTTTCCAAGGTCCTGAGACACCGATACGGCCTGCAGACGGTAGGTTGTTCCTGGACTTAAGCCTGACACATGAACTGTGTGCGCCGTTCTTAAAACGTTGTCCGAGATTGTAATAAACTTATCGCCAGTGACTGTATTAATAACAATAGCTTGGGCTGTGGATGGAATATCTGTCGTCCAACTCAAGAATATATCGGTCAGTGTGACTTGATCTACTTTTAGATTATCAATTTTTGGAATTTGTCCTTCAAAGCAAGCATTGTAGTTTTGTTGAGGAGTCACGTCGTCTATATTGGCGTCGCCATTTGTTTGATTTGAGCTCTCCTGAGGTAGAAGATAATTTGCATCTTGAATGACTTTCCAGCCTCTGAGAGTCAAATTAATCCATTCAAGGGGATTGCTGTTATTGTTGGGATCAAAATAGAAATTATTTCCGAATTTCCCGCAATCAGCATCCTGACCAGCAGTTAAAGATTTTCTCCAGATAAGCATATTCGAGATGTGATAACGAGGTCCTTGATAGTAATATAATTGCAATGGAATTTTTTTATCACGAGTCATTCGTACCACTCGAGAAGAACAACCCATTCGAGTCGGACTATCGCCATCATTAAGGACAAGTGTTTCCCAGGCTGGATTTGCTCCAGTGGCTGGATCTTGAATTTTAAGAATGGTTCCATCATCCGAGAGCAAAGCAAGTTCGTAATCACCTTCTTGATCATCCGCGGTCAGTTGTAATGTGGTTTCCATTTTTAGTGCGAAATATTCGATCAACTGACTGCCAGAATCATCTTTAACTTTTCCGCCAGTTTGCAGAGGAAAGCCCTCGGTAAACATGCGGGTGGGAACATCAACTCTATTAAAGAAAAGTGTTTGATCGGATTTCACTGCGCTGTTGATATAGTCCATGACACGGTAATAGCGGGGAGCATTAAGGCCACGATAAAAAAGTGTCGCTTTTATTCCATTTTGAGGAGTCTCAGGTCCGCCGCCACCACCAAAAGGGTCACAAACCAACTTATTTAGCGGAAACGAGTTTACATCATATTTAGATAGATTAACAGAAGAGCTCTTTGAGGTTCCATCTTCGGGGTTGGATGGTTTATCTTGTGAGCAGGCGATAAAAGCCGTAGCTACAATTGCTGTGAGTACGAGTTTGATCTGGGCTGTTTTCACAAAAACCTCCTTAAGGTTCTGCATTAAGTTTACAGCCCGAAGGTCGGGTTTTCATTAAATTATCGAATTTGTTTGATAATAGGTCTACAAAAGTTAGGCATTTTTTTTGAGTTTCTCAAAATGGAGCACTCTTAGCTCTAATGCTTTAAATCATTATTGGCTCGAACCGTGTTTTCAACAATATGAAAATAGGCTCGAACAAGCATATGAAACGACTCTTCCTCTAAAGTTTGCAGAAAAGAAACTTTTTCAAAGTAAGTTCGCTTAGCAATAAGCTCTGTCATCACATCTTGGACTTTTTTCATTTTATCAAAGTTATAAAAATCCTTGTCGTCCGTCACCCTCTTGAGAACTTCAGCAATGGATTTGTTATCAAAAAGAACGTGAACTCCCAGTGCCGAGTGGGAAAGAAGGGCTTCCATCTTTTCCAGACTCTTTTCTAGACCGTTTGACACCGACGCCTCCTTGCGATGGTACACAGTCTTTATGCTGATGAAAAAAAACTTTTAATTCAAGTAAGTAATTGTAAGTATGACAACGACCGTCATCATTCTCAGTTTGTGATTGTGACTCGAGGGGTTTGCCCGCGATAATTAAGAAACATGGCTAAAGCAAAATCTCGTGCAAAAACAAAAAAGAATCAGAAGAGCCAAGAACTTATTTTAATAGACGAAGGTCAAGGGCTGATTTTTGAATCAGAGAAAGACCTTTACGGTTATTTTTCAAAATCGATCATTGTATTGGAAAATGAATACAACGAAATCAAATCACAAGATGACTTTTCCGACGAAGAGCAGATTGAATTGGAAAAACAATTGGAAATAACTCTTGATGAGCCCGATGAAGTCTGGCGCGATGAAGAAAGATTCGATGATATTATCGTTCATTATTTCATTCGAAATTTTTTAGATGAGAATGAAAAGTTCACTTACGTGGCCGTAGCCTATGTTTCCGCAGAAGAACAAATCCCAACCTTTGTTTTATTTCACTTTCCAACCAAGAATATGGAAATGATTAAAACCTATCAAAAGGGAACGATGGTCTACAATCAAACCCTGGAAGCGGTCGAAGAGGGGGCTGTCGAGGGAGACGCTCTTGTCGATGGCGATCCTTTGGCGATTGGATTGTATCTTTCAACCTTAAAACTGCGATCTGAAAAAGATATTCCTCAGGCGCGATTTAAAGAATTTCAAGATCTTCGTGAAGATACCATTGAAAATGCCGATGAAATTTGGCGTAAAAATGATATGGATGGAAATATTCTGGTGAGCTTTATTAAGGAGTTTCCAGATCACGAAGTAAAAGGGCTTTATTACGTTGCCGTTACTCAGGAAGATTCCAATTCAAATGTTCATGCCTTATTGTTTTCATTTCCTACCAACGATGAATCCCTGGTGGATCGTTATCGGCAGGGCGAGAATCTTCAGGCCGAAGAAATCTCGCAGGAATCAAGTCACTGATTTATTGAGTCGAATTCATTGGTGTGCAAAACTCGTTGGCTTTTGTTTGGAAGTAAGTTGCCGTCCATCCCAATCCCACTGCTGATTTGAAAGGATGAAGCGCTTGCAATATCGGAGCGCGAACTCCGCCGCTCTTTGGTTCAACGGCATAGCGAGTTGGATCAGCATCAAAAATCGGGATCAGACTGTCGAGCTCGCTTACTTTTGAATTATCCATGTTGTAATAAACAGTGCGCACAACATCATAGTCAGCATAGGGATCTTCTAGATCGATGACGATTCTGGTTTTTTTAAACAAATCAGCTGGTGTGTTCACGCTTAGGGCTTGGGCAGCTGCTTGTAAATCATTCCAATACAAAGAAGTCTTTGCTGTCGTTACGGGTTCACCTGTAGCAATGTTGACCAGTTGAAAGCGAAGTGGTTTTGCGCCCATGTCGGTCTGGCCTGCAGGATTGGCTTGCCATTTCCAGAACTGAATGTAGTTTTGGCTTTGTGAAAAATAAGCCGGAACTTTTGTCAGTTTCAGATTAATAAAAGAGTTCACCACGGTATCGCCGCTCTTGTAGACCGAAGTCACCACTTCAATCAGAGAATTTGATGCCGAATTGCAATAAGCTAAAGGTCTTGTAAGATCATTCGGATTCAATGGATCAGCACTGTTGCCGATACGACTCGAGAAATCTGAACTGTTATTGGGCTGTGTGTTGCTTCCGCAAGAAGAAAGTAATGCGGTCGAAACAACTAACAATAAAACTTTAAGATACACATTTGTATTTTTCATTTGCAACCTCTGCCTTGATACAGAGCAAGTCGCAGACCATGTTTCATTTTGAAACGCAACGATAACAACGTGAATTGACTAAACAAAATAATTTTTTTTTCGGATCAAAATGAAGCGTATTAATTTAAGGCGATAAACCTTTACCCCAGCGACAAAAATTGTTGCTAGATTATAGTCTAAGTTTGAGAAGTGTCTTCTACTGGCGCTGTAAAATATGATACATTTTCGCTATGAAGTACGTGTATGTCTTAGAGAAAGAAGCAAAGTTCCGTAAGGAAATCCACGAAGCATTGAATAAAATCGATCCTAAGATGCAAATACGCTATTTTAAGGAGCTTGAAACCTTCGCCAAATGGGTCACCTTGATGGTCACTGATGGAAATAAGGCATTAGCTCAAGGCGGAGTGCCTTATTTGGAATCAAAAGAACCTATGGCAAGTAACGATGACGATCAACTTGCTTTAGTTATTTCAAGCGATGAAATGATGGGAAGCAAATCGATGAATTTGCTCAAAAAAACCTACCAATTATTTGCCCGTAAGGGCCTATGCACGGCGGAAGCACCAACAGCGATGGTGATCACCGCCTTTGACGATCCGGATTTTGATATCAGTCTGACTGAAGAGCCCGTCATCAGTAATGTTATTTTCAAACCTTTTGATTTGATGATTTTGCAGCAGCATCTTACTAACGCAGTTAATGGTAGACATCCGCCCGAACAGAACAACCTGCACAATATGAAGATGAAGGCCTCGATAGAAATGCTAAAAAACATTAAAATGGAAGTTATTTCTCAGGTTGGATTTGTCACTTTTAGCGATAAACCTATCGAAGTTGGTACGATTTCTAAATATTACGCAAAAGAGTTTGTATCAGGGAAAACTCGTAGTGTAATGGCGAAATGTGTACGTTGCGAACCTCATCCGCTGATCAAAGAACAGTTTCAGGTTACACTTAATTTTTTCGCTCTTGAGACAGATCAAATTAAAGATCTTCGAAAAACTGTAGCCACTTTAAAAGCTGAAAACTTAGCTTCTCATAACTGGAACAATGCGCCAATTCGACCAAATCCAAACGGATTGAATATGGTTGTGTTAGACGAAAAAAAACAAAATCTAGGCGAGAGTTTACTGCGAAATTTTGTTGGTGCAAAAGTTGTCGAGTACAGCTCGTGGGAACAGTTTTATGCAGATTACAATCCGGCGACTCACCCGTCGGTAACACAAAAGAACCTACCACAGGAAACTGGGTTTAAACTCAACTTTGATAATCCAGGACATGTTGTGATTGGGAGTGAGCCTGCGCTTAAAGAAGGCGATAAAATTTTTGGGCTAAGCATTGAGCAGCTTAAAAAAATAGATTTTGGTGGTTGCATCGCGCCTGAATCAAAAGCGGATTGGCAAAGCATTCTTCGCGCCACAGATCCAATGATTCACCCTCAGACGATTTGCTTTGAAATTCAAAATCAAAAAAAATTCGTGAAAGTGACGCAAAAAGAAAAAGTTCAAACCTCTGATGGCGTGAGTTGCCTTCAAATTGGGCTTAACGAGTTAACGACGGAAGAAAAAATTAATTATTTAAAGTCGGTTTCTCGATGGCCTAAAACTGTCAATATCGTTCTTTTGACACAAGAGTTTCATCGAAAATTAGCTGAAAACGAATGCAAGCTCGAGGGTAAAAGTTTCCTTTTGTCTAATCGCACGTTAACAGATGCTGAAGAACGCACATACGGAGCGACGGTTGAGGACATATTTGTTGCCCCTTATGATCGAAATTATCTCGCCGGTAAAATTAAACTATTCATGGGACTTTCGTTGCCCGAGCACACAACGACTTACAAACGAGGTTCGGTGGCCCAAGTGGCGAATCCAGTTGAAGTCACAGAAATCTCAGAAGGTGGAGTTATTTTAAAATACTCTCGGGGCATGACATTGGGTTCTTTTCGAAAATTTATTTTGTGGTCGCCCAGCGAGACCGATCTTTTAGAATACACGGGCAGTTGCAATTATGTTGAAGCTGTCGAGGGAGAAGATCCTCATTCTTTGAATCATTTTATATTTTTTGGTATGCGAGATATGTTTTTGAAAAATATCCGTTTGTGGATTCGAGAGAACTACATTAATTCTAAAGAAAAAACAGGCTAGAAGCCCCGCTTCTAGAGTTATTAAAGAAGTTCGACCCAAGTGATGCCGTCGCCGCCTTGGTCTGATGTGCCGGCTTTCCATTTTTTAACGTAGACTGAGCGGGACAAGTAGGTTCTGACGGCTTTTTTAAGAGCCTCGGTGCCGTGGCCATGAATGATTTTAATTCGCTCTTCCTTTTGTACAGCAGCTCTATCCAGGGCAATTTCAAGCTCCTCGATAGCCTCGTCGACAATTTTACCTCTCAGATCTAAGCTTTTTTGCTGATCTAAAATGGCAAAGCTTGATTTGGAGGTCTGCCTGACCAATTGGAGCGTTGGATTTGTAGCTTGTCCTGGCGGTCGCAGGTCTTGCCAGTGCACTTGTAAGCGAATGGATTGAGATAAGATATAAACTTCGCCTTTTGTGTTGGGTTGGCTCTGGACTATGCCATCTTGGTTCAATGTGGATATATAAACTTTAGTACCTGGTGGAAATTTTTTGGCAAAGTCGTCTGCGGTTTCTGCAAGAAAATTTGTGTTCACAGGTTTAGCTTTAATAATTTCCGGTAGTTGAAATTTAATTTCTTGTAAATTGCGATGCCGGTTGAAGGTTTGCTCTACTTTGGCTTGGCTGATGGCCTCGTCGACTTTTTTTTCTGCCTTCTTTACAGCACGGCTTAAAGAATCTTCTTTTTGTTTTTCAAAATCAGTGCGAAGTTTTTCGTATTTCTTTTTCTCGCTATTTGCCAGCTGAATTTCTTTTCTTAAATTTTCCTGCAAGAGGGCAATGTCGTGTTTTAAACTCTCGATTTGTTCAAGGGCTTCAATTCTTGCTCGTGAAGCCGGTGAAAGAATTTCTTTGGCCCGCTCGATCAAAGCGCCATCGACGCCGACACGTTTAGCAGTCAATAGAGCCAAGGAATCACCAGGGACGCCCGCTAAAAACTGGTAAGTTGGTTTTCCAGATTTTGTATCATATTCTAAACTGCCGTTTAAAATCGCCGAAGAATCTTCCCATCCTGCTTTAAGTGGACCTAAATGAGAAGTAACAATAACAAGGGCTTTATTTTTTGCAAATGATTCAATGAAGGATCTTGCCAACGCTGAACCTTCTTCGGGGTCAGTCGAACCGCAGATCTCGTCAATAAGAATTAAATTTTCTGAACCTTGCAGTTGAGTAGCTGTATTTAAAATTTTTAAATGAGCGGCAAAGGTACTAAGGTCTTCTCCGATATTCTGGGAGTCACCGATGCCAATAAGTACTTTTTTAAAAAATGGAATTTTGGAAGTTTCATTGGCGCAAATCAATAGACCACATCGTGCCATTTGGGCGGCAAGGCCAATGGATTTTAGCAAAACCGTTTTTCCTCCGGCATTTGGTCCTGACAGCAAAAGAATCGATTTTTTTTTGTCTAACCTTACCGAATTTGAGATCACCGGTTTTCCCGAAAGTAAAAGTAAAGGATGGCGAACATCATGAAGATCCAGTTCATTTTCTGTGAATTCACAAGTTGCAGCATGAATCAATCCGCCAAATTGAGCTTGAGCAAAACGGATATCACAAACTTCAAGAATTTGGCTTGAGCTTTCAAAATCAGCAGAAAGACCAGAAAGATATTTTGAAAGCTCGTTCAGCAAGCGTTCAATTTCGTCTTCGATTTCAACTTCAATTTGTCGAAGGCGATTGTTAATGGGAATCACTTTTTCTGGTTCCATATAAACAGTTTGTTTTGTTTGAGAAGAACCATGAATTACACCAGGCATGAAGTGCTGCATACCGCTTTTGATCGGTAAGACCCAACGACCTTCTCGGGTGGTAACAAATTTTTCCTGTAAAAGATTTTCCATATCATGATCTTTAACAAGACGATCCAAATTTTGTTGAACTTCACGAGCGAGCTTTTCTTTTTCGTTATAAAGACGGTAAAGAGTTTCACTGGCGTCGGATCGAATGTCTCCGTTGGGAGCCAGGATTTGGTCAATCGCTGAAAGAGGTTCAATAGGATCCATCAGTGTTTGTCGGGTTTTGTTAACCCATGGTGAATCTTGTGAACTCATCGCTTCTCGTAAGGCAAGCACCTCAAGACAAAAATTACGAACGTCCTTAATTTCAAGAGTTTTAAGAGCTGATTTTTTTTTCAAGCGTGGAAACCATGTTGAAAATAAATCAAGGTTTTGCATGAAAGGGCGGTGACCTAATTTTAGAATTTCAGTCGCTTCCAGAATTTCATTAAAGCTGGTACGCGCTTCATCTGCGGATTTCAGTGGAGCAGTTTCAAGAATTTTCTGCCGCGCTCTTTCGCTCGTCGCAGAAGACTGTATTTTCTCTAAGACTCTCGTCCAATCAAGATTTTGCATGTCGAGCACGACTTGAGCCTCTCCAAATGATGGCGACCAATAAGAGAGTCCACAAAAGCCAATCCCAGTGGCCATAAAGAACATAAAAAGTTTGAGGTGGAGACTTAAGATATTTAATTTTAAAAGCTCCAACCCATGTTTCATGAGTAGGGGATTTCTCTAAGATATCGCCATTAGCAAGGATGGCCGAAGTAATTCCGGTATTTGTGGATCGAATCAAAGGTCGTCGCGTTTCAATCGCTCGGGCAAATGTCATGGTCATGTGCTGATTGGGTTCAAAGTATTTTCCGAACCAAGAGTCATTAGTTACATTCACTAAAATCTGCGTTTCCTTTTTAGCAAGCTCACGAGAAAACTCAGGATAAAGCCCTTCGTAGCAAATTTGTCCTCCGAAGCGAACGGTATCCTCGGGTGATCTTGGCCATGATAAAATAACTGGACCATGACCGCGCCCAAAATTGGCGACAAAAGGAAGCCATTTAAGCAGAATAGGAAAGCTGTCGCTGAATGGTAAATATTCTCCAAAAGCCAAAAGATGAGTTTTTCGATAGGGGAGGCCTAAGGGGCGCGCCTGTTCATCAAGTAAGAAAAGAGCGTTGAATACGGAACGATCTAAATCCTTCACGCTGAGGTCTTTTGAGTAAGCGCCACTGAGTAAAGGTTTTTTTATCTCAGCAAATCCGGCTTCGATCATCTGTGGGTATTTATGTTCGTGAAAGTTGAGATCCATAAAGTAGGGAATAGCTGTTTCGGGCCAAATTAGAATATCAGTTTGAGGGAATTTTTCGATTCCAGTTTTTGAATCAGTTAAAAACTTTTGAACGATAAAATCTTGATACCCGCGCCCCTTTTCAGCTTGAATTTTTTCGGCATTGCCAATATTCGACTGAATCGCTAAAAAATTCACTTCAGAGTCTGTTCTATCCCAATTTTTCTTTTGAAGATTCCCAGCTAAATAAAGCATTATATGAACAGCGACTGTAGCTGCGATCAGCCACCATCGCCTTTTTCCGGTGCGAATAACAAATAAGGCTAATGTTGCGTTATTTAGAAATATAAGCGTTGATAAGCCAAGGAATCCGATGACATCGGCCAAATTATAAATTGGTTCACTATTCTTATTCCAAAGCAAAGCGTAACCAAGATTCCATGGAAAAATACTTGGCCAGATGCGCTCAAGCAAAGATAAACACAATGCCATCACGAAAAGTGTTTTTCCAGCCGAAAGCTGTCTTTTCTGTCTTATCCATTGGGCAAAAGTGACGGCAATGGGGATGTAGATATGCATGAAACTAGAAAATAAAAGCAATGTTATGACCGCGAGGACCCAGGGGAAACTGCCAAATTCATGTGCTGTATAGGCAATCCAATGAAAACCTATCAAAGTTAAAACGAATTGAGTTAACCAACCCGCGATAAAAGTTTCTTTAGGTACCAGGTCCTCTTTGGCCAAATAGATAAACAAAGGTAAATAACATATCCATAAAGTTCCAATGGAGAAAGGAATGTAGGAAACGCCAATCAAAATGCCAGATAAAATTGGCATAGAATATTTCTTGATAAATTTCCAAATTGTGAGCATCATTAAAGCAATATCATAGGTCACGTATAACGGAACTTAAAAAATGAATATTAAAGATTTCCAAAATCAAGACGAAGTTGGAACATCAAAGGTGATGGTGAAGGACCGATGTTCTGTGCTAGCATTGAATTTCCGCTGTCCAACATGCACTAAACTTTATGAAGTCGACTCACGGTTAGTTAAAAGTTCTATGCCCCATTTTGACTGTTTAGTTTGCGGCGAAGTATTCACCTTTTCCTTTCCACCAAAAAATTGGTCAAAAATTGAAACTCAGAAATTAGAAAATAGAAACTCTGCGTCACAAAAATTAGATAAAGCTTGTCCTAAATGTTCGGCTTTAAATTCGAGTTCTTCTCAAGAATGCTATTCGTGCCAGGTCATCTTTCGTAGCTATGAGCTTCTTAAGCGTGAAGATTACCCGAATGCCCTGCCAAGTGCAGTTCAATCTTGGCAACAATACGTTCAAGAATATGAAAATCGCGAAAAACAAAAACAATTTCTTAATCTTTGTTATGGCACAAATCAGTTGGATTATGCGAAAGCCAAGTTAGAGTCTTTAAGAGAAGTAATGGGCGAGCAAGACCCTTACTGCGCCGAGGCTGTTGCAATTCTTGATGAAATGTTTCAAAAAAATACTCGTCAAAAAGAAGTGCAAAAGAATGAAGTTCAAGATTTAAAACAATTCAGGGATATTCTTTTAACAAAGATTCTTCAGTTTTTAAATCAAAGACGAGTTCTTTATTGCGGACCGGTGCTGCTGTCCTTATTGTTAATTGGAATAGGTATTTTAAGTTTTGGGCAAAGAAATACAGTCGGTCCCGGTGTCGCCATATTAATTCTTCATATGGGTTTAATCTATACATTCAAGGGCCGAATCGCCTTGGATGATTTTTTAAGAAAATAAAATTATTTATTGAAAACCATCAGCAGGCTTTGCGCCGAGTTTGTCGTTTTTTGGCTTTTTAACGGCTTCTAAAAGATCTTTTCCAAATGGCGAAAGATTAGAACTAGCCCCTTTTCCGCCTAAGCCAAACTGTGCATTTGCTGAATTGAACTTTTGTTCAGTATTTGTGTTGGCCATAATTCCGCTAGCAGCAACGCCTTCGTCCAATATTGTAAGACATTTATATAAATTTAATTTTCTTGAACTGCGAGTTTTTGCCGCTAAGCCTGAAAAAACATCACCGGTAGCAAGGATGTGTTTTTTTACATCCTGGAATTTAAAGGCTGGCTTTTTTGCCATAATTAAAATGGCAGCGCCGGTAACAAATGCCGTAGCTTGCGAGGTGCCTGTTAAAAATCCATAAGTATTTCCGGGAAGGGTTGAAAGAATGTTTTGCCCGGGCGCTGCTAAGTCAACGGTTTCAACACCATAGTTACTAGAAGATAAAACCTCTAAGCTAGGATCAAGAGCCGTTACCGAAATTAAATTAGAGAGTTTGTAATCCGCTGGATAATAATGAAATTGATCTGAATTAGATCTTTCGTTTCCTGCAGCGGCGACAAGGAGTATTCCTTTTTTTTCAGCTTCCTGAACAGCATCAAACTCCTCTTGGCTGTATTCTGTTCCCCCGCCGGAATAATTAATAACTGTGGCTCCCATTTTTATGGCATAATGTATCGCTTTAACAGTATTTTTCAAGTTATCTGAATTAGTCACGGTTGGGTCATAATACTTTAAAACCATCAAACTAACTTCAGGTGCTATACCAATGATGCCTTTGCCGTTGCCAGCCTCTGCACCAATAATTCCCGCGATATGAGTTCCATGACCATGATTGTCTGTAAGTTTATTATTATTGGAAACAAAGTTCCAACCATTAACGTCATCAATAAAACCGTTGCCGTCATCATCAATTCCATTGGTGGCTTTGTCTTTTCCACTTTTATCTAAACCAGTTTCGCCGGCATTGACCCACAGATTAACTTTAAGATCTTCATGCTTTTCATCGATGCCTGTATCAATGATGGCCGCGACTAATTTTCTATTGCCTTTGGTAATGCTCCAAGCACGGGCGGCATCAGATTTTTTAAGTCCCCAAGCTTGTGAAATTGCCGGATCATTGAAGAGCGCACTTGGCTCATCTTCGACTTTACCAACTTTAGAGGTAATTTCAGAAACTTCAAAGTCACGGTTCGAGAGCTTCATTTTTTTATTGGATTTAATGAGTGAAGAAAACTCGCCAGAATCCAATTGGCCATCCATCGAATACATCAAAGCTAATCCGCCAAGAAAGAGCGAGAAAAAAATGGCAATTCCAAATGTTAGCTTGAGCGACTGCATCGATCCCCCATCCCCGTTATCGGAAGCCACTCTAGAAAGTTGACGAGTCTTTCGGAAAATTAAGTCTCAATCAGAGACACGAAAGAGTTTTCTGTCCTATAATGAGATAGGTTTAAGGCGTCTGTGTTTTTGTGTATTTAAAAAATCCTCCTCCTTTCTAAAAGGAC
>JBBTCO010000047.1:0-11231 GCA_038043185.1 Bdellovibrionota bacterium
TCAATCTTGCAACGTCAATATTCTTAACCTGACAGCATTGGGGTATCGGTCACATTTTTCTTTTGATTTAAATCCAGCGTGAAATTTAATAAACCATTTTTTTGAAATTGCTGAGCTATTTGTCCCGCGACAACTCGAAAAAAGCTTTGGTAATTCGTTCTGCGACTGGCTCGAATCAAAAAATGGACGTGATCATTTTGAATAGAAATTTGTTCAATTTTGACAAAGAATTTTTGCGCATAACGATCCACAATTTTTTGAATAAGAAAATATCTCCGGTAAGTACGAAGCCCTCCACGCAGACAGTCTTTGTTAGCTTTAAAAACAAGGTGCAGCGATTCTTTCTTAGAAAGAGGCCGTGTGCCGCGACCCTTGCGTGAGTTTCGCAAAGTCCCGCCGTGCGAAAATCGATATTTCCAATGAATTTTTGCAAAATCGAATTTTTGTTGTTTTTGCCTGTGACCCATACTCCCTCCCGAAAGCACAAACACAGCAAAAACATCGACAGCTTCGATTGAGTTAAAGCGTGGATTGAGTAGAAAAAAAAGACGATCGTCGAACCGAGTAAAGTTTAAAAATCATCCTAACAAGCCAAAGTCTTGATAATTATTTGCTTTCAGAGTCAAATATTCAGGTCAAGGAGGACAAATGAAATTTTTATTTTTAGTAGCTAGCCTTATTCTTCCTTCATCTTCGTTCGCAGAAGAAACACAAGATTTATCTAAGATGTTGGCCGATAGCCATTGTGTTCCAGTTCGTGGAGCCGATGGAAATATTTCGAGTTATAAATGCGATGGTTCTCTGGGAGAGCAAATGAAGGAAGGTAAGTTTCAAAATCTTGGAGTCCAGAAAGTTAAAAAAATAAATTTAAAAACTGGTGATGTAATTACATCGGTTAATGGTGAACCAGTTCATAGCCCCGCAAAAGCTATGGAACTTTATACTTCACTGAGGGCTACGGATAATTTGGAAGTCCAAAGATCAGCCACGATAGAAGATAAAATTAAATCTTGCTTGGCAGGAATTTACTCTACTCAAATGAGTTTTCGCAAATCAAAAGGGACTTTCACAACTGCTGCTGATGAGTTCGGCTTAAACAGAATTTCGCCTTGTAAAGATTTGGATGTTTCTGCTGACTTCGCAACTCAAAGTGAATTTAAAGTTATCGCAAAAACTGGTGATCAATCTTGGTCAGTAGACCAATCAAAAACTATTGAAAAAATTCAGTAAATTTATGATTTGAATGATATTGACACGACCAGTCTTCACGAAATCTTATCTCAAGCAACATAATATATGATTTCTTTTTTTCGATCTCTCGTGGGATGAGTGGCCTACATTTATTTAGAGGGGGATGGATGAATAATGTAAGAAGAGCTGTTTCAGCTCATACAATGTCATTGGTATTAGTGGTGGTTGCAAGTGTAAGTTCAAGAGAAGTCTTTGCAAAAAAAGTAACAAATGAAGAGCTTGAAATCGCAAGCTGGTCTTTAACGGATGTAACGGACCGTTATCCAGGAATTGGAAGGCATTACCAAGATACAATTTCAACTTGTGCCGAGGGAATTGAAGCTCCCGGAAATGCAAATCCAAATTTAGGAAATCAACTTGGACTTCCTGGATACCAGGTGCCAGGAAGTGCGGTTGAACCTGATCCATTTGCTCCTCCACCAGTTCAGACACCTGGGGGCATACCGGGTTATGGAAGTGGCGTACCAGGATCGCCATGGGATTCCGTAGTGAATCCTTCGATCGGAATAGGAAATCCAGAGCCGGGGGGAGATAGGGATCCGATCTCGCGAATTATCGGAGTGGGAATCGCGGTGGATGTCATCACAAATATTGGTCGTCGAGTTTGGGACCTTATCACTTTTGGCAAACCCGTCGCTTGGGTTAGTTCCAGCGTAGCTCATGGTCTGCCTAAAGGAATTAAATGCTGGAGCGAACTCGAGGGCTGGAGTTGGCCTCAATCAAAAGTGTATAATGTCCTTTATAAAAATAAACTGGGAGGCAATGCGATCGATTACACGTATCGTATCAGTTATATTTATGGAGGAAACATTGAAGGAGTGGGTAAATACCTCAGCAATGTGCAAATTGTTCCAATGAATTTAAAAGTCGGTTGGGGATATACTTTTAATTCAAGGGCAGAAGTGCCAATGGTATTTAATGTTGGCAGCAAAAAAGATCCAGTTGCGGCGATGCAAGTCAATGTTCGGTGGAAAGTTGAATCGCTTGTGATGAATAGCGAACAATCTCACATGTTCAATATTGGCGGAAATAATGTATTTAAGAAAGCCGATCAATAAGGATGTAAGGCTCTCTGCTGACGAGAGCCTTTTTTTAAAAGAAAATCTTTATTCCCGATTTCACACCATTGCGTTCAATTCGAGTTTCCGCTCCACTGAGTGTGTTCACTTGCACATCTTGATACCAGGAGCCAAAAATTCTGACCGATCTAAAATCAATAAATAAACCAGCTTCGCTCAATTGTCCTTTCACATCACCAAAAGTAGGCTCACTGATTTCCTGATACTGCCGATAAAGTCCATCAAGACCAAAATATTTATTCAAGTAAAGCTGCATTGAAACTTGTCCTAAATTATTTCTTAAGATGACATCGCCCACCGCCTGGTTAAGCGTGCGAGTTCTTTGCCCGACATGTAAGGTTAAATTTGTGCTCTGGATTGAGTTCCCGAATACGCGCAAATTAAATAATCCAGTTAGATCATTGAAATTTTCCTGTTCGTTTTTATTGTACTCGACAGAAAGGCCAATGAGGGAAGCATAGGCCGCTGCCTGTCCCGAAATTGTGGAATAAGTAGGGCCATTGTCGGCCGGGGAAACCTTAGTTTGATAACCATGATTAGCAAGGCTAAACATTCCCTCGTAGGGGGACGGGGAATTTACCGCCAGCCACAAATCCATCATGCGATTTCGCTCTTTAGTTTCAAGCCATTCCTGAAGGGACCATCTTTTTGTCTCTTTATGAGACGCCCTTTGAAAAAGCCCCCCTTTGCTGCCTTTATCTTGTGCTTCGCCGACTGCAACATAAAAAAGAAAACTCAGCGAAATTGCATTTTTTAAAATATTTAACATAATATCATTTTGCCTTGGACAAGCTGTCGAGAGAATGAAAAAATCAAATTCTCTCAAAATGAGAGGTTGTTTTTTGGACACAACTGCACTGATGGAGTTGTTTTTTTAATTCAAGGTGGGATTTATGGTTCACGATTTGAGTCCTTTTGCCATCCATTTTTTTGATAATTTTGGGATTCGTTGGTATGGGCTCTCTTACATGTTCGGATTTTTTGCGGCTTACCTCATTATGAGATGGCTTTGTGAAAAACAAAAAGCGGGCTTGAATGCAGACATGGTCAGTGATCTGATCACCTACATTGCCATTGGGACATTGGCCGGTGGTCGATTGGGTTACTGTCTGTTTTATAGCCCTGATTTATTTCTTAAATTTAAACCTAATTTTCCTTGGTGGGGCGTGCTTGCAGTTAACGAAGGTGGAATGGCCAGTCATGGTGGCATAATTGGCATCGTCTTAGCGATTTGGTTATTTTCCAGAAAATACAAAGTGAATACTTTGTATTTATTTGATCTTGCGGCGTTGACTGGGCCGATTGGTATTTGTGCAGGTCGGTTAGCCAATTTTATAAATGGGGAATTAGTCGGACGACCAGCGCCATCGGATTTGCCTTGGGCCGTACGTTTTCCTCAAGATATTTTTTTATGGCCTAAAAATGAACCCGGAAGATTGCCGTCCCTTGCTCCAGTTGTTGAAAAAATGGATATCACCTCCAATCAGTGGCTCGAATGGATCGACCAAATTCGTAATGCAGATGGCGCTGCCCGAGAAAAAATTTATTCAGTATTGAATTTAATCGTTGAAAAAATTCAAAGTGGAAATATTGAAATTAAGAATACCATTGGACCATTACTGACGCCCAGACATCCTTCGCAACTTTATGGAGCTTTTGGCGAAGGACTGCTTATTTTTACCGTATTATTTCTTCTGTGGAGGACGCCAAAAAAACCGGGCTTTATTGCTTCCAGCTTTATTGTGCTCTATGCTTTAGTGCGAATTTCAGACGAATACTTTCGCATGCCAGACGACCATTTGGGATTGCAGTGGTTGGATTTATCTCGGGGCCAATGGTTAAGTATTTTTATGCTCACCTTGGGACTTTTCTTAATGTTTATTTGGTCAAGGTCAGTATCGATAACGGTACCTGGCTGGGGTAAACTTCAAAGTATTAAGTTGAGTCGCAAATAAAAGTTAGACTCGCTAAACAGGAAATTTAATGCCTCTAAGAAAAAAACATGATTCGCGGTTTCTTTTCCTTCAAGGAACAGTGGCTGCCCAAATTCATTTCATTGGATTTATTGCTGCTTTTTTTGGACTTTATTTTTTAATAAAGCTTTCAAGCAACAATCCTGATCCAAAACATTATTGGGGCAATTTAATTTATCTATTCACCGCAATGTTAGTCTTTGGCACAAGTTCGCTTTATCATTTCTTAAAGGAAGGCTTTTATATTTCAGATCGAACGAAAGATTGGTTCGAAGATCTAGATCATTTTAGCATTTATTTATTTATTGCCGGAACCTACACTCCATTTTTAATCAATGTTGTGGCTGAACCGTGGCAGACGCGGATATTAATTTTGGTTTGGATCATCGCCATAATCGGAATTTTTTATACCTATTATCGCCCTCGATTGCCTCGTTGGGCGCAAAGTCGTTTGGTATACACCGGGCTATTTCTTTTGATGGGCTGGACAATTTCCATTCGCATCAGCGAAATTTTAGAAAAACTTTCGGCTGTTGAAACAAGTTTTTTGCTCATGGGCGCAATGTGCTACACCGTTGGTGCTGTTATATATGCATTGAAAAAACCAAATTTGTTTCCAGGAATTTTTGGTTTTCATGAGTTATGGCACGTCGCTGTCTTGCTAGGCGCATTATTTCACTATTTTTTAATTTATCAGTTTTATATGTAGCTTCATCCTAAAATTCCAAAGCCGGAAGGGGAAAATCAAGTGAAGCTAAATTTTGTTAATTCGGAAACAGGGATAGTTTTTTGCTCGCCGGTGGCAAAGTTTTTTATGGTGATTTGATTTTGTGAGACTTCGGAGCTGCCCAAAATGAGGACGTGAGAAATTCCCATAGAATTAGCCTTCTTCATTTTTTTTCCGAAATTTCCATTCCAAAGAATTTCAACGCTGATGTCGCGCTGACGAAGGAGAGAAGCGACTTTGAGACTTTCGCTTTCGCCTTGCTCATCGGCGGGAGCGATGGCGACACGGATACTTTTATTTATTGAATTAAGTTGGCTAGTGAGTTCGGCAAGACGCTCTAATCCCGCAGCCCAACCCACGCCCGGAGTGCTGGGGCCGCCCATGGATTCAATCAGACCATCGTATCTTCCGCCGGCCAAAACAGTACCTTGAGCTCCCAACTGTGTAGTGACAAATTCAAAAACAGTGTGACAGTAATAATCAAGCCCACGCACTAGTTGGGAATTTTCTTTAAATGGAATTTGCAAGCGCGTGAGTTCGGACTTTACCCGAGAATAAAATTCACGAGACTCGTCCGAAAGTTCGTTCTGAAGCAAAGGACAGCCTTTAATAAGTTCTTTGTCCTTTGGATCTTTTGAATCTAAAATCCGTAGCGGATTTTTTTCCAAACGCATTTGGCTATCGGGTGAGAGTTGATTTTTGAGCGGCGTTAAAAAATTAACTAACTTTTGTCTGTAAACTTCACGACTTTTTTTATCACCGAGAGTGTTAATTTCCAAATGGCAATGCGTATGTAAACCTAAATTTTGCAGCAAGCTCCAGGCAAGTTGAAGGCACTCGACGTCAGCCAAGGGTGACTCGAAACCCAAGCTTTCGACGCCAATTTGATGAAATTGGCGATAACGGCCTTTTTGGGGACGTTCGTAACGAAACATCGGACCCGCGTAGTAAAACTTCAGGGGTAATTTTTGAGCAAGACCTTCGGAAATAAAGGAGCGTGCAATTCCCGCAGTGCCTTCGGGTCGAAGGGTAAGGCTTTCGCCACCTCGATCGGTGAATGTGTAGGTTTCTTTGTGAATAACATCCGAGGTCTCGCCCATAGTTCGATGAAAAACCTCGGTGAACTCAAAAATAGGAGTGATAATTTCGCCAAATCCAAATAATTTGGCCCAATGATGAGATTTCGTCTCGATGAGCCTCATTTTTTCTGCCTGTTCGGGCAAAAAATCCTGAGTTCCTCGTGCAGGTTGAAATTTCATATTGCCTCCGGGATTTCCTTAATTTGGCTTATTCATTTTAAGCCTAACAAACTTTGCTGAGACTCTCGAGACATTTTCCCAGTGGAAACGCTGTGACGAGGATAGACATTGGAAGTTCCTATGAGAAGATCCCCACATGAAAAAATGGATTGGAATAGGCAGTGCAATTTTTGCAGTTGTTCTGGGTGCAGTACTCTATAAAGTGGTATTTCAAGGGCGCCATGGTGGAGTTGGTGTCGAAATTAATTGGCGTTTGCTGGGTGAAATGGACTACATCACGGCAAAAGCCAGTTCTGAGCTTGAAGCCTTGAATGGCAAAAAAGTCAAAATGCCCGGTTTTATGGTCCCACTCGAAGACAGTATGAAAACGGTGACCGAGTTTTTGCTTGTGCCAAGTCCACAAGCTTGTATCCATGTGCCACCACCTCCGCCAAATCAAATGGTCTATGTTAAAATGGACCCCTCAGCTAAAACGGAAGTGCCCTATGGGCCAATCTGGGTCTATGGGACTCTGAACCTGGTCACAAAAAAATCAATGTACGGAGATGCTTCCTTCGAACTGCTTGGAGATTTTGTTGAACCCTACAAATGAGTTGATTCAGTTACGATCTCTACAGTTTCGTTATTCTTTAGAATCTGAATTGGTTTTAGATATTGAAAAATTTGTGATGCCCGCGAAGGAAAAATTTTTTCTTTATGGCACCAGTGGTTCAGGTAAAACAACTTTGCTGGAAATCCTTTCGGGCGTTTTAAAAGCAACGACCGGGGATGTTTTTGTTGGTGGTGAAAATCTGACGGCGCTGTCGGACTCGCAAAGAGATTTTTTTCGTTCACAAAATTTGGGATATGTTTTTCAAAGTTTTAATTTAATTCCTTATTTAAATGTAAATGAAAATATTATTTTACCACTCAAGCTGAATCCTAGGATTAAAGTTCAAAATGAAAATTCTCAGGATCGATTGCATCAGATCTGCCAGCGCTTGGGAATTGAACATCTTCTAGACAAAAATGTTTTACAATTGAGTGTGGGACAACAGCAAAGAGTCGCCGTGGCACGAGCCCTGATTACAAAACCAAAGTTGTTGCTAGCAGATGAGCCCACTTCAGCTTTGGATTATGAACATCGCGAGAAATTTTTAAAATTAATTTTTGATATTTGCGCGGCAGAAGGACTGGGAATCTTTTTTGTTAGTCACGATCATAGTCTTAAGGGAATGTTTGATCGTGCTGTGGATTTGCGAGATTTGCAAAAAATAAAAATGATCAAGAATGAGGAATTTCGATGAAATCCTTATTTGAGTTGGCTTTGCGATCATTAAAACACCGAATATTTTCCACAAGCCTAACAGTCGTATCGATTGCCTTGGGCTTTTCGCTTTTGATTAGTGTCGAAAAAACCAAGCGAGCCGCTGAAGAGGGATTTACTCAAGCCATCAGTCAGACGGATTTAATCGTCGGCGCCAGAACCGGCCAATTGCAATTGATTTTGTACACTGTTTTTAATTTAGGAACAGCGACGAATAATATCACCTGGAATTCTTTCGAAAAATACAGCAAACATCAAGCTGTTGACTGGACGATTCCTTACACCTTGGGTGATAGTCACCGCGGTTTCCGTATTGTTGGAACAAATTTAGATTTTTTTAAGCACTATCATTTTCGCGGTGATAAAAATATCGAATTGGCTAAAGGAAATAATTTTGATCAGCTTTGGGATGTGGTTGTCGGTTCGGAAGTCGCCAAAAGTTTAAATTACGATATTGGCCAAGCCGTGACGATGTCCCATGGGGTGACTCGGGGAGAGGGAATTCAGCAGCATGGCGATCGGCCATTTAAGATTGTTGGGATTTTAAAACCCACCGGCACACCAATTGATCGGGCCTTGTATATATCATTGGAAGGTTTTGAAGCTTTGCATATCGATTGGGAGCAAGGGGCGCAGCCAACTCAGGAACATACGACACCCCAAGATCAGATCAGCAAAGAAAAATTAAAAGTTGCAACAATCACGGCCTTTTTTCTTCGTACAAAATCGCGGATCGAAACTTTAAAATTACAAAGAGAAATTAATAATGAAAGCACCGAGCCTTTGTTAGCGATAATTCCCGGAGTTGTCTTAAGTGAATTGTGGAGAGGCTTATCGACCATTGATAAAGTTTTGCACTTAATTTCGTGGCTGGTTGTTTTAGTTTCATTTTGTGCGATGTTAATTTCGTTAACAACGATATTGAATGAACGTCGAAGAGAAATGGCTATTCTTCGAGCGCTTGGGGCTCAATCAAAACATATTGTTTTTCTGATGATATTTGAGTCAGGATTTTTAGCTGCGGCTGGGGTTGTCTTAGGTTGGTGTTTAACGATTGTAAGTATATTTTTTCTTGGACCATGGTTGGAAGCAGAATATGGCTTTGTTATTCAAGGGCCAATGATTAATTTTATGGAAATTTGTTTGAGTTTGGTAATTATTTTAGCGGGCTTGGGAATTGGTTTGTATCCCGCGCTGAGGGCTCAGAGGATGTCGCTGAAGGATGGCTTGAGTGTGCGGATTTAGAAGATAAGATTGAGCTAGTTTATCTTATTGCTTCTTTTTTAGGATCTTTTTTCTCAGCATCAGCTACAGGCAATTGTCCGTCTGCTTTCCACAAATGAAGAAGTTGTTTGCATTTTTCACCAGCATATTCGAGCCTCCTTAGCTCATTGATCACTGTGATGCTTATTTTGTGTCCAAAGCCGAAGCCAGCGTGAGCCGGGCTATTCTTAGTCTGCTCATTCATTAGATTCACATTATTTTTATGTGGACTCTGCTCAATTATAGCAGTTGTTTTTTCAAGGCTCTCGCTTAATCTAAAACAAGCATTTACATCAGATTTTATTTCCAACTCATTTATTTTTTTTATTATCTGCTGACAGGCGGATGGAGTAAGGGTGTAGCAAAGTCGTAATGTTTTTGCCGCGATTAAAGAACCCAAACTTTCTGTATCTGAATTAAGACAGTACGTATAATTTTCCAACTTTCCATCAACGAACTGCCAAACGCTACCAGAGTGATGGCCTTGTTGAGGTTTGAGAGCAGACTTATCATAGATATAATTATAAGTACTAATAATTGTTTGTTTGTTGTCTTTCACTACGGAAGAAAACTGCTTTGAAGATATCTCCTTGCCTGAAGAATCCTTACTAGAAAAGCGTATAAAATTTTCTCCTGACTCTGTAGAAAAATTTTCTGCATGTGCAGAATTCAAAGTAAACTTAAGTTTCCCTCCTTCATTTTTTACTAAAACTTGATCTGCGAAAAAGTCTAGATCTTTTGTTGAAGTTGGTCTTATTGGTTCTACTGTAGCTCCAGCTTCTACTCGTGTTGAATTTAAAATAAATAAACAGCTAATTGTTGAGGCTAAAAATAATAATTTCATTTAAAAGAACTCCCATCGAATTAAGGTACGTCGCTTTATTTATAAGTATAAGCTGTGAATTTAAGGTGTTCAATACTCAAAGATTGGTTTTCAATTTTTGTCGGGGAGCTAGACTGACGTCGGTTTTTAACAGGCTTAAAAACTAGCTCTAAGTTTTAAAAAATGAGTTCCGCGAATATCGCCAATTATTTCGATACGCAATATGTCCTGACAGATCTTTTTTGCTTCGTGAATCACATCTAAACCATGTTCAGGTAGGTCTCGTAAAAGAATGTAAGCCACTCCTGATTTTTTTAAACTGAAGGCGATTCCCAATAGAAGATTTTTTAAATCAGAATCAATAAAAAAACGACATCGGTTTTTGAATTCAGAGGGAGAGAGTTTTCCTTTTCCAAGTCTAAAATAGGGTGGTGCACTCATGATCAAATCATACTTTTCCCGAAAGATATCCAGCTGCAGATCGTTGTAATTTCGATGAACAAAATGAAGCTTTGTCGGCAGTTCACCCAAGCTTTGTTTATTTTGATTAAAATGCTCTTTATAAATTTCTTGTATTTCTAAAAAATCAAAAATTTGCGGCAGGCTTTGGTTGTTGGCTCGACGATGAAAAAGAAAATCCATTCCAACAACACCCGATCCGGAACAAACATCAAGCACAGTTGATTGAGTTAAATCAAGGTGAGTCAGCTGTTCGTAAATTTGACGAGCGAGAAATATAGAATCGTGCGAAAGCCGATATTCTTCGGGTTGCGAATAGTTAAAGGTGTAATGTGGATTAATTGAAGTCATGGGATAGAGGTATTATTTTTTGTGGGGACAGTCAAAATTTAAATCTAAGGACTGGCGGTACTTAACAGTGCAATTTTAACCGGATCAATCACTTCGAACCCCCAGGCGATGAAATGATATCTGCGATTGGCCTGATGAATATTTTTTTTCATGTAATTTTTAACGTAATTGAAATCCTTACCCCAAGCTATAATTCGAGTGAAGGGGCGTGCAACCCAAAATTGAATTTTTTTCCTTTGGATGCTAGCTGAATTTACCTTTTTAGCGCCCCGTTCTTTATTTAAAACATGTCGAGCAATTAAACCAGTAATCGCGCGAATAAATTTCGGGTATAAATGCCGTTTAGTGATGCGAATGACAATATGAAGATGATTTCCAACATTCACCAAGTGATAAATTTTAATTCCGCAGAGTTTTGCTTGATGTCGAATAAGATCATCAATTTTTTTGGCATTATGTTTTTGCAACATTGAATACGTACCAGTGGCAAATTCTGATTTAAGCACCAAATGAATAGCGGCTTTGGTTGAAAGAGTTCTTTTTGTTTTGGGATTGCTCGTTAATACAGATCCACCGAAATTTTTTAAGACTTTTTTAGTAAAAAATGAAGTTTGAATATTATTACTTTTCATAGTGAGCAATTTATATTAGAAAAGGTAGCGATGTCAATTTTTATTTAAAAAAATGGCGGGTTCAACTTCGAAGTGCAACGAATTTGCTGTGATTGATTCTATGTTTAC
>JBBTCO010000048.1:0-9808 GCA_038043185.1 Bdellovibrionota bacterium
AATCTTGCAACGTCAATATTCTTAACCTGACAGCATTGGGGTATCGGTCACATACAAAAACAACAAAAATTCTTTGTTAAAATTGAACAAATTTCTATTCAGAACGATCAAGTCCCTTTATCGAACGGTCATAAATTATGTCTTACTTAACTCTGACTTTTACCCACGAGTTTTTGGAATCGAATTTTTTATGGTCCTTGATGGATTTCTGATGAACTTTCCACTTTGTTCTATATCGATGACCACTCTCCCTTGTTCACAAATCATTAAATGCCGCCAGTTAGCCACACCTGCCAAAGCACTCTGAATGGACACAAACGTAAATCCCAATACGGTCAAAAATTTCAACATAGGATTTTCCTTAGTTAGTTTTTATTTAAATCCGGTTATTTACCGCCCAAAATAAATCACCTGAAGTAATTTTTCAGGTGATTTTCAATTCGCTAGCGGATATTTGAATCTCTTGGATCATCTGAACAAATAAATGTTCGTCCCTGTGTATTCTTTAACTCCAAATAGTTGTCACGTTTATTAAAAAAGAAACTGTAATTTAAGAGACGGCCGAGAGCATCAGTTCCGTTCTTAGTGGGCAAGAGCTGACCAGCTTCAATCAAAAGGCCTCCTGAGCTCGAGGATCTTTTCAAAGTTTTATACCGGATTGGATCTTGTTTTAATGGCGGTTGAATTTGTATCGGAGTCAAATAAAAGGCTCTATCCTGTCCTTGCTCTACATGGATCCCAATACGGCCGCCCTGTTTCCCCATGCAAAAATATTGTTGTTGCACAGGCATCGCAGTAGCAACTGAAGTGAGACCAGTTAATATCAAAAAAATCACATTTTTTTTATTCATAAAAAACATCTTTCTGCCTGACTTAAATTTCACAGGCATGATCTATCTAACAAAATGCGCCTACGATATAAACTGCAAATAACGCAAAACGACTTGTTAATAAAAGCAAGTCCAATTACAAGGCGTTCATGTCTAAATTTTTACTGACTGACTCAGAATCAGAACTCCTTTTAAAATTTGAAGAATCTCCCAGCTTGGAGTCTTTAGCGGCCAACGTTGGACGCGATATCACTGTAATTTCCCGGCAACTTAAAAGAATTTCCGAAAAAGCCGATGTCTTAACAAAGATTTCAGGCAGATGGTGTATTACAAAAATAGGTAAACGATTTAATGAAGCTACATTGGATTTTTTACGGATCCAAAAAAGTATTTTTTCAGAAAAATACATCCTAAGAATTGGTACAAACCGTGAATTTGCCTCCAGAGTTATTTCTCGCAATATAAACTCACTGCAAAATCGTTATAAAAATGCAACTTTAGAAATTAGATCCTATGAACGAGGAGCCGAATTAGCTCTTTTATCTGGCGAAATTGATATTGCTTTCGATTGCGGAAGACCCCAATCACCTGAAATTAAATACACTCAAATTCAAAATGAAATTATTATCGCCGTCGCCTCTCCAGCTTTTAAAAAAAAACATGGAAATAAAGAGGAGCTTACTGATTTATCCAAATTGCCTCATATCCATTGTGAAAGGCTTAGACCTGATCGGGTTGTCGGCATGAACTGGGACTCAGGAAACATTGTGATTCATACGAACGACATAGCTACTGCAAGAGAAATGGCGCTTCAAAGTATTGGTTGGGCCTTGTTGCCAGAATATGCTATTCGCTCTGAACTAAAAAGCAACCTTTTGAAACCTCTTCTCAATAAAACATTTGATCAAGAAAAATATGGCGTATGGTTTATGCGCTCGCGTGTCCATCTAGAGAAGGACTTTAAAAATGCATGTGAATGGCTAAAAAATGTGAATTTTTAAAAGACGTCGATAGTTTTTCGGACTGGTCGTGGATTCTTAGGCTTTTTGCTCCGATCACCCCCAGCTTAAGCTAACGGCACTATCATCAATACGTGAAACCTATCGAGAAAAGTGTCACTTCCAGCTTAAAATTTCTAGCTATTTTCTGTTGCAAGTTAGGCTCAGGAATCCAAATGTCGCGAACTTCTCGGCGAGCCTCGGCCGCTGAATCTGCAAAAATATAAACCATTCCTGCAATGAGTCCCAAGCCAACGCCCATTGTGATATTATCTGTGTGTTCTTGAGGTCGGCCATAAAAACTCAAAGTGCTGAGCCCCAATATCCCGCCACCCAAGCTGGAAAAAATCACGGTCGCTGTATTTCGTTTAAAACTTCGCTGAGCTTCACTCACGTTTTGGGCATTTCCCTGAATACTTATTCCAAGCGAACATATTAAAACCATCATCCAAATTTTTAATCTGCAAATGCTCATTCCGACCTCTTGCTAAACAAAACACTAACACAGAATTTTTTTGACGCCAGTTCATTTTGACATTCTTCCAACGTCCTATTAGCTTAGGACATATGCAAAAATACACCGCCGGCGAGCTCGCAAAATTTATTGATCACACTCTGCTGAAGGCCGATGCCACTTCGAAACAAATTCAAACTCTTTGCGAAGAAGCCCTGAAACATCACTTTTTTGGAGTTTGCGTCAACAGCAGCTTTGTTTCCTTCTGTTCACAAACTTTAAGTGGCACCGGAGTCCATGTTGTTAGCGTTGTGGGCTTTCCACTCGGCGCCATGGGTTCCTTAGCGAAAGCCTATGAAGCGGAGTTCGCAGTAAATAACGGCGCCTCCGAAGTGGATATGGTTTTAAATTTGGCGGCCATCAAAGAAAAAAATTATAAAAATGCGACAAATGACATTCAACAGGTCGTTAAGGCGAGTCGCGGAAAAATTGTTAAAGTTATTTTAGAAACTAATCTTTTGACGAATGAAGAAAAAATTGCGGCTTGCCAGTGCAGTCAAGAGGCAGGAGCTCATTTTGTTAAGACGAATACGGGTTTTTCTGGGGGCGGCGCAACTCTTGATGATGTTTTGTTAATGAAAAAAACGGTGGGTTCAGCACTGCAAGTTAAAGCCAGTGGTGGAATTAAAAATACTCAACAAGCTTTAGAATATCTTAATGCCGGAGTCTCTCGCTTGGGAACAAGTTCGGGAATTGCCTTAATTCAAGGCTTGGATTCGGCTGGGGGCTATTGATGTTTTTTCTTCCTATGGAAATCATCAAAAAGAAACGCAATGGTTTTGAACTTAGCCCTGAAGAAATTGATTATTTCATTCAATCTTACACACGCTCTGAACTTCCGGACTATCAAATGTCCGCTCTGCTTATGGCGATTTATTTTCGCGGTATGAATACTTCGGAAACTCTGGCTCTGACAAAATCCATGCTGAACTCTGGAATTGTTGTCGATTTATCGCAGATTTCTGAATTTAAAGTTGATAAGCACAGCACCGGCGGGGTCGGAGATAAAACCAGCTTGATTCTGGGTCCCATCGTTGCCGCTGCGGGAATTCCTGTCCCGATGATTTCTGGCCGGGGCCTAGGGCACACCGGTGGAACTTTGGACAAGCTGGAAAGTATTCCAGGATTTAATACTCAACTGAGCCTTGAGGATTTTAAAAAAAATCTTCTTAAAAGTAAGATTTGTTTCATTGGACAAACTAAAGATATTTGCCCTGCAGATAAAAAAATATATGCCTTACGTGATGTTACGGCAACGGTCGAAAGCTTGCCCTTGATTTGTGCCAGTATTATGTCGAAAAAAATTGCTGAAGGCATCGATGGTTTAGTTCTTGATGTTAAGTATGGCTCCGGTGCTTTTATGAAAAGTTCTGAGCAGGCAGAAGAGCTAGCGCTCAAACTGATGGATATCGCCAAGGGATATGGGAAAAAAGTTGTTACTTTGATCACGAATATGAATCAACCACTGGGCCGATTCGCCGGAAACTCCCTGGAAGTTGAAGAGTGCGTTGGAATTTTAAAAAATGAACCTCTAAGCGATGCAATTCAATCACGATTTACCAATGAAACCCGCGAACTTAGCCTTTGGTTGTCGGCCCACATGATTCATTTGAGCGGCAAAACAAAATCTGCCGACGAGGCCTATGCCTTGGCTGAAAAAATCTTGGTTTCGGGTCAAGCCTACGAGAAATTTCTTGAACTCTGTAAAATTCACGGGGGTAATTTAAATCTTTTGCCAAAACCCAAACACAAACTTGACGTGACCAGCACTCAAAAGGGTTTTATCCAAAAGATGAATACTGAAACCATCGGTGTGGCGGGCCTAATTTTAAAAGCGGGACGTGCCCAGGTCACTGATATTATCGAGCCGACCTCAGGCTTTGAGTTTCACAAAAAGGATGGCGATACAGTGGAAATTGGCGAAAAAATATTTACGATTTTTGGTGCAGATCCAACTTTATTTGAAGAAGCTAGAAACAAGCTCTTATCTTCTTTGAGTATTTCCTTGCAAAAAACCTCCACACAGCCTTTGATAAAAAAAGTACTTTGTTAGAGAGGAACAAATGCAAATCGTCTTAAGTAAACTTACCGAAACTGTTAGTTTCATTCGATCAAAGACGACTTTAAAACCTAAAGTGGGTGTGATTCTTGGTTCAGGCTTAGGCGCCTTTGTTAACGAAGTGCAAGTTGAGTCAACCCTTGCATTTCAAGATATTCCGCATTTTAACCCACCGACAGTGGACGGCCATCAAGGCAATCTTATTTTTGGTAAAGTTGGCCCTCAAACAGTGGCCATTCTGCAAGGACGCAATCACTACTATGAAGGTCACACCATGGAAAACGTTGTTTTTCCAACTCGGACATTGGCCCTATTGGGAATTGAAATTTTAATCTTAACAAATTCGTCCGGCGGTTTCGGTGACACCATGCAAGCCGGCGACTTAATGATTCTTGAGGATCACATTAATCTCATGGGCATTAATCCTTTGATGGGACCTAACATCAAAGAACTTGGGCCGCGCTTTCCAGATATGACTGAAGCCTACGATCGAAAATTAATTGCCCAAATGGAAACCATACTCAACAGGCACGGCACTCGCTTTCACAAGGGCGTCTATTGTGGTGTTAGTGGGCCAACTTACGAGACTCCGGCAGAAGTTCGTTATCTTAAAATGATTGGTGGAAAAGCCGTGGGCATGAGTACTGTTCCAGAGTCGATTGCAGCTAATCATTTGGGTCTAAGAGTCGCTGCTCTGAGCTGTATAACAAACTTAGCTGCTGGAATTTCGCGACAAAAGCTTTCGCACCTTGAAGTGACGGAAACAGCTAAAAAAGTAGAGCAAAAATTCACGCAGTTTTTAACAGAATTTATTTCAAATATTGAGTAGATTCACAATTCCATTTTTTAATCGACATAAAACCTGACCAGTGACTGAATAAAATATTTCCTTCAACACCAGAAAAATAAGTAGCTACCTTTGATTTATCTTCGGGAGAGTGAATCGCAATTTTATAGCCTAATGTCTTTCTGTTTTTTGCTTCATACATATTGGTGGTAATGATGACAGGACTTGGGTTGCCATGTTTCACCAATCCGGTTTGACTCTCTTTTAAAAACCGACTGAGAGCTCGTTGTTCCGCTGTGGTTAGTTTTAAAACATTTTTGTGAGTTACTTCCGCGCTTCGTCGTAAATTTTGTAATCGAGCATAATTCATCTCTCTGACATTTTCCTGACAGTCGAGTAGGTCTTTTTGAGAGGACTTGTCTTGCGGAGTTTGCCCCATAGAACTAAATGAAACCAAATAAAAAAGGATCGTTCCTGTGCTGAGGAAAAAGATCGTTTTTTTCATAAACAAAGAGGCAAACATAACTCCCCCAAAACCCTTTCAATGATAAACTTCTTAAACAAAAGACCCCAAGTGACTCAATTTTTGTCAGACCAAGTAATTAATTCAAGAGTTAGGGTCTGAGTTTAATTAAGAGCCTCCAGCGGCAACTTGCCTGTAAGGATAGCAACACGAATGCCAATTGTTGGGGTGGTTGGGGGAACTTAACAAATCAAGGGTTTTGGCAATTTCGAAACAAGCTTTTAATGAGTCTATTCTAAACGATATTTATTAGATTTTGGAACTACTCTTGCTTTGATGATGAGAAGGATCTTTAAGCAGGAATAAGGAAGAAGCCAGTGATGAAAAATGTGACATCTGTATTTCTTATTTTGTTAAGCATCACATTTGTGTCTCAAAATGAGACACAGGCGGCGCCGTCATGCCCGGCGGTTTTTCAATCCGTCGAGCTTCGCAAAATATCATTACGGTTTAGAGGTTTAAGTGCAGACCCGAATTGGAAACAATATGAGCATGACGTTCATAAGGTTATGGAAGCAAACGCTAACTCTCACTTCGAGAAAATTGAGAAAGCTATTAAAGAAAACCAATTATACGCCGTTTTCCTACAGAAAGCGGGTATGCGTATAAAGGACGGGCGAGTAATCATGCCAAAGCTTTCGCAAATCGTCGACTATTATTACTTTCGAATAAACGAGGCGATCTCGCGCGGTGAAATTACTGTTGATGACGTTATTGAACCAGGACTTCTTTTTGAAGACCCGTCTGGAAAAGTTATGGTGGTAAAGCTGGGTGAAAAATTTCCAGAGAATATGAAACCTTCGGACTTTGCTTCAAATGAAGATTTCGCAAAAATGCTCGGGAACGGAATTTTTCCCTTATCCGCTTTTGACGCGCAGACTGTCATTGATAATTGGGGTGGCGTTAGTCACGACATTGGTGGCCACTTTGCTGGATTTGCAGAGTATCCGGCTGAGTATATGAAGCCCTTCAAAAGGACTATGGCTAAGTTCTCTTCCGGTATTGGCGATAGTAAACTTGAAGATATCGAAAATCGTCTTCATCAAAAGCTTTTTTTTGTGCAAGAAAATATCTTTTTTGTACCTAAATCAAAACTGAATCTTGTCAAATCGGCACTCTTGGTTCCCCCAAACTATTTTGATCAGGCTTTTTTCAATATTGAAACTATGAAGCAGTATTTATCAAATTTTAGTCTAAAAGAAATTCATGATCGTATTAAGTATATCAGTGATAATTTTCATAATTTTATAGCAACCCCCGGGGGTATAGCAACGGATGTTGTTAGTAGACAACGTTGGACAGAAAAATTTTACTATAAAGAGAAACAATTTGATGACTTATTTATTTATAAAATGGAGTCCAATTTTAAGGCCGTATCTAACGGCAGTGCAGAGAAATGGGGCATGAGTGAAGAGGTTGTTCGTAATATTATGATTTCAGAGCTAGCAAAAATCCAAACGCTATTGGCATTGGGAATCCGATATGATGCGAATGCATGGATGAAGGCTATATTTGACGTTCGCTACGATGATAAAAATGGATATGTTGCAAGTCAGTCTCAGCTTATAAAGGAGATAACAAACTCGGGCCTATTTCAAAGCGACGGGTACATGCTTTTTCGAATTCTATTTGTCAATCCGTAAGTGACGGACGCTAAACGCGTCTCTTTCTCTAATCTGAAAGACAGCTTACAATAATATCCCCTTCTCCCCCAACGCTGCCCCAAACAAAAAATTCTTGCTATGTCCTCCACTAAGAGGATTCTTTAATTTTACGTCCCTTTTAAGTTTTAATTTCTCTAAAATTGGACCTCCCAGCAAGCTGGAGGCGCTCGGCCCGAAGGGCCGATGCTGGGGAAGGCAGGAGCCTGCGTCCAATTTTAGAGAAATTAAAACTTAAAAGGGATACAAACTTAATTATTCCCCAATATGTTTCGCTAAAAATTTTTCCATTGTTTCATAAAACTCAAAACGATTTTCTTCATTCCTGAATCCATGACCTTCGTTTTCCTTCACCAAATACGGAACTTCAACTCCCCGTTTTCTTAAAGCTTCGACCATTTGATCGGACTCTGCTTTATTAACACGTGGATCTTTTGCGCCTTGAACAACCAACAGTGGAGCTTTTATTTTGTTGGCCTGAAGAGCGGGCGATGTTGCGATCAGTTGTTCTTTGTCTTTTTCAGGATCGCCCACCATCTCGTACATTTTTTCGAGTTCTGTTGTCCAATAAGGTGGAATGGTTTTCATGAATGTTAGCAAATTGGAAACACCGACATAATCGACTCCACAAGCATAAATTTCCGGAGTGAATGCTAGTGCCGCTAAAGTTTTGTAGCCACCATAACTTCCGCCGTAAATGCAAATTCGTTTTTTATTAACAACTCCTTTTTCAATGAGCCAGTTCACGCCATCCGTAACATCATCGAGCATTTTTTTGCCCCATTGTTTATAAGACGCTTCAAGGAATTTTTTTCCATAGCCCGTTGAACCACGAAAGTTCATTTGAAAAACGGCATAACCCCGATTGGCTAAAAATTGCACTTGTGAGTTATATCTCCAAGTATCCCGAGCCCAGGGGCCACCATGAGGGTTAACTATGAGCGGCCATTTTCGATCTTTATCTCCCTTAGGCAAAGTCAGGTAACCGTGAATAGTAAGACCGTCTCGTGATTGATACTGAATTGGTTTCACTTCAGCCATTTCCTCTTCAGGAATCCATGGCGCCATAGTAGTTATTTTTTTTAAATTATCTTTTTTAGAGTCATAGAAATAAACATTTCCCATGCTGCGATCTGAATAAGTCCGAACGATGAATTTTTCTTCATTCTTGTCAAAGTTTACACTAAGGATATCCTGCTTGCCCAATTGATCGGCGATGCGGTTGTATATTTTTTCGATAAGGGGATCAAAAAACACTTTTTGCGCCTTCCAAGTTTCAATTGTTGCACTGATTAAAATTTTTCTCTTTTTTGAAAAATTAATGCTACGGACATCAACATCTGGGTGCTGAAAAATAAGTTTTTGTTCTTTATTCGTTCTTGGGTTAAATTCAACGAGAGTGCCTTTATCACGTCCGATATTTGAAATAACAAGAACGTTTTTATTGTCTGCAGTAAAAGCCATCGGCTCGAAACTTTCTTTATAGCTTAACGTAAATAGTTTTCTAAATTTTTGAGCTTCGCTGTCACGATAAAGCACATTCGTGTTTGAACCTTCAGCTTCGAGGGCCACCCGCACTTGTCCTTTGTGATCAGTAAGCCACTCGGTGATTTGACCAGGATTTTGCGCAACCATACTCGAAGCGCCCGTCAATGTATTCATGCGATAAACATCAAACACTTTTGGATCGCGACGATTGTGTTGAATCAAAATATCTGCTTCGGAAATATCATCAAGATCATCCAGCAACATCACTTTGGTCTTTTCAAATGGAGTGAGATCAACGATCTTTCCTGTTTTTAGGTTTGCCGAGAACACGTGATCATTTTCATCGCCACCAAAATCTCGACTAAAAATAATGGTGTTATTGCCTTTCCAAAAAAAGCGTGAAATATCCCGATCTTTAACTTCGGTAATTTGTTTGTCTGCTGATTTTACTTCTGACGAGTCAATTTTTTCATCAAACTTAAGATCGCGAACAAAAACATTCATGCGAGATTCCCAAGGCTTCAATAAAGCCAAGCGAGTTCCATCCGGAGAAATCATGTGCGATGATTCCAGCGGATTTTTAAAAAAGTCCCGCATCGGAATTTGCTTTGCTGTTGTTTTTGCCGCAAATGAACTATTTGATGAGATCAAAACCAGACCAAAAAACAAAAGGCCAAACGTCTTTTTGTTAAAATTTTTCATATTTTCCCCTTATCGCAAATGATTTTAAACTTAAGGCTGATCCAAAATCACCCCTTCTTTTGGCTAGTTTTTAGCTTCAAGACTCTTGAGAGCCCAGCTGGACTCCGATGGGTTCACCAGAACCTTCGCCAGGAAAGTCTTCACTGAAGAGGCTTTCAGAACCATCGCTGGAGCTTACATGGATGTAAAGTATGCGTTTTTAATATTGGGTTTTTTATTTCTTAGCGCCTGTGGTCAGCCAAAAAC
>JBBTCO010000048.1:9908-36681 GCA_038043185.1 Bdellovibrionota bacterium
TCAGAATGTTTTAGGTGAAGGCGTTTTGGTTGGTGTGGTTGATTCTTTTATTGATGTCGAACATGTTCAACTCAAATCAAGAATTGCTTACAACACAAAAGAAATTCCAAATAATGGACTTGACGATGATGAAAATGGCTTCGTTGATGATTATGCTGGAATGAGTTTCGTTTCCGGCCGCGCAAAAACAAGTCCGCATGGTACGCACGTCACTGGAATTATTGCCGCAGACCCGAGCATGGGAAACATGAAGGGAACAGCGCCTAAGGCGCTGATTATTCCCGCACCTTTTATTTCCGATGATGGTTCGGGATCGCTCGCAGATGCCGTCACTGCCTTAAACTATGTGGCTTCTCGAGGGGCCAAAGTTATCAATGCCAGTTGGGGTGGCAGTGCTTGTGTTGTTGAGGCCTTAAAAAGCACATTTGAAAAACTCAATTCACAAGGAATTTTACTTGTCGTTGCTGCCGGCAATGACGGTTCTGACTTGGATCAACGAGCTGATTTTCCAGCTTCATTCAATATGCCCAACCAAATTACTGTGGCGGCTTCAACGGCAACCGACTACATGGCGTCTTGGTCGAACAGCAGTTTTAATTACGTACATTTGGCCGCACCAGGAGATTATATTTACAGCATAATTCCAGGTAATACCTATGATTCCTTTCAAGGCACAAGCATGGCGGCACCTTTTGTCAGCGGTGCTGCGGCTTTATTAATAAGTGCGGCTCCAACAGCAAGTGCAGCTCAAATTAAAGAGGCGCTACTGAAATCCGTTGATATAACCCCACAGCACGAATTTAGGGTTTCAAGCCACGGTCGACTAAACGTAAAAAAAGCCTTGGATTACTTGCGCACAAAGGGCTTTTAAGAACTTTATTCTGACTATTTTCCTTTTATTTTGAATACCGATCCGCGTTAATTTCGCCTCGCGGCGACGGGAAATTCGCGTCAATTCATATACTTTCATGATACAAAAAATTCTTCGTTTTCAGAGAGGATTTATGCGTAGCTATCTTTCCGAGCTAAAAAATAGCGTCGGCCAAAAGGTCACTTTAAAAGGTTGGGTTTATCAAACTCGCTCGTCCGGAAAAGTTAAGTTTTTAGAATTGCGCGATGGAACAGGAATTGTTCCCTGCATTTTGTTTAAAGGAGAATGCACAGACGCCGCCCTAGAGGCTTTTGAAAAACTCACTCAAGAAACTTCTGTTCAAGTTGTAGGCACTGTTCGGAAACATCCGAAACATGAAAATGTTTTCGAAATTGGCGCTGAAACTTTAGAAATTTTAGCTCCTTCAGAAAATTATCCCATTTCACCAAAAGATCATGGCACAGATTTCTTGATGGAAAATCGGCATCTGTGGATTCGTTCCAAAAGACAACATGCGATCCTTCGCGTTCGTCACGAAATTATTTCAGCGATTCGTGATTTTTTTGATGGCCGAGGATTTACTCTTACTGATGCGCCAATTTTTACTCCCAGCGCTTGCGAAGGTACCTCTAATCTTTTTGAAACTAAATATTTTGACGAAAAAATGTATTTGTCTCAATCAGGCCAACTCTATATGGAAGCGACCGCCGCTGCGCTTGGAAAAGTTTATTGTTTTGGTCCCACATTTAGAGCCGAAAAATCGAAAACACGTCGGCATTTGATCGAGTTTTGGATGGTCGAACCTGAAGTGGCTTTCAATGATATGTACGATAATATGGATTTGGCTGAACAATTTGTTGAATACATTATTCAGCGCACACTGAAAAATCGCACCGAAGAATTAAAAGTTCTTGAAAGAGATCTCTCCAAGCTCGAAGTCATCAAAGGCCCATTTCCGCGCTTACATTACAAAGAAGCGGCTGAAATGATTAAAAAAGAAAATCCCGAATTTAACATCGGCGATGATTTTGGCGCCACTGATGAAACTATTGTGAGTTCTAAATATGATAAACCTGTTTTTGTCCATCATTACCCCCAGGCGATTAAAGCCTTCTACATGAAAGAAGACCCGAAGGACCCTGGTTATGCTATGGGCTGTGATCTTTTAGCGACGGAAGGTTACGGCGAAGTTATTGGTGGTGGACAGCGTGAAGAAAGCATCGCCAAACTTTTAAATAAAATCAAAGAACACAATTTGAACGAAAAAGATTTTCAATGGTATTTGGATATCCGTCGTTTTGGCTCATTCCCTCATAGCGGATTCGGTCTTGGCATTGAAAGAACAGTGGCTTGGGTGTGCGGACTGCCGCACGTTCGCGAGACTGTTCCATTCCCTCGACTGTATGGGCGCAGTTACCCTTAAGGAGAACTCATGGAAACTGAAAACATCAATCAAACGCGTCTGCATGATCTGGAAAAAAGAAATGAACATGCTATGCAAGGTGGTGGCACCGAGCGATTGGTAAAACACAAAGAAGGTGGCCGTCTTACTGCGCGCGAACGCCTGGATGTTCTTTTGGATCCGGGAAGTTTTGTTGAAATGGATCGTTTCGTCACTCATCGTTGCGTGAATTTCGGCATGGAACAACAACTTGTTCCCGGCGACGGAGTTGTCACAGGTTATGGCCGAGTGAATGGAAAACTCGTTTACGTTGCCAGTCAAGATTTCACTGTCATTGGTGGATCCATGTCGCGTACACAAGCCAACAAAATTTGTAAAATCCTGGATTTAGCAATTAAGAATGGCGCACCGATGATTTGTTTGAATGATTCGGGCGGCGCCAGAATTCAAGAGGGCATTGAATCTCTGGGTGGCTATGCAGATATTTTCACACGCAATGTTTTAGCTTCTGGAGTTATTCCACAAATTACTGCGATCCTGGGGCCTTGTGCTGGTGGCGCTGTTTACAGCCCGAGTATTAATGATTTTGTTTTTATGGTGAAAAAAACAAGCTATATGTTTGTCACTGGTCCCGATGTAATTAAAACAGTCACCCATGAAGATGTTACGAAAGAAGACTTAGGCGGAGCCGTTACTCATTCACAAAAATCAGGAGTAGCTCATTTTGCAACTGAAGATGATAAACACTGCTTACTGATGATTCGTGAGTTATTAAATTTCCTTCCGGCAAATAACTTAGACGACGCACCCATTTTACCGACTGAGGACAAACCAGATCGAATGGTCGAATCCATCTGTAAAATTATTCCCGATAATCCAAAAAAACCTTACGATATGTTGCAAGTGATTACTGAGTGCGTGGATGAAGGCTATTTCCTTGAGGTTCATAAAAACTACGCTCAAAATATTATTGTTGGATTTGCTCGCTTCAACGGACGACCTGTTGGTATCGTGGGTAATCAACCCAATGTTCTTGCTGGTTGTCTGAATATCGAAGCTTCACGAAAAGCCGCTCGCTTTATTCGCTTTTGTGATGCCTTCAATGTGCCTATCGTCAGTTTTGTTGATGTTCCGGGATTTTTGCCAGGCAAAGATCAAGAGTGGAATGGCATTATCACACATGGAGCTAAATTACTTTATGCTTATGCCGAAGCCACCGTGCCAAAAATTACCGTCATCACCCGCAAAGCCTACGGTGGAGCCTATATCGTCATGGGTTCAAAACTTTTACGCAGTGACGTGAACTTGGCCTATCCTTCAGCTGAGATTGCTGTGATGGGGGCGGAAGGTGCAGTGAATATCGTTTTCCGTGAGCAAATTAAAAAAGCTAAAAATCCGGCAGCTGAAAAGGCTAAACTTATCGCAGATTACGAGAAAAAATTCAGCAATCCTTATGTGTCTGCGGAACTTGGTTACACTGACGAGGTCATTGAACCTGCGCTGACCCGAAAAAGAATTATTGATTCACTGGAGATGTTGAAACACAAGCGGGATATCATTCCTCCAAAAAAACATGGAAATATTCCACTCTAAAGGATTTATTATGTCTGCCGAATTGCCTTTTAAAAGAATTTTGATCGCCAACCGAGGGGAAATTGCCATTCGGATAACCCGTGCTTGTCGCGAGTTGGGAATTTCATCGATCGCCGTTTTCAGCGATGCCGATCGCGACAGCTTGCACGTATTTTTAGCTGATCAAGCCTACAATATCGGGCCAGCTCCTTCGAAAGAAAGCTATCTAAATTATAAAAAAATTATCGAGGTCGCCAAAGAAGCGCAGGTGGATGCAATTCATCCGGGTTATGGTTTTCTGTCGGAAAACACGACATTTGCTCAGGCCTGCAAAGATGCCGGAATTGTTTTTATTGGCCCAACGAAAGAGAATATCGAAGCCATGGGCGACAAGCTTTCGGCCAAGGCTCTAATGAAAAAAGCCAATGTTCCTTGTGTCCCTGGCAGTGATGGCGGGGTTGAGACCATCGAAGAGGGTCGAAGTATCTCGAACAAAATCGGTTATCCCATCATTATCAAAGCCACGGCCGGTGGTGGTGGCAAAGGCATGCGTGTTGTTCGTCAGGACAGTGAGTTCGAAAGTGCGTTTCGAGCCTGTCGCTCAGAGGGGCAAAATTATTTTGCCAATCCCACCGTTTATATTGAAAAATTCGTCAGCGATCCGAAGCACATTGAAATTCAAGTCTTTGGTGATACCCATGGAAATGTTTGTCATTTATTTGAACGCGAATGTTCCGTGCAGCGACGTCATCAAAAAATTATCGAAGAAGCTCCAAGCCCTTCGGTGCCGCCAGAAGTGCGAAAAAGAATGGGCGATGCCGCTGTTCGCGCCGCCAAACAAATTAATTACGTCGGCGCTGGAACCATTGAATTTATTTTCGACAATCAAACCAAAGAGTTTTATTTCATGGAGATGAACACCAGATTGCAAGTTGAGCATCCAATCACCGAAGCCACCACAAATGTGGACTTGGTGAAAGAACAAATTTATGTGGCTGCTGGTCGACCACTCAGCTTTAAACAAGAAGATCTAGTTCAACATGGCCACGCTATTGAAGCTCGTATTTGCGCCGAGGATCCGATCACTTACAAACCAAGTCCGGGAGTGATCCGTGCGTGTCGACATCCGCAAGGACCCTTCATGCGAGTGGATTCTTACGCTTATCCCGGCTACGAAGTTCCAATTTATTATGATCCCATGATTGCGAAGGTTATCACATGGGGTGAAACTCGCGAAGAGGCGATCGATCGCATGCAACGAGCTCTGACCGAGTTTGTTTTAACCGGAATTAAAACAAATATTGTTTTGCACAAAACTATTTTGGATCACCCCAAGTTTCGTGATGGCAGTTACACGACACAGTTTATTGAAAAAAACTTTGAAGTGATTGAGCCTCAACTTTTTAAGCAGGTTGAAGATCCGATGTTTTTAATTGCAGCGGCGATCACGGCTTACAATGATCGAAAATCAAAAGACGTCAGACAGCTGAACTTAGTTTCTAACTGGAAACGTTTGGGTCGGAAAATCGCACTGAGAACTTAATTTTAACTAAGGATTTTTATGTATTTTGAAGCTGAGCTTAGAGGACGAAAATATAAAATCGATGTTACAGAGCATCGGCACTCTTGGAAAGTTTCGTTACAGCCCGAAGGACAAGACTGGAAAAATTACGAAATTTCAAAAACCGATTTTAAGCAGGCCGAAGAATACATAAGTTTTCTTTTCAAAGGCCAGTCTTACCTTGTGGATGTGATCGGAAAAGATACCGAGTACACAGTTTTCGTTCGAAACTCTTACCGCGCCATTCGAATTTACAATGACGAAATGCTTTTACATGATTCTTTGAAAAAAGGCGGCGGACTGAGCGGCGGTGCTGATCTTCGCGCAGGAATGCCAGGAAAAATTATCGAAATTTTTGTTAAGCCCGGTGATATCATTCCAGAAAACAAACCTTTGTTGATCATGGAAGCGATGAAAATGGAAAATGAAATGCGCAGCACTCGCGAGGTAAAAATTAAAGAGGTCTGTGTAAAGCAGGGTGACAGTGTTGAGGCCGGTGCTATCCTAATTAAATTTGAAGAAAATTACACTCTTTCGTAAAACTAGCGCGTGTCCTCATTCTCTTTCATTCTGTGCTAATTTTTCTTTTCGGGATTTTTCTAAAATACCTACGACCAAAACTCCGACGTAATAAAGCGTAATAAGAGGTACCAGCATAATGATCATGCTCATCATATCGGGTGGAGTTATCACTGCGGCAATGACCGCTAAAATCATTACGGCGTAGCGGCCCTTATCAATTAAAAATCTTTGCGAAACGATGCCCATCATTCCCAAAATACTCATGATTAGTGGCAATTCAAAAGCGACTCCAAACATCAAACAAAATTGACTAAAAAAATCCAGATACTGATCGATAGTGATCATGGGTTTGTCAATGTCTCCACCAAATGTAAACAAATAGTCAAAGGCCATCGGCAATGCAACCAAGTATGAAAAAACAGCTCCACCGATGAAAAGAACTGATCCTGTTACGATGAACATCGTCGCGTATTTTTTTTCCTTGCTGTAAAGGCCTGGGGCTACAAATTTCCACAATTGGTATAACCAAAAAGGACAGGAGGTAACTATGCCAAAGACAATCGCAATTCTAAAGTGAGCCATGAATTTATCCATGGGTGCCGTATAAACCAATCCGCCCCCAGGAAGATATTTAGCAATGGGCATGCGGACAATCGTGAAAAGTTCTTCGCTATAATTGTAAGCCACGGCGGTGGTAACTAATAATCCCAACAAACTATTAATAATTCTAGTTCTTAATTCCGTCAGATGTTCGGTTAAACCCTGACCCTTTTGTTGTTCGATCTCTTCAGGTTCAGCTTCCATGCCCTTCATCTTTCTTTGTTTCGACGACAACATCTTCCAAAGAAAGTTGTTCGCCTTCAGAAGAAGAGGGTTGATCCTCTGGATAAATGGTAACTGCAGGCGGGGGCATTTCTTGTTGTCTCTTTAAAAAATCATTAATTTCAAGATCGCCTATCGCTTGTTTTTTTATTTCATCTTTTAAGTCTGCAGTGGATCGTTTAAGATCATTAATAAATCGACCCAAGGTTCGCGCAACCTCTGGAAGTTGTTTTGGCCCAATAATAATTAAAGCCATAACACTCAATAATATAATTTCCGACATTCCTAAACCAAACATGATGGTACTCTAATCCGTTAAGACTGCCGGGTCAATTTCGCTTGGTCAAAAGGAAGCGTAAAAACACCCATCTCGACCAACTTTTCCCGCGCTAATTCGGATCCAGTCCTGAGATAGCGATCATAAAGTCGCAAAACACTTTGATTACTTTGAATAAGGCTATTTTGACTGATGTAGGCCAGAACATCCATGAACTGCACAAATTTTACCGAAAACACACTGTACACCTTGGCTAAAGCGTCTTCGCGAGTGCAGTCGGCTAAGATTCGATAAGCTGCTCCGCCCATATCCGCATAATAATCCACATCAATAATTTTTCGATCAAACGAGTCGCCGAAAAATCCACTCATATAAAGAGATTTATCCGCAAGCTTTTTCAGTAATTCAATTTTTTTTGAATGTTCTGCATTGGTCGCAACCAAATACAATTCAGCCATCGTTTGTGGTTTTCGTTGGCCAAACTCGTCCGTTTTTTCAAAATCAAAAAGATTTCTGGCGTCTAAATAGTGTTGAAGAAGTTTAATCAAATAAGTTTCAACATGAGGATAAGTCTCAATTTTTCTTTCGACAAAAGCTTTTTTTACGCTTTCCTTAAAAAAGTCGTCAGGCGAAACGAAGAGGTTTAGGCCTTGTCCCAGCTCACGTCGATCTGTGCTCATGGTTCTCTCTTCTTTGAGGTTAGATCAGATTTCATCATATCATATTGTCGGTAATTCTGAAGATTCTCATAAGTCGGCTGTGCAAAAGTCGGTATTATAATAATCGATCGACATTTGAATTATAAAAAAATTTTATGTGTTACAAATTGAGACGGATAAGGGTTCCAAGTTTATCCGTTTTCTTGCTATTTCTCGACAGTAAAGCCTTCTGGTGATCGTGGACCTACCAAGCTGGTGACGCATTTTTGTTTAAATATTCTTTGCGCTAAATTCTGCACATCTTCGGCTGTAATTGAAAAATATTTTTCCGTTGAGCTAAATGTTTCCATTGGATCTAAACCATAAATTGAATCAAATAAAATGGAATTACAAATGGCTGATTTTCGTTGTAGATCAATATCGTGACGACCAACAATATAACGTTGTGAACGCTGCAGCTCTTCGGTTTTAACTTTTATATTGCAAAGTTTATCGAACTCTTGATGAATCATCTGAGTGGCTTTTTCTACTTTTTCCGGAGAACAGCCAATATAAGCTCCAAAATAACCTGTCTCAATGCCCTCCATTCGTACCGGAGAAACTGAATAAGCTAATGAATTTTTATCACGAAGTTCGATAAACAATCGTCCACCTTGACCTGACAAAATCGATTGCAATATTTGTAAAGTAAATCGATCTTTATCCTGCAAAGTTAAACCACGGTAGCCAACCACAAGATGAGACTGCTCCCTTTCAAGTTGAGTATAGATACTGACATCGCGATTAAGTGATTCGATATTTATTTTATCGCCAAGACGATTTCCTTTTTTTATTTTATCACTTAATTCCGAAAATTTATTTTTCCAATATGTCGGATCGAAGTCGCCGACCATACATACAACCATGTTTGACGAGGTTCGCACTAAATCATAGTAATTTTCCAGATCAGGAACTGCTATGTTCTTAATCGTATTAAGATCTCCACAAGTTTCGCGAGAATACGGGTGTGAACCAAAAAGATGTTTCATAAATTGACTCATGCAAACCTGAGTCGGATTGTCGTTTTTAGAAACAATCTGATGATTCAAAATTTCTTTTTCACGTTCCAATACCTGAGCTTTCCATTGTGGGAAAAGAAAAACATCTTCCAATAGATGAGCCATCGGTTTTTCGTAGTTTGATAAAAAATCCATGCTGAGACCAACAGAATTTCGGCCCGAAAAAGCGCCCAGCGAAGCGGCCATTGAATCAATTTTGTGGTTAATTTCTAGCTCACTGTGATTTTTTGTTCCCGCTAGCCAAGTGCGGGACAGTAATTCGCTAATTCCTGTTTGTTCTTTTTTCTCAATGCGAAGCCCACCCAAAAAGGCTAATCGCACAGAAACTGTTGGCGTTTCTTTTTGGTGACGCAGAATAACCTTGCCTCCGGTTGGTAAATTGATGATTTCGATTTTAGGCAAATCACCACCACCCAGAGCCGCCATCTTTAATTCTTTAACTTTAAATTTCGTAGGCTTAAGCTTTGGACTTTTGCTTTTTATCTCAATTTTGCGAAGCCCCTGCACGAAGTTCTTCATTTCCATTTCACAAGTTTTTTTATCCGCGTTACTTGTCAAAATAAGATTTAAGGTTTTAGACGTTAGATATTTTTGAGCGACTTTCGTCAAATCCATTGGTTTTAGGCGATACAAGCTTTTTAGATATTTAGGGAAATATTTCGGATCTTTCATATAAAATTCAAGACCACCAATTTTTCGCGCAATTCCATCAACAGTTTCCAGTGAATAAACTTGCTCGCTCGCAATGTTGGTGATTGCTTTTTGCAGCTCCTCTGCTGTCGGCAGCGAACTCCGCGCCTTTTCAATTTCTTGCAAAAAGCCCTCAAGCAATTTTTTTAAATTTTTAACATCAAACCCAGCTGACAAAGCGAAAATTCCTTCATCTGCCGGACTGAACGCGAAGGCTCCAACAGAATTTGTTACAGGCTCTTCAATGCGCAGGCGATGAACCAATCGGGAACTATCCCCTTGGCCCATAATCAAAGCCAAAACATCCAAAGCCGGAATGTCCTTGTGTTTAACGTTTGGAACTTTAAAAGCTGCGTAAATCAGGCTCTCGTTAAAATCGGCCTTTAAAAATTGTTGCCGCGGAGCCTTTTGTTTTGGTTCTTTTGTTCTTGAAATCTTTTTCACAGGATAGTCTTTAAACTCACCAAATACTTCACTAACTTGTTTTTTCATTTCTTCGGATTTAAAATCACCGCTGACCACCAAAAACATATTTCGAGGTGCATACCTCGAGTGAAAAAAACTTTTAATTTTTTTTGCACTCAGCTCTTTAACATTCTTATCATAGCCAATGACAGGAATTCCGTAAGGATGTTTACTAAAAGCCGTTTTAAATAACAATTGACTGGCTTTGCGATGGGGACTGTCTTCACCACGTTTGATTTCTTCAATAACAACTTCGCGTTCATTGTCGATTTCCTTTGAATCAAAAATGGGAAAGCCCATCATTTCTGAAATAACACTTAGTCCCGTTTGAAAAAATGTTTTTGAAACCGTGACATAAAATACCGTCTGATCAAAGCTGGTATAAGCATTGAGTTCACCACCAGCTCCCTCGACGGCTGCAGCAATTTCACCGACGGCATACTTTCGTGTTCCTTTAAAAACTAAATGTTCAATAAAGTGACTAATGCCTTCTTCTTTTTTCTTTTCGTCGGCGCTTCCGGTACGCACCCACATCTGAATAGAGATCACTGGCGACTTATGACTTTCGACAAAGAGAACTTTAAGGCCGTTTTTAAGTTGAAATTGTTTTAACTTCATATAATCAATATTTCCTTATGTCGTTTGGCGTTTATTTCCATATTCCTTATTGCCTTCAGCGTTGCAGTTATTGTGATTTTGCTACCTATGAAAAATCACAAATTTTGCCACCTGAAAATTATGTCGAACTCGTCAAAAAAGAAATTCATCAAAAGCTCAACTATTTTTCAGAACGAAAGCTCGATACCATTTATTTTGGTGGTGGCACTCCTAGCTTATTGCCGCCGCAGTTGATTTTATCTTTGATTGAGGAGCTTGAAAAGAACGGTTTTTCTCGGGGTCCTGAGACAGAGGTTACTCTGGAAATCAATCCCGCGACTTTGACTCCCCAAAAAATTGAAAGCTACCTTAAATCTGGTTTTAATCGATTCAGCGTCGGCGCTCAGACCTTTGATGATGCCTTACTTAAAATGGTTAAACGTGAACATAACGCTCAACAGACTCTTGACACTTTAAAGTTGTTACGAGATTTCGACGTGAACTTCAATTTTGATATTCTTTTTGCGCTGCCCACTCAAACAGTCGATGGTTTAAAACGAGACCTTGAAATTGCCTTAAATTCTGGCGCCCGGCATATTAGCCCCTATTGTTTAACCGTGCCCGAAGGCCATCCCCTATCAAAAAATCGCCCTTTAGAAGAAGACCAATTGGAAATGTTTGAGCTTTTGCGCCTGGGCTTAACCCGCGGTGGCTTTGAACAGTATGAAATTTCAAATTTTGCTCAACCTGGGTTCGAATCAAAACACAATACGCTTTATTGGGCGGATCAAGAATATTGGGGGCTGGGGCTTAGTTCTCATTCTTACTCTAAAGCAAGTTCGTGGGGGACGCGATTTTGGAATGTGAATTCGATTCATGAATATGAAAAACAAATCGAGCAAGCTGCGAACACTCAATGGGCGAGTGTTGCGGATGGCCTGGCTAGCTCGCAATATGAAGTTTTGAATGAAAGTCAGGCCCTAACAGACTTCTGTCATACTTCTTTACGGATGATGTCTGGGCTTAATTCAAAATTGTTACAAAATAAATTTTCACCGAAGGCCTTTGCTGCTGTTGAAGTGGGCTTAAATAAACTTATGGCGCAGGGGTTGATACAACAGGCCAAAGGTCTTTGGTCTTTGACGCCGCAAGGAATTGTGCTCAGCAATAGAGTTTTTTACGAATTAGCCTTCCTTAAAGAGGATCTTGGCCCGCATTGACATTTTCACTTGAGTACTCAATCTTATGAAGTGTGCGACGACTCTCTGAGGAGGCTTTTGTGTCAGACTCTAAAACAAATAATGGCGAGGTCCATTCCGAGGCTACTTCGACCGCGACGAACGGCGCTGGCGAACTCAATAATGAAATGCAAAAACTTCAGGAACAGACTGAAAAATTTAAAAACGATTATCTTTACCTTCGTGCAGAATTTGATAATTTCAGAAAAAATACCATTAAAGAACGAGCTGATCTGTTGAAGTTCGGGGCCAGAAATTTAGCGGTGGATTTGTTGGCCGTGTTAGATAATTTTGAAAGAGCAAATTCAGTTACTGTCACCTCAGAAAATTTTTCAACCTTCGTTAAAGGGATTGAAATGACCTCATCGGAACTTAAAAATGCGCTGACCAAAAATGGCATTTCTGAAATTATTTGTGAGGGACAGCCGTTTGATCCAAGCCTACATGAAGCCCTTAGCAGCGAAATCAGTGATACTGCTCAGCCCGGTTCTATTTTAAGAGTTTTCCAAAAAGGTTATCGGCTTCAAGATAAAATCATCCGGCCGGCACAAGTTGTTGTCGCCCGAAAGCCTGAGTAAGGAGACTTTTTGTCTAAAAAGGACTTTTATTCATTGTTAGGTGTTTCGCGCACGGCCACGCCAGAGGAAGTCAAAAAGGCGTACCGCAAGCTGGCTTTGCAGTTTCATCCCGATAAGAATCCTGGAAATAAAAAAGCTGAAGAAAAATTCAAAGAAATTTCCGAAGCCTATGACACTCTTGGTGACGAAAAAAAACGCGAAGTGTACGATCAATTTGGCCACGCAGGGGCCCAGGCGGGCTTTGGGGGCGCAGGCGGGCCTTTCGGCGGTGGTGGCGGCTTTCGAGGTGGCTTTGGTGACGGCAGTGGAAATCAGGAGCAATTCCAGGACGTTTTCGGTGACGTCTTTAGCGAAATTTTTGGTGGCCGCGGACCTGGCGGCGGCAGACAGCGCCGTCCGCAAAAAGGTGCTGACCTTCGCTATACGCTTTCAATTGGCTTTGAAGAGGCCGCTCTTGGTTGCGAAAAAATCATTCATTTTGTCCGCCAACGTTCTGGCCAAGAGGAAACCGCAAAGCTCTCTGTGAGCGTGCCTGCAGGTGTTAAAGAAAATCAAAAATTAAAGCTCACGGGCGAGGGTGACACCGCAAGCCCCAACGGTCCTGCCGGCGATTTGTATGTTATTATCAATATTCAAACGCATCCGCTTTTTAGCAGAGATGAAACCGATGTCGTTATGGATTTACCCATTTCCTATATTCATGCTTTGCTTGGAACCCAAGTGGAAATTCCTACCCTCACGGGAAAAGCAATGATTCGCGTCCCCGCGGGCACCCACTCGGGTCAAGTTTTTCGTTTAAAGGGAAAAGGCTTTCCTAAACTAGGGGGCTTCGGCTCGGGTGACATGTTGGTCAAAGTCCAGGTCGATATTCCTGAACAGATTTCCGCAGAACAGAAAGTATTAATTGAAAAGCTGGCCGAGTCCTCGGAGGATACCCCTATGGTAAAAAGCTTCAAAGATAGGTCGGCACAAATTTTAAGGTCACGAAAATGAAAAAATTTGCCCTTCTTGGTTTCGTCCCATTTATATTTAATTTACTTTCTTGTTCTTCCGTTTCGACAAGAAGACCTGAACTTAAAACATCAAAAAATTCGCCTCATGTTATTTATCGTCCTGCGGGTCCCAAGGGAGCCAATCCAAAATCACCAGAGGTTGTAACGACTCCTACAGCTGCAGGCGGAGCCCCGGCTCTAAGCAACTCGCCTCAGGCACAACAAGCTCTTGCTTATGAAAAAGCAGGGCAAAATCTAGAGGCTCTTCGCTTGTTAGTTCCTTTGTCTGTCTCGGCTCCAACAAAAAAAGAACAGGACGACCATCGTCTTCATGCCATTGAGCTCGTGGAAACAAAACTCAATGAAAATGAATTGCACGAAGCTTCGCGCAATTCTGACTTTGGTTTTATCCGTTCGCATTCATTGTATCGATTGGGTGAAATTAGTTTAAACCAACAGAATGTGGACAATTCGCGACGCTACTTTAATGGCGTGATCGAGCTTCAACCCGGAAGCGACTTGGCCTATAAGAGTAAGGAAGTCATTGATCAGCTGGAAGCATCGAAACGTGTTTCGCCAAAAACCATTGGCGTTGTTCTTCCGCTTTCGGGAAAAAATGCCAACATTGGCCAGCGCGCTCTTCGTGGAATTCAAATGGGATTGGGACTGCACCAACCCTATTCCAATTTTAAATTGGCAGTTATGGATAGCGAAGGAAATGCAGACAATGCTCGAAGAGGCGTCGAGCGCTTGGTTCGCGAAGATAATGTGATCGCACTTATTGGTAGTTTATTGGGGAAAACCGCGCTTGCTGAAATTACCAAATCGAGTGAGTTTAATATTCCAACAATAACTTTGTCGCAAAAATCTGGACTCACCGATTTTGGTCCTTATGTTTTTCGCAATTCCCTGACGACGGAAATGCAAGTTCGTCATTTGGTTCGAGTGGCCATGGACAGTCTTGGTATGAAGCGTTTTGCCGTCATGTATCCCAATGATTCTTATGGTGTAGAAACAACTAATATTTTTTGGGATGAAGTTTTAGCTCGAGGTGGCACTGTCGTTGCGGCACAAACTTACAACCCCAAAGACACTGACTTTCGGCAAGCCGTTCAACGACTAGTCGGAACTTATTACATTGAAGCCCGATTAAACGAGTACAAACAAAAACAAAAAGAGTTTTTTGCTACTAATAAAAACAAACCTTCGCGCTCTAATTACAATGCTGATGATTTGCTGACCCCGGTTGTGGATTTTGATGGACTTTTTATTCCTGATAGCGCCAAAACTCTTGGACAAATTTCGGCCTTCCTTTCCTATGGTGGCGTACGCGGCGTAAAACTTATGGGCACAAACTTGTGGAATAGTCCCGGTTTAGCAAAACGCGCCGGAAGTTTTTCTAATAATATTTTATTTGTCGATAGCTTTACTCCGGCGTCGTTAGCTTCAAATCGTTTTTTAAGTGAATACAAAGTTATCTATAATGAAGATCCTTCGTTGATTGAAATTCAAGCCTATGACTCTGCTCTGATTTTACGACAACTGATTCTTCAGGGCGCTGCCAGTCGTGAAACGATTGCTGAAAAGCTAACTTCACTGAAAGAATTTCCTGGCTCGCTGGGAACCTTGCAAATGACTTCTGATCGAGAAATCCGTCGCCCCCTGCTGACTTTGACGTTAGACCGTGGGGAAATCGTTCCTTTAAAAATACGCTGATCTGCTCTTCACCAGGATTGAATTCGCACCCTAATAATAGCTATAAAATTATTTTATTATTTCTCTTTAACCCTTTCGGCTGGCTTTTTCATCTCAACAATCAACTTGCGAGACACCTCGCAGAAACTTGAGGAGGAAAAAATGACAAGCCCCTTGCTAACTCTGGATCTTGTGAACGAGTGCAAAAAACGTCTGCTCACAATGAAGCAGGATCTTTTGAATCGCATCCGTACATCTGCCAGTGGCTTTGTCGTCGCGGATCGTGCGGGCGGTGATGAAATTGATCTGACAGTCGCTCTGCTCGAGGAACATTCTTTTTTGATAAACCACGAAAGACTTCGTCATCAATTAATGGAAATTGAATTTGCACTTGCAAGAATAGAACAAGGAACATTTGGGTTTTGTGAAGAAACCGAAGAGCCCATCGAAGTTGAACGATTAATTGCAATACCTTGGACACGCCTCAGTATTGAAGGTGCAGAACTTCGCGAAGCCCTGGGTCGAAAATTTGCGCGCACTTAGTATTACAAATAGTGCAAAGATATCCACATTTATGACTGCGTTAATTTCTCTGTAGAATACTTAAGCAAAGTCTTTTTTTTGGTGACACTTCTTTTATCCTTCGTAATATGCAGGCCAAAGCGATTCGACCACAGATCATCGGGGGGGAACGAGGGTGAGCTCGGGCGACATCAATATTATGGAAATTAACGCAATCAAAGAATGTCTTCTTGAACAGAAGTCCGACATTCTGAATAAATCTCTTGAGTTCAAGCAAGAACAAATGTGTCAAGTGCAGGTCTGTGACGAATCTGAGATCGCATCCCAAGACATTCATAATAATATTTCCATCAATCTTCTTGAAAGAAATCGGCACTCGCTGATGATGATTGAAATTGCACTGGGAAAAATTGTAGCAGGAACTTATGGTTGCTGCGAATCTTGTGATGATCAAATTGGCCTTCGTCGATTAAAAGCTCGTCCATTTACAACTTTATGTATTGCTTGTATGGAAGAGCGTGAAGATAGCTTGAAAGGTTATCAATAATCCAAAATCAATGAACTCATTTTAAATTGAGTCATGGATGAAGACTCTCTGACATGGATGTCAGTCTGTATTTCCAGAAATCCAGACTGCCTTTGCAAACAAAATAAGCAGTAAAAATGAAATTAATTCATCTCCTCTTTAAAATCCGGACTTAGGCGAGTGCTTTTTCTTTAAAGCCCGTGGCCGATCTCACCGACAAGTTTTATGTGAGAAAACCTGGACCCGCAAGCCACGCGGAGGGAGCGGTATGAGTTTCGATGACAAAGTTTTAGAAATTCCACAGTCTTTGCCAATGTTGCCTGTCCGAGACATCGTTGTTTTTCCCTACATGATAATCCCATTATTTGTAGGTCGAGAATCATCGATTCGATCGGTTGAAGAGGCGCTGGCTAAAAATCGACTTATCTTTTTAGCTTCGCAAAAAGATATCACCGAAGAAAATCCAACACCCGACTCTATATATAAAGTCGGAACCATTGCGATGATCATGCGAATGAGAAAGCTTTCCGATGGTCGAGTAAAAATCTTGATCCAAGGCGTGGCCAAAGGACAAGTCAAAAGTTTTGTTAAAACTACTCCTTCTTTTGAAGTTGCGATTGAAAAAATTGAAGATGTGCAACTTGCTAATCCGACAGAAACAGAAGCTCTTATTCGTACGGCGAAAGAGCATATTGAAAAAATCATCGCTCTTGGCCGACCCTTGTCGCCTGACATATTATTAGTTTTAGATGATGTCACTGATCCTGGTCGTGTTGCTGATTTAATTGCTTCTAATTTAGGAGTCAAAGTTCAGGACGCTCAAAAAGTTTTAGAAACTACAGATCCTAAGGAACGTCTTAAAATAGTTACCGAGATTTTAGCAGCTGAATTAGATGTTATGTCCATGCAACAAAAAATTCGCTCACAAGCTAAAGACGAAATGTCAAAATCGCAAAGAGAATACTTTTTGCGCGAGCAAATGAAAGCTATAAAAAATGAGCTGGGCGAAGCTGATTCCAAATCAGAAGAGATGGAAGAACTCCGCGAAAAAGTTCTGACTTCAGGAATGCCTCAGAGTGTAGAAACGGAAGCTTTAAAACAGTTAAATCGTTTGGAACGCATGCATCCCGATGCTTCGGAAGCAACAATGGTCCGCACTTATTTGGATTGGATGGTTGATCTTCCTTGGGCAAAAAAATCTGTCGATTGTTTAGAATTGAAACATGCTAAAGATATTTTAGATGAAGATCATTACGAGCTTACCAAAGCTAAGGATCGTGTTCTTGAGTTTTTGGCTGTTAGAAAATTGAAAAGCAATATGAAGGGTCCAATCCTTTGTTTTGCAGGCCCTCCGGGTGTTGGAAAAACTTCTCTTGGAAAATCAATTGCTCGTGCCATGGGACGAGAATATTTCCGAATCGCATTGGGTGGCGTAAAGGATGAAGCCGAAATTCGTGGTCATCGAAGAACATATGTCGGAGCAATGCCCGGCAAAGTGATTCAAGCCTTACGACAAGTTAAAACAAATAATCCTGTTTTTGTTCTGGATGAAATCGACAAACTTGGTAGTGACTTCCGGGGTGATCCTTCAGCGGCAATGCTTGAAGTTTTAGATCCTGAACAAAACTCAACTTTTCGAGATAATTATTTGAATGTGGATTTTGATTTGAGCAACGTCTTATTCATTGCGACTGCAAACATGATCGAAAATATTCCTGCAGCTTTGCGTGATCGTATGGAAATCATCAATATTCCCGGTTACACAGAAAATGATAAGTTGTTAATTACAAAAAAACATTTAGTTAAAAGACAAATTGAAAGCAATGGCATTAACGAAACTCATGTTGCCTTCACTGACGACGGAATCCGAGCCATCATCGCTGGTTACACTCGCGAAGCTGGACTGCGAAATCTAGAGAGAGAAATCGGTTCAGTTTGTCGTAAAGTTGCAAAAATGGTTGTGATGGGCGAAGCCACTAATGTTCAAGTTACGGCGAGCTCGGTTACAGAAATTTTAGGCCCACCAAAATTTCTACGCGAAGACAAAATGATGGATTCACAAATTGGAGTCGTGCAAGGTTTAGCATGGACCCAGGCTGGCGGAGAAGTTCTGTACATCGAAGCTTTGAAAATGAAAGGCAAAGGCAACTTGCTTTTGACCGGTCAGCTTGGTGATGTGATGAAAGAATCGGCTCACGCGGCGATGTCTTATGCCAAAGCTCATATGAGTGAACTTAATATTGCTGATGATTTTTTTGAAAAATACGATATTCACGTGCATCTACCAGCTGGAGCCATTCCTAAAGATGGGCCTTCTGCGGGAATCGCACTGACTACAGCTCTGGTTAGTCTTATGTCAGACACTCCAGTTCGACATGATCTAGCGATGACCGGAGAAGTTACACTGCAAGGCCGTGTTCTTCCAGTCGGTGGAATTCGTGAAAAATGTTTGGCTGCGCTAAATATGGGAATCGATAACATTATCATTCCAATTGCGAACCAAAAAGATCTTGCGGATATTCCTAAGGTCTTTAAAGATAAACTAAATTTTATCTTAGCTGAAAATGTCGATGAAGTTTTTGCAGTGGCCTTTGATAAAACAGCAAAAACAACACCGAAAAAAGCAGTCGCAAAAAAAGATCACAAGAAACCAAAAAATCCTGCAGCCGCTGCTTAATTGCAGCTGCTGAGATTAGCAGTACAGATACTCCTCTTGCCCAATATTGAACGTCGCCGAAACACCGCCTATATTTTAATTATTAAATTAAGCACGATCGTTGGTGCCATGATTACGTTGGCAATTGCGGTTACTGCGGCTGTTGCTAAAGTTCTTTAAAAACGTCTATTTACAATCCGAGCACTCGCCACAAGCAGCATCGCATCCTTTTGCGCTTGGCCACACGCTTCCGCATCCACATTTGCTGTATTTGCTCGCCGGCGTTCGTTTTGCGTTACAATCAAATTTTGCCGTAACGACCTCTTCTGGTGTTTTGCCCATCTTCTTAATAAAACCAAGCTCTCGAGGCGACATTTTTTTAATTAGCGCTTGTACTTCTTTTGGAGAAGCAACTGCAGGTTTTTGAGGACACATTTTATCTGATGAATGAACTGCAAATGGAATAAAAACAAAAATTAGAAGTAACATTATTTTTACTATCATACTTAATCCTCGCTGTCCCAGCATGCGCCATTTCGGCTGCAGTTAACGTTTCTCAAACACCATCCATCACATTCACCACAGCAATACAAAGGTCCATATGATGTTTCATTATTAAATTTAACACTAACGGTCCGTGCCGCTGCGGTAAATATTTTAGGATTATTGAGGGGATCTTTTGGATCACACTCATTGATTTGTCCTACGGTACCCATCTTAATTCTATAAGAAATATATTCATACAAAATAGGCGCATAATCTCCATTTGCTTTGCGGTGCCTTGAGGCTGCTGATACCAAGTATTTTGCCAATTCTTTTTCTTGAGCTGGATTTTCTTTGTTCATTGCAATTATCTGAGCAACTAGTTTTTTTGGTCCCTTGTCGCCTATTTGCTTGGTAAATTGATCAACACTTTTACCTTCTGCCGAATGTATTTCTGCAAGCACACTCGCAGGTTCTTCATTATTTATTAGACCCTTCAAAGCAATCAGTGAAGCCGAAGAAGATACACTGGCTAAAGCTCGGGCCTCGTTATTTTTTTTCTTACTTGAATTGCATGGACCAGCATGCCCGAAGCTGTAAAATAAAAATATCGGGATTAATATGAAATACCTGGCTCGCAATGCCATTTAGGCCTCCCCTAGATTTAGTAACTATAATTCAGCAATACTCCGTAAACACCCAGAACAACTTCACCCATTTTAATATAATCCAGTTTCTCGGCTGTATCAGTCTCTTTATGATAATGCTTATTTCGTAAATACGAAGTGTCGGTAACCATCAAAGCTGGATAATCAAATTCCCAATAACTTCTGTGGTCGGACCAGTCAATTCCCTGCATAAACTTTGTAGTATTAATGGATTCAATTGGTAACTCGGTCATCTGTTGAAAATAAGTTTTTACTTTTCTGGTAACAAACCACTCGCCAAACTCACCCGCCAATGCAATAAAATTTCCCCGCTCTGGATATACCATGTTCAAATAGGGAATTGGATAATTTTGTGAATTCGGTTCATCCGAAAAAAACCCAATCATTTCCAAACTAAGCATCAATGAAATCGAACGGCCTTGATCTTTCATCGCTTTAGCATGCACATAAGAACCCATTTGTAGTGTAGCGTAAAATGGCGGTTCTTCTAGCGTGTAAGCAACGAAGTCTACTCTCTGGGCCAGATTTGGTTTTTGTTCTTTAACCAAGCGACTTAATTCTAATAATCCTGCAACCCCGCTGGCATTATCGTCGGCGCCAGGGAAATTTCCATAAACATCATAGTGAGCGCCAACTACGATGGTTTTTTGTGCGGGATCATTTCTAACATTATAACTAACAATAAGGTTTTTAACTTCGATATTAATGCCACGAGATTCAACCATGTATTTTTGTTCAGTAACCGCATAACCCTGTTTAATCCACTCATTCCTCACGTAAGCAGCTGCTTGATTTAAAGTTTGCGGATTGTCGGTATTCCGACCAATCAAACCTGAAAGTGCTGCGAGATGTGTTCGCAAATTTTTTTCCGAGACAACAAGGTTATGGTTTATTTTTTTTGCCTGCACTGTTGGATTTTTAGTAAAAAAGATCAGGACTGCGGTAAAAATGACAATAGTAGAAAGGGCTTTGAAGAGTAGTTTAATAGTAAGCTTCGGTTGGACGTCGTGAGCCAATTCGGCTGTTTTCGTTTTCAAGTACTTTAACAAGTGTTTTTAAATCTGATACTTCTTCTTTTAATCTCAGAATTTGTTCTTCTTTTTCGCAAAGAATTTGCGTGTAGGCCAGTTTGAGTTCCGTCAGCAGTTTGTTTGCTGCGGTCAAAATTGGTTCATCTTTGCTCGCCTTAGGTAAAACTAAATGAGCACCCATCATCTCTACGTCGCTTTCCTGGGAGGGGCGATGTTTCTGATGGGTGCTCATTGGCTCATCAATTAAGAAATATTTGCCGTCTCTTAATTGAAAATTGATGTCTTCGGCTTTTATTCGCCGTCTTAGGGTACTAACGCTCACCTTATACTTTGTTGAGTAATCGGTGAGATCTAACCAGTGACCTAATGACATCCTTACTCCTTTTATGAATAACCAGCCTGAGCCGAATATCCCGCTGTTCTTTGGGGTGGTGACCCATCCTCCAGCTGCGTACTCATCATTGTCAAACATGGTTCTTCTGTCAAATTTTTATGACTATCCTCCGCAAAGCCTGACCAATTCTGAACTTTGGGCTGGTTGGATAGGTGCGGAATAGGACCTTTGACTAGTACTCAGGTGGTCAGAACCCCAGATCAAAGCCTTGATTCGGGCTGCTCAAGGGTGTTGAATAGTTGACTATGCGCTTTGAGAACAAGAAAAAGATCGGATTAGTCTTGAGTGGCGGCGGGATAAAAGCTGCTGCCTTTCATATTGGAGTTTGCCTAGCTTTGAAAGAAAAAGGCTTTAAGTTTGCGGGGGGGCCTAAAGATCCTTCGGGCAAACCGAAAGACAAAGATCCCATGACTATCCAACTTTATGTAGGCTCCAGCGCCGGCGCGTTTATTAGTTCCATTCTAGCCGCAGGATACAGTGCTGAAGCTTTAATTAATGCTTTTCAACTTGGCTCTGGCGAGGTTCCTCGATTTAACAGCATGGATTATACTGCGTTAAAGCCGCTCAGCTATCGGCATATTTTTGCAGTTAATGGCGGCAGCTTCCTTAAATTCTTGCCCCAATCTTTTTTGAGAAAATCTGTAGTTACTGGGGGCCTAGAGGCTTTTATAAAAAATGGCTTTAAGGTGAACGGCCTCTTTTCGACCCGGGGCCTTGAGCGATATCTTCGAAAATATGTTTTTGTGGAAAATGATTTCTCTCGTTTGAACGCTGAGCTCTATATTGTTGCCACACAACTTAACCACACGAGGAAGGCTATCTTCTCGAATTTTAAGGAGAGTTCAAAAACTCCAACTACAAAATACATCAATTATGCAAGCATCAGCCAGGCCGTTGCTTGCTCGGCGGCCCTCCCTCCAATTTTTTCTCCGTATGGGCTGGAGCGACCGGACAAAAAAGTACTTTATTTTTATGATGGCGAAATTCGTGAAACTTTGTCGGCCCATGTTGCGGCTGATCATGGTTGCGACTTGGTTTTATCCTCTTATTCAATGCAGCCCTATCACTTTACCGAAGAAATGGGCAGTTTGCATGAGTATGGAATTCCGGTGATTTTAAATCAGGCGCTTTATCAAGTTTTGGAACAAAAACACACCAAACATGTTGAGTGGCAGCACAACATGAAACAAATTTATAAAACAATTGATAACTATTTTAAACAACACGGCCTGCCCGAAGAACATCGTGAAAAAATTCTTGAAGTCTACCGAACACGATTCAACTACCGTCCCGAAGTGGACTATGTGCACATCACCCCAAGGCCACAAAATTATGAAATGTTCTTTGTTGATCACTTCAGCTTGAGTCCAAAAATTTTAGAAAGAATCGTTCGTGTCGGATTTAAATCAGCGATCAGCGCGCTTCGCCGCCACAATATGTAATTTTATAAAAAGCTTCGTTCAACAGCGCTGAAAATAGGGCCGGAAACAAAGCCCAGAAGCGCAATAAACAAAGCCGATACAAAAATAGTAACCGTTGTTGCGGTTAAATTATGACCAGCAATTTGAGCATCGCCTTCTTTCATGTACATAGTGACAACAGGTCTTAAATAATAATACACGCTGATAACTGAGTTTATTACGCCCCAAAGCGCCAGCCACAGAAGTCCTTCTTTAATAGCCGAACTAAATAAATAAAATTTCGAGAAAAAACCCAATGTTGGAGGTAAGCCAGCCAGAGACAACATAAATACTGTGAAACACAGGGCTAACACCGGTCGACTTTTTGCCAAGCCAGCAAGGTCATCCACGTTTGTTATTGATTCGGGATTTTTTTCCATCATTGAAATCAGCGCGAAAGACCCTAAGGTCATAATCGAGTAAGATAGCAGATAGAAAATAACGCTGCTTGCGCCAAAAGATCCATCGTCAGAAACGCCGGCAGTAATTAAACCAATTAAAATATAGCCCGAATGGGAAATGCTTGAATAGGCCAACATTCTTTTTAAATTGTTTTGTAAAATCGCAGCGACATTTCCAACAATCATCGTTATGACCGCCAACCACTGAAGCACATCAAAAAGATTCGCTGAACCCACCAGGGACTTTGTCGCAACCAAACGAAGAAACGCGGCGAAGGAAACTGCTTTTACCGCTGTCGCCATAAAGGCCGCGTGTGGCGTCGGAGCCCCTTGGTAAACGTCAGGAGTCCACGCATGAAAAGGCGCGATTGAAACTTTGAAACAAAATCCAATCATAACAAAGGTGATGCCAAATAAAAATAGCCGATTAGACTGAACCAAGCCTGCCGTGTCTTGTATAAAATTTAAAATATTTGTCGAACCTGTGGTTCCAAAAATATAGGCTGTGCCAAAAAGAAAAATGGCTGAAGCAAAGCTTCCCAAAATAAAATATTTAAGCGCAGCTTCTTTGGAAAGTTTTTCTTCGTGGCTCATGCCGATCATCAAATATAAAGATAAGGACATCATTTCCATACCGATAAAAACGGTCAACAAATCAACTGCAGCAACCAGGATTAACATTCCAACAACGGAACTCATGGTAAGAAAGGTCAGCTCAGAAAATTGTTCCCCCTTGGTCGCAGGGTTCTCATACATCATAACCAAGGAAGCGCCGGCAGATATGATAGCGACAGCGCCCAGCCATTGTGTAATCGGATCAAAAAGAAGAGCATTGTTAAAAGCCGAAGCGCCATCAGCAATAGTTCCCACAACAACAAGCAAACCAAGCGCAATCAATAATCCAGATAATCCCTGGATCAGTGTCGCTAAGGGATTTTGTTCTCTGTTTCCACGCAAAACTTTAATGGTTATTGGAATTAAGCTCGTTAAAAAAATGGCCACCATTGGCATTACTAACGTGATATCTTTCCACGAGACATCCATTTTCATTTGCCTTCTCCTTGCCAACGCGCCTGTGTATTTTCATTTTTGAGTTCATCCTGCGCAAGACTGTAATTTGTTCTGTTTTTTACAAGATGATCAATGCTTGCCTTCGAGTAATCTATAAAGTGATTGGGAAATAATCCCATCCAAAAAACCATAACAACCAATGGCAGCATCACGGCCATTTCTCGGTAATTTAAGTCCGCGATCGGATGATGCTCATCTTTAAATAGTTCGCCTTTTTCACCAAAGAATACTCTCTTATACATCCACAGCATATAAACCGCGCCAAGGACAACTCCTGAAATTGCAAAATAAGTATAAATTGGTTGTGCTTTAAAAACGCCCAGCAAAACTAAAAACTCTCCAACAAACCCGTTGGTCATTGGGACTGCAATCGAAGAAAGTGTGATAATAAAAAACACAATAGAATAAAGTGGTGCAACCGAGGCTAGGCCCCCATATTTCGATATCTCTCGCGAATGTGTTCTTTCGTAAATCATACCAATCAGAAGAAACAAAGCTCCTGTTGATATTCCATGACTCAACATTTGAAAAAGTCCGCCTGTAATTCCGTACTGATTAAAAACAAATATGCCGATAACGATGTAGCCCATATGGGAAACTGATGAGTAGGCAACTAGTTTTTTGATATCTGGTTGAACCATTGCAACCAAGGCGCCGTAAATAATTCCCACTGTTCCCAACACAAGAAACACCCAGCCCCAATATTCTGCTGCCTCGGGAAATAAAGGTATTATCCATCTTAAAAAACAATAGGTCCCCATTTTCAACATTACGCCAGCCAGAATTACCGAACCCGGAGTTGGCGCCTCCACGTGGGCATCAGGCAACCAAGTGTGCACCGGAAAAATTGGGACTTTAATCGCAAAGGCGCCAGCGAACGCAAAAAACAACATTGTTTGTAAACTAAAAAAGTCGTGTCCCACAAATGGAATTTTTAATTTATAGAAATCCAAAAGACTGGCGCTCATGGTTCCTGTGGCTTCTTGAGTGAGATACATCATATAAATGATCGCAACGAGCATCAGCACAGATCCCAACATGGTGAAAATAAAAAACTTAATCGTTGCGTAAATACGATTGGCTCCGCCCCAAATTCCAATAATAAAATACATGGGAATAAGTGAGAGCTCCCAGAAAACATAAAAGAACACGGCATCCATGGCTAAAAATGTACCTAACATCGCCGTTTGAAGAACAAACATGGCCACATGAAAGCCTTTGATACGATATTCAATCGACTTCCAGCTGGCTAAAATAATTATTGGCGTAAGAAAAGTGGTTAATAAAACAAGCCACAAAGAAATTCCGTCAATGCCCAAATAGTATTGAATGCCAAATCGAGGAATCCACATAGATTTTTCAGTCATTTGTAAAGCTGCAGTGGTGGGATCAAATCTTTGCAACAAACTTAGGCTCAGAAAAAATTCAACCAATGAAAAGCCAAGGGCCAAAGGACGTATGCTGTTTTCCTTCGGCCAAAAGGTCAGGATCAAAGCAAATAATATTGGTAAAAAAACAATCGCTGACAGAATCATCGTTACCTCATTAAAATAACAGCCAAGACAAACACAATTCCAAGCCCAAAATACATCGCATACTGCTGCAAATTTCCTGTTTGCATTGATCGAACCAGCGATCCTCCGCCGCGCACAAAGTCTGAAATTACATAAGTCGTTTTATCAATTAGATTCACATCCACGCGATACCAAACTTGTTTAGAGAAGCTTACTAAGGGATTAATAATGGCGCCAAAATAAAGCTCATCAACTAAATATTTTTTTGAAATTAACTTATAAATAGGACCAAGCGCTTCTGATATTTTTTTTGGTGTTTCGGGACTACGAACATAAAAATGGTAAGCAACGAATGAAGAAATTACCGCCAGAAATACAGACCCACCCATCAATCCCCACTCAAGACTGGCTTCTGCGTGTCCTAAAGCAGGTATCGGTTTTAAGACCGGGGCTAACCATTCTGCAAAAATATTTGCAGGGTGTCCTGGTAAAATTTCTGCAATTATATGGGGAATTCCTATCCATCCGCCGATAGCGCTCAATATCCCCAAAGCGATCAAAGGAACTGTCATCAGCCAAGGTGATTCATGAGGATGAATACTTTTAGCCACGCGACTCTTTCCCCAAAAAGTCAGGCACATTAATCGAGTCATATAAAAGGCTGTCATAGCTGCGCCGACGGCACCCATGGCCCACAAAGCGGTGTGACCCATTGGTGACTGAAAGGACATCCAAAGAATTTCATCTTTTGAAAAGAATCCAGCAAATGGCGGCATACCAATAATCGCCAACCAGCCAATGAAAAATGTGGCATGAGTGATAGGCATGTATTTTTTTAATCCACCCATTTTACGAATATCTTGTTCTTCGTGCATCGAGTGAATCACGCTGCCGGAACCAAGAAACATCAAGGCTTTAAAAAAAGCATGCGTCATCAAATGAAACATCGCTGGCCCAAAGGCGCCAACACCGACAGCAAGAAACATATAACCCAATTGAGAAATCGTCGAATAGGCCAATATTTTTTTTATATCCCACTGAGTAATTC
>JBBTCO010000049.1:0-33780 GCA_038043185.1 Bdellovibrionota bacterium
ATTCCTCAATCTTGCAACGTCAATATTCTTAACCTGACAGCATTGACCGATACCCAACTAGGCGGGGAAAGTACGATCCTCGAATGAAAGTCGGATTGTAGATTAAACAAAGATGAAGAAAAGGAGAGCTTAAGTTAACAGTATCTTCGTTAAATAGATGAACTTAAACCGTTCAAAAATATTTTTAATGCTTCGGCTCTATTCTCTAATGATTGCAATTCAATGAATTCCTCCGTGGTGTGCATTTTACCTCCGACGGGCCCAAGTCCATCAATAATAATTGCACTTTCATGACTAAAATAATTTGAGTCAGCGGCACCTCCGGTCATTTCCGCCTTTATCTTTTTATTTTCAATTTTTTGTACGGCCGAAAGATACTGATTAATGAATGGAGTTGATATTTGCGTTGGTGAAAATGGCGGTGAATCATCTTCTAGCACATATGTCGTAGTGACGCCTGGAACATGATCCTTATTTATAATGCTTTCAATTTTTTTATGCATCTTATCTCGAGATACAAAATTTGAAAAACGCGTATCGATCTTAGCCTGAGCTTCTCCACAGACAATATTGTATTTGTCTTTACCACCTTCAATCCGTCCAATACTCACCGTTGTATTTTCACGATAATTAGTTAACTTTGAAATCGAAACTAATTTTTCAGAGAGTGCCAAACAGGCATTTGCACCCTCTTTGTGTGATCTTCCTGCATGGGATTCTTTTCCCAGTGTTTTAATGCGATACCATCGATCCCCCTTGCGACTATGTATAATATTTCCATTTTCAAGAGTGGGCTCAAATCCTAAAACAATCCAAGCGCTTTTACCCAATTGTCGAAAAGTTTCGATGAACTCAGTTGATCCCGTTTCTTCATTGGGTGAAGAAATGAAAACAATATTAAATTTTGTTGGATTTTCTTTTAAAAATTTTTTTAATCCTTCAATCGCAATGACAATGCCCCCTTTGGCATCCGCAATTCCTGGACCAGTTGCAAACTTTTGGTCAGCATTTATTTTAAAATTTTGAAATGGAGAAAATTTTTCAAAAACAGTATCGGCGTGTACCAAGATGACAATGGTTTTATTATTTTTATTTTTCAAGTTCGCCATCAAAAAATGATTTTTTGAATCGGTAATTTCAAATTTTAATGCCTTAAGTTCTTTTGCAATCCATTCTTGAACTTTATCAACACCTTCAGTATTTGAAGTTCCTGAGTTGATCTCTACAAGTTCTTTAAGCTGCTCAACGAGTTGATTATTCATTGTTACTGCATGAGCCTGTAATGAAGATATTGATGTCGTTATATACAACATATAAAAAAATATTTTCATTTAATTAAAATCCTCTCGTGAAATTTCCAGAACCGTATTCACAGCCCATACACATGAAACTACAAAGAACATAGGAATGAAAATAAGATGAGGATAAGATCCTAAGTTCCTCCACCCTTCTTGAATGAGCAAGCCCCAACTTGTCAGAGGGGCTTGTAAACCGAAACCAACAAAACTTAAAAAACTTTCATAAAATAAAACGGATGGAAAAATAAATCCAAAAAGTAAAGCCAATTTCTTTTTTAAATAGAGCCAAAGATGAGCCCGTAAAATTTGTATTTGGCTGGCTCCCATGCTGATCGAAGCCAAAACAAAATTTTCAATTTTCATTCGCTTGACTTCAGCCCGAACCAACCGAGCCGTGCTCACCCAGTGAGTAAAAATTAAACATAAGATTAAAGAAATGATCGAATTGATTACCGGTTGCAAGCCACGAAATGTATTTTGAAAACTGAGGCACAAGACCGAAGCCACCACAAATGAAGGAATCGATTGATAAACATTCACAAACTGCAAGCCCCAACGATCAAAATATTTATCGCTGAGTCCCATCAAAACCCCTAAAATCACACCAAGGCAAAGCGCTCCGATTGTGGCTATGCAGGATAGTAACAAAGAAATAATTCCACCAATAATCAATCGCGACCAAAGATCTCGTCCCAAAGAATCACTGCCCATCCAAAAAAATGAATTTGGAAAGCTCAATAACTGATCGGAATGAAGTTCATTATAAATTTGAAAGGCTTTAACTGAGCCCAGAACTAGAAAAAAAATTAAGCCCACTAAATAGAGTTTTGCAATTTGACGAAAATTCATCCAGATCCTCGCGGATCTAATCTCATGCGAATCAATTCAGAAAGCCAACTGACTGAAATTGTTATAGTGCCGTAAAATAAGGTTGCACCCAAGGCGATTGGGTAATCCCGCTGATTAATGGATTCCACAAAAGTAAATCCCAATCCTGGAATCGAAAATAACAACTCAATAAAAACCGAACCTGCAAGAATGGCAATAACAAGAGACGGAAGCCACGATAACAAAGGACTGATTGAGAATCTGAGGGCATGAACCCAAAGCACTCTGTTCTGACTCAGACCCTTCGATTTTGCAGTTCGAATGAATGGCTCATTCAAAGCATCCATCCAGGCGTTTTTTAAAAGCCTTGTCAGCTGAGATAAGGGACGAAAACTTAAAGTTAATATCGGCAAAATATAACTTTTAGGTTCACTTAAAAATGCCACCGGAAGAACATCCCAATAAAATGAAAATAAATAAATAAGCATTGGTCCTAAAAAAAGAGAGGGTAAGGATCCCATCAAGATAATAACTTGATTAAAGTACTTCATCCATCCCAATTCCCGAAATCGAACAAGGATCCAAGAAAATAGAAAAGCAAAACAAAAAATAAACAGCAAAGCAATAATATCCAAATTAACAGTTCTGGAAAAGGACTGAACAATGATCTGTCCAACGCTAATTTCCGGTTGAAAATAAGAAATTCCCATTTGACCACTCAACAAGCTTTTAACATAAAAAAAATACTGTTCAACAAGAGGTCGATCCAAACCCCAGGACGAATTCAACTGATTGTAAACGGGCAAAGATAAAGTTTGCTCATGATCAAAGGGTCCACCCGGCAGAAGCCTTAATAAAAAAAAACTTGCCGTAACCAATATCCAAAATGAAATCAAAGTTTCAATTGTTTTTCCTAAATATCGTCCCATGTCTCTTTCGTTGTCACGACCTCGTTGGCTCGAGTGGCTAACGGATCAGCTAAATAGGGCACTATTTCCTTTTTGGAGTTGTACAAAGAAGAATAAATTTGTGAATTAGCGACGACTTTTTTTACATAATTTCTGGTTTCTAAAAAGGGAATGTGCTCAATGAATTCATCCATATCCAGATAACCAAACGTAGCAATCCAACTTTTTACACGATGAGGGCCAGCATTGTAACTTGCTGCCACCAAGGGAATTGAGTTATCAAATTTCTTCATTAAGCGTTGCAAATACCTCGTTCCAACACGAATTGCGACAACCGGTTGCAAAAGATCGGATGATTTAAACTGCAGATCACCTAGCATTTGCGAAACTTTATGACCAGTGATCGGCATAACTTGCATCAAACCTAAGGCACCAACCGGAGAAATAGCATCTTTCCGGAAAGAACTTTCGGCTCGCATAATTCCCCATATTAATTCTTTAGGCACAACAAATTCTTTAGAGCCTTTTTCAACATAAGTTAAATAGGCTTGGGGATAAGCAAATTCCCACAGATGGCGAACTCCTTCCAATCCATAAGAAGCTCGCGCTGAGGCAAAATTCACTTGTGCAATGTAGGAAGATCGATGGTAATAATCAACAGCCGAATACTCTAGCATCAGGGCTTTCAAATGCTCTTTATTTCTGGTTCTTCGTTCGATATCATACATATCCCACTTTGCCCAATCGGGCATTCCCAAAATCACCATGTCACGGGCCGTTTGAAATTTTCGCATCAGGTAGGCATTTTTAAATTGAATACTTGTCTCGGGAATCACGGCTTGGCCTTCAGGGGTTGCCGTTGGTAGATCAGCGGCGTCCTCGGTTTTTTCATTAAGCTCGGCACTTTCTTCATCTTCAGAAGTGGCGACAAGAGTATCTTCAGTTTCCCCTGCATATCTAGAGTCTTCATCAATTGAAGGCAACATAACTTCGGTTACGGAAAAACGATTAAAAATATGCACTGGCTCACTGGGTGCACTTGGTCTTTTAGGCCTATTTTCATTCATTTTCTTCAGGCGAATTTTCGCCACCATCGAGTAATAACCGTGCAAAGGATCTTTAACCAAACCTTCAAAATATTTTTGCGCTTGATCTTTTTTTTCAAGTTTCAGCAAACACATTCCCATCCAGTACCGACTACGGTCCCGGCTGCTGATTCGCGATTTTTTTCGACCTTTTTGTGCAGTAATTTCTTTTAAGGCTTTGAACGCGCCGTTATAGTCAGAACGCAAATATTTTAACCAAGCTAAGTGCCAACGCGCATCTTGAGCCAATCCCGATGTCGGATTCAATTTAATAAATTCTAAAAAGCGGCGATTGGCTCCATCATAATCTTGAAATTGGTAACTCAGAAAGGCCGACTGATAAAGAGCATTGCGACCTTTTTTTGAACGAGGGGCTAACTTGAACACTGAATAGTAGGCGCCCACTGCAATTTGAGATTCCCCCGCCCTGGCAGCGGCATTTGCAAACAGCAAGAGAAAGTCGAAATCGGATTTCAAATTTTTCATATGGGGTCGTAATAAATTAAAGGCTTTTTGGGCATCGCCTTCTTGAAGATAGAATTGAGCTTGAATCTGATCAATCAAAGTGGACGGCAAGCCTGGGCGTTTTTTAAAGTCATTAATTTCAGCTTGTGCCTTTTGGTCAAACCCCAACCAAAGCAAGGAACGAATTCTTGCTTTGAAATCGCTATCATCAAATTTACACTTTGTGGGTTCGTTTTCTAAGCTGTTTGAAGACAAATCATAACCCCAGGATTTAATGGATTCAAAACCAGGGAATTTCGCATAAAGTTGTCGAAGCCAATGACACATTCGTGGATAATTTTTTAAACCTTTTTCTGATCGAGCTAGATTGTAGATGATATCAGAATAGTTTTCAGTTCCTCGGGCTTTTTTTTCAACTTGAGAAAATGATATTTGTGCTTGTTTGTAATTTTTTTTCTCTAATTGCACTTCACCCAGATTTATTAAGACTTCCGTGCGAAGGCGCAAATTACTTTCTTTCAAATCAGTGCGTTTAAATTCAACTTCCGCCTTATCAAGCTCTTTAAGTTTTCTCAGATTTAGTCCTCGATAAAAACCGACATAATCAGAAAGAGCACTGCTATCCAAATTCAAATCAGATAGCTGTTGAAGACTCTCAATGTGTTTTCCAAGTTCATATTGAAGGCGTGCTCTCTGAAATTTAAAAAGATCGATGTCTTTGGAATGCGGATCTGTTTCGATTTGTTTCTCAACTATTTGCAAGGCATCGCTGAGCTTTTTTTGCAGGATCAAATTCCGAACTTGCGATAACTGCTCGGCCTGAGCCTGCGCTTTATGGCAAGGATTAAAAATCAGAAATGCACAAAGAACAATTGGAATTGGAAAGAAAGAACGCGGAATTGTGCTAAAACGGCACATCGAACACCTCAATTACGTTGAAACACTAATGGAATAATGATACCGAATTTCTATGGCAAAAACGAAGCTCAAAACTGTTTATACCTGTCAAAATTGTGGCGCCCAAAGATCGCGATGGGAAGGCAAATGCTCTGATTGCGGCTCTTGGAATAGTTTTGTCGAAGAAACACTTAAGTCAGAATCAAGTGCGGGATCCCACCGCGGTTGGTCAACAGCTGCCTCGACATCGATCACCCTCGACCAAGATCTTGAATTAGCGAAAATGAAACGATGGAGCACGGGATTTACTGAATTTGATCGCGTTTTAGGTGGAGGCCTCGCCCAAGGCTCCTTTGTTCTTTTAGGTGGATCACCCGGAATCGGAAAAAGCACGATTTTAATGCAAATGTCAGGTGGTTTAGGCAATGGCAATACCAATGTTCTTTATATTTCCGGAGAAGAAAGCGTATCTCAAACCGCCCATCGCGCCCACCGATTGGGAATTCGCTCACCGCGAGTAGAAATTGCTGCGGAATCTAATCTCGACGCCATTCTCGCTTTAGCTGAAACAAAAAAGCCCCATGTGCTTGTCGTCGACTCAATACAAACTGTATTTCTTCCTGAGCTTCAGTCCGCACCAGGGTCCGTGTCACAGGTTCGTGAATGCGCGGGTCGCTTGATGTCTCTGGCTAAACAAAAAGGCATCACCGTTTTTTTAATTGGACACGTTACAAAAGATGGTTCAATTGCTGGACCAAAAGTTCTGGAACATATGGTGGATACTGTTTTGTCTTTTGAGGGCGATTCAAATTCGCATTTTCGGATGTTACGAAGTATAAAAAATCGCTTCGGAGGGGCCAATGAACTTGGCGTTTTTCAAATGGTTTCATCTGGACTTGAAGAAGTATTGAATCCGTCTGAACTGTTCTTGCAAGAACGTGGTGAACAACTTGTTGGCTCTGTTGTCTTTGCTTCGGTCGAAGGAAGTCGCCCACTCCTTTGTGAAATTCAAGCTCTGACTTTGGAATCTCCTACGGCCATGCCCCGTCGCACAGCTTTAGGAGTCGATCCAAATCGACTTCACTTGATCGCCGCCGTTCTTGAAAGACATTTGGAAATACAATTGAATCGCAATGATATTTATATCAACGTGGTCGGCGGTCTACGCATCGAAGAACCAGCTGTTGATTTGGCCATGGCCGCGGCTTTGCTTTCTTCCGAAGGCCGACAAGAAATTGATCCAGCTTGGTGTTTCTTTGGTGAAATCGGTTTGACTGGGGAAATTCGTGGAGTGACATTTCCTGACATGAGAATCAAAGAAGCTGACAAATTGGGATTTCACACCTTTTTTGTTCCCGAATCCAATCGGCGCGCTCTTAGTGAATTTAATTTACCGAAAAACAAAAAAATTATCTTCTTAAAACATCTCAGTGAATTGCAGAAGTCCCTTAAGTCACCCTTGAAAAATCAAAAAGCAACTCAACAGCCTGAGCCTTCCAAAGATTTAAATTTTTAACTGAAATCGGCACCAGTTTTATTCATAAAAATAGTAAAAAGATCTCTTTGAAAATCTAATAATTGATTAGAGTACATTGCCTTTGAGTAATCTGAGATTTCTGTAATTTCTAAGCCGAAGACCTGCATTAAAGAAGCTTGTTCTTCCTTCTTGTGATGACGGACACGAGTTCTTACTTCAATCCCACGCCGGGTTCCTATTCTCAAGGTGCCCACAATTTCCTGATTTATTTTGATCAAAGGTTGCTTAGAATTTAGACCTACTTTCATTCCCCCATCCGAAAGATCTAATACAACAGCCTTTAAAAAAGATGAAGTTCCGTGAACTTTTTTTATCATTAAAAATACCGGATAAACGCTAGGAATAGTTATTCGTCTTACTTTGCGTCGACGCAAATGAAAAAAATCGTTTTCCATATTAAAATGAACGGATTTAGAATCGATTAAAGTTTTACTTGAAAAAAAATATCTCTCTTCTCCAATAGGAATAATGATCGTCGCCATCCGACGATGAAAAACTCCTTCTAGATTCGCAGGCCGACGAAATGTCAGCAGAGAAGATTTTCTTCCTCGAATGAGTTTTACTTTGTAAACCGTTGAATTCTCAAATTTAAAGTGCAAAGTAAGATCTTTTTCATAGATTTCTTCAATCAAATCTTTTTTTTCTGTAACTGAAAGTTTTTTAAAATTTTCCAACTTTATCCTTGTGTTAAAAGACGAACGGACGTCATCCAAGAATTAAATCTTTGTTTTTTAATTTTAGCACTTAACTGCGGAGAAAAACTTCGATCTTTCTTTAAGACTTTAGAAAGTTCGGAGGTGTTTTTCCAAAACCCAAGTCCCAGCCCCGCCATCAAGGCCGCCCCAAAAGCGGTCGTTTCAAAAATTTGCGGACGAACAACGTCAATGCCTAAATAGTTCGATTGCATTTGCATGAGCAAAGAATTACTAGCGGCTCCGCCATCAACTTTTAAAGATTTTAGCTTCAACTTCGAGTCCTTCTGCATAGCTAATAGAATCTCGACATTTTGCAGAGCCATGGCCTCGAGAGTGGCATAAGCAAGATGAGCTTTTGTGGTGCCGCGAGTAAGGCCTGTTATCAAACCTCTTGCCTCGGATTTCCAATGAGGAGCACCTAAACCGGTCAATGCAGGTATAAATTCGACGCCTTCGCTCGAGGTAACCTGTCCAGCAAGAGCTTCAATGTCTGAACTGTGTTTAATAATTCCCAACCCATCTCTTAACCACTGAACTGCCGCACCACAAATAAAAGCGCCGCCCTCTAAGGCATAAACTGTTTTTTGTTTATTAATCTTCCATGCGACCGTAGTTAATAACTTATTCTTAGAAATTTTAATTTTCGCACCGGTATTTAATAAAATAAAGCTGCCCGTTCCGAAGGTGCACTTAGCAAGACCAGGTTCAAAACAACCTTGGCCAAATAAAGCGGCTTGCTGATCCCCAACAATTCCTGTGATTGGGATGCCGTCAGGCAAGGGACCAAAATTTTTGGTCACGCCAAAAGAACTTTGACTGGGTTCTATTTCAGGCAACAGACCTTCCGGAATTTTAAAAATTTTTAAGAGCTCAGTGTCCCACTGCAGAGTTTTTAAATTCATCAACATGGTTCTTGAAGCATTACTCACATCCGTTTTATGGGATACGCCTCCCGTCAAGTTCCATAACAAAAAACTATCGATCGTCCCCGCCGCTAATTCTTTGCGTCGAGCGCGCTCGGATACACCAGAAGTATTTTTTAATATCCAATTGATTTTTGAGGCCGAAAAATAAGGGTCAATCACCAAACCAGTTTTGTTTTGGATTTTTTTTGCTAATTTTTGTTTTTTTAGCTTCGCGCAGAAGTCCTGAGTTCTTCGACATTGCCAAACAATCGCATTCATCACCGGCTTGTGAGTTTTACGATCCCAAATTAAAACTGTTTCTCGTTGATTTGTAATTCCAATTCCCGCAATTTGGGTTTTATCAATTTTTTCTATGGCTTGCGCTAAGGTCACTTTTAATGAATTTAGAATAGCCTCAGGCTGATGCTCGACCCAACCGGGTTGTGGAAAAATTTGCGGAAATTCCTTTTGAGCCTGAGTAACAAGACTTCCGTCCTGATCAAAAACGCAAACGCGGGTGCTGGTTGTTCCTTGATCAATCGCGAGAATATACTTCTTCATAAGGATAATCATGATCAATTTCTTTAAAAAACCCAACCAAAAACTTTTTAATCTCAAAAATTTGGATCGAGATACTCTGATCTATAGAGTCCTTCCTCGCTTACTGATGGAAATTATGCGTAAGTATTTTCGCCTTCAAATCGAAGGAATCAAAAATATTCCACGCACCGGTGGCGTCATGATCTCTCCTAATCACTCGGGATACACTGGGATTGATGCTGCACTTTTGTCTTACATTATTACTAAAGACGCCAAACGAGTTCCGCGAGTTCTGAGTCATCATTTTTGGTTTTTGACTAAGACTACTTCCGTTCCTGCGCAAAAAATGGGTTTTATTGAAGCCACTTATGAAAATGGACTTGAAGCTTTAAACAAAAATAACGTCGTGGTTTTATTCCCTGAAGGCGAAAACGGAAATTTCAAGCCCACAAGTCAGATGTATCAATTGCAAGAATTCAAACGCGGTTTTGTGCGAATGGCGCTGAAAAGTCAAACTCCCATTGTTCCAACAATCATCATTGGCGCTGAAGAATCTTCGATCAATTTAAGCCAACTTAAATTTACCAAGTTTTTAAAAGGAACGGTTATCCCATTACCTCTCAATGTTATTCCCTTGCCCGCAAAATGGAAAATTCGTTTTCTGCCACCCGTTTATTTACCCTACGAGGCCAATGCCGCCGACGATACTGAACTGGTCCATGAAATTGCCCAAGATATTCAGGAACAAATGCAAAGAGCATTGAATGAGGAGCTTAAGAAACGGAAATCGGTGTTTTTTTGAAAATCATAATGAAACATTAAATTAATGTCTCATTATGAGACTTCCAACATTAAAAATATATATCTTAAAGTTACAAATTTTGAAAATAAGGTAAGATTAAATATGGCCATAATCTTTCGCGGAATCATGCTAAAAATAGCAACCGTACTTACTCTGACGATAGCGTTTCAATTAGTAAGTTTTAAAGTATTTGGCCAACCTTGCATTCCTTTATCCGGAGATAAAGAATGGACAATCTCTTCGGCCGGAGGGACAAGGCGATTTCTGGTGCACGTACCACCTTCTAATTCATCTGGAAGCCTAAGACCTTTAGTTTTCAATTTTCACGGTGCTTTGGGAAATGCGGAGTTGGGCCGAGCCAACACTCGGCTTGATGCGGTCGCTAATTCAAAAGGATTTATTGTTGTCTATCCGAACGGATACAAAACAACTTGGAACGGTGGCGCCTGTTGCGGAGGGGCGGTCGGCGACAATATCAATGATGTGCAGTTTGTTCGCGATATGCTCGATAAAGTTTTGATCCCGCAATACTGCGTTGACGCCCGTCGTGTTTATGCCACTGGCTTTAGCAATGGTGGATATCTTTCACACCGTTTAGCATGTGAGCTCTCTGATCGAATCGCCGCAATTTCAGCTGTCGGTGGTGTGAACGGCATGCCGACGTGCAAACCATCACGTCCGATCAGTATTCTTCAGACACATGGGACCGCCGATAGTATCATTAATTATAACTTAGCACCACCAACTATCCAAGCTTGGGTGGCTCGCAATGGCTGCACCGGTAGTTCTCGCGAAACATTCCGAAACGGCAATGCTCATTGTGACACATGGTCGACCTGCCAAGGTGGCAGCTCCGTTCAACTCTGTACAGTTGATGGAATGGGACATCGATGGCCGGGCAGCACGCAGTCAGAAGGCTTGGGTAGTTCTTCATCTGATATTGATATAAGTAATTTTGGTATCGATTTCCTTCTCAAATACTCGCTGCCTTCGCCCGCAACGAAGACTCGCCCTCGCGCACCTGCTAATTTAAAAATTCTTTAAACGCCGCAAAAAATCATTTAGGGATATTAGTTACAACTACCTTCGCATTTGTCGGGTAGATCCTTGGCCACAGCCTGCAGCACCTGCTGCCACTTCACAATAATCAAGCCCGGCTCATTTGGATCCCGACTTCCCAATTGCCGAATTACAAGCGCCGCAATCGAAACAGAAATCACCAGTAACAAAACATATTCGATGATAACTTGCCCACTAGAATTTTTACGAAAAAAATTTTTGTTTTTCACTGAGGGTTTTCCTCACCTGAGCTGACTGGGATTACAAGGAAACAACTTGATCCTTAATTTCGTTTATCTCTAACCAAAGTCCAAGAGATTTACCAAATTCTGCTGCCAAAAGATCCATTTGATTTTCTTCCAGCGGTTGTCTTAAACCGATGACCAAATCTTGGTTCCATTTTTCTTGCACGATCGGAAATTCATTATCTTCGGCCGAATCAAAACTTAAAGTGAAATGATCATGCGTTGGATAGACCATAATGAAAATACTTGAATGAGACGCTTTAGCAATTTCCTTTGCTCTTGTCAGTTGCTCCTTAAAAGAGTTCTGAATTAAAAAGTATACTTTTAAAGCAAATGATTCATGAAATTGCGCAAAATAAATTCGCAAAGGTCCATCAAAAATTGCTGAATTAAAAGCAGGACTAAAGTATTTTGACTGCATAAGATTCGAATAATTGACTTTCATTCTGGTGCCCCTCCATGATGCCCCTGAACAACTCTCTACCCCGACAACTTGAGGTTAGGTCGATAACCTAACGACAATCAAAGATTTTTTTTAAGATTCTTAAAATTCATAACATGACGCGAAATTTAGGGGTTATTTGCAGCGATGACCTTTAACATAGATTTGATCGATAAAAGTCTGGCCTGGCGAATAAAATAAATCCGTCCACTCGACCTTAGTGCACAAAAAATCAGCACTCATTCCAGGCACCAAACTGCCAATAGAACTTTCCATTCCCAATGAAAAAGCCCCTCCAACAGTGTAAGCAGCAATGACTTCAGGCAAACTCATTTTCATTTCGAGTCGGGCGATTAAGCCCACCAAAGTTAAATCCATCGAAGGGCAGGTCCCAGGATTAAAATCTGTCGCTAGGGCTACACGCACTCCCTTATCAATCATTTTCCGAGCCTCTGGAAATGCACACTTCATATAAACATCTGACAGCGGCAATAATCCTACGGTCACTTCGGAGTTTGCCAAACGAGCAATTTCGCGATCGGAAATTTGCAGAACATGGTCAGCGGATTGAGATTTCAAATCGATGGCTAAATCTGTTCCTCCACAAAGACTCAATTGATCCGCATGAATCGTTGTCGGCAGACCCAAAGACTGAGCTTGATTTAAATATTTTTTAGCGGCAGCAGCACTGAAAAAACCTTTTTCGATAAAAATATCAACCCGGTCTGCTAATGACTGACGGGTTTTGCTGGATTTAATTTTAGGAAAAACCACAGCAGATAAATAATCCAAATAATCATTTTCATTTTTAAATTCAGGAGGCACAGCATGAGCCCCAAGAAATGTTGAAATAATTCTTGGCCCTTTTAAACTCCGAATCACTTTTAATGACTTAAGTTCACTTTTTTCATCCAAGCCATAACCTGTTTTGATTTCTAAAGTAGTTACACCTTGAGTAGCAAAATTATCCACGCGCTGTTGGGTTATTTTTAATAACTCTGCGGGTGAAGACTGACGAGTGGCACGAACGGTGGAAAGAATTCCTCCACCTGCCGCAGCGATTTCTTGATAAGATTTTCCCTGAAGTCTCATTTCGAATTCGGCGGACCGAGAGCCTGCAAACAAAGCATGAGTGTGGGATTCAACTAAGCCCGGCAAAATAGTCCAATCCCGAGCATTCACTGTTTTCATTTTTTTAATACGAAATTCTTTGGGAATTTTTTTATGCGGACCGATCCAAAGAATTTTTTCGCCGGAAAAAATAAGGCTGTGATTTTGTAAAATTCCTAAATCTTTTTCGGTAACATGACGGCCCTTTTTTCCAGCCGCACCCGACAAAGTTAACAACAAGCCAATGTTTTCAAATATTGTCGTCATATCATTTCAATCAAATTCAATTCGTTGTTTTTTTCTTCAAGATCTTTCTTATCTAAATAATCTCCCACCACATGACGAGGCTTTAATCCCAGTATCCGTGTGTGATCTTTATCTGTCCGAACTAAAAAGCAGACAAGGTCTCCCGAGCGGTATTTTGAATCTTGAGTCAAAAGCGTCATGGAATTTCCATCCAAATGCTCGGACGACACCGTGAGCTCAAAAGATTTTTCGTATATTGGAGAATTATACGGACTGATTTTTTCAATTTTACCTAAGCATAATTTCAATTTTTTATTTTCTTTCCCTCGGACTTCTAAAATCTTGTGTTGATGAGTGGAAAGAAATTTTTGAAAATGAGCGGACTCAATGGGATTTAAAGAAGACTCTGGCACTCGCTCAAGATCAAACTCAATGTAAGCTTCGGAACTTTCCGTCATTTCATGTTTAGCTTTACGGGTAATTTTTAAAAGTCCGGGCTCTAAAATTTTATAATCCTCGATTGGATTCAATCGGTAATCGATATAAGCATCAATCCTAAGATCATAAGCTAAAATTAAAACAAAGCCGGTGTAATCTTCAAAATAATCCAAAATATGAACAAGATATTCTTCAATAGACCAGCTCAAGGAGATTTGGCCTTTCCTTGATTGGCCACGGACTCCATGGCTCGACGAATTTCCTCGGGATCACCAAGAAATTCTTTTTTAAGAACTTGAAAGGATAAATCAAGTTCGTAAAAGATCGGCACACCTGTAGGCACATTGACCTGCATAATATCGTCCGCAGACATTTTTTCTAAGTATTGAATCAAAGCACGCAAGCTATTGCCATGGGCCACAATAAGAATCTTTTTTCCCAATTTAAAATCAGGTTGGATTCGTTCGATCCATAGAGGCATAAACCTCTCGGCGGTGTCTTTTAAAGATTCTCCATTAGGAATATCTTTCATAGGAATATTTTTATAGCGCCGATCATGGCTAGGATGACGAGGGTCACTTGGTTCCATTCTCGGAGGGGGAGTGTCATAACTGCGCCGCCAAATCTTAACTTGGGCTTCGCCATGCTTAGCCGCTGTTTCAGCTTTGTCTAATCCCTGCAATCCGCCATAGTGTCTCTCGTTCAAACGCCAATCTTTGTGAACCTGCAACCATTGTTGATCAATGCCCTCTAGAATAATGTCCAAAGTTTTAATCGCTCTCTTTAAAACGCTGGTATAAACCTGATCAAATTCAAAGTTTCTGGATTTTAAAGCATCACCAGCACATTTGGCCTCAAGTTTTCCTTTTTCGGCTAGATCAACATCTTGCCAACCGGTAAAACGATTTTGTTGGTTCCATAGACTTTCGCCGTGGCGAACGATCACAAGTTGATACATAAAAGTAAACTTTCCTTAATCCTTATCCCAAGGACCTAATTTGTTTCTGTTAAGAGCTTAAGAAGTTACAAACCAGAGGACAAGAACTATCATTTTTTCATGCCCTATGTCGCCTCCCTGCTTAGTTTTGCTATGCATTAAGTGGTGACGTTGGCTAAGGGTTTTGAAAAATTGAGCAGCGACTTCAACTCTGACAAAGGAAGCACCGTGTACGCTAATCGTGCAAATTTAGAATACATCGAACAATTGTACCAATCTTATAAAAAGAATCCCGACAGCGTCAGCGTCGATTGGAAACGATTTTTTGAAGGAGTCGAATTCGCGCAAGATTCTAGTTTTGGTCTTTCTGAAAAAGAACTGGATGTTTATCACTTGATCACGGCCTACAGGAATTACGGCCACTTCGAAGCGCAACTGGATCCTTTGACAAATTCTGCTGCACCTTCTGATCAATTGGCTTTGAAACGTTTCAATCTAAGTGAAAAAGATTTAGATCAAAGTTTTCAAATCGGTAGTATTATTGGAAAACCAAATGCGATTCTTCGAGATATTATTGCCCATTTAAGAAATTGCTATTGCGGTCGTCTTAGCGTTCAGTGCGCCGAAGCTCTTCCTGAAGTTCGCAATTGGTTTATCAAAGAATTTGAAATAGAAAATTCAAAATTTAAATTATCTGCTGCAGAAAAAAAGGATGCTTTCAATTCAGTTGCTCGTACTGAAGCTTTAGAGAAATTCATTCACACGCGTTACGTGGGCACAAAAAGATTTTCGATTGAAGGCGCTGATGCAATGATGCCCATGATGGAAAGTCTGGTGCAAAAATGCACAAGCTATCGAGTTGAAGAAATCATGATCGGCATGGCTCATCGCGGACGTGTGAATATTCTTGCCAATTTCATGGGAAAAGCGCTCGAGTATATTTTTGCTGATTTCAACGGCCCCACCGAGATGATTGAACCGCTTGAAGATTTCGACGGCGATGTGAAGTATCATTTAGGTTATGTGGCCCAAAAAGAAACTCCCAAAGGCCCTTGCCAAGTGACTTTGGCTTACAACCCTTCACATCTTGAAGCGGTTAATCCGGTTGTTCTAGGCATGACTCGAGCAGCTCAACGACGCAGACAAGATACCAAAGAAAGAAAAAAAGTTATCCCAGTTTTAATTCATGGTGATGCTGCTTTTGCGGGTCAAGGTGTTGGACTTGAGACATTTCAAATGGCCCATGTTAAAGGTTACACTGTCGGTGGAACTCTTCACATCGTTGTGGATAATCAAGTGGGTTTCACTACGTCTCCTGAAAATGGACGATCCTCGCACTATGCCAGTGACACCGCAAAAGTTTTAGCCACACCTGTTTTGCATGTGAATGGCGACGATGCGGAAGCCTGCATTCGGGCTATGGACATTGCTTTAAGATATCGACAAGAATCTGGTCGCGACATTGTAATCAATATGGTTTGTTATCGACGATTTGGCCATAACGAGGGTGACGAACCGGCTTACACTCAACCACAAATGTACGAGCTTATCAAAAAACATCCGACCCTAAAAGAAGTCTACGGCAAACAGTTGATTCGGGAAAATATTATCGATCAAAATTATTACGACGCTTACTTCAATGAAAAAATGGAAAACCTTCAAAAAATTTATGAAGATACAAAAAAATCTCCGCCAAAAATTAAGGCTTTTAAATTTGAAGGATTTTGGAAGGGACTTAGAAAAGCGAAATCTGAAGATTTTGAAAAACCAACCGACACTTCATTTGATTTAAAAACTCTGCAAAAAATCGGTGCTTTGCTTGGTGAAGTTCCATCCAACTTCACTCCCCATCCTAAACTCATAAAACTTCTTGAAACCAGAAAGAACATGGCCTCGGGCAAAGAAGCTTGTGATTGGGGAATGGGCGAACTTTTAGCTTATGGAAGTTTATTGAGTGATGGAACTTCAGTTCGTTTAACGGGACAAGATTGCGTGCGTGGTACTTTTACTCATCGTCACGCCGCTCTTTGTGATTTTAAAACTGGCGAGCCTTTCGCAGCATTGGATCAAGTTAACGGCGATAAAGTCGAGTTTTGTGTTTACGATTCAATTCTAAGTGAATATGCCGTGCTTGGTTTTGAATACGGCAATGCCACCTGCGATCCGACATTTTTGACTTTATGGGAAGCACAATTCGGGGATTTTTCAAATGGTTGCCAAATTATCATTGATCAATTTTTATCGAGTGGCGAATCCAAGTGGATGCAAATGACCGGTTTAGTTTTGTTGTTGCCTCATGGTTACGAAGGACAAGGTCCAGAGCATTCCTCGGCAAGAATGGAAAGATTTTTGCAATTGAGTGCGCAAAATAATATGCAAGTGATGAACCTTACAAATCCCTCGCAAATTTTTCATGCGCTACGCCGACAAATGAAACGAGAGTTTAGAAAACCTTTGATCATCATGTCACCAAAGTCTTTACTTCGCCATCCACGAGCAACTTCAACAATCGAAGAAATTGCCACGGGCACGTTTCAAGAAGTTATCAAAGACAGCTCATTAGATAATAAAAAAGTTGAAACAGCCGTGTTTGTCAGTGGGAAATTGTATTATGAACTTCTTGACGAACGAGAAAAAAATAAAAACGACAAAACAGCACTGATTCGAGTTGAACAAGTTTCCCCTTTCCCGGCGAAACAAATTGCCGAAGTATTGAAATCCTATCCTAAACTGAAAAATGTTGTTTGGTCCCAAGAAGAACCCCAAAATATGGGTTCATTTACCTATGTTTATTTCAAATTTATCGAGCTCTTCAATAAAGAGGGACTTAAATTTGATTTGAAGTATGTCGGAAGATCAAATCGCTCTTCGCCCGCGACGGGATCTATTTATCGTCATCGGGCCGAGCAAAGTGAAATCATTCAAGCTTGTTTTAAATTTTAATTGCAACGAGGTTAAACATGAAAATAGATGTAAAAGTTCCAGCCGTCGGTGAATCAATTACAGAAGCAACCATTGGCACCTGGAATAAAAAATCAGGCGAATTCGTTAAGCGAAACGATGTTTTATTACTTCTGGAAACAGACAAAGCCAGTGTCGAAGTCGTTGCTGAAAATGATGGTGTGCTGACCATTCTGGTTGAAGCCGGTCAAACTATAAAAATTGGATCCTCAGTTGCTACGATTGATAGTGAAGCGAAAGCGACAGTAAGCTCCGCTTCGAATGGATCTGCACCAAAACCTCCTTCGCCGACCGCATCAGTTGCGACACCAGTTTCCCAACCAACTATGTCGACGGCATCTTCGCACACACCGTCTGCAGGAATGCCTTTTTCACCCGCTGTTCAAAAAATTGTCACAGAACGCGGTCTTGATACCAACGGCATGACTGGCACAGGGAAAGACGGCCGACTGACCAAAGGCGATGTGCTGACGGCTCCGACTAAATCAGCGAAACCAACGGCTGCTGCTGCCGAGCCCATGTTTGCGAAAAGCAATGCTCCAACTAAGCAAGGTGACAAAAAACTTGTTCCTATGAGCACAATCAGAAAAAGAATTGCACAACGATTATTGGAATCGCAGCAAACCACCGCGACCTTAACGACCTTCAATGAAATTGACATGACTAAAATCAATGAACTGCGCGCTAAGTACAAAGACAAGTTCAAAGAAAAATATGGAATTTCCTTGGGAATGATGGGTTTATTTACTAAGGCTTCCATTGAAGCTTTGAAATTCGTACCTGCAGTGAATGCCTATATCGCTGGCGATGCTCTGGAATATCACAATTATTACAATATCGGAATCGCTGTCAGCACTGAAAAAGGTCTCATGGTTCCCGTAGTTAAAGATGCCGATCAAATGTCAATTCCGCAAATTGAAATGGCCATTCGTGATTTTGCTTTGAAAGCTCGCGATGGAAAAATTGGCATTGATGATTTATCCGGTGGCACTTTTACCATAACCAACGGCGGAGTTTTTGGATCTCTTCTATCCACACCTATTCTTAATACGCCACAAGCAGCGATTCTAGGTATGCACAAAACCGAAGATCGCGCCGTGGTGATCAATGGTAAGGTTGAAGTTCGTCCTATGATGTATGTCGCCTTGTCTTATGATCACCGCTTGATTGATGGCAAAGAAGCCGTGACATTTTTAGTTAAGATCAAAGAAGGCATTGAAGAACCAGAAAGACTTTTAATAGAAATTTAGTTTTGAAGAAAGTTGAACACTGATGGAAAACCAATTTGATCTTGTTGTTATTGGCTCTGGACCTGGAGGATACGTTGGCGCCATTCGTGCCGCCCAATTGGGTTTAAAAGTTGCCATCATCGAAAAAGATAAAAATTTCGGGGGCACTTGTTTGAATGTCGGTTGCATTCCCTCAAAAGCCCTATTAGAAAGTTCGGAACAATATCATGCAGCCCACACCAACTTAAAAAGCCATGGGGTATCGGTCACTGGAATTGAGTTGAATTTAGCAACCATGATGGCACGAAAAGACAAGGTCGTCAGCGATTCAAATAATGGCGTGAAATTTTTATTTAAAAAAAATAAAATTACTGCACTGACTGGTTTTGGAAAAATTTTAAAAGCCGGCTCAGTAGAGTTAAAAAAAGACGACGGCAGCACAGAAGTTATCTCGACAAAATTTATTGTTATCGCCACAGGAAGCATTCCCACGGAATTGCCCTTTCTTAAATTTGATGAGAAAAAAATTCTTTCTTCCACTGGAGCCTTAGCTTTATCTGAAGTTCCTAAAACCATGCTGGTCGTTGGCGGTGGAGTCATTGGCCTTGAACTGGGTTCAGTGTGGCAACGATTGGGTTCAAAAGTAACAGTCATCGAGTTTTCGGACCGTATTTGCGCGATGATGGATCAAGAAAGTATTGCTGTTTTGCAAAAATCGCTGACTAAAGATGGCATGACATTCATGACATCCACGAAAGTCACTGGCAGCAAAAGTACTGCTAAAGGCGTTGAAATTGAATTTGAAAATTTAAAAGATAACTCAAAAGGAAGTCTGCGCGGTGACGTGGTTTTAGTTTCCACAGGAAGAAAACCATTTACCCATGGTCTTGGCTGTGAAGATGTTGGGATCACTAAGGATCAACAAGGGCGAATTCAAGTTAACAAACATTATCAAACAAATATTCCAGGAATTTTTGCCATCGGCGATGTTATCATCGGCCCCATGCTGGCGCACAAAGCAGAAGAAGAAGGCGTTGCTCTAGCTGAAATGCTCGCCGGACAAGCTGGCCATGTGAACTACAACACTGTTCCCAGCGTGATCTACACTCATCCCGAAGTGGCCAGTGTCGGATTCACCGAAGAGCAAGCCAAGGCACAGGGTTTTGAAATCAATATTGGAAAATTTCCCTTTTTAGCTAATGGCCGCGCCCGCGCCATGGGCTCGACCGATGGCTTTGTTAAAATTATTGCTGACCGCAAAACCGATCGTATTCTGGGCGCCCACATCGTTGGCCCTTATGCCTCGGAAATCTTAGGCGAAATTACCATTTGCATGGAATTTGGTGGCAGCAGTGAAGATTTAGCCCGAAGCTTTCATGCACATCCAACTTTGACTGAAGTTATTCGCGAGGCTGCCTTGGCAGTCGAGAAGAGACAACGGCAGATGTAGCTGCCTAATTACAAATCTTTTTAACAATCTGAAAAGCTTTTTTTACTGAGGGTTCTCGGGGCTCGTGCAAAGAACTAGATGTTGGGTCATAGCTGATAAAAATATTCGTGCGATATGAATCACAATTTTCAACCTTAAAGTTTTCCGCTTTGGGAATTTCATGCAAAACACCCATCACAAGATCCATAGAGATTTCATTTTCAACTCCCGAGTAACCCCATAAACTTCTTTCTCTTTCGATCTCATAAACGCGCCGGTTCAGATAAGCAACGCGCTCCCGCAGTTGTGAAATTTTTGACAATTGTTGATCGAGTAAAGAAATTTCAGTAAGGAATTTTTTATATTCAGCGCCGTCACCAACAGGGACATCAATAACAACTTCATCAGACGAATCTTCAATCGCTATCTTAGCAGTTTCATTTCCGTTACGATGAGTCATCAAAATTTGAGATGAAAATGCTGAGGCGACTTGCGCCATAACAGCCAAAATTAAAATTGCAAAAAGTTTTGACTGGTGCATTTATTTTCTCCAACGACCGAATTAAGTATTTTGTGTTTCGAAGCCACCAGACTCAAATAACCGCGCGTTCCTGTCTTTTGCACTAGTCGCAGGTAAATTGGAAAAGTACCTCGAAAAGGCTGTTGCATAATTTTTGCTACCTTTTTTTGCCGAGCGGCTTCTTTAGTTGGATCTTTTAGTGGTCGAAAAATACCAAAATCCTCTGTCTGAAAATCAAAATCTTTAGGAGCGACAGGCATCTTTGCAGTAATTCTGGCTTTCAGATAATTGTCCAAAAAAATGATCGCCGTTTTCATTCCTGCATTATAGCCTAAGGTGATCATCATTTGTTTAATGGCATTCATATTATAATCTTTAATCCCAGCTTGAGCCAATTTTTCTTCGATACGATTGGACTTAATATACCCACCATATTTAAATCTTCCGTTCTCTTCCCAAGGAATCCACTCTTTGTTATCCAGTAAATAATTTTTTCCTTTGGAATAAAGAATTCCAGTTTGATTTAGTAAAATGTAACGATAAAAAATTCCTGTGTAAAAAATATTACGCAACGGATTGGCCGGAGCAACGATCATGCTGCAACGCTGATCTTCCTTTGGACTTACCGCCGAAACTAAATCTTTATTTGACAAAACTCGAGCACAAGAATCTTTTCCGCTTTGTCTCATTTCTTCCAAATGATAATCCAAGTACGACTTTGTCGTCCCGTTAAAATTACCCATTTGCAGAACAGATTTAATGGCATCAGCAGTTAGTTGTCCAACTCCTGCGTCCATGCCGCCTCCTAAAACATTTGTATGAAATCCACTTTCATTGAGAAGTTTTGGCAATAGATCAGTTTGGGGAATCTCTAAACAATCCATCACATCAACATAGGCATTATAAATGGAATAAACATATTCTTTAGTTATACATGGAGTTTTTTTTCCTCGTAAAGGTCTCCCAACATTTTTTCCACAGTAAGAATACGAACTTGATGTTCTCTTGGGGCTGTAAATAAAAGATCTCATTGCATACAAGATGCAATCAGGAGGAATTTCAGCCTCTGAAAATTGACCTCGAGGTAAACGAAAGATCTCTCCCACTTTTTCTAAATCATCTTTCAAATACAATCGATCTATGGAACATTCTTCAGCATTTTCAAATAATAAACTAGAGGCATTTGGGCTCGAAAGATTTCCGGTATAAAGTCTTTTGTTAAATGCAAGAAGCGCGCGCGCCTGAGATTCTGTTTGAGGTACATCTGATTTTGCAATTGAGCTGAGGTGGGTTTGATTTTCTTGAGATAAATAAGGGTCCTGGTTTAAAAGATAATTCCATAATCCCAAAAAGCAGATCATCAAAAATACAAAAGGTATTTTGGCAAAGCTTTCGCGGTGGCCTAACTTATTAATAAAATTTATAAGAACTAAAACCATGCAGATACTTATCTGCTTTTTCACTGATTTTATCCACTGGGCCTAAGTCAAAAGTTAACCTGGAATATTAACGCCGCGTTCTTTGGCCGTCAGGCTGGCTTCACTATATCCAGCGTCATGATGTCTCATCACTCCAAGCGCAGGATCTGCGGTCAAAACTCTCTGCAATCTTTTTGCTGCTGCTGGAGTGCCATCAGCGACGATCACTTGTCCAGCGTGCTGGCTGAATCCCATTCCAACTCCACCACCGTGATGAAAACTGACCCAAGTTGAACCACAGGCCACATTCGACATTGCATTTAAAAGCGGCCAATCTGAAACCGCATCTGATCCATCTTTCATGGCTTCAGTTTCTCGATTCGGTGATGCCACCGAACCACAATCCAGATGATCACGACCAATGACCAGGGGAGCTTTCACTTTTCCTTCTGCAACCAGCTGATTAAAAAGCAAACCGGCTTTGGCACGTTCGCCATATTCCAGCCAACAAATTCGCGCCGGCAATCCTTGGAACGCAATTCTTTGCTCGGCCATATCTAACCATCTGAGTAAATCTTTTTTATGAGGAAATAATTTACGAAGGGCATCGTCAGTCACTTGAATGTCATTGGGATCACCGGATAAGGCCACCCAGCGAAAAGGTCCACTGCCCTTACAAAAAAGTGGCCGGATGTAAGCGGGAACAAAGCCCGGGAAATCAAAAGCGTCTTTCACGCCATGCTCAAACGCCATAGCCCGAAGATTATTTCCATAATCAAAAGTGATCGCCCCGCGACGGCGAAGCTCTAACATCCCGCGAACATGTTTGGCCATGCTATCAAAAACTTTTTTCAAATAGGAATCTTTATCTTTTTGGCGAAATTCAGCAGCCTCATCAATAGAGTAACCTTCCGGAATATATCCCACCAAAGGATCATGGGCCGAAGTTTGATCCGTCAATAAATCTGGGATAAAATTTTTCTCGATCAGTTGATGCACAACAGTTGCGGCATTTCCCAATAAAGCAATGGATTTTGCTTCACCTGTTTTTTGATATTTTTTTATTCTCGCAATGGCATCATCTAAATCCGTGGCAACTTCATCAACATATTTTGTTTTTAATCTTTTTTCGATACTTGCGGGATCCACTTCCACGGCCAAAACGATAGCGCCTGCGAAAACTCCTGCTAAAGGCTGCGCTCCGCCCATACCGCCTAAACCTGCGGTGAAAATCACTCGACCAGTTAAATCGTTATTGAAGTGCTGACGACCAGCTTCGACAAATGTTTCGTAAGTGCCTTGAATTATTCCCTGCGTGCCAATGTAAATCCATGAACCGGCGGTCATTTGACCATACATCATCAGACCTTTTTTATCGAGCTCACGAAAATGTTCCCAAGTCGCCCACTTCGGCACAAGGTTTGAGTTCGCCAACAAAACTCGGGGTGCGTCTTCATGAGTTTGAATGACACCGACCGCTTTCCCCGACTGGATTAACAAAGTCTGATCGTTTTCTAATTCTTTTAATGCTAATAAAATTTTATCAAAACATTCCCAATTGCGAGCGGCTTTACCAATTCCACCGTAGACAATTAACTCTTCTGGTTTTTCCGCGACTCCAGGATCTAAATTATTTTGAATCATCCGATAAGCCGCTTCTTGCAGCCAACCTTTGCAATGGAGTTGTGTTCCTGTTGGTGCGCGCACGATCCGTTTTGAATTTAACATTGTAAATCTCCGACCTGAGACAACAAGATTTTTTTCAAACTCCCATCGAGCATTAACATCTTAATCGCTTCAATATCTTTTGCAAAAACTCGATCTTCCTTGGCAAAAGGCACTGTTTTACGAATGTGCTGATGAATAGCTTCAATGGTGGGCGATGATTTAAGTGGTCTTAATAAATCGATGGCCTGCGTGGCTGAAAGCATTTCCATAGCAATGACATTTTGTGCATTTTGCAAAATTTGGTTTGCTTTCCGTGCTGCAATTGTTCCCATGGAAACATGATCTTCTTTTTCTGCGGAAGTGGGAATGCTATCCACACTCGCCGGATGAGCCAAAATTTTATTTTCACTGACTAGCGATGCCGCCGCCACTTGCACAATCATATGACCCGAGTTCAATCCTCCGTTGGGAGTTAAAAAAGCGGGAAGATCACTCATCGCTGGGTTGATTAATTTAGCAATTCGACATTCTGAAATACTGGCGGTGGATGCCAAAGCAATTCCCAAAAAATCTAAAGCAAAAGCAACCGGTTCCCCATGAAAGTTTCCGCAAGAAAGAATTTTATTGTCATCGGCAAATACCAGCGGATTGTCTGTGCTCGAGTTCGCTTCGGTTTCCAAGATTTTAAGCACGTAACGGAAAGTGTCTTTCGCTGCTCCATGGACTGCGGGCATACATCGTAAAGAATAAGCATCCTGAACCCGATTGCATTCCTTGTGGCTATCCGCAATTTCGGAAGTGCTTGAAAGAATTTTTCGTAAGTTAGCGGCAGTCATCGATTCGCCGACATGGGCACGGGTGGCAGAAATTAATGGATCAAAGGCACTACGTGAACCTTTGAGTCCCTCGAGGGACATTGAACCCGCTAGATCTGCCATCAAAAGCAAATCGTAAGTCTCTTGCAGAGTTAATAATCCCACCGCTGTCATCACTTGGCAGCCATTGATTAGTGACAAACCTTCTTTGGCTTGCAACTCGAGCGGCTGCATTTTTTTTTCTTTAAGAATTTTTTCGACTGGAATCGGTTTTTCATCAGCGTCCCAAACTTCACCTTCGCCAATCAGGGCTAAAGCCAAATGCGAAAGCGGCGCCAAATCCCCGCTCGCGCCCACGCTGCCTTGAGAAGGAATCACCGGAACTATATTGTGATTAAGAAACTCAAGAATTTTTTCTACAACAAGAGGACGACAACCACTGTGTCCCCGCGCTAAAGCATTCGCCCGCAAAATCATCATCGCGCGACTTTGAGTTTTACTAAAGGCCGGGCCCACTCCACTGGAGTGCGAACGAATCAGATTTTTTTGTAAAAGTTCAATTTCGTCATCGGAAATTCGCACCGAGGAAAAAGCGCCAAAACCTGTGTTAACCCCATACATGACTTCGCCAGCACCGATTCTTTTTTCAATATATTTTCTCGACTTCATCATTTCTTCTTTTGAGCGCGCCGAAAGCTCAAAACGAGTTTCAGGATTTTGCGCTGCTTCAGCCAAAGCCTTCATGCTTAGGTCTTTGCCCTCAATAACTAATTTCGATAACATATTGAATTCCCTTGTAGGTTATTAGTTATAAAAGCCTGAATTTAGGGGTCAAGCCTTGTTTTCAAAAGTGAATTAGGGCAGCAACGCGTTGTTTGCTAACTCAAAGAAGACGCTGTCGAACATTTAAACAAAATATCTGCAAAGATAGAACTTTTTCAAAAGCATTGCAAATACGCTGCTAAAAGGTTGGAATTGACAGATACTAACGAAAATGGAGCTACAAATTAAAAATCAAAAGGCACTTTTTCTATTATCTTCATTATTTTTAAGTTTGAGCGTCACCTTTGGTTCCACAGCTGTTAAAGCGACGTCCAGCGCCTCAACCAATCCAGAAATTCTATTTATCTCAGATCTCGATGATACGATTAAACTCAGTCAGGTTTTAAGTGTCAGAGGGGCTATTACCCGTCTTCGTGACTCGCATAGTTGGTTCCTAGGAATGAATGATTTGTATCGCTTGGTCAAAGAAGACAACCCGAATATTCAGTTTGCCTACGTCAGTGCAGCACCCAAATTTTTACTCGAAGGCTCACATAAAAAGCTTCTACAAAACGGTCAATTTCCCGTGGGAAATTATTTTGGTCGAACAAATATCACTTCGGATAATTTTAAATTAATAAGAATTCGCCAACTGCTAGATTTAATAAAACCCCAAAAAGTTATATTTTTTGGAGACAATGGCGAAAAAGATGCGAGTGTCATTCAATTGATTACTCAGGAATACAAAGACAGCGGAATTCAGTTCTTCAATTTTATTCACATCGTTTATTCAAAGCAAAATCCAAAATATGCTAAAAAAATTCACCCGACGTATCCTGGTCAACTCACATTTGTAACACCAGTTGAGGCTGCACTTGAACTTCGTCGTCGAAATCTATTGTCAGAAACTTCAATACGATCACTTGTCGACCAACTCAGTGAACAGATCCTTAATGAAAAAAGTGGCCTACGTAAAGGTGTTGTCGCCTTCCCCTCATTCATGGATTGCCGGGGTTATCAATGGCCAGATTCTCTTCGCAGCGAAGCTTTAATCCGCAAAATGCTAGCCGAGGATTCACGCATTGCAAAGCTTGACCTTCTTAAAGAGAAGATTCAACAGCGCTGTTCAATTCCAAGCATTGAAGATAATCAGGACGACGATGATGGTGATTCTAACCCTTAAGCGTTGCAATGGCTCTTGCATAATCATTTTTGAAAACGTAAGAACCGGCAACAAGGACATCCGCCTCTTTCAAAGAAGCTAATGTTTTATCGCTCACGCCGCCATCGACTTCGATCAGAGTTTTTAATTTTTGTTTTTTAATTTCACTTCGCAAATAAGTAATTTTCTCTACTTGATCGAACATAAAAGACTGCCCGCCAAATCCAGGCTCAACAGTCATAACTAAAACTAAATCACACAAAGACAAATAAGGAAGAACTTTTTCTATCGCAGTTCCAGGACGCAAAGTTAAACCGGCGCGTGCACCAAACGCGCGAATTTTTTTAAGACAAGACTCTACTTCGTTAGTGGACTCGACATGAATAGTTAACCAATCACTTCCGGCTTTTAAAAAGGCATCGATGTATTTTTCAGGTTTATCAATCATCAAATGCACATCTAAAGGAATCGGTGAAATTTTTTTCAAAGCTTCAACGACCGGAATCCCGATTGTGATATTGGGAACAAAATGTCCATCCATTACGTCGACATGGATCCAATCAGCTCCCGCTTCAGCCACCGCTTTAACTTCTTTTTCCAGATTAGCAAAATCGGCAGATAAAATACTTGGCGCAATTAATTTCATTGAAAAGGAACTCCTGATTTAAGATTTTGCCCTTTAAGAAAGTCGTCGATAGACATTCGATTCCGAGATTCCGGTTGCACTTCAAGAATTTCCAAATGACCAGTACCACACTGAATGACCAGTGAACCCGGGCGCACATCGACGACCGTGCCGATGTCTTTGTTTTTTGTATTTTCAGAAATGATTTTTGTTTTATGAATTTTCAACTTCTTACCTTGAAAATTCGTAAAGGTTCCCGGTCCCATCACAAAAGCGCGAACTTTATTATGCAGTTGCCGAGCTGAACTTTTCCATGAAATTTCGGCTTCCGATTTGTCGATTTTTCTGGCGAATGTGACATGAGATTCATCTTGAGAAATTCCAGCTAAATTGCCGCGAAGGTAGTCCATAAGCTCTACTTTTAAAAGTTCAGCTCCTAACTTAGCCAATTTATTATGCAGATCTAGAGCATTCATATCCTCGGATAAATCACATTTTCTGATTCCTAAAATATCCCCAGCATCAAGTTTTTTAACAATTTTCTGAAGGGTTACTCCCGATTCCAAATCACCAGCCTCAAGGGCTCTTTGAATAGGAGCCGCCCCTCTCCATCGAGGCAAGATGCTGCCATGAATATTAACAGCTCCAAAATTAAATAATTTCATAAAATCTTCACTCAAAATTTGCCCAAAGGCGACGACGACTGCAACTTCCGCCTTCCATGTATGAATAGCATCTACCATCAATTGATTTTCTTTCAAAGATTCAGGAGAAAGTACCTTCAACCCCCGCGACAAAGCCAATAGCTTCACAGGGCTTGGAGTTAATTGTAATTTTCGACCCGCGGGTCGATCGGGTTGAGTAACAACTCCAACAACATCATAATGTTCATCTTCTAAAAGGGCCTTCAACGAAGTCAAAGCGAAATCAGGCGTTCCTAAAAAACAAACCCGGATCTTGCTCACATCTCTTGCCGATCTGGTGTTTTCTCTTCTGTTTTTTCGTTTTTGTCAGGATAACCATGTTTTTTAATTTGATTTTTGATCTTGCTACTTTTGATGAAACTCAAGTGATCAATAAATAAAGTTCCCTCGAGGTGGTCCATTTCATGTTGTATGCAAATGCCCAACAGTCCATCCGTTTTTAAAATAAATTCTTTGCCATTTAAATCTTGAGCTTTAACTTCGACGTATTGTGAACGTTCAACAGTTTCAAAAAACGAGGGAACGCTTAAACAACCTTCATCATAAGTTGTTTTACCTTCAGACTGGATAATTTCCGGATTAATCAAAATTAAAGGTTGAGGGATCGCCTTTTCCAAGTCTGTCATGTCTTCATGCAAATACCGATGACCCTTTTCATCTTTAGGTCGGGTATCGATAACCAGCATTCGAATCAATTCGCCCACTTGTGGCGCAGCAAGCCCAATTCCTGGTGCTTGATACATAGTTTCAAGCATATCTTGAGCGAGAGTTTTTAAAGCTGGAGTGAATTTTTCAACCCGAATCGAAACTTCCCGCAAACGAGGATCAGGAAAGGTTAAAATCTTTAATATGGACATAACTCACCCCAAATGACTTTTCAGGCTACTTATACCCCTAAATTACACTTTTTTCCAATTTAAAGGACCGCCCTATAACCTTTTTAATTTAATTAAATAGAATCCAAGGGCGCCAACAAATATATTTGGCAGCCATGCGGCGGCGAATGGAGGCAAATGTCCATGATTTCCTAAGGTAATACTTGAGCTATATAAAATCCAGTAGCCAAAAACAAGACCGATACATACCCCCACGTTGAGCATAATCCCGCCAGAACGTGAGCGAGCCACACTAAAAGGAATACCAAGAATACTCATCACCAATCCAGCGAATGAAAAACCAATCTTGGAATGATAATCCACTTCATAACGAATGGTTTCTAATCCAGCTTCCTTATTTTTTTCGATGAACTTAGCCAGTTCTTTCTGAGTTAACATATCTGAAGTTTGTCCGCTCTGCTGCAGATCAGCCGCTTCCTCACTCATCTGAATTGATTTTGTGTCAAAATTACTGGTCAGCGGGAAACTGGAATCCCCCGAAAAAATCGTGACAGAACCATCTTTGAGTACCCATTTTGAGCCTACAAGTATGTCCACTTCTGACGCTGTCATCATTTGCAGAAGATCCCAAGAATCATCAAAAAAATACAAGGTTAAACCCTGAGCTTTCGTACCCTGAACATTTAAAGTCTTAATGTTAAAAATAGCATTTTTCGAGCGATACCAAATTCGATTGGTTTTCACGACGGAAAATAACCCAGGAGTTTTTTTAATTTCATTATAAAAAATATAATTTTTTTGTTTAGTCAAAGCGGGAACAAGACGGTCCCCAATGAGGTAGCTCACGATGCAGACAAAAAGCACCCAGGTCATCAAAGGAGCAGCAATTCGGATCAAGCTCATTCCGCTCGAGAAAAGCGCGATAAGCTCATTATTTTTATTCATTATTGAAAGCGACAAAATGGTTCCCAATAAGCAGGCCACAGGTATCATTTTAATTATGAGTTCTGGTAAGTAATTAAAATAAAACCGAAGTAAGACATCGGTGCTTATATCGCGGTAACTCACCATCATTGAAAGAGCATCCACCGTTAGAAAAATAGTCAGAAAGATGACCATTCCGGCAAAAAAATACGTCCAAAAAAGCTTTGAAATATAACGATCAAAATGACTCATTCGTGTCTTAGATTATGTCTTGACTGAACTTAAAATTCCTTATTTACTTGTCGTATGGCTTTACGCGTCTTACTTGCTGACGAAAGCACCACAATTAAACGTGTCATGCAGCTTGCGCTGCAGGATTTCGCAGTCGAGGTTAAGGCCGTTCCTATTGGAATGGATGTTTTGCCTGTCACTAAAGCCTTCAAACCAGACATTATCTTTGCCGATGTCCTTTTACCCAAAAAATCAGGTTATGAAGTAGGAAAAGAACTTAAAAGCGACCCTGAAACTAAACACATACCCTTGGTTTTAATGTGGAGTGGCTTCATGGAGCTCGATGAAACCAAAGCTAAAGAATCAATGGCTGAACGTCGATTAGAAAAGCCCTTTGAACCTGACACGTTGCGAGCATTGATCAAAGAACTCGTAAAAAGAACACAAACTAATCCGGTGAGCGCTTTCCTTAAATTTCCAACTTTACCTGATATTCAAGAAGATCTACACACTCTTAAAGACCCTGTTACCAATGAAATTCCAAGTCATGAACTTCAGGAAGTTGAAGAAGACTGGTCTCATCAAGATTTATCAAAATTTAAAATAGAGCTTTCCACTGATGAAGAACAACCCGTAACTTCTCATAAATTTTCGATTCCTACTGATGACATTGAAAAACCACAAATTAATTCTTTTGGCGAATTTGATGAAATTACTTTTGCAAAGGCGCCAACACAAGGCCCCACGTCTATTTCTACTTCCCCAGCTTCTTCGGGTTTAATTGACCATGAATCCATTCTGCGCGAGGAAGCTCGCAAAATTATTGAGAATATTGCCTGGAAAATTATTCCAGAAATCACCGAACGCATCGTGCGAGAAGAAATAAATAAGTTGCTTCAGGACACTGAAAAGTCTATTTCAGTTCCATGACACTATCCGACCTCATTAAGGCTGCAATCAAAGAGGACATGCCTCGGGGCGATCTCACTACCGAATCATTAGGTCTAAAACCACGACAAGGACGAGCCCTCTTAAAGGCAAAGGAAGATATTATTCTTTCTGGCACACTGCCTTTTGAAGAAACAGTTTTATCGCTCGATCCTGGCGTTAAAGTAAAATGGCATTTCGAAGAAGGCCAAGCGGTTTTGAAATCACAAAATATCTGCACGCTCGAAGGTGATTTGGTCCAAATTTTAAAATCGGAACGTGTGGCATTGAATTTTCTTGGCCATCTTTCAGGCATCGCCACTCACACCAATCGTTTTGTTCAAAAACTCAAAGGTACCCAAACAAGAATCTTAGATACGCGCAAAACCACGCCGGGCCTGCGAGAGCTTGAAAAACGCGCAGTGGTTCACGGTGGCGGGCAAAATCATCGCTTGAATCTCAGCACCGCGGTGCTAATCAAAGACAATCACATTGCCATCATGGGCGGCATGAGCATGGCAGTGCAACGTGTTCGACTTCATTCCCCTGAGCCGATTGAAATTGAAGCTCGCACACTTGAGGAAGTTAAAGAGGCTGTAAAATTAGAAGTCCATCGCATTCTCTTGGATAATATGGACAATGCCACTCTGAAATTAGCTTTAGATCTTATTCCCGACCAAATTGAAACAGAGGCTTCGGGCAATATGACTCTCGATAGAATTCGCAATGTCGCAGAGCTCGGTGTTGATTTTATCAGTGTTGGCGCTCTCACTCACTCGGCTCCTGTTGCTGACGTCAGTTTGATGTTTGATTGGAATTCATAATATGGATCATCCTTTTCTGGATTTAAAAATTGGTGAAATTACAAAAATTTGGGCCGAACAGCACGAGCTGACTGTTCGTTATCAAGCGGAATGCGACAGCACAAACAATTGGGCCAAGTCCGAAGCCTTTTCTGAAATAGCCACTGCCGAAACTCTTATCCTTTATCTTTGCGACACTCAAACGGCCGGTCGCGGTCGCGGCAACAACACTTGGAAAAATTCTCGACCAGGTTCAGCTTTACTGAGCACTTGGTCTTTTGAAGTTGAGTACCACCCTCAGCCACTAACAACATTGCGACTTGGTTTAGCATTGATTCGAAGTTGCCAAAATATTTGGCCCTCATTGCCTTGGAACTTAAAGGCTCCCAACGATCTTCAGCTCCATGAAAAAAAAGTTGCGGGAATTTTACTTGAATCAGTTTCTCAAGGCAAAGATTCAAGATTACTTTTTGGTCTTGGGCTAAATCTGTTTGATGCGCCCAAAGAAATTCAAACAGCGACAAGCTTAGTGCATTCTCTTCCCGTCGGATTACCACTTTTAGGCGAAGATTATATCGGCATGCTCGATCGCTTGTTGTACGAAGCAACGGATGCTCTTTCTCGGGGCAATGAAGCTTTGTCCGAATCCGAACAGTTCGCCATCACTCATTTTTTAAATTTGAATCCCAATTTGACAAAAAAATTAACTCGCGTCGATGCCCAAGGAAACTTGTGGACCGGCGACGAGAAAAAACCTTGGATGGAAATTTAGTATGGCTTTGCTACACACCCCAACTGCTGAACTTGAATCAAAATGTCCTGATTTTAAATTACCCTCCTTAGATGGAAAAACCTATACACTTAAAGACTTTAAAAATGATCATTCACTAGTGGTGATGTTTATTTGTAATCACTGTCCTTACGTAAAAGCCATAGAAGAACGACTCATTCAATTGGGCCATGATTTTAAATCCTTGAATGTCAATCTTGTCGCCATTTGCTCGAATGATGGTGAAACCTATCCTGATGATTCGATTGAAAATTTAAAGAAAAATTACCTCGCTAAAAAAATGAGCTTTTATTATTTGCACGACAAAAGCCAACAAGTTGCAAAAGATTTTGGCGCCGTGTGCACACCTGATTTTTTTGTCTATGATAAAGATCACCGTTTAGCTTATCGAGGACGCCTTGACGATTCATGGAAAGAGGCAAATCAAGTGACCAAACGTGAACTTTATGAAGCTGTCGTGTCACTAGAGAATGACCAACCCGCTCCAAAAAATCAAATTTCTTCCATGGGCTGCTCGATTAAGTGGTTGAAATGATAAAAAATATCTTCTTCACCATTTGCGCGGTACTGATTTGTTTTGTGATTTGGTTTACTTACAACGTGGGATTTTTTCAATCAGTTGAAATTCGTGAAGAACAAATGGGTCCTTTGTCTTTAGCCTACAAAGATCATGTCGGCCCCTATCACCAAATCATCGATGCTATTTCTGCAGTTGAAGCCTGGGCCAAAGAAAAAAAAATTCCATGTAAAAAAACTTTCGGCGAATACTTGGACGACCCGCAGATCGTCGAGCATGAGCGACTTCGCAGTCTTGGCGGCTGTGTTATTGAAACTCCACCATCAGATTTAGCGAGTGGTTTGCCCGCAGATATACATCTCAAAGAAATTCCTCAAAAAAATTATGTTGTTGGTTTGTTCAGAGGAGCACCGATGATCGGGCCATTTAAAGTTTATCCAAAAATGGAAGAGTATTTTCACAATCATCAGCTTCAAAAAGGCACATCGATTATTGAGATCTACGAAATGGCTAATGAGAAGGACTTGTTGACCAAGTATCTGTTTGAAATCGTGGGGAAGAAGTAAGTAGATTTTCGTAATTTTATTTATAATTTAGCGGAATCATTTAAATTAGACGCGCTTCATCCGTCGCTCCCTCACAAGCTCAGGCCCTCCTGGCCTTCGGCCCCTTCGGGGCTTCCCCTGTGAGGAGGTCTAATTTAAATGATTCCGCTAAATTATAAATAAAATTATGAAGATCTGTTTCTTTTGGAAGTTTCGAAAGAGATAATTGTTTGGGTGTCCTTCAGATTTAAGGAACGTTAATAGCCAGTGGTTTTGTTGTAGTTAGAAACACTTGGGTTACTTAGCTCCCAGCTTTTTTACTACTAGGCTTTTTTAATTTTTTAACTGGTTCTGGAAAATATGCCTGACACAAATCAGCGACTGGTTTATTTTTTTTGGCGTTAGAGCAAAGTCTATTATTAACCCCTTCTTCAACTTCGAAGTGCAACGTTTTGAGAGTGACCGACTTGATCAATG